>CAVPVX010000001.1:0-454417 GCA_963709345.1 uncultured Actinomycetes bacterium
AACGCGAGGCCGGCGAGCTCGGCCCCTGCCATCAGGCGTGCCTCGCTCGCCTGCAGAGCTTCCTGAGCGCGCCTGCGCTCGCTAACGTCGATGGAGACGCCCGTCAGACTGTCCGGCTCGCCGGTGGGCCTGAGGTGGGGCCGAGCACGGGAAGAGATCCACCGCGCGCGGCCCACGGCGGGAAGGATGATCCGGTAGTCGATGTCGACGAGCTCGCCCTCTCGCGCCGACCGCTCGACGGCCCCTCGCACGAGATCCCAGTCCTCGGGATGCACCGCCGCCCGCAGACGCTCCATCGTGATGACCTCGTCGGGCGAGAACCCGAAAAGGGCACGAGCCCTCGCCGTGGCCCAGAAGACGCCCGTGCCGTAGTCCAGGGTCCAGAGCCCGGCCTCGGCGGAGTCCACCGCCAGGTCCATGCGATCCTGGCTCTCGCGCAGAGCGTCGTCGGCGCGCTGGCGAGCCAGCGCCTGGGCGAAGATCTGCGCGACCAGCTGCAAGCGGTTGACCAGCGTCGCCGGCCAGTCGCGGTGCACGCGCACCGTGTTGAAAGCCACGGCCCCGATGGCCGATCCGCCTCCGACCGCGAGCGGGAGGCACAAGCTCGACTTGACGCCCCTGCGCTGCGCGTACTCGAGGTCGACGGCGGCTTCCGCCGGCAGTTCCTCCGGCGCGCGGAAAGCGACCACGCGGCCGGCCCGCATCTGCTCCACCGTCCAGGGGTACTGTTCCTGGCGGGTCGGCTCGGGCACCTGCACGTCCGCCAAGGCCGGGTAGGCGTGGGTCGGCACGACGGAATCCTGGGACGTGACGGACCATTGCCAGAGAACCGCGAGATCGATGCTGAGGAACTCGCAAACGCGGAGCAGCGCGTCCTCGATCTCGTCGTGAACCTCGCCATCTCGCAGGTTGACGAACCTCGAGGAGAGCTCGGAGATCAGCGTCTCGAACCCGAGACGACTCTCCGTCCGCTCCGTCGAGCCCAGTGTCTCATCGCCATAGGTCACGTTTCCACGGTACACCATCCGCCCTCTCCCTGGAGGGCCTGTGGCCCAGGCTCCTGGCAGTTCCCAGGCAACGAGCCCCGTACTATCCCGAGTTCACAACCCTCCCGATTCTCACTAGTCTCTCCTCGACACGCTTGAGCACGAATCGCGGCGACCACGGCCTTGGAGGAGCGCAGTGATGCACGAAGCAGGCCTCAGCTGCACTCTGCTGGCCGGTCGCCACCACGGCCTCGAACGACGGGGTCGCGTCGTGTTCCCGGCCGCATATCAGGACGCGCAAACCCGTCGCGCGCAGACACTGTCCGCGGGGAGAACAGCGAGGACCCGACATGGCATCGAGAAGTAAGCCCAGGAGCGAAGGGCCGACGGGGCTCGCCCGGTTCATGCCCATCTTCGGCTGGCTACCGGCCTACAACAAGTCCTGGCTGAAGGCCGACCTGATCGCCGGGCTCTCGGTCTGGGCGCTGATGGTCCCGACGTCGCTCGGCTACGCGACGATCAGCGGCGTTCCGGTCCAGTACGGCCTCTACGCTGCGGCGTTCGGACTCATCGGGTTCGCTCTCTTCACGACTTCCAGGCAAGTGACCCAAGGTCCAAGCTCATCGACGGCCGCGGTGCTGGGCGCTGCCGTGCTTGCCGTTGCATCCTCCGGCTCGGACGAAGCCGTGACCCTTGCCGCTGCGATCGTGGGGGTCACGGGCGCTCTCTTCGTGATCATGTACGTCCTGAGGATGGGATGGGTCTCTGACTTCCTCGCAGCGAGTGTCCTGACGGGCTTTGTCTTCGGCGTGGGCATCAACGTTGCGGCAGGCGAGCTGTTCAAGATCACGGGAACGGAATCCGGCGGCTCGAACACCTGGCAGAAGCTCTGGACGTGGGCCACCGGCCTGTCCGACGCGAACGGCACCACGGTCGTCGTCGGCGTCGCTGCACTCGCCCTGGTGTTCGGGATCGGCATCTTTGCACCGAAGATCCCGGGAGCCCTGGTCGCGGTGGTCATGGGGATCGCGGCGACGGCAGCCTTCACCCTCGGCGATCAGGGTGTCGCGCTCATCGGCGCAGTGCCGCGCGGCCTCCCCTCCGTGGTGGTTCCGGACCTCCGCTACATCATCGACAACTTCGCAACGGTCATGGCCGCTTCCGTTGGCCTGCTCCTCGTCGGGTTCTCGGTGACGACCGCCGCGGTCCGCAACTACGCCTCCAAGCACAACTATCGCATCGACATCGACCAGGAGCTGCTGGCTCAAGGAGTGTCCAACCTCTCGTCTGGGTTCGTTCAGGGCATCTTCATCAACGGAAGCCTCTCGAAGAGCCCGGTGAACGACCAAGCGGGTGCCAGATCCCAGGTGTCCAACCTCTTTCAGGCGTTCCTCATCATCCTGACTCTGCTGTTCCTCGCCCCGCTGTTCTCCAAGCTCCCGGAGGCAGTGCTGGGGGCGATCATCATCGAGGCCGTGACGATGGGGATGATGGACGTGCCGGAAATGAGGCGCCTCTATCACGTCAAGCCATTCGAGTTCCTGGCGGCGGTCGCCGCTCTCCTGGGCGTGATGACGTTCGGCATCCTTCCGGGCGTCTTCATCGGCGTCGGCCTCTCGCTGCTGTGGCTCGTGGCGGTGTCCTCGCTCCCCCACATCCCGGAGCTCGGCCGGAAGAAAGACACCAAAGCCTTCTTCGATCTTGGGACACACCCCGAGGCTGAGACCTATCCAGGTCTCGCGATCGTGCGCTTCGACGGTGGTCTGTTCTTCGTCAACTCAGGCGCCCTGGGAGACCGCATGCGCGAGATTCGGGTCCGCGAAGGATCAGACCTGAAGGGAGTGATCCTGAGCATGGAGGGTGTCGACTTCATCGACACCGAAGGCGCCGACACGATCAAGGCGATGGCCAAGGCGGGCGAGCAGCGCGGCATCGATTTCCACCTTGCCCGAGTGAAAGCCCAAGTGTTCGACGTGCTCGAACGGGACGGGGTCATCGCCCTCATCGGACCGGACCACATCCATGATGACATCGCGACTGCCGTCAAGATGCACATGGGGAACCACCCCCAAGCTGCTGCGTCGTCGCGTCCCGAGGACGACTAGCGGGGGGAAGCCAGCCATGGAGGTCTCCAGGGCCGTCGTCGGGACGCATTGCCAATCGGGTAGCGGAGCTTCTGCGTTGCATGGGCCTGGCCCCGGTGACTGCTCGCGACCAGGCCCATGCCGCCGGCCCCATCGTGCATGACCCCCGCGGCGCCCTCCTCAGGATGGCGCATGGCCTGGGCGCGTCGTGTTCACCAGGCGACGAGCCCCGTACTATCCCGAGGTCACAACCCTCCCGATTCTCACTAGTCTATGCCCTACCGCGAATGAGGTGATTTGCCATGACGAAGCGTGAGAAGTCCCCGCCCAGGAAGCCGGCATCTCGGAAGTCGCCGTCGCGCAAGGCGGCGGCCGTAGCGCGCACAGAGATCGCGAGCTGGGCGGCCACCGAGGAGCACCGCGACTTGGGCAGAGCCGCGCGCAGGCTGGTGCCGCGCAGCAGCCATGCCGGATGGGCTCCGCCGCACGACCGCCCCGACCCCGTGGCGCTCCTCCAGTCGCAGGACGCCATGCGAGTGCCGGAGCTCGTGCCGATCCGGTGGGGCCGCATGTCGGCGTCGCCGTTCACGTTCTACCGCGGCGCGGCCCTGCTCATGGCCTCGGATCTCTCGGCGACCCCCGACTCAGGCCTGACCGTGCAGGCGTGCGGCGACGCCCACCTGCTCAACTTCGGGATCTTCGCCTCGCCGGAGCGGACGCTGCTCTTCGACGTCAACGACTTCGACGAGACGTTGCCCGGCCCGTGGGAGTGGGACCTCAAGCGCCTCGTGACCAGCCTCGTCCTCGCCGGCCGCGACGCCGGTTTCAATGCCGCCGAGACTCGCGACGCGGCGCTCGCCGCCGCGCGCTCCTACCGCGAGCGGATGGCGGGCTACGCCGAGATGGCCGACCTCGACGTCTACTACTCGAAGGTGGCGGCGGAGGAGATCGTGCGGCTGGCGAAGAAGACGGCCGGCGTGAGCAAGGGCGGGGTGGAGCAGGTCCTCGCCAAGGCCCGCACGCGCGACAGTCTCCACGCCCTGACCAAGCTCACCAACACGGTCGACGGAATGCCGCGCATCATCGACGCGCCGCCGCTCATCGCTCATCTCTCCGTAGAGCAGGCAGACCTCGAGCAGGTCGCCCGGAAGGCGTTCGCCGACTATCGCGCCACGCTGCAGGAGGATCACCGCCAGCTCGTCGAGCGCTACCGGTTCGCGGACCTTGCGATGAAGGTCGTGGGGGTCGGCAGCGTGGGCACGGTCTCCTTGATCGTCCTCCTGGTGGGTCGTGACGATGGTGATCCCCTGTTTCTGCAGCTCAAGGAGGCAGGACCCTCGGTGCTCGAGAGATTCGTGGGCAGGAGCCGCTACCGGAATCAGGGCCGTCGTGTCGTCGCCGGCCAGCGGCTGATGCAGGCGGCCAGTGACATCTTCCTTGGCTGGGTGCGCGTCGCCGGCGGGCAGCAGCGCGACTACTATTGGCGCCAGCTGCGCGACATGAAGGGTTCGTTCGCGGTCGAGGACCCGCGCCCGAACGGCCTTGCCCTGTACGGTGGCATCTGCGCCTGGGCGCTGGCACGGGCTCACGCACGCACCGGCGACCGCATCGCCATCGCCGCCTACCTCGGCAAGAGCGACCGCTTCGACCTCGCCGTCGCCGATTTCGCTGAGGGCTACGCCGATCAGGTCGAAAGGGACTACGCGGTGATCCAGAAGGCGATCAAGGACGGCAGGATCCACGCCGAGACCGGCGTCTGACCTGCTTCGGAGGCGAGAGCGCGATCGTGATGTCGTCTTTCCCCGCAGAATGCATCGCTCTCGGGACAAGCTTGACCCGGCGACGGCCGGAGGACTCGCGGTGGGCCATGGCGACGCCTGCCGCCCGCGAGCAGGGCGGCCTGCCAGCTTCGGCAGGGGGCAAGTCAGGTGAGCCACCATCATCGGCCGCAAGGAGGCGGGACCAGCAAGGCTCGCCGACCGGCGACCGGAAGCGGGCGCCCGCCGTGGGCGCCGAGCCGAAGGATCACCTCGCGGCGACGCCCACCGGCGTGCGCATCGGGGTCATCGCCGACAATCACGGCCACCTCGATCCGATGGTCCTCGAGATCTTCGCGGGCGTGACCCACATCATCCACGCCGGCGACACCATGGACCCCGACATCATGGCTAGCCTCGCCGCAGTCGCCCCCGTCACGGCGGTGGCCGGCAACATGGACTCGAAACGCCCGCTGTCGGCGTTGCCGCACGAGGTTGCGGGAGAAGTGGCCGGCGTGCGCTTCGTCGTCGGCCACAAGCGCAAACGACTCCTGAAAGACCTGGCCGCCGGCAACATCAAAGGGTTAACCAAAGGAGAGGTACCGGACCTCGTCGTCTACGGTCACGATCACATGCCCGCGGCAGCCTGGGTCGACGGCACCCTGTTCCTGAACCCCGGCAGTGCGAGCGCACCTCATGAAGAAGACGACGGCCCGACGGTAGCCGTCGTCGAGGTGAGACCTGCCGGCCTGGCCGCCTGTTTCGTGCCTCTGATGCGCACGTATGGCACAAGCCAGGCGGGGGCAGCCGAGCGGGCCGGCGTGAAGACCCACGAGGAGTGATGGTCGCCCACAAGGACGTCGAGGCGCAGATGACCCCGGCTGGAGAAGTAGCCCGGATCCGAGCCTGCCCCTGCAAGAGCGGGTCGGCCTGCACCACACCACACACGAAGGGATTCCCACGATCGACGACATCGAGAAGACGCTTGAAGACATCGAGGCCTTGTTCGCACAGACCGCCCGCGAGTTGACCACCGACGGCGACAAGGTGACCTTTCACGGCCTCTCGCCCGCCACCCTCTTCTTCTCCGACCGGCCCCAGTCTGTCGCGACTCGTCGCTCATGACGGCCTCCGTGTCATGTGGCGCGAAGGGGACCTTCTCGGAGTCTAGGCCGGCGTCGGCACCGAGCCCGGCTGTTCCTTCGGTATCCGCCCGGTGAAGAAGAGGGCGATCACGCCGATGACGGCGAGCACGGACAGGGCCGTGCGAAGACCGTCGATCTGCGACGCCTCGTTCTGGTCGATGATCTCCTTCTGGACCTCCGCAGGGACTGCCGCCTCCGTCAGGCCGGCCTCGACCTGGGCGTTGGAGATGAACGGAGCTCCGGCCGCCAACTGGGTGTTCGCCTCGTCCTTGACCGACTGGGGCACGTTCGGGTTGGCCTCGATGCCGGCCAGGAAGGAGGCGGTGAGCACCGCGATCAAAATCGAGCCGGCGAGAGCCGTCCCGAGCGAGGCCCCCAGCTGCGTGGCGGTGTTCTGCAAACCGCCGACCTCGGAACTCTGCTCGGTCGCCACGGCCGACACGGTCACGTTGCCCAGTTGCGACGCAAGCGCCCCGATTCCGAGCCCGATGATGATCATCGGGACGAACACGATGGATGAGTCGGCGCCGATCTCGAGGCTGCCGATCAGCACCAGGAGTCCGGCGACCAGAGCCAGCAGGCCGACGCGCACCACGCGCCGTGGGTTGGCCTTCGGGAGAAAGCGCGGGACGCCGGCGGCGGCTACGAGCAGCGCCAGGGACAGCGGCACGAGCCGCATCCCTGTCTCCATGGGCGACAGCCCGAGCACCACCGAGAGGAACAGCGGCACGGTGAAGAAGACCCCCGCCTGGATCAGGAACAGGAACAGGAAGGTGACGAGACCGCCGGTGAGCTGCCGGTGGCTGAAGAGTGACGGCGCGATGAGCGGCTCCTTGCCGGTACGCTCGAGACGCTGCTGCCAGCGAAGGAACAGCCAGAGAAGGAAGAGGCCGGCGATGATGAACCAGATCGTCAGAGAAAGCCCGGCGAAGGACGTCGCTCCCTCCTTCGGAAGGAACCATCCCCACGTCGACGACATCAGCACGCCGAGCACGACGAGCGCAAGGCCCGCCGAGGAGACCACCACGCCGATCAGATCGAGGCGCGGGCGCTTGACGACCGGCTCGTCGGCCGCCCGCCGCGCCAGGAACAGGATGGCGATGACGATGACCACCTCCCCGACGAAGACGTAGCGCCACGAGAAGTACGTGGTCATGAAGCCCCCGATGACGGGTCCTACGGCGATGGCGATTGCCGCTGCGGCGGCCACCAGCCCGTAGGCGCGCGGGCGTCCCTCGGGTGCGAAGTTGCTCGCCACCAGCCCGACGATCGCCGGCATGATGAGGATGGCGCCGATGCCCTCGATGAACGACCAGCCGATGATCAGCACGGTGAGGTTCGGCGCCAGCGCGGTCGTGAGCGATCCGCAGCCGTAGACGACGCAGCCGATGGAGAACGCGCGCTTGCGCCCGATCATGCCGCCGATCTTGCCGCCGAGGATCATGAGGCTGGCCATGACCAGCGTGTACAGCGTGATCGCCGTCTGCACGCCCTGCACCGTCGTGCCGAGGTCCTCGGCGACGGTGGCGATGGAGACGTTCATGACCGACGAGTCAAGAGCCATGAGGAACTGGCCCGCCGCCAGGGTGAAGAGGATCAGTCCCGCGCCTGCCGTGGCGGCAGCCGCGACCTTGCCGGCCCCGGCAGCGCCGGACGTCGTCTTCTTCGCCACTTCAGTTCCCCCTCATGAGACTCTCGCCAGCCGACTCAGTCTGACCCAACGGTCAGGACGGCGCAATGCCGCCAATCCGAGAGTCATGCCCTCGGCGGCTCCGACGAACCCGAGGATCCCTGCGGCGAGCGGCACGAGGAGAGACACCTGAAGGGCGGACGATGGCGATGGACGCAGCATTGATCCACCGACCTTCTCTCCATCCGCGTGGAGCGGGGTCGCCACTCGAAGCGCTGATCCTCCGTCAGGTGGAGCGACCCAGTACACGCCTGATGGTCCTGATCGGCAGGAGCAGGTAGACGCCGATCAGCAAGTACAGCGCCACGCCCACGTAGGGCGAGATGAGCCCGAGCGCCGTCGCCACCCCGTAGAAGACGAGGCTCGGCGCCAGCTGGTACTTCACGCGATTGTCCTCCGCGCGTTCCTCACCCTTGTCCTCGCCGAAGAGGCCTTCGCGCTCGGCGTACTTGCCGAGCACGATGAGCATCAGACTCAGGAGGAAGAGGATGATGCCGAAGAACGCCACCGCCGTACGCTCGCCGCCCGTCTCCGCGTCGGTCGTCCTGAGATATGTCTCCATCACTCTGGTCGGGAACGGCAGAAAGGCGACCAGCAAGAGGAGCAACAGGTTCAGCCGCAGGAAGCCGGCGTTGACGCGTTCCAGCGCCTCGGTCAGCGCGCTGTGCTCGATCCAGACGACGCCGATCGACATGAAGGCGATGAAGTAGGCCAGGTACACCGGCCGCTCGTGCCACAGCGCCGACAACAGACCACCGCCGCCGTGCTCCGGCACAGCGATCTCGATGACCAGGAGCGTGATGGCGATCGCGAAGACTCCGTCGCTGAACGCCTCCAGACGGCCTTTGCTTTTCGCGCCTTTGGACGGCAACTCGTTCATACCTACCTCCCGCTGGTCCGACGTTGCCCTGGCCGGGTGCCGGCGTGGCACCGGCGACAGAACGACGGCGAGCGGGTCCCGGTCTCAGTCGCCCGCCCGCCGTCGTCACATGCTCACTTGCGTGACCTTCAGGCTGTCGCGTCCTTCTTGTGGTGCTTGGCGCCGAAGGCGTGCTTGAGCTCCGCTTCCTGCTCGGCCGTGAGGTTGGAGCGCACCAGCTTGGCGTTGGTGCCCTCGACGGCGGCGAGGAACTTGTCCTCCGTCAGCTGGCTGATGACGAGGAACCAGCCGGCCTTGCCCGGCGGCACCGCGTCGCCCATCTGCTGGAGGACTTCCTTGTCGATCCCGGTCTTGCCCAGCTTGCCGAACAGGGCGCCCATGCCGGCGCCGATGGCGAGACCGAGGAACGGCACGAAGAAGAGCAGGCCGAAGAGCATGCCCCAGAAGGCGCCGCCGAGGGCGCCCGCGCCGACCAGTCCATGGCCGTGCTTGACGTGCGGCTTGCCGTCGGGGTCGCGGACGACCTCGGCTGCGTCCTGCAGCTGCACGATCATGTCCTTCTGAAGCTCCGCGAGCTTGAGGCCGAAGCGGTCGGCCTCAATCTCGTTCTCGAAGCCGAGGACCATCATTTCGCTCATACGCCCTTCCCTTTCAATCGGGTGGTCCAAGCGGAGTCGCCAGACCGACAATATGTCACTCTTCCCAACGAGCAGTGAGTCCCCAGACCACCCTCGCGTCGACCACTAGGATGATGAGGGTCCAGACCTTACCATACGGTCAGGGCATATATACTGCGGCGGCGCCGAGGCCGCGTCAAGCGGCCGATGGCGGCAGATGTTACCAGGGGGTAACTCCCCGGTGCACAGGACCGAAACCGGACGATGACTGGTGGGCCCACAGGTGACGGAGAGAAAACGACCATCTCGGGGCGGTGCGACGGCGGACGGCCGACGCGCAGACATCCTCGACACCGCGGAGAAGCTGTTCGCCGAGCGCGGCTACGACTTCGTGACCGTCAGGGACATCGCCGCGGCCGCTGGGGTCACGCACCCCCTGATCTACTACCATTGGGGCTCGAAGCGTGGCCTGCTCGCCGCCGTGCTCGAGCGCAACCAGTCGCGCGTGCGCAGCCTCACGGCCGACCTGACCGATCCCCGCGAAGCCATCCTGAGCATCATCGAGAACTACCTGGAAGAGGGCCGGCTGTACCTGCTCATCATGGCTCGCAGCTTCCTCGGCGGGATGCCGGTACTCGATTGGCCCGGCGGCTACCCCGGTATGGAGGTGGCAGTCGACGTACTGCTCGCGGCCGGGCCGGACGACGATCCAGAGTGGGACGAGCAGGTGCGAGGGGTGGTCTCTCTCGTGACCGCGATGCTCTGCGGCTGGGTGCTCATGGGGGAGCAGATCATGGATGTCGCCGACGTCCCGCCGGCGCGGCGACCGGCGGAGCGACAGAGGCTGGTCCGGGCCGTCGACGAGCTGTTGGCAGCCACCCTCGCAACGCGCGACGGCGGGCCGCGTGACACGCGGCGGCGGCACGGGCTAGGCTAGCGCGCACAGGGAATCCGAGGGGAGGCCGGAGTGACCGTCGCCATCATCGCCATCATCGCCGTCCTGCTGGTGCTGGGCGTCGGCCTGCTCATCTTGACGCTCATGCGCCGCAGCCAGACGGTCGTGCCCCGCGTCGCCGACGACGACGTCGCGAGCCGCGACAACCTAGTCGGGGTCGACGAGCAGGGTCATGAGGTCGTCGAGTCACAGGAGCCGCCGCCCGAGGCACGCGACACCGGCGCCTTCGAGGACCTGCTCAAGGACGAGATCCGCGATCAGGGCCGCGAAGAGCCGACCGCGCCGGGCGGGGACTGACGCGTGGGCGCCACCGAGTGGACCATCGTCGTCCTCGTTGTCGGCGGACGGCTGTTCCTCCCGCTCCTTATCCCGTACTTCCCGGTGCCCGCCCTGCTGGCGTGTCTCATCCTCGACTCCATCGACCAGAGCATCTTCCAGCAGTTCCCGGCGATCCCGCTGGACGGCTACCAGTCCTACGACAAGGCGCTCGACGTCTACTACCTCTCGGTCGCCTATCTCTCGACGCTGCGCAACTGGACCAACCAGACCGCGTTCCGCATGTCACAGTTCCTCTACTACTACCGCATGTTCGGCGTCGTCCTCTTCGAGCTCACGCAGAACAGGACCGTCCTGTTCATCTTCCCGAACACGTTCGAGTACTTCTTCCTCTTCGTCGAGCTCGTGCGCTGGGGTTGGGACACCAAGCGCATGGGCCGCTACACGGTGATCCTCTCGGCGGCGGCCATCTGGATCTTCATCAAGCTGCCGCAGGAGTGGTGGATCCACATCGCCCAGCTCGACATGACCGACTTCATCAAAGAGACGCTGTTCGGCGTCCAGGCGACCGACAGCTGGAGCACAGCGGTCGCCAACCGGCCGGGAGTGCTGGTGGCGGCGATCGTCGCTGTGCTCGCGATCATCGGCATCGCCTACTGGATCATCAGGAAGAAGGCGCCGCCGTTCGACCACGGCCCGCGCATCGCCGCCGATCCGCTGCCGGCGGAGCTGCATGGCGCGGACCCCTACCGCGAGGTCCATGCCGAGACCAGCATCTGGGGCTGGGCGCTGCGCGAGAAGGTCGCGCTCACTGCCATCGTCGCCGTCATCTTCGGCCTCATGCTCACGGGTGGAGAGGCCAGTGCGGGGCGCATCATCATCGGCGTGGCGATCTTCACGGTCATCAACGCCGGCGTGAGCCACTGGTTGGCGCTGCGCGGGCGCAGCTGGCGGCTGCTCGCCGGCGAGCTCGCGGCCATGCTCCTGGTCAACCTGGTCATCCTGCTCGTGCTCGAAGCGCTTGACCGGTTCCTCGGCATCCGAGAGGCCCGCGTCCCGTTCGGTACGACGCTGTTCTTCGCCTATCTGCTCACGCTGATCATCGTGCTCTACGACCGCTACCGCACGGTGTACAAGGCACGGCGCCTGTACCGGCGGGATGAGAAGACCGGCGCGAGCGGCGAGACGGGCGGCGTGCCGCCGCGGGGGCCCGCCGAATCGCCGGCCTGAGTCGGAGGCCGGCGCGGGCGGCGCGTGGCTGACCGGAGGCCGGTGGCAGGGTGGATCAGTCCCTCCATTACATCGTCGAGCTCGACGAGTACCTGGCCCAGGCGGTGCAGGCGCTCGGGCCGTGGGCCTACGGCGCCATCTTCCTGACCATCTTCGCCGAGACGGGTCTGGTCGTGATGCCGTTCCTGCCCGGCGAGTCGCTGCTGCTGACCAGCGGCACGCTCGCCGGCGCCGATGTCCTCAACATCGCCGTACTGTGGCCGCTGCTCTTTCTGGCGGCGTTCCTCGGCGACGTGGTCAACTACCTCATCGGCCGATGGCTCGGCAGGCACCTCCTGAGCAAGCCCCGCAGATTTCTCAAGCCCGACAAGCCCATGCTTCCCCGAGACTCAGGCCTCGTACTATCCCGAGGTCACAGCGACCGGCTTCAGGACTATGCTCTGGGAGACGGGACCATATCGCGACGCAGCCGGGCGCCCTCGTCCTGCTGGCGGCGGTCTTCACTGATGCGCCCCTCTTCCGGGCGTCCGCCGCAGCCGGTGCCGAGGAAGAAGAAGTGAGCCGTCACGACCGGTGACCGTTCGGTCACGAGGCCGCCGGATGTGAGACAATGCTGTGCCACAACCACGGAATGGGGGGTTCGATGATTGCGAGCCACGCTGGCATCCTTGTCGGCTCCTTCTTCACCCAGAACCTCTTCAGCTGGGGCTTCTGGGTGGTCGACATCATCTTGCTGCTGGCCATCGCCAGCGTTGTAATCGTGCTGGCCACCGACGACCGCGATCCGAGCACCGTGCTCGCCTGGCTGTTCGTGGTGCTCCTGCTGCCGGTCCTCGGCCTCATCGCCTATTTCTTCATCGGCCGCAACTTCCGCCGCGACACGCCGCGACGGCGGCGGATCATGGCGCAGATGGACGCCGTCGCCGCCGAGTCGCTGGCGCCGGTCGAGGCGGCCAACGTGGAGTTCACCGAAGATGCGGTGAACGACCTGGCCGCCACGCCCGGCGCCCGCATCGAGTCGGTAGGGCGCGTCGAGGGCGGCGTCTCCCCCCTGCCCGCCGACACCGTGGACATCTACACGGCCGGCTCCCAGAAGTTCCCCGCTCTGCTCGCCGAGATGGCGACCGCCGAGAAGTACATCCACCTCATGTACCTCATCTGGGAGCAGGACGAGCTCACGGCCAAGGTCAAGGACGTGCTCCTCGACCGCCTCAAGGCCGGCGTCAAGGTGCACATCCTCTACGACTGGCTCAGCTGCATCAGCTACAAGAAGGACGAGCTCAAGGAGCTCGCCGCCGCCGGCGCCGTGGTCATGCCCTGCTACAAGCGCCTGCCGCAGGTCAACTACCGCAACCACATGAAGATGGTGATCATCGACGGCAAGTCGGTCTACTCCGGCGGGATGAACATGGGCCAGGAGTACATCGACGGCGGCCCCAGGTTCGCTGTGTGGCGCGACACCTCGTTCCGCCTCAGCGGACCGGTGGTCGCGCCCTATCTCATGCTCTATGCCTCCACCTGGCTGTACAACGGCGGCAAGGAGGATCTCGCCACCGAGTTCATGCCCCCGCCCGAAGAGCATCATCGCCACGAGGGCACGCCGGTGCAGGTGCTGCACTCCAGCGTCCAGACCAGCTTCAAGACCATCCGCGACGTGTTCATCACGGCGCTCACCAACGCGCAGCAGCGCATCTGGATCCAGTCGCCGTACTTCGTCCCGGACGAGCCGCTGATGACCGCGATGTGCACGGCGGCCACAAGCGGCATCGACGTGCGCTTCATGATGACCGGCGTCCCGGACAAGAAGATCCCGTTCAACGCGGCGCAGGCGTACTACCCCCAGCTCCTGCGCTCAGGCGTCAAGGTCTACCAGTACAAGGCCGGATTCCTGCATGCCAAGACAGTGACCGTGGACGACCAGATCTCGATCATCGGCACGTGCAACTGGGACATCCGCAGCATCATCCTGCACGACGAGGTCGTCTCGGTCTTCTACGACAGCGGAGTCGCGAAGAGCTACGCGGAGCAATACGAGCGCGACATCGCGGACTGCGAACAGATCACCATGGACTTCCTGGCGTCGCTGACCAGAGGAGAGCGATTCCGCAACTCGGTGGCACGGCTGTTCTCGCGGCTGCTCTGATCCCGGCCGGCGCCCCGGGCTGTTGACCGGGCAGGCGCGACAACATACAACCCCCACAACGGAGTCTGGGCAAGCAGAACGAGAGAGGGGCGTGGATGTTCCACAAGAACGAGCACGCGCACGAACACGATGGAAGCTCCGCGAACAGGGCCGGTTCCGACGCCGGCGCGGACCCGCTGCCGCCGCCGACCGTGAATCGACCCTTTGAAGTATCCGGCGGTCTGCGCCGCGTCGGGCTGACGAGCTGGTTCTTCGTCGGAGTCGTCGTCGCCTTGGGGATCGTGCTCGCCGGCGTCGTCATCACCGCCGGCATCGTCGTGCCGCTGCTCTTCTCCTTCTACTTCGGTGCGGTCCTCTTCCCGGTCGTCGACTGGCTGGAGCGCCGCAGGGTGCCGCGCTGGGTGGCAGCGCTGCTCATGGTCCTTCTGGCCATCGCCCTGATGGTGGGCGCGGCGCTGATCGTCATCGGCGGCATCGCCGGTCAGATTCCTCAGATCAGCGCCGGGATCGACGACGGCATCAAGCAGGTGCAGTCTTGGCTGACGGCCCACAACGTCAGCACGCCGTCCACCGACCAGGTGACGGCGGACGTGAAGTCCGTCGCTTCCGGCCTCTCCGGTGGTGTGTTGTCGGCGATCGGCAGCGGGCTCAGTTCCATCTTCCAGCTCGGCTTCGGTCTCTTCCTGGCGATCAACATCCTCTTCTGGGTCGAGAAGGACGGGCGCAAGATCGGGCGCTGGGCCGCCGGTCATGTCGGCGTGCCCGCGGAGGTCGCGCTGCCGATCCTGAAGGGCTCCGTGAAGACGTTGCAGCGGTACTTCTACGGCGTGACCTGGATCGCCGCGCTCAATGGCGTGATCGTCGCCGGAGGCGCCGCGATACTGGGAACGCCGCTGGCGCTCGTCATCGGTCTGGTGACGTTTCTCTCGGCCTACATCCCCTACTTCGGGGCCATCATCGGCGGCGCCTTCGCAGTGCTCATCGCTCTCGGGTCGGGTGGGACGACCGAAGCCCTGTGGATGCTGCTCATCGTGCTCCTCGCCAACATGCCCCTGCAGACTGTCGCCCAGCAGTTCATCCTCGGTGACGCGCTCAAGCTGCACCCGCTGTCGATCATCGTGATCACCACGGCGGGCGGCATGCTGGCGGGGCTCATCGGCAGTGTCTTCGCAGCGCCGTTCACGAAGATAGCCATCGACGCCTGGCACGGCGTCAAGGAGGCCGGGGTCTTCGACTACTCAGCAGACGGAGGTAGCGCTCCAGGCGACGAGCCGGCCGCACCTGAAGCCCCGGGTCACGTGGTGGCGCCCGCCGAGACGTAGCCGCGGCGAGGGGGCTCCGGGATGCTCGAGAGGCCCAGTTTGCGGCATCCCTTACCGTGTGGTCACACCATGAAGGGAGGGGTATAGTCCTCCCACGAACACGCGTCGCCTCTCGAGAAGCGGCGACACGGACAAGGAGGCAGAGCATGAGGATGAGAAGAAGGCCGTTGCTCGGAGCCGCAGTCGTAGGCGGCGCCGCCTATCACGTGGGCAAGAAGGGACAGCAGTCTCGCGACCAGGAGGCCGCGCAGAACCAGCAGATCCAAGAGCTCCAGCAGCAGCAGTACCAGCAGGCGCCGCCGCAGGCTGCACCGGCGCCGGCTCCGGCGAGCGACGAAGACCCGATGGCCAAGCTGACGCAACTCAAGAGCCTGCTCGACCAAGGCGTTCTGACCCAGGCTGAATTCGACTTCCAGAAGACCAAGATCCTGCAGAGCATGTAGACGGCCGAGACACGGCCGACTACAGAGAAGGAGACCGATATGGCTATGGGTCCAGTCCAGGTCCTGACGATCGGCTACGGCGCCGACGCGGAGTTCAAAGGCGAGGCGCTCGACGAGCTCGACAAGCTGCGTGACCAAGACGTCGTGCGGGTCATCGACCTGCTCGTGGTGCACAAGAATGACGACGGCACGGTCGAGAAGGTCGAGTTCGCCGACAATGAAGAGCTTGCCGAACTCGGCGCGCTCGCGGGCGCGCTCATGGGGTTCGGCGCGGCCGGCGAAGAAGGCGCCGAGGTGGGCGCCGTCGTCGGCGCCGAGGCGGCTCTGGAGCAGGGCTCCGTCTACGATGAAGAAGAGGTCTGGTACCTCGCCGACGCGATTCCGCCGGGAATGACGGCGGCGGTCGTGGTGCTCGAGCACCGGTGGGCGATTCCGCTGAGGGACGCCATCATGCGCTCCGGTGGAATGGCATTGGCCGACAGGTGGCTGCATCCCCAGGACCTGCTCGCCGCCGGCGCCGAGATCGGCATGGCGCTGGAGGAATAGGGCTTCCGCTCGAGACGAGTGAGCCGGCCGGCTGGCGGCCCTGCCGCCGGCCGGCCTTGTCGCGCGAGGGGCGGTCGCCACGACTACCGCCCTCACCGTTCACCCAGCACATGAGGTGGCGCCCGACTGCATCGTGAACACTGAGCCTCAAGAACCCGAACCACAGCAGCCCCAGCCGCCGCCGACCAAGACTGCGGAGGCCACCCCGTATCCCCGGGGCCTCTACATCCACGTCGTCGTCGTCTCTCTGATCGGCGGATTCGCCGTCATGGCGTGGTTCGTGGTCTACGAAGCGCTCAACAAGCTGATCTGGAGCAACGGCTTCGTCACTGATCACGCGTGGATGTTCCCGGTTATCTGCCTGCCGTTCTCGCTGCTGGTCGGCCTCCTCGTCAAGTACGCGAAGGCGCCGAGCAACCTCGACGGCTCGATGCTCGACAGCCTCACCGGGGACGTCTCACACCTGAAGTGGAAGGACCTCCCGGCGACGGTCGCCCAGTCGCTCGCCTCGCTGTTCTCCGGCGCAGTGCTCGGCCCTGAAGGTGCGATCGGCAACATCGCCAGCAAGATCGCAGCGCTCTACTGCGACGTCTTCAAGATCCCCGCCGACTGGCGGCCGAAGCTCGTCTTCGCCAGCGTGGCGTCCGGGTACAACGGCCTGCTGGAGAATCCGGTGTTCGCCGCCGTCCTCGGCACGGAGGTTGCCGAGACGAAGAAGCAGGGTCTCTCCACACTGCCGGCCGCCCTCATCGGTGGCGGTGTCGGGTACGCGGTGTTCCTGCTGCTGCACGAGACCGGCTTCGTGAACTTCCTGCACCTGCCGGCGGTCACCGACTACCGCATCCTCGACGCGTTCATCATGGTCCCGCTCGCCCTCGTCGGCCTGGCCCTGGCGCTGCTTACGGCCGCCTTCATGAAGGCGGCCGAGGCGTTCTTCGGCCGCCTCCAGGAGCGCGTTGTCCTGCGAGCGCTCGTCGCCGGCGCGATCTTCAGCGTCGTCGGCGTGTTCGCGCCGGTCGTCATGTTCGCCGGCGAGACACAGGTGCAGGTGGTGATCGAGGGTGCTGCCGGCTACGGCATCGCGGTGCTCCTCGTGATGGCCGTCGGCAAACTCGCCCTGCTCGCCGTGGGGTTCCGCAGCGGGTTCCTCGGCGGGCCGACCTTCCCGCTCATCTTCGCCTCGGTGAGCGTCGCATTAGCACTGAACATCGTGTTTCCCGGAGTGCCGCTCGCCATTCTCGTGGCCGGCATCATGACCGGCGCCGTGTACGCCCTCTTCCGGACGCCGCTGATGGTCGTGCTCCTCACGGCGTTCATGCTCGACGCCGGCCCGACGATGATCGCGCTGATCGTGCTCGCCGTTGCGACGGTGATGATCGCCACGCCGCCGCTCCAGCAACGCATCGCCACGCGGCACGCCGAGAGGAAGTCCCCATGACTCAGGCAATCGGAGATATCCTCCCGCTGGCGATCGGCATCGCCATCAGCCCGGTGCCGATCATCGCCATCATCCTGATGCTGATCACACCCAAGGCGCGCAGCAACGGCCTCGCCTTCCTCGGCGGCTGGCTGCTCGGCCTCGCCGTCGTCGGCACCGTGGTGCTCATCATCGCGAACACCGCCGGAGTGGCCACCTCGAGCGGACCGTCCAAGACGGTGAGCGCCATCAAGCTCGTGCTCGGCCTGCTCCTGCTGTTCGCGGCCTGGCGACAACTGAAGAAGCGCCCTGCTCCGGGCGAAGACGCGCCGATGCCCAAGTGGATGAAGTCGCTTGACCGCTTCACGCCCGCGCGCTCAGTCGCCGTCGGCGCACTGCTCTCGGGCGTGAACCCCAAGAACCTCATCCTCAACGCAACAGCGGCGGCTGGGATCGCCCAGGCCGGCTTGTCCGGCTTCCAGCAGGCCATCGTCCTGGTCGTCCTGGTCGTCGTCGGCAGCCTTGGCGTGGCCGCTCCGGTAGCCGTCTACTTCGCGATGGGCGACCGGTCGGCGCGCGTCCTGGAAGAGTGGAAGGCCTGGCTGGCGGCGAACAACGCGACGGTCATGTCCGTGCTGCTGCTCGTCTTCGGCGTCGTGCTGATCGGCAAAGGGATCGGCGGGCTCTGAGGGCTGCACCCCTCCAGCCGGGGAGCGTCAGCTCACCGGGGTGTCGTCGCTCCCCAGACCCGGCACGTTGCCGCTGAGCATGCCGCAGACCAGGCGCTCGAGCCCATCCTGCATCGCAGTCTCGTCCATGTCCTCGATCCCGGCCGCCGGAAGGACCCAGGAAGCGGTGGAGACCCATCCGAGCAGGAGAGCCACCGCGCCGGCGACGACGAGGCGAGGATCGAGGTCCTTCTCGGCTCGCTCGGCCGGAGACGCCGAGGCGGCCGCGCGCTGCGCAAGCTCGATGAGCCGCTCGGTGGCCGCGAACTTGCCTGATGTCCGCTCATACGAAAGGCCGTGCAGCGCCGAGTGCGCGACGAGCCTGACATACTGGCGCTGCGTCGTAAGCGCCGCTTGAAGCATCAGGCGCGCAGCTGCGAGAAGGTCGGAATCGTCGGGCGCCGCACGCAGGATGGCGTCTTCGTTGCGCGTCAGCACGGTGCGGTAGATGTCCGCCTTGCTGCCGAGGTAGCGGTGGACCAGCGCGTGCGACACACCGGCGCGTGCCGCGATGTCGCGAACCGAGACGGCAGTGAAGCCGCGTGCGGAGAAGAGCTCCTCCGCGGCCGTCAGCATTGCCTCGATGGTCGCTTCGCGTCTGCGGCCCTGTTCTTGAGCTCTTTTCGACATGTCCGGATCGCCCGTCCTCAACCTGATCGGCCAGTGACCACAACGATACAGCATCCGCACTGACCCTACCGTTACCATCTGGTAACATTCACCCGCGCGCAGCGGCTCCTTCGCGCTGCCGTCAAGAGCACGCAAGCCGCCCCGGTGTGCCTCAGCGTCTCAGCAGGACCGGAGAAGGCATCCAGGCACTCGCTCGGAGCGTAGAATAGCGCAGCAAGGATCACGATGAAGACCTCAGAACGCGACGACGCAGCCGTCATCGGGAATTTCACCTTCTCGTCTTGTCATGGCCAATCGGTTGTGGTGCCGTCTCGCTCCGCCTGCCGGCGAGGGCTTCGGGAAGACCTTGCGCACGGCGCTCTCCGCCCTGGCCGTCCCTGGTGTGGTATCCCTGCTCTTCACGGGACGGATACCGAAAGAGCCGCCGCCCTCGACGCCCGCGCGCACCTGAGGTAGACCCGCGTCCGGCCCGTCCCGGTCGAGGCGCTATCGCAAACAGGGCAGACGACTGCCCGCAACGAGTGGGAGTGACTACATGAACGTAGAAAGCACGGGCGGCATTCTCTGGACCATGATCGCCTTCTTCTTCTGGATGATGGTGATCTGGATGTTCATCGCCATCTTCGCCGACATCTTCCGTCGCAACGACCTCTCCGGATGGGGCAAGGCAGGCTGGATCATCCTTGTCTTCGTCCTGCCGTTCATCGGCATCCTGATCTACGTCATCGCGCGACCCAAGATGACGGAGCAGGACAAGCAGATCATCGCGGCGGCGCAGGAGCGGGAGCGTCGTGCGGCTGGCTACTCGTCCGCCGACGAGATCGCCAAGCTCGCGGCTCTCAAGGAGCAGGGCGCCATCACCGCCGAGGAGTTCGAGACGATGAAGCAGCAGGCGCTCACGCAGGTCTGATACGGACCCGCGACGGCGCGCTGAGGACCAGGCACAGAGGACGGGGCGCCGCACGGCGCCCCGCCCTCCTGCTCTTTCCGCCCTCCCCGCGACGGCCGTCGGCTAGCGTGAGTCACGGCGCGCCTGGCGCCGCTTGTGCCGGCGCCACATCAGCGCGAACTGGCCGATCACGAAGGCCACCAGGGCGGTGATCACGAGCACGATCCAGAGCGGTGCGTCGAACGTCCAGAACAGCCAGGTGAAGGACACCGTCTCCCGGTTCTGGAGGATGAACGCCAGCAGCGCCGCCGCAAGGACTCCGCCGCCGATCAGCCACCCGCTCCCGGAACCCGAAGCCTGCGAACCGCCCTGCGCTGCGTTGTCTGCCATGACGTCCTCCTCGTCGGTCCGGCCGGCATGCCCGGCTCAACTCCCCGGTCGGGGTCTGTTGCCTACGGTCTTCCCGGCGCAGCGATCCGTCACTCGCCGCGATGGCCCCGTCGACCGCCTCACTGGTAACGTTGCCCGGGAGGGTCTCGATGCGCCCACGAGCGCCCCGGACAGACGGAGAAAGGAAGACCGTGGCCAACGAACGACAGGGCAGCCCCAAGGCGAGGGTGGAGGACCGCATCCGGCATCGCGCCGGCAAGGCGGTCGCCAGCCGGCGCGTGTTCGGCTATCTCGCCGCCGTCACCGCAGTCGTCGGCATCGGCGCCGGGATCCTCGTAAGATTCATCGATCACAAGGACTTCGCCACCGTGGGAGACGGCATCTGGTGGGCGATCGTCACGCTGGGCACCGTAGGCTACGGCGACATCGTGCCGCACAGCGCCTGGGGACGCGTGGTGGGCTCCGTGGTCATCGTCGTCGGCGTGACCTTCCTCTCCTTCCTCACGGCGACCGTGACCTCCATGTTCGTGTCCGCCGACCAGGACGAACGGACCGCAGAAGCAGATGCGGCGCGCGCTGCCCGCGAGGCGGACACCTGGGCGATGCTGCAACAGCTGCTGGACCGCACCGCGGCGATCGAGGCGAGGGTGGAAGCGCTCTCTCCCGACCGGACGGAGAGCTGAGCTGTCGCCACGATCGACGCGACCAGGACCAAACGCTTCGAACGCTGGGTTCCCGGCGTACGCGTGGTTCGCACGTACGAACGGCGCTGGCTGCGCGCCGACCTCGTGGCCGGCGTGGTGCTGGCCGCGATCCTCGTCCCCCAAGGCATGGCCTACGCGGAGCTGGCCGGACTCCCTTGCGTCACCGGCCTCTACACGACCATCGCCTGCCTCGTCGGCTACGCTGTCCTCGGCCCCTCACGCGTGCTCGTCCTTGGGCCCGACTCGTCGGTCTCGCCGCTGATCTTCGCCGCCATCGTGCCCCTACTGGCCGGCGGCGACGCCGCGAAAGCCATCGCCCTCGCCGGGATGCTGGCGCTGCTCGTGGGCCTGATCGAGATGGGGCTCGGGCTCGGCAAGCTCGGCTTCGTGGCCGACCTGCTGTCGAAGGAAGTACAGGTCGGCTACATGAACGGCCTCGGCATCACCATAATCGTCGGCCAGTTGCCCAAGCTGTTCGGCTTCTCGACCGACGCCGATGGGTTCATCGACGACCTGCGGGCGTTCTTCGCCGGCATCGACCGGACCGACGAGAAGGCGCTGCACGAGCATGAGCAGACGCAGGGCGTCGGCGCAGGAGCGGCCGGATAGCACGGACCAAGGCGGGCGAAAAGTGCCTCGCCAGGTGATGTGGGAGATGGCCGGGCTCAGCGCGAGAGCGCCGAAGCGGAGCCGGGTGACGACGGCCGGGAGGCCGCTACCGCAAGCGGACCCGCAGTGACGCTGGCCCACACCGCGAAGAAGACGGGGGGTGAGGGCGAGCCCTCACCCCCCGTCCAGATTCCGAGGCGCCGGTGTTGATCGCGCCGGGTCCGAGCCCGATCCACCTCGGATCAGCGGCGCGTCAGCGACGGCGATCCTGCCGGTCGTCCCGGCGGTCTTCGCGCCGGTCGCTTCGCCGGCCGACCCCGTGTGACACGACGGCCACGGTGCCGACGACGGCGGCGGTGCGTGCCACCGGGCGGCCGATCACGCCTGGTCCTCTTCGTCCTGGGCCGAGGGGCATGTCAGGCTCCTTCCGTCTGTGCGGCGTCCACGCTCGCCTCTGCGGCGGCGATGATCGCCTGCATGGGGATGCGGCCACTCGCGACCAGCTGACCGCCGGAATGGCGGATCGACGCGGCAAGCGGCGCCGCCCACGTGTTTTCCCAGACCAGCGCGGCGGCGACGGTGCCCGGCTCGAGCGCCGCCGCGATGTGGCCGACGTCCTCTTCCGAGAGCAGCTGCGCGAACTCGGCGCCGAGCTCGCGCAGTGCTCCGGCGTCGCCGTCCTCGAACTCGTGCAGCTCGAACGCGTCGACAGCGCCGTCCGCGTCCTTGGTGATGATCAGCAGGTCGAGGACGCGCACTGTGCCGGCCTCGACCAGCGCCGTCAGTTGCTCCGCCATCGCGCCGGAGAAGTCGGCCTTGCCCTCGGGGAACTCGACGACCAGGTAGTCGACCGGCCCCAGTTCGTCCATGACTTCGTCGTTCATCGGTACTCCATTCCGAGTTGTGACCTCAGGCAGCAGATCACGCCGTCTGCGAACCCGACATGCGGTTGCGGTTGCCGTAGGCCCCGCCGCTCCAGAAGGCGATGTCGGTGAAGATGGCGAGCCCGACCCAGAGCCAGTCGAACCCGTTCACCCCACCGGGCGCGACGAGCACCCACATCATGGTCGTCCACGGCGCGACGAAGAAGCCGATCACCGGCCAGAGCCAGCTGCTGAAGGCCAGGTCCCAGCGCGCGGGATCGAGGATCCACCAGACGACAACGCCGGCGCGCGGGCCGAGCAAGAACAGTGCGGTGAACAGGCAGCACATATGCTCTCCGATCTCGAGTTGTACGGCGGGGCGACGGTCGGGCGACCTCGCCGCGTCCGTCACGCCAAGGAACGCGCACAGCGCAAGTTACCAGTTGGTCATCGACACTCGCAAGCAAGCCTCCCTCGCTGGACGCCGGTCTCCTCTGAGACCGGGCCATCCATCGGGGCACCACTCCTCCTTCCCTCGTCGCTTCGCGTCGACGAGCGTCCGTCCGTTACCGGCACCGTGGTCGCTGAAATGGTGGGCGAGTCGGAACAGGCCATCAGACACCGGGTGTCGGAAACGCGTCGTTCATGGATGCGTGGGCCCCTCTTCTCTCGACGTTCATGGTGCATACTCTCGGGTGAGGCTGCCGGCTTGGTCGTCGGCTTCGGCACAGGACGCGACGACCGCAGCGCAGAAGCCGTAGCACGCGGGCGGAGAGACAGAGTGATGCACGAGTTCTTTCTGGGCGTAGACGTGGGCTCGTCGGGGACGAGGGGAGTCCTCGTCGACGCTGCCGGCAACCCCGTGGCCGCCGCCGGGGCGCCGCACGGCATCTTGAGACCCCGCTCCGGTTGGGCCGAGCAGGACGCCGAGCGCGACTGGTGGGCGGGTGTGGTGGACGTGTGCCGCCGTCTCGTCGACGGCCGCGCGACGCAGGTTGCCGCGGTCGGCGTCTCCGGGCTCGGGCCGTGCCTCGTCCCGGCGGACGCGGAAGGACGACCCTTGCGTCCGGCGATCCTCTACGGCATCGATACGCGGGCCACCGACCAGATCACGCGTCTGACCGCCGAGTTCGGAGCCGACGAGATCCTCGCACGCTGTGGCGCGCGATTGACAAGTCAATCGGTCGGCCCCAAGGTCAGCTGGATCGTCGACGAAGAGCCGCACGTGTGGTCGGCCACCCGATTCCTCTTCGGGGCCGCCTCTTACCTCATCTCCCGCCTCACCGGCGAGTACGTCCTCGACCACCACAGCGCCGGTCACTGGGCCCCTCTGTACGACCAGACGAACAACGCGTGGATTGAGGAGTGGGCCGAGCGCCTCGCCCCCGGAGCGAGCCTGCCGGACCTCGTGTGGCCGCAGGAGACGTGCGGAACGGTGAGCCGCGAGGCGGCTGCGGCGACGGGCCTCGCCGAAGGCACACCCGTCGCCGGCGGCACGATCGACTCCTGGGCCGAGGTGCTCGCCTCCGGGCTGCGAGGACCCGGCGAAGGTCTGCTGGTCTACGGGACCAGCATGTTCCTGACGGAGGTCGACAGCCCCGCGCGGGTCGACCCGCGCCTCTGGCGCACCGTCGGGTTCGCGCCCGGGTCCCACAACGTCGCCGCCGGCGTAGGGTCGACGGGGGCGCTGACGGCGTGGCTGCGCGAGCTGCTCGGCGCTCCGCCCTACGAGGACCTGTTCGAGGAGGCCGGGAGCGCCGGCCCCGGCGCCGGCGGCCTCATCGCCCTGCCGTACTTCGCCGGGGAGCGCACGCCGTGGTTCGACCCCGACCTGCGCGGCGCGCTCTTCGGGCTGACCGCCGCGCACGGACGAGGCCACGTGTTCCGGGCACTGCTCGAAGCGACGGCCTTCGCCGTGCGCCAGAACCTCGAGGTGATGCGCGACGCAGGGGCGACGATCGCCAGTCTGCGCAGCAGCGGCGGCGGCGCGGCGAACGCGCTCTGGCCGCAGATAGTCGCCGACGTGACTGGGCTCGCCCAGGACGTGCGACGAGGTCCCGACCGTGCGGGTGTCGGCGCGGCGCTGTTCGCGGCAGTCGCCGCCGGCGCCGCGACGCTCGAGACAGAGTGGGCGACGCCGAGCGCGCTGGTCGCGCCGCGTGCGTCCTTGCGGAGCCTGTACGATGGTCTGTACGGACGGTTCTGCGAGCTCACGCTGGCGACGCTGCCCCACGCTCACGCGCTCGCCGCATGGCAACGCGACCATCAAGGACCGGCCGCGCCGGACCGCGCGGCGGCGCCCGAGCCGGCCTGACGGAACCAAGCGTGACGGCGGCCGGTGGACGACCGTGAGCGGAGCGCCGGGCTCATGCGGCGACCTCCTCGACGGGCACAGACTGCGGCGCACCCGCCGTCCCTCGGCGCGCCACCAGCTTGCCGAGTTCCCAGAGGAAGAACAGCGCCACGGCCGGTACCAGCGCGAGCAGCCACTGCTCGCCGTTCAGCTGCTCGGTCCCGAAGATGCGGCGCATGACGTCCATCTGGGTGATGAGGACGGCGAGGACGATCTCCACCAGCGCCGTCCAGTTCAGGTGCCGGTTGTCGAACGTCTCGCCGCTGAGCGCCGTCGCCGTCACGCTCCTGGCCTGGAACGCGGAGGCCACGATGAGCAATGAGAACGCCGTGAGGCCCATCGAGGAGCCGATCGCCACGCTGTCGTAGTGCGTCGTGCCGTAGCTGATCAGCGCCAGCGTGGCGACGGCCATGAACAGGCCGACGAGGCCGGCGGTGGTGAGCAGGCCGCGCGTCATGATCGTCGCCTCGCGCGGCCGCGGCGCGCGGTCCATCAGTCCCGGTGACTGCTTGTCCATGCCCAGGGCGATGCCGAGCGGGGCGTTGACCAGGAAGTTGATGTAGAGGATCTGCGAGGCCGAGAACGGCTGCCCCGCGGCGATGTTCAGGATACTCGCGCCGAGGAACGTGATGATGTACGCGGCGAGCTCGAGCATCACGAAGCGGATGAACTTGTTGAGGTTGTCGTAGACGGCGCGACCCTTCGCGACCGCCTTGACGATGGTCGCGAAGTTGTCGTCCGAGAGGATCATGCGGCCGGCGTTCTTGGCCACCTCGGTGCCGCTGCCCATGGCGATGCCGATGTCGGCCGCCTTGATAGCCGGCGCGTCGTTCACCCCGTCGCCGGTCATCGCAACCACGTCGCCCTTCTTGCGCAGCGTCTCGACCAGAAGCACCTTGTGCTCGGGCGCCACGCGGCCGACGACGCCGATGTCGTCGATGCGCCGCAGGCGCTCCGGCTCGCTGAGCGCGGCGAACTCGGTCCCCAGCATCGCCGCGCCGGGGATGCCGAGCTGCCTGGCGATCGCGGCGCCCGTGGTGACGTCGTCGCCGGTCACCATGCGCACCCGGATGTGGGCGCGCTGCGCGTCGCGGACCGCCGCCTTGGACTCCTCGCGGGGAGGGTCGACCATGGCGACCAGAGACGCCATCTGGAGGTCGGTCACGTAGCCGAGGAGATCGCCCTCGGCGTCGAACGAAGCGGGATCGAGGTCGCGGACGGCGGCGGCCATGACGCGATGTCCCTCGCTCGCCATGCGTGCCGAGGCGTCGTCCGCCCGCTGCTTGAGGGCGTCGTCCCAGGGCACGGTCTTTGCGCCGGCGAGGGCGCTCGAGGCCCTGTCCATCACGGCCGGCGCCGCGCCCTTGACGAAGACCCGCACCACGCTCTTGCCTGACGCGTCCGTAGCGGAAGTGAACGCGGCCATGAGCTTGTACACGGGATCGAACGGGAGCGTGGCCAGACGCGGGAAGCGCTCTCGGCTCGCCTCGATGTCCAGGCCCGGCCTTGTGGCCGAGCACCAGAAGCGCCCCCTCGGTGGGATCGCCGACGACCTTGCCGTTCTCCAGCTTCGCGTCATTCGTGATGATGTACGGGAGGATGGCGTCGTCGATGGAGAGGGACGTGCCGGCGGCGTGCTGTACCTGCCCGTCGAGGCCGTAGCCGATGCCCGAGACGGTGTAGCGGTCGACGGCGTCGAGCACCTCGACGACGGTCACCTGGTTCATCGTCAGCGTGCCGGTCTTGTCCGAGTTGATGGCCGACGTGGATCCAAGCGTCTCCACGGAGACGAGGTCCTTGACGATCGCCTTCTCCGCGGCCAGCTCCTTGGCGCCGGCGGAGAGGATCACCTGGAGGACGGTCGGCAGCGCCGTCGGGATGGCCGCGATCGCCAGGGCGATGGCCGTGATGAAGAGGCTCTCGGCGTTCTGGCCGCGCGAGAGCCCCAGCGCGAACATGACGATCATCGTCCCCAGAGCCGCTGCGCCGATCCACAAGGTCATGGTGTTCAGCTGCCTGGTGAGCGGCGTCTGCTCCTTGGCGGTCGCCGCCAGCATGCCGGCGATCTTGCCGACCTCGGCGTCGGCGCCTACGCCGGTGACGATCATCACGCCGCCGCCGTGGGTGACCGGCGTGTTCATGAACGCCATATTGGTGCGGTCGCCGGGGCCGAGCTCGGCGTCGGCGAGTGCGTCGGTCGTCTTGGAGGCGGGCACGCTCTCGCCGGTGAGCGCCGACTCGTCGATGTCCAGCGAGCTCGCCTGGATGATCCTCCCGTCGGCGGCCACGTTGTCGCCCGCGGCGAGCAGCACGACGTCGCCGGGCACGACCTCCTCCGCCGGGATCTCCGACTCGACGCCGTCGCGGCGCACGCGCGCCGTCAGCTTCATCAGCGACTTGAGCGCGTTCATCGCGCTCTCTGCCTTGCCCTCCTGGCGCAGGCCGGTCACGGCGTTGAACACCGTGAGGGCGATGAGGACCAGGCCGGTGCTCCACTGGCCGATGACCAGCGAGATCGCCGCGGCGATCAGCAGGATGATCTGCATGTACGCGCGGTACTGGTCGAGGAACCGCCTCCAGCCCGGCTCACCCTTCTCTTCGGGAAGAGCGTTGGGCCCGTCCTTCTGCAGCAACTCGGCGGCCTTCGCCACGGAGAGGCCGCTCGTCGGGTCCACACCGAACCTGCCGGCGACGTCCTCGGCCGAGAGCGCGTACCAGCGCTCGGTCGTCCCTGTCGCCCCCGCGGATGTCTTGTCAGTGGTTGCCATCGCTGCTCTCCGTCTCGCTCGAGGCGCGCTCGCCGGCTCACTTCGATTTCTTGGCCTTCTTGCCCGACTTCTTCTTGGCCTTCTTCCCGTGCTTGCCCTCGGCCTTGGCCGCCTTCGCGAGCTCCTCGGCCGCGAACGGATCGGGCGCCGCGCCGTCGGGAGCCTCGGCCTCCAGCAGCCCCTTGGTCTCCATGAGCGCGTCGCGCGCCTCGGGTGTCACCTTGGGGAACTTCGGATCGATCTTGATCAGCGCATCGGCGATGACTGCCGACGCACAGATGCGCGCGAACCACTTGTGGTCGGCGGGGATCACGTGCCAGGGCGCATGCTCGGTGCTCGTGTTGGAGAGCATCTCGGAGAACGCCTTCTGGTAGTCGTCCCAGTAGCTGCGCTCTTTGACGTCGGCGGCGGAGAACTTCCAGTTGTGGTCGGGCAGGTCGATGCGCCGGAGGAAGCGGGTGCGCTGCTCCTCCTTGGAGAGGTTCAGGAGCAGCTTCACGACGGTGAAGCCGTTGTCGGTGAGGTACTGCTCCCAGGCGTTGATGTCGCGGTAGCGCTTCTTCCAGACGTCCCGTCCGCGCGCCCGCGGCGGCAACTGCTGACCCTGGAGGATCTCGGGGTGCACGCGCACCACGAGGACCTCCTCGTAGTAGGAGCGGTTGAAGATGCCGATCTCGCCGCGGCGGGGCAGGTTGCAGGCGAAGCGCCAGAGGTAGTCGTGGTCGAGCTCCAGGGCAGAGGGAGCCTTGAACGAGTGTACGGAGACGCCCTGCGGGTTCACGCCGCTCATGACGTGGCGGATGGTGCCGTCCTTGCCGGCGGCGTCGAGCGCCTGGAGCACGACGACGACGCCGTGCGTGTCCTGCGCGGCCAGGCGCTCCTGGTACTCGGTCAGCAGTTCGACGCCGCGTGCCAGGATCTCCTCGCCCTCCTCCTTGTCCAGGAACCCGGCCTTGTACCCCGGGTCGAAGTGCTTCGCCAGCGTGACCCTGCGGCCCGGCGTGACGCGCAGCGGCTCGATGAACTCGGCGATACGCTTGGGTCTCTGGTCTGCCATGTCGTGACTCCTCTCGCTCGGGGACGTGGTCGCTCTCTTCAGAGCGTCGCGAAGATCTCATGCGACAGCATGCCGCCGGCGACCGTTCGGGCGGTGAACCCGTTCTGCAGGAGGACCCGCGTCGCGTAGTAGGCGCGCTGGCCCGAGCGGCAGATCACCAGGATCTCACGGTCGCGCGGGAGCTCGTCCAGGCGTCCGCGGAGCTCGTCGATCGGAATGTTGACCACCTCCGGCAACTGCTCGACGGCGAGCTCTTCGGGATGGCGCACGTCGAGGAGGAAGCCGTCCCCCAGAGCGTCCCAGTGGACGATGGGCATGTCGTCTCGAAGCACGTTGGCGCCGACCATGCCGGCGAAGTTGGCGGGCGACTTCGCCATGCCGAACTGGGGTGCGTAGCAGAGTTCGCACTCCTCCAGATCGTAGACGGTGCCCCCCATCTGGATCGCCATGGCGAAAGCATCGATCCGTTTGTCGACACCCTGCCTCCCCACGGCCTGCGCCCCGAGCAGCACTCCGTCGGATCTGCGGAAGATGACCTTGACGGCGAGCAGAGTGGCGCCGGGATAGTACCCCGCATGGGAGTTGGGGTAGAGATAGATCTTCTCGAAGTCGTCGTCGCCCGCGCGCCGGAGGGTCTTCTCGTTGACGCCGGTCCAGGCGGCCGCTGCCCCGAACAGGCCGAGGATCGCCGTGCCCTGCGAACCGCGAAAGCGCGAGTCCCGGCCGGCGATCACGTCGGCCGCGATGCGACCCTGCCGGTTCGCCGGCCCCGCAAGCGCGACCAGAGACCACTCGCCGGTCATGCAGTCGACCTTCTCGACCGCGTCGCCGACGGCGAAGATGTCCGGGTCGCTCGTGCGCATCTGATCGTCGACGCGGATGCCGCCGAGCTTGCCGAGCTCGATGCCGGCCATCTCCGCGAGCGCTGTCTCGGGGCGCACGCCGATGCCGAGGATCACGATGTCCGCCGGATACACGGGGCCGGATTCCGTGAGAACCTCGAGTGACCCGTCCGCCACCTCCCGGAACCCGGCCGCCGGGCTGTTCAGCAGTACCTGAACGCCGTGTTTGTCCAGGTGACGCTCGACGTAGCGCGCCATCTCGGGATCGAGTGGTCCCATGATCTGCTCGCCGCGTTGCAGCAGCGTGACCTCGAAGCCGAGCCCGACGAGGTTCTCGGCGGTCTCGAGACCGATGAAGCCTCCGCCGACGACGACGGCGCGCAACGCTCTCTTGCGTGTCTGGAATCCCGTGTACGAATCCATGCCCGACGACCTGCCGCGACGCTCGTCGATCCAGGCGCGGATCTGGCCGGC
Source organism: uncultured Actinomycetes bacterium (assembly GCA_963709345.1). Taxonomy (GTDB): domain Bacteria; phylum Actinomycetota; class Thermoleophilia; order UBA2241; family UBA2241; genus CAIXSE01. The sequence goes on from CAVPVX010000001.1 coordinate 29,799, forward strand.
GTCCGGCACCGTCCTGACGCCGAAGATCCCGGGGAGGTCGATCCCCGGGAGCGGCGGGCGGATGGGAGCCGCCCCGGGTGAGATCACGAGCTTGTCGTAGTGCTCCGTGGTCACCTCTCCGGTCTTCCGGTCCTTGAGCTGCACCGTCCTCTCGCCGGCGGCGATCCCGACCACTTCACAGTCCGTCCGCGCGTCGACGGTGAACATGTCGTGGAAGGTCTCCGCCGTTGCGACCAGGAGGTCCGACTGCTGCTCGATCACGCCGCCGATGTAGTACGGCAGCCCGCAGTTCGCGTACGAGACGTAGGGCCCGCGCTCCACCATGAGGATCTCGGCGCTCTCGTCGAGCCTGCGCAGGCGCGCCGCGCACGAGGCGCCGCCAGCGACGCCGCCAACTATGATGACTTTCATTCTGCAGCCTCTCGATCGGGTTGCACGCCCGTAGGCGCGCTCATGCTTTCTTCGCCGGCTTGACCACGCCGAGCTGCGCGCGCTGCCGCACCCGCTTGTCCACGTCGACGCGGCCGCGGCCGAAGGCGTCGAGCCGTCCCCAGCGGCCGGGGATGTCGAGCAACTCGAGGCGGCCGATGCCCTGCGGGCAGGGCCGGGTCGACGACGAGATGGTCACCGATCGGCTCGAGCCCGAGCATCGTGCGCAGGAACAGCAGCGGCGCGCCGGTCGACCAGGCCTGCGGGCTGCACGACGTGGGGTACTGCACCGGGTACTTGGTCAGTTCACGCTCGTAGCCGCCGAATGCCTCCGGCAGCCGGCCGTCGAAGAACTCGGCGGCGTCGAGGATGCCGGCGGCGATACGCGCCGCCTCTTCCTTGAAGCCGTAGCGGCGCAGACCCCAGGCGATGAAGGAGTTGTCGAACGGCCAGACGGTGCCGACGTGGTAGCCGATCGGGTTGTAGCGCCCCTGGCCGCCCGGCGAGCGTGCGCACGCCCCAGCCCGAGTACATGGCCGGCGACATGAGGTGACGGGCGACGGCCTTTGCCTTCGACGCGTCGACGATGCCGCTCCAGAGCAGGTGGCCGTTGTTCGACGCCAGAGCGTTGACCTTGCTCGCCATCGGCCTCGACGGCGATGGCGTAGTACTCGCCGTCCTCGACCCAGAAGTCGCGGTTGAAGCGCCGCTTGAGCTCGGCGGCCTCCTTCTCGAGCCGGTCGGCGTAGGCCGGGTCCTTCCACACCAGGCGCGCGAGGCGCGCGCCGCGCATCTTGGCGTCGTACGCGTATCCCTGTAGCTCACAGGTCGCGCGGGGGAAGCCCGGTAGGCGTCCGTCGCGGTAGGAGATCGAGTCCCACGAGTCCTTCCAGCACTGGTTCTCGAGCCCGGTCTTCTCGTTGCGCCGCTGATAGGCGATGTAGCCGTTGCCCTGGAGGTCGGCGTAGTCGTCGATCCACGCCAGCGCCGCCCGCGCCTGCGCCCTCGAGCGCCCGCACCAGCTTGGTGTCGCCGGTCCAGCGCTCGTACTCGTCGAGCAGCACCACGTAGAGCGGCGTCGCGTCGACCGAACCGTAGTAGGGCGAGTGCGGCCGCTCCTCGAACGCGGTCATCTCGCCGAAGCGCAGCTCGTGCAGGATCCGGCCGGGGTCCTCGTCGCGGAAGTCGTCGCGGCGAGAGCCCTGCCACATGCCGAGCGCGACGAGCGTCGTCTTCGCGAGCTCCGGCGTGAACGGCAGCGCCTGCAGGCTGGTGAAGATGCTGTCGCGGCCGAACATCGTCATGAACCACGGCAGGCCGGCGGCCGGCAGATAGCTGCCCGGCAGCATGACCGGGGAGAAGCGCAGCGCCGCCAGGTCGATGAGAGTACGCCGGTACGTGTGCTTGAGCGGGTCCCAGTCGCAGTCGAGGCTCGGCGCGTCGTCGAGCCACTTCTCGAGACTGAGCTCCATGTTCGGGCGGGCCTTCTTCGCGTGACGCTCGTACTTGAGCGAACCGCTTGACAGACCCCGCACGTCCCGCCCGATCGCCACATGCAGGTCGGTCGACCACTGGTCGTGAGGCTCCACGTGGACGGCGAAGTTGAGGCCGTCCTCGTCTACTGCACACGCCTCCGTGGCCGATATCCAGGTCTCGCGCACGTAGGTCTCGCGGCGATACCCGAGCACCAGGCGCCCGTCGTCGACCCTGGTGTAGTACTCGCCCCGCTTCTCGAGCGCGTCCTTGACCTCGAAGAGGTCGGCGAAGTCGCAGGCGGCCTCGATCCGTACCTCGAGGTCGACCGCCTTCTCGTCGTGATTGAGGATCGTGAGCTCTTCGTGGAAGCCGCCGCCGACGGCGCGCTGGCGGATGACCGACAGCTTGGCGTCGATGTAGACGGTGCCCGTCCCGGGCACGAGGAAGAAGCGCGTCTCGAAGTACTGCAGGTCGTCCACCGAGAGCGGGTTGAGGCGCTGCCCGTCGACCGTGAGGATCCACCGCGAGAGGAACCTGGTGTCGAACGAGAACAGTCCGGTCGGATCGCTCAGCGAGGCCTCGATGTCGCCGCTGTCGTCGCTGACCACGAACGTGTTGCCGTCGAGGATCTTCACGGGGCCGCTCATGACACGCGCTCCGCGTAGCCCGCTGCGGGCAGCCCGAGAGCGCCCGGCGAGCCGGGGAACAGACGTTGCAGCGCGGTCAGCAGGACGATCTTGCCCTGCGCCTCGAGCGCCCCGCGCAGCAGAGCAGCCATGGCGTTCGCCTTGCCGCTCAGGACCGCGTCGAACGTGGTCGCGTCTCCCGTGAGAATGCAGTCGGGCTTGTCGCCCTGGCGTGCGACGGTCACGACGCCCTTCGCGCTGGTCAGGTACCACTCGTCGACACGATCGCCGTCCCTGACGTCGAAGCGCACCACGCCGCTGAACGCTGCGAGCGGCCGCTCCACGGACCGCTCCGCGACAGCGTCGAGCAGGCTCTGATCGAGTCTTGCCATTGTCTCCATCTCCTTCTACAGACCCTTGTTCCAGCGGGACATGCCGCCGTCGATGTAGTAGGTGCTGCCGGTGACGTACCCTGCCTCGTCCGAGGCGAGGAAGACGGCGACGGACGCGACTTCGTCGGGCTCGCCGAGCCGGGCGGCGGGAATCACATCCTGCAGGGCGTGCAGCAGCTCGCCGTCGCCGAGGGTGCGCTTGTTGATCGGCGTGGCGATCGCGCCCGGGGCGATGTCGTTGACGGTAATGCCGTGCGGAGCCAGCTCCTGGCACACGGTGCGCGTGAACATGCGCATGCCGCCCTTGGACGTCGTGTAGGTCGTGTACTCGAGGAAGGCGACGTCCTCGTGGATCGAGGACACGTTGACGATGCGGCCGCCGTCGCCGGCGGCGATCATTAGCTTCGCAGCGGCCTGTGCGGCGAAGAACGCGCCTTTGAGGTTGACGCCGAGGACGAGGTCGTAGTGCTGTTCGCTGACGTCAACGAACGGCTCGCGGACCTCGACGCCGGCGTTGTTCACAAGGACGTCGAGACGGCCGAGGGCGGCGTGCGCGTCGCGCACCAGGCCCTCGGCTTCCGCGGCGACGCCGACGTTCGCGCCCAGCGCGACCGACTTCCTGCCCAGGGCCTCGATCTGCGCGACCACCTCATGCGCGCTGTCGGCCTCTCTGTGGTAGTGCACCGCCACGTCGGCGCCCTCGCGGGCGAAGCGCAAGGCGATCGCCTCGCCGATGCCGCTCGAACTGCCGGTCACGAGTGCTGCTTTGCCTTCGAGTCTCATCGTCGTTCCGCCTTTCGGTGTTCACCCGGCGAACGCGTCGGTCGGTAGGCCGGCCACACCGACATCGAGGCGCAGCAGCGCCCCGGCCAGAGGCTGCCGGGCCACCTCGGAGTCGCTCAGCCCATCGCGGCGCGTGGTCACGTACAGGTCGCGCAGCTCTGGTCCGCCGAAGCAGCAGCTCGTGACCCTGGCTACGGGCAATCGCACTTCGGCGAGGAGCTCGCCGTCGGACGAGTACCGGTTGAGGCCCCAGCCGCCATGAAGCGCGACCCAGACGCAGCCCTCGACGTCGACGGTCATGCCGTCCGGGACGGCCCCATCGACCTCGACGGCGGCCAGCGGCCGCCGGTTCTCGAGCGTACCCGTCGCGAGGTCGCAGTCGAAGACGTCGACGCGCCGCGTCGGGCTGTCGATGAAGTAGAAGCTCCGCCCCGACGGGCTCCAGCCGAGGCCGTTCGAGATCGTGGTCCCCGTGAGCACCGTCGTCACGCTGTAGTCCGGGTCGACGCGATAGAGCGCCGCCACAGGCGAGCGCTCGTCGAGCGCCATCGTGCCGACCCACAGCCGCCCGGCCGCGTCGCAGGCGCCGTCGTTGGTGCGCGTGTCGGCCCTCTCGGACTCGATGGCCACGAGACCGATCGAGTGCTCTCCGTTGAGGAAGTGCAGCCCGTCGGGGAGGCCGACGACCACGCCTCCGCGTCGTCGCGGCAGGGCGAGGCTGACGACGTCGGAGACCTCCCGCACGGCGTCTTCACCGCTTGCGGGGTCGTACCGATGCAGGCGCCTTGCGGGGATGTCGACCCACAGGAGGGTGTTGGAAGCACTGTCCCAGCGCGGACCCTCGCCGAGCCCGGCGGTGGGCAGCACGGCGATCTCGAAATCGGTGAAACGGGGCACGCTCATACTCGCCACCTCCAGCCGCCCGGCCGGGTCACGCCCGGGCTCACGTCGAGCCCCCGCGAACACGCTCGACTGCGCTCAGCAGGTCGGTCGCGATGTCTCGCTTGAGCACGAAGGCGTCGGCGCCGGCCGCGATGGCCGCCCGGCGCACACTCTGCTCGTCGTGGACGCTGACGACGATCACTTTGAGCTCGGGGCAGCGGCGACGAAGCTCCCGAAGCCAATCCAAGCCGCTCTCCTGGGCCAGAGACAGATCCACGACGGCCACTTCGGGCCGAACCCGGCAGGCTCCCTCGAGGAGCGACGCCTCATCAGCCACCATGACCACGGTCCCAAACGCCGTCTCGAGCAACCCACGCACGCCCTCCGTGAGGCCGTGATGGCGGTCCGCCAGCAGCACGCAGCCCGGAGGTGTCTCGTGCATCGATGCCCAGCTTTCTCCGCGACCGTGAACGCGGCGCTACCTGTCCGTGGGAGGTCCATCGCAGACTAGCCGGGATCGGCAGGGCTGTGACCTCGGGAAAGTACGGGGCTCGTCGCTGGGGAACTACGGGGTCTCCGGGCGGGAGGCGGAAGGCCGGCCACTACTGCCCCGCAGCCCGCCAATGGTGTACCTTGGTCTCGTGAGCAGCACCGGTGAGATACCACGCTCGGCGCAGCACGAGACCGGCCGCCTCGAGTTCGAGACGCTGATCTCCGACCTCTCCTCCCGGTTCATCAATCTCCCCCCCGAAGACGTGCACGGGGAGATCGAAGACACGCAGCGCCGCGTGTGCGAGGTCCTCGGCATCGATCTCTCGGCGCTCTGGGAAGGGCCGGCCGCGGGCGGAGGCCCCCTCACGCTCACCCACTTCTACAGCTCGCAAGAGGGACTGCTGCCGCCCATGCGAGGGATGAGCGCCGCGGAGTACTTCCCCTGGCTCCAGCAGGAGATGCTGGCCGGCCGCACCGTGGCGGCCGCCGCCCTCGACGAGCTTCCGGAACCCGCCACCCTCGACCGCGACAATCTGCGCCTGTTCGGAGTCAAATCGAATCTGACCATCCCGCTCACCGTTGGAGGGACGTCGCCGATCGGCGCCTTGGGCTTCAATACCACGCGAGCGGAGCGCGACTGGCCCGCGACACTGGTGAAGCGGCTGCAGCTGGTCGCCCAGGTCTTCGCCAATGCGCTGGCGCGAAAGCGCACCGACGAACTGCTGCGGGAGAGCGAAGCGCGTCTCGCGATGGCGGCGGACGCCGCCGAGGCGGGGCTGTGGAGCCTGGACTACCGCACCGGGGTCTTCTGGGTCACAGACAGGACTCGGGCGATCTTCGGCTTCTCGCCGGACGAGGTCGTCACCATGGAACGGTTCGAGGCTACCGTGCATCCCGACGAGCTCGATCTTGTCCGGAGGACCATCGAGCGGTCCGTGCAGGCGACCGACGAACCCGCGTACGCCGAGTACCGGATCCTGTCGAGCGACGGCGCCGCCCGCTGGGTGGCGTCGCGCGGGCGACCGCGATCCACGTCCGGCGGCCCGCCGGACCGCCTGATGGGAGTGACCGTCGACATCAGCGAGCGCAGACGCGCTCAGGAGGAGCTGCGCGCGAGCGAGGCCCGTCTCGCGGCGGGAGTCGAGCTCGCCGGCCTCGGGTTCTACGAGCTGGACTACGGCGCCGGCGTCGCCTGGGCCGACGACCGGTTCCGTGACATCATCGGCGCCCCTCCCGACGACGGCAGCGATCTCCGGATCCTGGAGTTCTGGACGGAGCACCTGCATCCCGACGACCGGCAGATCCTGCTCAGCGCACGCGAGAAGCTGCACGACGGGAGGCTGGACCTGCTCTCCGTCGAGTACCGCTTCCTCCACCCGACCCGTGGGCAGAGGTGGATCCGGCACCTCGCCCGCGTCGCCACGCGCGACGCCGACGGACTCAGGATCAAGGTGTACGGGGTCCTCCGCGACATGACGTCACGCAAACAGGTCGAGGAAGACCTGCACGAGCTGAGCCGGCGCCTGATCGGGGCTCACGAGGAGGAGCGGGCGATGCTCGCGCGTGAGCTGCACGACGACGTGACGCAGCGGCTCGCCGTGCTGGCGATCGACGTCGGCCGCGCCGAGCTCGCGGCGCCGGATCCGGCGCAGGCCGAGGCGATGCAAGCGGTCCGCGCGGGGCTCGTGCGCCTCAGCGAGGACATCCATTCCCTGGCCTACCAGCTGCACCCCTCGGTCCTCGAGGAGCTCGGCCTCGCCGAGGCGCTGCGGGCGGAGTGCGAACGGCGGGAGCGCCAGGGTCGGCTCGACCTCGCGCTGAACGTCGAACCGCTGCCTGCCGGTTTGGGGACGGACGCGGCGCTCTGCCTGTTCCGCGTCGCGCAGGAGGCGCTGAACAACGTGGCCCGCCACGCCGGCGTGCGCACCGCGAGCGTCACGCTGCGGCCGATGGACGGCGGGTTGCTCCTCGCCGTCTCCGACGCCGGCGCCGGCTTCGATCCGACGAGTCCCAAGGAGGGGATGCACCTCGGACTCGCGAGCATGCGCGAGCGCGTGCGACTCGTGCACGGCACGCTCGACATCGAGAGCGCGCCCGGCCAGGGCACGACTGTCCTCGCCTGGGTGCCCACCGAAGAAGCGTCGCGATGAGGCCGCTGCGCCCTCCGCGGGTCCTGCTCGCCGACGACCATCTGATGGTCGCCGAGGCGCTCAAGAGCCTGCTCAGCTCCGAAGTTCGACCTGGTCGGCGTCGTCGAAGACGGGCGCGCGCTGGTCGAGGCGGCCGGGCGGCTGCACCCGGACGTCATCGTCGCCGACATCACCATGCCCCACCTCAACGGCATCGACGCCTTGATCCGACTGAGGCAGAGCGGCGACCAGGTGCCGTTCGTGTTTCTCACGATGCACCGGGATGCGACCTTTGCCCGGCGCGCGCTGGAAGCGGGGGCTTCGGGCTTCGTACTCAAGCACTCGGCGACCGTCGAGCTGATCACCGCGCTTGACGCCGCGCTCGACGGCAAGACGTACCTCACGCCGCAGCTCGCGGGGGAGGTCCTCGAGGCCATGCGACGGGGACCGGAGCGGCTCGAGGATCCGATCAACGCCCTCACGCCGCGGCAGCGGGAAGTCCTGCAACTCCTGGCGGAGGGGCGCTCGGCCAAGGAGATCGCCACGAGCCTCTCGATCTCCGCGCGCACGGTCGAATTCCACAAGTACCAGATGATGGAGACGCTGGACCTGCACACCAACGCCGACCTGATCCACTTCGCCATCAAGCACGGCCTCGTCGAGCTCTGATCGGCCGGCGCGCGGCAGGCCGGCCCGTGTCGGCGAGAACGTCCGCTGTCGCTTGCTCGCCCGAGGGTTTGAAGATGCCCGAGGCCCGGATGCGCCCGACGGCAATGACTGCGGTGGCGGTGAGCGGGGCTGGAATGCCGCCGCCGATCGGCGTCGCCGCCCTGCGCTGGACCTTCACGACGCCGGCGTCACCCCAGCCAGGTACGGTGCTCTCGTCCTCCCGAGCGCGGGGTCGCGCAGTCCAGGTCGCACCGGCTCGCAGCTCAACCCGGTCGCTCGCTCTTGCGCAGCCGCTCGACGTCCGCGGCCCCGAGCTGGCGCCGCCGACGCGGCATCGTCGCCGGCGCCGCTTCTGCCGCTGCCGGATGGACCTTCGCGTGGCTCTCGTACCAACGGTGGTAGGCACTCACCAGGGGCGCCGAGGTGAGGCCGTGGAGCAGGACGCTCAGGGCCACAGTGAGGACCACGGTGGTGAGCAGCGTCTGCTCCTCGGGCACGCCTCGCTCGAGCACGAGCAGGGCGAACACCACGGAGGCGAGGCCCCGTGGGCCGAACCAGCCGATGAACGCCACAGTCGGACGTCGCATGCCTTGGCCGGCCAGGGCGATCGCCACCGGGATCATGCGCACCAGCGTGAGGCTGAGCGTCGCGTACAGCACGACCTGCCAGGTGACGTGCGGGATGGCCCAGGCGAGGGCGAAGGCGCCGAAGCCGATCCAGGTGACGGCGGCGAGCAAGCCGCCGGTCTCCTCCGTGAGCAGCGTCACGGCCGAGCCCTGCTGGCCGCAGAAGCGGCCGAAGGCGAGGCCCCCGACGAAGGCGGCGATGAAGCCGCTGCCGCCGAGCGTCAGGGCCAAGGCATAGGCGAGCAAGGCGGCGGCCAGCACGACGATCTGCCGCCACTCGCCGCCGATCCAGCCCCGGCGGGCGGCGACACGGAGAAGCAGTGCCCCGAAGAGGCCGGCGGCCAAGCCGGCGGCGAGCCCCAACCGATCTGCTCGGCGGCGTTCGTGACCACCGCCCAGGTGACCCCTGTCGTCAGTTCGGCGTTGGCGAGGTAGAGAGCCACCAGGAAGAACGGCACGGCGAGGCCGTCGTTGAGGCCGCTCTCCACGTCGAGCGCCTGCCGCACGCGATCGGGCACCGACGGGTCGGTGACGACCTTCTGGCCGAGGGCAGCGTCGGTCGACGAGAGCATGATCGCGAGCAGGAAGACGGAGGCGAGCGCCATGCCGGGGAAGATGAGCACGCCGACGCCGGCCCCGGCCAGCATCGTCAGGGGCAGGCCGATGAGCAAGAGGCGGCTCGGCCAGCCGAGCTCGTGGCGCAGGGCGCGCAAGTCGAGGCGCGCGGCGTCGCTGAAGAGCAGCAGCACGAGGGCGATCTCGGTGACGCGCTGCGCCACCTCGCTCTCGACGGAGACTCCGAGCAGGCCGAGCACCTTCGGCCCAGCCAGGAAGCCGGCGACCACGAAGACGATCGCCGAGGTGACCCCGCGACGGTCCAGCGGCGCAGAGAACGCGCCCCAGACGATGATGACGACGGCGATGGTCGCGAGGCCCACCATGTTCCTATCCCTTCTCGTGTCCCACGGCCGCGAACGGGCCGAGCAGCGCATCCTTCTGCGAACCGGCGGCGGCGACCTCTATCGTTTGACCGTCGGTCGAGAGGACCGCCACGATGGGATCATCGAGGCGCCGCAGCGCGTGAGCTTCCTCGGCGGTGAGCTCACGCAGCGCCGCGGACCGCACCCGGTCGAGGGACTCGTTCCAGCTGGACGGGCTGTCGGCGGAGCCCGCGGCCTAGCTTGCGTATCGGTCTGGCGTCCACGTAGGCCGAACCGCTGCGCCCGTCGTTCACGCTGCCTTCCTCCTCACGTGGACACGAAGTCCCCGCACCGGTGGTCCTGCCCTGAGGTGCGTCGTGGCGGGCAGATGGCCGAGCGCGGTCACGCCCTTGAGCGCCAAGTCGCCGGCGCCGGCGACCGTCCCGACGGATCCGTGGCGGTGTCGCAGGCCGGGCACTCCTCCAGAGTGCTCTCGCCGAGACGCACACGGAGCGTTTTCACGCCGAGCAAGATGGCCGCGCCGCAGCGCTCCCAGGCGCGCCACCCCCAGCGCCCTTCAAGCATCTCGCTCTCTCGCCCGTCTCTGCCGCCGCGTGTCGCCACGATCCCCCCCGTCCGGTGCCTGGAGACTAGTCGGGATGTGGGGCGGTGTGACCTCGGAAAAGTGCGGGGCGTCTGGCTGAGAAACTACGAGGTCGAGGGCGGCGACGCGGGCACGCCCCAGCTTACCCGGGGACCCCTCGTAGTTCCCGAGCCGCTCCCCTCGTAGTTTCCCGAGGTCACAACCCTCCTGATCCCGGCTAGCCTCCACCGTGACGCACACCGTGGAGTCACGCAAAGGAGGGCACATGCCCACGTCCGTCGCCGAGATGATCGCGGAAGCCAACGCCCAGATCGAGACCGTGTCACCGACAGACGCCGCCGCAGAGGCCGCGGCGGGCACGGCGGTGCTCCTCGACGTCCGCGAGCCGGTGGAGTGGGAGCACCACATCGCCGGCTCGGTCCAGATCCCCAGGGGCCTGCTCGAGTTCGCCGCCGACCCCGTAAGCCCCCGCCACAAGGCAGAGCTGGACCCGGCCGGCCGCGTGATCGTGTACTGCCGCTCCGGCGCACGCTCCGTGCTCGCCTGCGAAACGCTCAAAGCCATGGGCTACGAGAACGTGGCCAACCTCGAGGGAGGCTTCGGCGCCTGGCAGGCGGCCGGCCTGCCCAGCAACGAGCACCACGACGGTCTGTGAGCACGAACCTCGACCGCACTTCCGCCGCGCGAATCGACAGGCAACGAGAGAGGATCTGATGATGGCAGAGCAGGAACGGGTGAGCACCACGGTACCCCTGGACTGGAACGAAGTGTGGTTCACCAACTGCCCGATGGTGTCCGCCAACAACGTCGACCAGGAGCTGGGCTGGTGCCGCGAGGAGCTCAAGAAGATCGGCGTCGAGTACGCCTACTTCCGTCACGCACCCGAGAACAACTTCTACCCCCACTACATCCACAATCTCGACAACCTCGTCCGCTTCGGCGGCCTCTACCCGCCGATCCACGTCCACGCCGACCTGCGCCGCACAGTGCTTCTGGGCGCGACGCAGGTCCATGAGGGCGGCGTGATGATGGTGCGCGCCCGCGACGACATCTTCCGGATTGAGGAGCTCAAGGGCAAGAAGATCGGCCTCACCAAAAGCTTGAACACCATCAAGACCGACTGGTGGCGCATCCAGGAGCACGCCGGTATCGAGCTCATGTTGCGCATCCACGGCATGAGCATGGACGACATCGAGCTCGTCGAGTTTCCCTACCCCGACGACTGGTACGACAAGCCCGAGATGCTCAAGGTGCCGATGAACAACCCTTCGGAGCTGTGGCTGCGCCGAGACCACAAGCACGACATGGCCTTCCGTCCGTTGGAGAAGGCGCTCCTGGACGGCACCGTGGATGCCATCTACAACCAAAGCAAGCCCTTGCAGCAGCTCTCGGAGGCCACGGGCAAGATCAAGTCCATCGAGGACCTTTCTCGCTATCCGGACTGGACGATGCAGATGGCCAACTGCCCCGCCGTCATCACCTGCACCGACGTGATGGCCGACGAGCATCCCGAACTGGTCATCGCCTACATGAAGGCCATGATCAAAGTCGGGCGCTGGGCGAACCGCAACAAGCACGCCGCCGCCGAGATCCTCAACCGGCAGACCTTCTACCTCGACGCCGAGCACACCTACCAGGGCATCAAGCACGTTGACATGGTGCCGAGCCTGAGCGCGCAGAACAAAGAGTCGATCAAGATCGGCAAGGACTTCATGTTCAGCCACGGCTACATCAAGCGCGACTTCGACGTCGACGAGTGGGCCCGGCCGGAGTTCCTGGAGAAGGCGGCCGAGGAAGTGCTCAAGGAGGAATGGGCGGTCAGGAGCTGGAGCAAGCTTCCCCAAGGCGGCGGGCTTGAGGTGCAAGGCACGCGACTCGGGTGACATCGGTCACGACAACGACAATTGAGGAGACACAGTGAACGGCAAGTGGCAGGGTTGGGCAGCGACCGGGGGCATCCTGATGCTGGTCGTCGGCGCCTTCAGGGCGTTCTCGGGCATCATCGGCCTGTTCAACGACGAGTGGATCGTCCGCGGTTTCGACGCCTACTTCTTCATCGACATCAGCGCGCTCGCGTGGTGGTACATCCTCATCGGCGCGATCCTGATGCTCGCGGGCGCGGCCGTCCTGGGCGGCAAGGCGTGGGGCCGGTGGGTCGGCGTGGTCGCCGTCAGCATCGCGCTCTTCTCCGAACTCATGTGGATCCCGATCTATCCCTTCTGGTCGATCCTGCTCGTCGTCATGTACACCTTCATCATCGTCGGCTTCGTGCTGGCCGGCTCAGAGGAGTAGCGGCGCCGGCCGGCGTCCCCCTTCGCCGGCGGCCCGAGACTCGCTCTGGCAGACCGCCTTCGTCGGCCGGGACCCCTCGCCGGCGAAGGCGGTCGGCCCGCTATAGTGAGTGCAGAAGCGGCCATTAAAGCGCGCACGTCGAGCCGAAACGAGTGTCCGGAAGAGAGGTCGTGCGACCATGGAAGTCCAGCGGATCGAGCACCCGAGCGTCGAACAGCGTCGTGCTCGGGGCAAGGCACTGAAGAAGCAGACGCCTCCGTCCGGCCACGCGAAGTGGAAGCCCGCCGCGGACCGGCCCGACCCGGTCGCGCTCCTGGAAGAGCAGAACACGACCCGTGAGCCAGACCTGGTCCCGGTCCGGCACGGGCGCATGATGGTCTCGCCGTTCACCTTCTATCGCGGCGCGGCGAAGATCATGGCGACGGACCTCAAGGACACGCCGAGGGCCGGCCTGACAGTGCAGCTCTGCGGCGACGCTCACCTGTCCAACTTCGGCGTCTTCGCGTCGCCCGAGCGGACCCTGCTCTTCGACCTCAACGACTTCGACGAGACGCTCCCCGGCCCGTTCGAGTACGACGTCAAGCGCATGGCCGCGAGCTTCACCATCGCCGCCCGCAACAACGGCTTCAGCAAGGCCGACACGAAGAACGTGACGCTCACGTCGGTGGGCGCGTATCGGCGGGCGCTGGCCGAGTTCGCGGCGATGCGCACGATGGACATCTGGTACGCGCGCCTGTCCGAGAGCGAGCTGCTGGCCGCCGTCGGCAGCACCGCCCTCGCACAGAAGGGCAAAGCGCAGAAACAGGCGGCCGCGGCGGCAGTCGCGCGCGCAAAGCTGATCACCGAGAAGGCCCACACCCGCGACAGCCTGCAGGCGCTCTCCAAGCTCGCGGAGGTCGTCGACGGCGCCTACCGGATCGTCAGCCGGCCGCCGATCGTCGTCCCGGCCCGCGAACTGCACGACGCCTACGGCGTGTCCGCCGACGAACTGACGCACCACGTTCACGCGGAGTTCCGTGCCTATCGGGCCACGCTGCAGAGCGACCGTCGCCACCTGCTCGAACGGTTCGAGATCGTCGACATGGCGCGCAAGGTGGTGGGCGTCGGCAGCGTCGGCACACGGGCGTTCATCATCCTGCTCGAGGGTCGTGACGAGCAGGATCCGCTGTTCCTGCAGGTCAAGGAGGCGACGGCCTCGGTGCTCGAGGACCACCTCCCGAAGAGCCGCCACCGGCAGCCCGGTTCGCGCGTCGTCCACGGACAGCGCATGATGCAGGCCGCGAGCGACATCTACCTCGGCTACACCAAGGGCGTGCAGGCCGATCGCTACCTGTACTGGCGCCAACTGCGCGACATGAAGGGGTCCGCCGTCGTCGAGGACATGGGGCTCCTCAGCCTTACCTTCTATGCCCGCCAGTGCGGGTGGACGCTCGCACGCGCGCACGCGCGCTCAGGTGACCCCGTGGCGATCGCCGCGTATCTGGGCAAGGGTGACGGCTTCGAGCGGTCGATCGCGGACTTCTCCAAGCGTTACGCGGATCAGAACGAGCGGGACTACAAGGCTTTCACCAAGGCAGTCAAGACTGGGCGGCTGACGGCACTGGAGGGCGTGTGACGGCTCGGCTGCCGGAAGCAGGGTTGACGTGTACAGAAGGAACAGCGAGGCTCGGCGCCGGCGCCGGCGCCGCCCTCGACGCCCGCGCGCACCTGAGGTAGACCCGCGTCCGGCCCGTCCCGGTCGAGGCGCTATCGCAAACAGGGCAGACGACTGCCCGCAACGAGTGGGAGTGACTACATGAACGTAGAAAGCACGGGCGGCATCCTCTGGACCATGATCGCCTTCTTCTTCTGGATGATGGTGATCTGGATGTTCATCGCCATCTTCGCCGACATCTTCCGTCGCAACGACCTCTCCGGATGGGGCAAGGCAGGCTGGATCATCCTTGTCTTCGTCCTGCCGTTCATCGGCATCCTGATCTACGTCATCGCGCGACCCAAGATGACGGAGCAGGACAAGCAGATCATCGCGGCGGCGCAGGAGCGGGAGCGTCGTGCGGCTGGCTACTCGTCCGCCGACGAGATCGCCAAGCTCGCGGCTCTCAAGGAGCAGGGCGCCATCACCGCCGAGGAGTTCGAGACGATGAAGCAGCAGGCGCTCACGCAGGTCTGATACGGACCCGCGACGCGCGGTGCGGCACGAGGAACAAGGACGGGGCGCCTTTCGGCGCCCCGCCGTCTTGCGCTTTCCGCCCTCCCCGCGACGGCCGTCGGCTAGCGTGAGTCACGGCGCGCCTGGCGCCGCTTGTGCCGGCGCCACATCAGCGCGAACTGGCCGATCACGAAGGCCACCAGGGCGGTGATCACGAGCACGATCCAGAGCGGTGCGTCGAACGTCCAGAACAGCCAGGTGAAGGACACCGTCTCCCGGTTCTGGAGGATGAACGCCAGCAGCGCCGCCGCAAGGACTCCGCCGCCGATCAGCCACCCGCTCCCGGAACCCGAAGCCTGCGAACCGCCCTGCGCTGCGTTGTCTGCCATGACGTCCTCCTCGTCGGTCCGGCCGGCATGCCCGGCTCAACTCCCCGGTCGGGGTCTGTTGCCTACGGTCTTCCCGGCGCAGCGATCCGTCACTCGCCGCGATGGCCCCGTCGACCGCCTCACTGGTAACGTTGCCCGGGAGGGTCTCGATGCGCCCACGAGCGCCCCGGACAGACGGAGAAAGGAAGACCGTGGCCAACGAACGACAGGGCAGCCCCAAGGCGAGGGTGGAGGACCGCATCCGGCATCGCGCCGGCAAGGCGGTCGCCAGCCGGCGCGTGTTCGGCTATCTCGCCGCCGTCACCGCAGTCGTCGGCATCGGCGCCGGGATCCTCGTAAGATTCATCGATCACAAGGACTTCGCCACCGTGGGAGACGGCATCTGGTGGGCGATCGTCACGCTGGGCACCGTAGGCTACGGCGACATCGTGCCGCACAGCGCCTGGGGACGCGTGGTGGGCTCCGTGGTCATCGTCGTCGGCGTGACCTTCCTCTCCTTCCTCACGGCGACCGTGACCTCCATGTTCGTGTCCGCCGACCAGGACGAACGGACCGCAGAAGCAGATGCGGCGCGCGCTGCCCGCGAGGCGGACACCCGGGCGATGCTGCAACAGCTGCTGGATCGCACCGCGGCGATCGAGGCGAGGGTGGAGGAACTCGCCAAGCAGACGCCGCCACGCTGATCGGCGAGGAGTTCGGCGTGCTCTGAGACGTTAGGAGGCCGGGGGCGGCAGCGCCGCCCCCGGCCTCTGTCACGTCGTGCTCGTCGCCGACTCAGTACGGCGAGGAGTACTGCGAGGATCCGTCCTCGGCGGGGGCCTGCTCCGGCTGCTGGAAGGAGCCGCTCTTCATCTGCTCCATCACGCTGATGGCGGTGTTGATCGGTACGGAGAAGCCGATGCCCTCATTGCCGCCGCCCTGCGAGGCGATCTGCTCGTTGATGCCGATCACCTCTCCACTCGCGTTGATCAGCGGACCGCCGGAGTTCCCGGAGTTGATCGCCGCGTCGGTCTGGATGCCGCCGGTGATCGTCGCGCCGTTGGGCGACTGCAGTTCACGGTCGGTCGCCGAGACGACGCCCGACGAAAGCGAGAAGTCGAGGCCCAGCGGGTTGCCGATGGCGACGACCTCTTCGCCGACGGAGACGGCCGAAGAGTCGCCGAGCGGGATGGCCTGGATGCCGGGCACCTGGCTCGGATCGATCATCACGAGGGCGACGTCGGTCGAGTCGTCCGCGCCGACGACCGTGCCCTCGACCTGGATGCCCTCGGTGCCGTCGCCCTTGAAGATGACGGTGACTGCGCTCGCGACCTGCCCGTTCGCGCTCACAACGTGCGCGTTGGTCAGGATCGAGCCGTCGTCGGAGACCACGAATCCGGTGCCCAGGGCCTGCTGGTCGCCAGAGTACTGGCCCCACATGTCGTAGTAGCCTGGGAAGGTCGCCCGGATCTCGACGACGCTGTCGACGTGCTCCTCGTAGATCTGCTGTGGCGTCAGGCCCGAGGTCGTGAACGCGGCCGGGACGCCCTTGACCGTCTCCACGACGGTCGACTCCGAACCGACGATGCCGGTCGCGTAGGCCCCGCCAAGCAGGAGGGCCGCCCCGGCGAATCCGGCGACCATGGTGGCGAGAAATCGTCTGACTCTCATGTCCGCTGCCTTTCTCTCTGGCGCCGACCGGCGGCCTGTGGCCGCATCCCCGGCGCCGCGATGCGTTTGCCGGCCGTCATCCGGACTGGCCGTTACGGGGAGACCAGGCCGCTCATCCTCGCCCTCGTTGCCGAACCGGAGGCTCCGCAGGGCGCTCTCATGGCGCGTACCCGCCGTATCGGTCCGCGGCGGCGGTCTCTTGTGCACTCTTTCTACCGCCGCAGACTGGGGATTCCCTGAGAAGGCGCTGAGCGACATCTGTGATTACTTCCAGCGCGCGAACGTCATGCGATATCTTTCGATTGCCTCTCGGCAGCCGGTCGACCGTGTCTCAAGATCTCTGGAGGAGGACTCGTGGGCCCAGCCATCGGCGAGATGCTCCCTCTTGCCATCGGTATCGCGATCAGCCCTCTGCCGATCATCACCGTCATCCTGATCCTCACGACACCGAGGGGCCGGAACAACGGCCTCGCCTTCCTCGGCGGCTGGCTGCTCGGACTGGCCGTGGTCGGCGGCGCCGTACTGATCGTGGCGGACGCCGCCGAGGCGGCGACCTCGAACGACACCGCGAGGATCGTGAGCGTGTTCAAGCTGGTGCTCGGCCTGCTGCTGCTGTTCCTCGCCTGGCGCACCTTCGCGAGGCGCACCAAGGCGGGTGAGGAGACGCCCCTGCCGAAGTGGCTGGGGGCGCTGGACGGCTTATCCGCCGGCCGCTCGCTCGCCGTAGGCGTACTGTTCGCGGGCGTGAAGCCCAAGAACCTCATCCTCACCGCGGCGGCGGCGGCTGGCATCGCCCAGTCGGGCATCGGCGCCCCCCGGCAGGTCGCCGTCCTGGTCCTGCTCATGGCCGTCGCCAGCGTGGGCATCATCGCGCCGGTCGGCGTGTACTTCGCCCTGCGCAGCAGAGCGGCGCGGGTGCTCGACGGCTGGAGGGAGTGGCTGGCGGCCAACAACGCGACCGTCATGAGCGTGCTCTTCATCGTCTTCGGCGTCGTGCTCGTCGGCAAGGGCATCGGCGGACTGTGAGGCCACCGAGCCGGAGTGACGCGCCCGAAGCGCAGCCTCCTGGGGCCGCGGCGGCGGAGATCGCCTCAGACCATGACGTCGGGGGATGTCGTCGTGAGAACGTGGGCACACTGACCCTGACCGCAAGCGACGAGGAGGCGAGACGATCGTGGATCGACCAGTCGTGGACGAGGAGCTGTGCATAGGGTGCGGCAGTTGTGAGGAGATCTGCCCTGCCGTCTTCGAAGTGGGAGAGGACGGCATCTCGCACGTCCTCGACCCGGAGGGCTGTGAGGCCGCCGACTGCTGCGAGGAGGCGGCCGAGGAGTGCCCGGTCGACGCCATCTCCCTTGACTAGCGCTCCCCAGAAGACGTGCGATCGCCACAGCAGTGACAGCTTGAGCGAGGGCGAGTCGTGAGCGCGCGCACCGTCGCTCCTCAGAACGCCGCGACGGCAGGGTCCGGACCGGCACGGGCCGGGCTCGTCCTCGTGGCGCTCCTTCTGGTCGCCACGGTCGCCAATCTCAACCTCTCGGTGGCCAACGTGGCGCTGCCGTCCATCGCGGGCACCTTCGACTCGTCGCAGACGATGCTCGACCTGATCGCCGTCGCCTTCTCACTCGGCCTCGCTGCCTCCGTGCTCTACCTCGGCGCGCTCGGCGACCGCTACGGCCGCAAGCTCATGCTCGTCCTCGGCACGGCGCTGGCGATCCCCGCGTCGCTGCTCGCCGCCTTCGCCCCAACCGACGCGGTCCTGTTTCTCGCGCGTCTCCTTGGGGGGCTCGCCGCCGGCATGGCATTCCCCACGACGCTGGCGCTGATCACCGCTCTGTGGGATGGCCCGGCCCGGACCCGATCCATCGCCCTCTGGTCCGGCGTGGGTGGGTCGATGGCGGCCCTCGGCCCGCTGTGCGCGGGATTGCTCATGTCGGTGTTCTGGTGGGGCTCCGTCTTCTTGCTCACGCTGCCGCTCGCCGTCGTGGCGCTCGTCCTCGCCGTCAGGCTCGTTCCCTCACACGTGAACGAGACCACCGGAAAGGTCGACAACGCCGGCGGCATCCTCTCGGTCGTCTTCGTCGGCGCCGGCGTCCTCGCCATCAACCTGTTCACCGCTCCGGGGCGGGGGACGGCCGCGCTGATCCTGCTGGCCGTCGCGGTCGCGGGAGCGATCGCCTTCACCCTGCGGCAGCGGCGCGCGCGAGACGCGCTGTACGACCTCCGGGTGGCCGGGCGCAGGGTCTTCTGGGTGGCCGCCTGCGCGGGCATCATCGTCTTCGGATCGCTCATGGGTGGCGTCTTCATCGGACAGCAGTACGTGCAGAACGTGCTCGGCTACTCTTCCCTGGAGGCCGGCCTGACGGTGCTCCCCGCCGCCGTCCTCATGATCCTCGTCGCGCCGCGATCGGCAACGCTCGTCGACGCGCACGGCGCACGCTTCACGCTGCTGCTCGGGTACTTCTTCGTCTTCCTCGCCTTCCTCACCATGCTCTTGCTCTGGGACGCCGACGCCGCGGCCTGGCACGTACTTCTCGGCTTCGCGTTCATGGGCGTGGGCGTCGCCTTCGCCGGCACGCCGGCGTCACACTCGCTGACCGGGTCGGTCCCGGTGCGCCGCGCGGGCATGGCGTCGGCGACCGCCGACCTCCAGCGCGACCTGGGAGGCGCCGTACTGCAGTCGGTCTTCGGCGCTCTCCTGACCCTCGGGTACGCCTCGGCGATGGCGGCCGGTGTCGCTTCGTCCCCAGAAGCGTCAAAGGTCACGAGCGAGACGCAGGCGGCGCTCACCAAGTCCTTCGCCGGCGCCGAGTCGGTGGCGGAGCAGTACCCCAAGTACGCCGACCAGATCGTCGCCTCCGCCAAGACGGCCTTCCTCCAGGGCGACCGCTGGGCCTACGCCGCCGGCTTGTTCGCCGTCCTCGGCGGCACGGCCCTCGTCTTCTTCCTCTTCCCGAAGCATGACGAGGAGGTACGGCTGCTGCGCGCCTACAAGACGGAGGACTCCAAGCCGGCGTGACCCGCATCCGGGCGGCCGCGGGCCGGACCGCCCGTGAGCCGGCCTGGCCCGCGGCCGCCCGAAGCCGGGGCCGGGACCGGGACCGGGCCGATGCGGAACGACAGACCGGCCGCTCAGGCGACCGGCGCCGGCACTCCCTGGAGGTGCCGGCGCCAGCCGAGCAGCAGCGCATGGGCCTGCTCGGCGCCGACGATCGGAGTCGCCGGGGCGGGTAGCGCGGCCGGATACAGCAGGAACGGCCGCGTCTGCGACCCGCCCATGCCGCCGTGGAACGAGATCAGCTCCTCGAAGGCGCAGCCCTCGTCCAGCTGCGCGTCGTAGAAGCTGTTGACCATGATATCGGCGACGTGCGCAAAGCCGTCGCTGCGCAGCAGGTGATGCGGCGCGGTGCTCGAGAAGCCAGCTAGGGGGTCCTCGCCCTCGACGCGCCCCTCGTCGAGGTAGTTGACCCCGTTCGCCCCGAGTACCAGCGCACCATGCTCGCCCGAGCGCACCAGCAACCATCCGACGTGAGGGTGGGCGCGAAGGGCCGGGAGCAGTGCCGGATGCCGCTCCTCGATCTCCTCCATCCTGTACCGGCGGTCCTTCTCCATCAGGTACACGAGCCCCAGGTTGCCGGAGCCGAGGACGATGACATCCTCGCCCCCGAGGTCGCTCGCGGCGGGACCCTCCTGCTCGCGGCCGGTGGCCTCACGCAAGGCCTTGGACACGGCCGAGTCGTTCTCATCGCCGGACGCGAGGCGGGCGACCGAGGCACCGCTCAGCGAACGCTTGACCAGATCGTCCAAACCGTACCCGTTGCGCTGCTTGAAGGTCGCGCCCTGTGTCTGGCCGTGGTCGGAGAGGACGACGATCTCGTATGGCCGCGCTCGTGACCCAGTGAACGAGCAGGCGGCG
The DNA here is from genome assembly GCA_963709345.1 of uncultured Actinomycetes bacterium. Taxonomy (GTDB): domain Bacteria; phylum Actinomycetota; class Thermoleophilia; order UBA2241; family UBA2241; genus CAIXSE01. Next base: position 50,223 of record CAVPVX010000001.1, read on the forward strand.
AAGGCGCATCCGGGGCCGCTCCGGCCGCCACTCCGGGACCGCCCCGTAGGCCGGATGCGCACAGCCGCCCCTGTCCCGACCTCGTCGCTGCGGCTCCATACGAACCACCTGCCCAGCCTTCGCTCGCGGCGTCACTCCACCCCGTTGTCCTCGGCCTGCGGTTTGCGGAACGGCCACTCCCCGGCCACAAGGCTCAGAGCGCCCTCGAGAAGAACGGCCAACACAATGATCAGCACGATCCAGAGCCATGACCAACTGCCGAACGCCAGGAGCACGAGGCCGGCGATCAGGACCCCCCAGCGAAGCGCCTGCACGTGCCGCCACACCCAAGCCGTGAGCGGCCGTGCGGTGGTGACGTCGAAGTCGCTTCTGGAGACGACACGCCTGCCCGTCTCCACGACGGCGACCTGCAGGTCGCGGCGCCCGGAGAACCAGGCGACCACGGCGACCACGGCGCCGATGACGACGATCCAGATGGTGATCGTGGTCAGAGGCCCGATGGCCGCGCCGACCACGTCCCTCGCCAGCCCCAGGCCACCGGCCCGTTCCAGGTCGTCGACGATCATGGCGGAACCGCGCCTGACGAGCACTCGTGTGACGATCAGCGCGATGGCAACGCCGACGCCGAGCTGGATGAGCGTGCGACGACGAGCGCGCGACAGCCAGACGGTCAGAGGCGATGAGCACGAGGGTGACGATGGGGATGACCCACGTGAGCGTGTCGAACCAGCGCACTGCCGTCTGGGCCGGCCCCAGAGAGTCCGATTTGAGCAGCGTGACCTGGCCGAAGTCGTCCGGCAGGGGCCTGCCGGCCCATGACGAGACCTGGCCGATCGCCGTCGCCGGGTCGGTGCCGGGCTCGATCACCGGCGGGGCGAACTTGTCGGCGAGCGCGCCCGGCAGCCTGCTGTCGAGCCACACGAGCGCCTGGCTGATGAGGGGCAGCGTGTCGAGCCTCACGTCGCTGCCCTCGATGTAGGCGTAGGTCGTGTCGCCGCGCAGCAGCGCCACGATCTTGTCGTGCGCCACCTCGTTGATCCTGAGCCACAGCTCGTACGCCTTGTCGCTGCTGAGCACTTTCTTCACGCCGTCGGTGAGGAAGTCGTCGACGGCTCCGGTGATCGGGCCGGCGAGGAACGACGCCTCTGGAGGCAGGGCATCCGCCGTCCGTCGCTGCAGGTCGGTGGCGGTCACCACCTCGCCGGCGATGTACTCGCTGAGCGCCTGGATCGCCTTCGGGTTCTTGCCGATGGGAGCGACCAGCTTCATGTAGCCGTCGGTGCTGAGGACCGAGTAGTGCGTCCAGATGGTGATGCCGCTCACCACGACGGCGAGACACGAGAGGATGACGAGGACGCCGACGAGGTAGCGGCGCCTGCGAAGACCCCCGCGACGGCCGGCAGGCTCCGCCTGCGGCTCGTCGACGGCCTTCGCAGTCGCCTCCTCGTCCGGCGCACGGGCAGCCGTCACCGCAGTCACCGCCGTCGTCTCCGACGCAGTGGGGTCCGCAGCCGGGCGCGTTGCCTCTTCCAGGTCCGGCACGACCTCACCCGAGAGTTGCGTCCCGAGCGCCTCGTTCTCGGCCTCGAGTGCGGCGATCTTGTCGGCCAGCGCCTTCTGCTTCTTGAGGCTCGCGTTCCGCGCCTCGAGCGCCGCGAGCTGAGCGCGTAGTTCCTTCTCGTTCATGTCGTTCGCCTCTCCCGTGCTCGCTGCCCCGTGCGCTCCCCTGTGGCCGGTCCGGCCACTTCAACGCGAAGGACGGCCCCGGTGGGCCGCCCTTCGCGAATCGATCGATGACCCGGTGACACTCAGTCCTTGGCGTGCTTCTCGGTGCCGAAGGCCTTCTTGAGCTCCTCTTCCTGCTCCGTCGAGAGGTTGGAGCGTACCAGCTTGGCGTTGGTGCCCTGCACGGCGGCGAGGAACTTGTCCTCGGTCATCTGGCCGATGACGAGGAACCAGCCGGCCTTGCCCGGCGGTACCGCGTCGCCCATCTGCTCGAGCACCTGCTTGTCGATGCCGGTCTTGCCCATCTTGCCGAAGAGGGCGCCCATGCCGGCGCCGATGGCGAGGCCGAGGAACGGCATGAAGAAGAGCAGGCCGAAGAGCATGCCCCAGAAGGCGCCGCCGAGGGCTCCCGCGCCGACCAGCTTGGTGTCGTGCTTGACGTGCGGCTTGCCGTCCTCGTCGCGGACGACCATGGCGGCGTCCTGCAACTGCACGATCATGTCCTTCTGCAGCCCCGCCAGCGTAACGCCGAAGTCGTCGGCCGCAGCCTCGTTGTCGAATCCCAGGACCATCAGTTCGCTCATGTGCACTCCTTGTCGCTCTCGCCGAACACTGCATGATGCCCGTACGTCGCACGGGCCAAGCTGACCGTGATGCTACCCCAACAGCGCGAACTGGACACCTGTGACGTGACCACATGGTCAGCCCGGAGCACGGCGGAGCGAATGGGCCGGCCCGACCAGGCAAGGCCGGGCTCAGCGAAAAGCGCCGGGTGCATCCTTGACGGCCCGGCTGAGGATGCGTCTGGCGTTCACGCTCTTGATGTGCGAGCCGTCGTAGAAACCCTCCGGCGTGCCGCCGAACGACTCGATCTCCGTGTAGTCGAGCAGATGGAAGTCGTACTCGCCCTCCAGGCCGCGCAGATACGCTGCGAAGCCGTCGGCCTTGGCCTGCCAGCCCACCTCGCGGAAGGCGGCGAGCGCCGTCGGGTGATACGGCATGATCACCAGCACCGGCTCGACGCCGTGCAGGTTGAACAGGCGGAGCGTGCGCTCGAAGTAGCGCCGGGCGCGTGTCTGCGGGTAGGCCGACGGAGTCGCGGCCCTGGGCGCCATGCGCGCCAGGTAGATCCGCATGGACTTCTCGAGCCCGACTCCCTGTTCCTCCCGCTGGTCGTAGCTGTTGCGGAGCAGGGACCCACGGCCGCTGTACTCGTGATCCCACTGCACACCCGGCATCGGCTTCGCGCCAAGGGCGCGCTGGGCCGCGATCAGCTCAGCCGGCAGAAACCGCGTGAGTCGCTCCTCGCCGAGCAGCCCGGGGTGAAGCGGCGAGTCGACGAGCGTCGTCACCTGCAGCGCCCAGACGCAGCGGAGCTTGACCTCCGGATCTCGCCAGAAGAGGTGGCGCGTGATCGCGTAGACGTCCTCCGGGCGCGAGTTCTGGAGCGCGAAGTTGAAGGCCGGTAGGCCGGTCAGCCGCTCGACCACCGAGGGCTTGAAGCGCTGCGCCCGCGAGCCGCCGTAGATGACGAGCTCCGGCGGCTCCGGCAAGAACTCCACCCGGTCGCACTTGTAGGTGCGGTCGTACAGCGGCGGCACCGCGCCGCCGCGCCGGGCGGCGCCGGCCACCGGCGTCACCGCCCAGGCGCCGAAGACGACGCTCCCCACCGCGGCGAGCGCGGCGAGCGCGATCAAACGGGCGGTGACGATGCCTGTCGCGTGCGAGTGCATCCTTCGATGGTATGACGCCCGGCGACCCAGACAAAGCCGCGCCCAGGCACTGGCAGCCGCACCGAGGCAGGACGTAGACTGTCCGGGTACAGCGAACGGGGAGCGCGGGTGGCCGACGAACAGGGGTTCACGTACAGGAAGGCGGGCGTCGACGTCGAGGCGGGCAACCGCGCCGTCGACCTGATGAAGCAGCGGCTGAGGAGCACGAAGAACCCTCTCGTGCTCGGCGGTCTCGGCGGGTTCGGCGGCGCCATGCGCCTGCCGCGCCTCAAGGATCCCGTCCTCGTCGCCGGCACCGACGGCGTCGGCACCAAGATCGAGATCGCCCGCCGCGTCGGCCGGCTGGACACCATCGGTATCGATCTCGTGGCGATGAGCGTCAACGACGTCTCCGCGTGCGGCGCCGTACCTCTCTTCTTTCTCGACTACCTCGTCGTCGGCTCCGTCGTGCCCGAAGAGGTCGCAGACATCGTCACTGGTGTCGACGAGGGATGTCTGCGCGCCCAGTGCGTCCTTCTCGGCGGCGAGACCGCCGAGCATCCGGGGCAGTTCCCCGACGGAGACTTCGACATGGCGGGCTTCGCCGTCGGCCTCGCCGAGCGCGACGACCTCTGGGGTCCTCAGTTGGTCAAGGACGGGGACGTGCTCGTCGGCATCGACTCGAGCGGTGTGCACAGCAACGGCTTCAGCCTCATCCGCCACCTGCTCGCCGAACACGCGATCGACTTGGACAGCAACTTCATCGGCCAGGGCGGGGGCGTCGGCCTCTGCATCACGCCGAAGGAGGGGTTCGGGGCCTGCTACGACCCGCGCTCGACCGTCGGCGACGTGCTGCTCACGCCGACGGCCATCTACAGCCCCGTGCTGCACGACCTCGGGCACGCCGGCGGCATGCACGCCGCCGCGCACGTCACCGGCGGCGGCTTCCCCGACAACGTCGGCCGCGCCGTGCCGGGCGACCTGGCCGCCGTCATCGACCTCGCGAGCTGGACGCCGAGCCCGCTCTTCGGCTGGCTCCACGGACTCGGCGTGCACCGCCCCGAGATGCTGAAGACCTTCAACTGTGGGCTCGGCATGGTCCTCGTGATGGATCCGGACCACGTGGAGAAGAACCTCATGATCCTCGAGAAGGCCGGCCACGCCTCGCGCGTCGTCGGCGAGATCGTCCCCCGTGGCGACGGACCCGCCGTCACGTACAGCGGAGAGCTCCGCGTATGAGACCGGTCGACCTGCTCGGCTGCGGAGCGCTCAACCTCGATCTGATCTACCGCCTACCCCCCAGCTTCCCGCTCTGGGACGAACTGGGGCCGCCGGGCGGCGAGCAGTTGATGGACGAGGCGGTGCGAAGAGCGGTCGAGGAGGCGCTGGCGCACGTCGCCCCGACGCGAGCCGGGGGCGGCCAGGCGTCCAACAGCGTGTACGCCCTGGCCCGTCTGGGATACAGGGCCGCGATGGTCGGCCGCATAGGCGACGACGACGACGGCCTCTTCCTGCTGGGCGAACTGGATCCGGCCGACGCCCGGCTGGTCCACCGGGAGGGCGAGACCGGCCGGGTCTACGTTCTCCTGGACGAGCGGGGCGAGCGCCGCAACCTGGTGTGGCCGGCGGCGAACGACGCCTTCTCGCCGGCCAACCTCCCGAGGCGCCTGCCGCGTACCCGCTGCGCCCTCTTCACCAGCTTCGTCGGAGACGCGCCGCTCGAGGCCCAGCTGGCGCTGCTCGAACGGCTCCCCGCCGGCGTCGAGGTCGGCTTCGACCCCGGCGAGATCTACGCGCGAAAAGGCGTCAAGCGCTTTCTTCCGATCCTGCAGCGCTGCGCCTACCTCTTCTCGACCGAGACCGAGCTCGAGATGCTCTGCGGCCTCTCGCTGGCCGAGTCCATCGACTTCCTCCTCAACATCGGAGTTGGCCTCGTGATCGTCAAGATGGGCAGCCGGGGTGCCCGGCTGGTCGGCCGCCGCGTTGACCTCTACGTGCCGCCTCTGCCCGCGGATGTGGTCGACGTCACCGGCGCCGGCGACCTGTTCGCCGCCGGCTTCATCGCCGGGATGCTCGAGCAGGTCGGCCTCGAGAGCGCCGGGCGCCTGGCCTCCTGGGCGGCGAGCCACGGCATCACCGGCCTCGGTCGCAGCACCTACCCCGACGCCGAGGCCTGGGGTCTGCGCCTTGCCGAGGAGCGCGGGGACGAGCGGCCGGCCGCGAACGGGCCGGGCGGAACGTGAGCGGGGCGGAGGCGGGCACGTGAGGGTCGGCTGGCTCTCCAGCGGCCGAGACCCAGCCGCCACCAATCTCCTCGCGGACGTCGTCGCGCGGGCGCAGCAGGACGGCGTCCCGCTCGAGATCGGCGCCGTCTTCAGCGACCGCGAGCGCGGCGAGGCGCCGGAGAGCGACCACTTCATCGACCTCGTCGAGCGACTCGACCTGCCGCTCGTCACCTTATCGAGCGCCGCCAGCTGGGTCGAAGCCCAGAAGCTCGGCGTCTCCCGCTCCACGTGGCGCGAGGAGTATCACCGAGGCGTCATGGACCTGCTGGTGCCACACCGCCTCGGCGTGCTGGTGATGGCCGGCTACATGCTCGTCGCCAGCCCGGCAATGTGCCGTAAGTTCGCCATCCTCAACCTCCACCCGGCTCTGCCAAGCGGACCCACCGGCACCTGGCAGGATGTCATCTGGCAGCTCCTCGACGACGAGGCCGACGCGACGGGCGCCATGGTCCACCTGGCGACGGCGCAACTCGACCGCGGTCCCGTCGTCAGCACCTTCCGTCTCTCCCTGCGCGGCGACGACTGGGAACCACTGTGGCGGCAGTTCCGGGAGAAGCGCGAGACAAAGAGCGTGTTGGAGATCGCCGCCGCGGAAGGCGAGACCGAGCCTCTGTTCGCCGAGATCCGCCGCCGCGGCGAGATCCGCGAAATACCGCTGCTCTACCAGACGCTGCGCCAGTTCGCCGAGGGCCGGCTCAACACCTCCAGCGGCGCCGTGTTCGCCGAGTCGGTCCGGCTGCCGCTCGACCTGACGGAGCTGGTCGACGAGGAGGTCCGGCAGCGATGAGCGCCGGTACGGCTGCACCGGCCGGCCCGCCGGCGACCACCGGCCGCATCTACGTCACCGACTGCGAGGGGCCGCTCACCAAGAACGACAACGCCCAGGAGATCGCGGAGCGCTTCATCCCTGAGGGAGCCGAGCTCTTCGCCAGGCTCAGCCGGTACGACGACTTCCTCGCCGACGTGCGCCGCAAGCCCGGCTACAACGCCGGCGACACCCTGCGCCTGCTGCCGCCGTTCCTCAAAGCGTTCTACGTCAGCGACGAGGACGTCGAGCTCTTCAGCGCCGAGGGCGTCCTGCTGGTGCCCAAGGCGCTGGAGGCGCTCGCCGCCGTCACCGCGCTGATGCCCGCGTACATCATCTCGACATCGTACACGCCGTACCTCAGGGCGCTGTGCGAGCTGGCGGAGTTCCCCTTCGCGCGCGTCCGCTGCACCGAGCTCAGCCTGGACGCCTGGGAGATGCCCGAGGCGGAGGCTGTGTGGCTCCGCGAAGCCGCGGAGCAGGTGCTCGCCCGACCGGTGATCGACATCCCGGAGGGGGCGGTCGGCGAAGGCGACCTCACGCCCGACGACAACGCGACGGTGGCCGAGCTCGACGACCTCTTCTGGGCGCGAATGATCGGCCGCGTGAGCGGCGAGATGGTGGCCGCCGTCCGCCCCGTGGGTGGCGGCCAGAAGCTCGCGGCGCTCGAGACGATCGTCGCTGCCGAGGGCGTCGCCGGAACCGGCGTCATGTACGTCGGCGATTCGATCACCGACGCGCCGCCGCTGGAGGCCGTCAGGGCCTGGGGCGGCGTCTCGCTCAGCTTCAACGGCAACGCCTACGCGATCGCAGCCGCGGAGTTCGCCGCCGCGAGCCCCGACGCGGACGTACAGGCGCGGCTGGCGCAGGCGTTTGCGGAGGGCGGCCGTGACGCCGTGACCGCGGCCGTACGCGCCTGGCCGCAGACGAAGAAGGGCGTCCGGCCGGCCGGCCGGGCTCGCGCGCGCGTCGGCGTCGTCTCCGAAGAACGCGACGCGCTCACCGAGGCATCCGCCGCCACGCGGCGCCTGGTCCGCGGCGAGCGCGTGGCCCGCCTCGGCTGAGGGAGCGGCCGCCATGCCGCCGCCGGCCGTCTTGCCGCACCCCGCCGACCCGAAAGCCCCCCGTGCCCTCGCCGGTCCCCTCTGACGCGCTCGTCCTCGAAGAGGTCGTCGTCTGGGAGTGGGACGCCCGGGCGCGCACCCGGCTGCCCATCCTCACCGACGTCTCCTGGACGGTGGCCGCCGGAGAGCAGTGGGCGGTGCTCGGCCCCAACGGCGCCGGCAAGTCGACGCTCCTGGATGTCGCCGCCGGCAGACGGCACCCCAGCCGGGGGCGCGTGAGCATCCTCGGCGAGACCGTGGGGCTCGTCGACCTGCGCGCCCTCCGCGAACGCATCGGGCACGTCGACGTCAAGACGGAGGAGGCCTTCTCGCCGCGTCGCAGCGCCCTCGAGGTCGTCCTCACCGGGGCGACCGGCACGATCCAGATCCTGCCGGACCGCGTCGACGACGTGGCCCTGGACCGCGCAGCCCAGCTTCTCGAGCAGCTTGGGTGCGCGCCCGTCGCCTCCCACCCGTTCGCGTCGTGCTCGCAGGGCGAGCGCCGCCGCGTGCTGCTGGCACGCGCACTGATGCGGCAGCCGCCGCTCCTGCTTCTGGACGAGCCGGCCGACGGCCTCGACCTGCCCGGCCGCGAGGCGCTGCTCGCCGCGCTGTCCTCCCTCGCCGGGGAGCGTGCCGCCCCCGCCGTCGTTCTCGTGACGCACCACCTCGAGGAGCTGCCGCCGAGCATCACTCACGCGCTCCTGTTGCGAGACGGGCGCGTGAGCGCCTGCGGCGCCGCGCCCACCGTCCTCACCGAAGAGCCGCTGAGCGCGTGCTTCGGCGTGCCCGTCTCGGTCGCGCACGCCGGCGGCCGCTGGGCGGCGCGCGCCCTGCCGCACTGGTAGCTTCCCGGTGGTCCACCGGCGGCCCGACCGGAAGCGTACGCCGCCGTCCGTCGTTCCACCCTTACGCGCGTACGTTGACGAGTCGGCGCCGACACCCGTACCGTACTTTGTAAGCCATACAATGTACGCCCGGTTCACACAGGAGGACGCCATGCCCGTCGCCGAGGAGACGACCCCGCGCCGCGCCGCCCTGACCCGCGAGCGCATCGTGGAACTCGCTCTGGAGATCATCGATGAGGACGGTCTCGAGGCCCTGAACATGCGCCGGCTCGCCGCGGGCGCCGGCGTCAGGCCCATGAGTCTGTACCACCACTTCCCCAACAAGGCGGCGATCCTGGACGCGGTGGGCGAGAGGATCGCCGCGGCGGCGCTCGGAGCCTCGCAGCGTGACCCGCGCTGGCGGAGCCGCGTGCGCCAGCTGTTCATGGGCCTGCACGCACTCACCGAGGCGCACCCACGGGCGCTGCCACTCATATCCGCGGCCGTCGTACGCACGCCCAGCGGCCGCCGCTGGATGGAGGAACTGATGGGCACACTCCTCGAGGCAGGCTTCAGCGAGAATCGCGCCGCGACCGTCTATCACGTGCTCGGCGCGTACACGCTCGGTCTGGGCTACGCGAGGATGCTGGGCGACGAGGTGCAGACCTCGGACATCGTCGCCCAGCTCGTCGGCCACTGGGCCGACTACCCGAACATGATGCGCGTCGGCATGCGGCTCGCGGTCTGGGACCGGCCGGGCGAGTTCGAGACCGGGTTGGACGTGTTGCTCGCCCACTTCACGGACCGGCCCGGGAGGCGCGCGTGAACGGCGAGGGTCCGGTGGAGGCGGCGCAGGCCCGCAGGGCCCCGCTGCGCCGTCCGCCGCTCGGTCGCTCTCTCCGGGTCAAGATGATCAGCCCAGCCAAGACGGCCGCCGGCAGCCGCTACTGGCGATCCATCAAGTACTCGCTGTTCCCGCCGCTCGGCCTCGCCACCCTGGCCGGATACCTGGATCCCGACGACGAGATCGACCTGCAGGACGAGCACGTCGAGACCCTGCGCCTCGACGACGAGCCGGATCTCGTCGTCATCGAGGCCTACATCACCTCCGCCCGCCGCGCCTACCGCTACGCCGACCACTACCGCGCCAGAGGGCGCCTACGTCTGCCTCGGCGGGCTCCACCCGACGAGCCTGCCGGACGAGGCGGCCCGGCACGCCGACAGCGTGTTCTGCGGCCCGGGAGAGGACACCTGGCCGGCGTTCCTCGCCGACTTCCGCGCCGGCCGGCCCCGGCCGCTGTACCGCTCGACTGAGCGCACCCTCGCCGGCGTCCCGCCGGCGCGCCGCGACCTCATCAAGCGCGACCGGTACCTGGTGCCCAACTCACTGGTCGTGAGCCGCGGCTGCCCGCACGTGTGCGATTTCTGCTACAAGGAGGCGTTCTTCCGCGGCGGCAGGTCGTTCTACGTGCAGGCGGTCGAAGATGCCCTGGCCGAGATCGACCGCCTCCCCGGTCGCCATCTCTACTTCCTCGACGACAACCTCTTCGGCAGCCCGCCGTTCGCCGAGGCGCTCTTCGACAGTCTCAAGGGGATGGGCCGCCTCTGGCAGGCGGCCGGGACGGTAGAGGCGGTGCTCCGCCCCGGCCTCCTCGAGAAAGCGGTGGAGAGCGGGCTGCGCAGCCTGTTCATCGGCTTCGAGACGCTGAGCGAGGCGAACCTGCGCGGCGCCGGCAAGACGCAGAACCTGGCCGGCGCCGGTGTGGCCGCCGCCCGGGCGGCCGGCCGCCCGGGCGGCGGCGTCTCCGGCGCGCCGCCCTACGACGCCGCCGTCCGCCGCCTCCACGACCTCGGCGTCATGGTCAACGGCGCCTTCGTCTTCGGCATGGACCACGACGACCCGTCGGTCTTCCCGCGCACCGTGGAGTGGGCAGTCAGCCGCGGTATCGAGACGGCCACGTTTCACATCATGACGCCGTATCCCGGCACCCGGCTCGAACGGCGGCTGGCCGCCGAGGGCCGCGTCACCAGCCGCGACTGGGACCTCTACGACACGCGACACGCCGTGTTCCGGCCCGCCGGCATGACGGCCGCGCAGTTGGAGACCGGCTACTGGGGCGCCTACCGCGACTTCTACCGCTGGAGCAGTATCTGGCGAGCCGCGTTCGCCCACGGCGACCTGCGCGAGCACGCACGCCACCTCGCCTACACGAGCGGATGGAAGAAGCTCGAGCCGATGTGGGACTGGGCCATCCGCAGCGGCCAGGTGCACCGCTTCCTGCCGCTCCTCGAGACGATCCTCGACCGGTTCGGCAGCGGCGGCGGGGCGATGCCGGGCCGGCTCAGGCTCGATGAGACCCGGCCGCCGGCCGGCGCCCCGCGGAGGGAGCCGGCCGGCCCGGCGGCACGGGAGGTCAGGCGAAGGGCTGGTCCTTCAGCGACCCTCCCCGGCCCCGCTTCTTGAACTGGGAGCGCCACCCCCAGTTGGCCATGAAGCGATAGCCGACCTTGGGGATCGGCGGTTTGGCCATGAGTCGCACCGCCTCCTCGGGTACGGGCCGGCCGGCCGCCAGCTCTTCGGCCGTGAGGTCGAGGGCCTTGACCGCCGAGCGCATCATCCCCTGGAGCTTGCGCAGCGGCTGCCCGCCGACCATGCCACCGGCGGCCAGGATCAGGCCGCCGGCCCACTCGAACCCGGCGTCGCGGGCGAAGTTGCGGCAGATCTCGACCGCGACCTCGTTGTGCTCGACCTCGGGGAACCCGGACTGGCAGATGGCCACGAAGGCCGGCGCGCCTGCGGCGGCCGGCGCCTCCCCACCCGCGGTGTGCGCCGCGCCGGCTCGCCCCTCGGCGATCAGTTCGAGCGCGCGGATCGCCGGCGCCGGCAGACTGTCGATGTAGAGCGGGAACGAGAGGACGACGAGGTCGGCCGAGGCGACGGCGGCACGCAGTCCCTCCGTCGCCTCCTCAGAGCGCACGGCTTTGGCCGCTCGGATCGTCTCCGTCGCCACGCCGCGCTTCTCGAGCTCCTCGAGCAGGTAGGCGCCGAGCGACTCGGAGGTGCTCTCGCTGGGCTTGGGGCTGCCGACCAGCAGCAGGACCTTCTGCGGGGCGCTCATGCGACCACCGCTTCCCGGCCGGCGCCGACGGCGTCGCGCGCCGGCGTCACGCCGACCTCCGCGAGCAGCGCGTCGACGGCCACCCGGACCTCCCACTCGCTCGCGCCGCTCTCGAGCACGCCGGTGGTCCAGCGCGGCGGCTGCATATTGTACGTGTTGCGCTCGACCAGCCGCCGGAACGTCTGGGCCTCGGGCCCGTCGGCCTGACCGGCGGGAACCGTGCCGACGACCAGCAGGTCCCGCCGGCGCTCATAGCGCTGCGGATGACGCGTGTCGCCGGCCCTCCTGCGCATGAACGGCTGCAGGATCGGGATCACGTGGTCGAGCGCCTTCTTGAGCTCCGACGAGTAGCCGCCGAAGGTCACGGGCGTGAGGAAGACGACGAGATCGCTGTGCGTCCAGCGCTCGGCCACCGTGCGCCCGTCGTCGTGGTGGGCGCACACGCCCGGCGTCTGCGTCCAGCACTTGAAGCAGCCGGCGCACCAGGCGATCCTGTCGTCGCGCAGGGTCCAGTCGTCGACGGCCCAGCCGCCTGCGGCCAGGCCGTCGACCAGCGCGTCGTGAGCCAGCGCGAGAGTCGGATCGTCGTCGCGGCGCCCGTCCAGGAGCAGGGCGGCGCCGGCCGGGTTCGCGCTCATGCGTTCATCTCCGGGTGCTTGTGATGGAACGGGGTCCAGCCGTCCGCGCCGGCGCGCGGCTCCGCCGGCAACTGCTCGAGCTTGGCGATGGTCTCGTCGCACCACTCGATGTACGCCCTGCTCACGTGCTGCCCGCAGCTCACGGTCATCAGCCAGTACGGCGTCGGTGGATCGTCCTCTTGCGACATCGCTTCGTCGTACTGCGCGTACCTTTGCAGCAGAGCCTCGTGTTCGGCGCGGGTCTGCCTGACGTGCTCGATCATCACGGCTGGACCCGTCTCCCAACCGTGGAAGAGCTTCAGGAGCATCTCTACGCGCTCGCGGATCGGGTCCGGCGGCTGCGCGAGCCAGCGGTGCAACTCCTCTCGGCCGAGGTCGGTGATGGTGTAGACGTTGCGGTCGGGCTTGCCGGTCTGGTGCTCCACCTCGCGGGTGGCGAGCCCCTCGTCATCGAGCCGCCTGAGGATCGGGTAGATGTGCCCGTAGCTCTCGCTCCAGAAGTTGCCGAGGCTATGGGCGTAGATGCGCTTCACGTCGTACCCGGACAGCGGCGCGTAGGCGAGCAGGCCGAGCACCGCGTACTTCGTCTTGTTCTCTCGAGGCATCAGTCCTCCGTCGCCGAACATATGACACAAGGCACTATATCCTTATGTCATATATACGTCAAGACTGCGCGTCACCACCCCGGGCTCTCGCGGTTCGCGGCAGCCCTTGGGTAGACTCAGATGGGTGAACAGACCGTCACGGTCGCAGCAGGAGGCGCGCATGGGCTTCATGGAGAGGGCAAAGCAGATGGCGGACCAGGCCGCGGCCAAGGCGAAGGAGACCGCGGGCGAGCTCCAGCAGAAGGCCAAGCCGGCCATCCAGAAGCTGGAGCAGGAGTTCGACAGCCTCGACGAGAAGCTCCAGCCCACCTTCGACAAGGCGAAGCAGGAGGTATCCGATCTCGCCACGGAGGCCAAGGAGAAGCTGAAGTAGCGGTGTCTCACGCCGGCGAGACGCGCGCCGCTCCCGGCCGCGCCGCGCGGCCGCGCTTGAGCGGCACGCTCCGGCGGTACACTCTGGGTAGATCGTGTCTGTAGTAGTACGAAGCGGGAGGTCAGCATGGGATTCACCGACAAGGCCAAGCAGATGGCCGACGACGCCACCACGAAGGCCAAGCAGATGGCCGACGACGCCAAAGAGAAGTCGGGGCCGGCGCTGGACAAGGCCAAGGCGACGGCAGCCGACCTCGGCGAGAAGGCCAAAGCGAAGGCCGACGAGCTGGGCGGGAAGGCCAAGCCGACGACGGACAAGGCGAAGGCGGAAGCGGCCGAGATCATCGAGAAGGCCAGGAAGCAGGGCACGGAGCTCATCGAGCGGGCGAAGACCCAGGGGCCGGAGCTGCTCGAAAGGGCCAAGAGGGAGGCCGCCGAGCTGCTCGAGAGGGCACAGAGAGAGGCCAACGAGCTCCTGCAGAAGGCCAAGGAGAAGCTCGGGTAGCACGGCGATGCCGGGCGATGCTCTCGCGGCGGGGCCGGACGGCCGGCCACGCTGCTTCTGGGCCGTCGGCAGCGCGCCCGAGTACGTCGCCTACCACGATGACGAGTGGGGCCGGCCGTCGCTCGAAGACGACCGGCTGTTCGAACGTCTCACGCTCGAGGCGTTCCAATCGGGTCTCTCGTGGCTCACGATCCTGCGCAAGCGGCCGGCGTTCCGGGCCGTGTTCGCCGGATTCGACATCGCCGCCGTCGCAGCGTTCGGCGACGCCGACCGCGAGCGCCTCATGGCCGACGCCGGCATCGTGCGCAACCGGCTGAAGATCGAGGCGGCGGTCGCCAACGCCCGCGCCGCCCTGCCCGTGATCGAAGAGCACGGGTCACTGGCGGCGTACTTCTGGCGCTTTCGGCCGGAGGCTCACGAGGCGCCGCGCTCGCGGGCCGACTTCGTCGCCGCGAGCCCGGAAGGCGCCGCGCTCGCCAAGGATCTGAAGAAGCGCGGCTTCCGCTTCGTCGGCCCGACGACCGCCTACTCGCTCATGCAGGCGGCCGGCATCGTGAACGACCACGCCGCGGGCTGCTGCGTCCACGACGAGGTCGCGACCGAACAGATGAAGGCGGCGGCGCGCTTCGCCTGAGGCCGCACTCGCGGCGCACGCCCCACTACGCGCCCGCGTCCTGGTCCCCCGAGTCGCCGTGCACCCAGACGGTCTGCTGCGGGAAGGGGATGACGATGCCGGTCTCGTCGAAGGCCTCCTTGAGGCGCGCGCGCAGCGCGCGCCCGACCATCCACTGCTCGCCCGGCTGCGTCTTGACGGCGAGACGCAGCACGATCGCGCTGGGTCCGAACTGCTCGACGCCCCAGAGCTCGGGCTCCTCGATGATCGTCGCACCGGGCGCCTGCGCCCGCCACTCCTCGTCGGCGACGCGCTTGATCACCTCGGACGCGTGGGCGATGTCGGTGTCGTAGGCGACCTCGACGTCGAGCACGATGCGCGACCAGAGCTGCGACTTGTTGCCGACGCGGCGTACCTCGCCGTTGGGGACATACCAGACGGTCCCGTCGACGTCGCGCAGGATCGTGACCCGCAGCGTCACCTTCTCGACCGTGCCCGTCGCCTCGCCGACATCGATGACGTCGCCCACGCCGAACTGATCCTCCATGAGCATGAAGGCGCCGCTGAGAAAGTCCTTGACGAGACTCTGGGCGCCGAAGCCGAGCGCCACGCCGGCGATGCCGGCCCCGGCGATCAGCGGCCCGATGTTGACACCGAGCTCCGCCAGCACCATGAGCGTCGCCAGCGTGTAGATGATGATCGTCGACGCATACCTCAGCAGCGAGCCCAAGGTGCGCGCCCGCTGCTCGGCGCGCCTCGCGTCGACCACCCTCGCGTGGCGGCGTTCGGCGAGATCCTCCTCCGGCGCGACGGACACGCCGGCCGGCGACTCGTCACCCAAGGCGCGCTCGCGCCGCGACTCATGGGTACGGGCGATCCGCTCGACCACGCGACGGATGGCCCGCCGCACGACGAAGTTGAGCACCACCGCGGCGAGGACGATGCCCGCTGCCGTGACCAGGTTGCCCGCGTTGTCCCCGAACCAGTCGGCGATCGGATCGAGTGTCGAGGCCGCGACCGCGTGTGCGCCGAATGCGATCATGGACGGAGTCTACCAGAGGCCCTCCGGCGCGCAGACTGAGGGCGCGGGTGCGCTTGGAACTTGGCGCGCCGGACGATACGCTGTCGTCTCGCAAGGCCCGAGTCGCAACGGCCGGATCGCGCCGGGCCCTACGCTCCCTGTGGAACTCGAAGGAGAACGGCAATGGGCGCAACAGAGTGGACCATCGTGATCCTCGTCGTCGGCGCTCGCCTGTTCCTCCCGTTCACCATCCCGACCTTTCCCCTGATCGGCGCCGTAGCGTGCCTCATCCTCGACGCCATCGACCAGAGCATCTTCCAGCAGTTCCCGGCCATCCCGCTCGAGGGCTACCAGTCGTACGACAAGTCACTCGACATCTACTACCTGGCGATCATCTACCTGGCGACGATGCGCAACTGGACCAACCCGTACGCGTTCAGGATGAGCTGGTTCCTGTACTACTACCGTCTCATCGGCGTGGTGGCGTTCGAGCTCACGCAGGTGCGGGCCATCCTGTTCATCTTCCCGAACACCTTCGAGTACTTCTACCTCTTCGTCGAGGCTGTACGCCTGCGCTGGAACTGGGTACGCATGGGCCTCTGGACCGTTGTCGTCTCCACGGCGCTCATCTGGGTGTTCATCAAGCTGCCGCAGGAGTGGTGGATCCACATCGCCCAGCTCGACATGACCGACTTCATCAAGGAGACGCTGTTCGGGGTGACCGCCGACACCGGCTGGGCGGACGCGATCGCCAACCGGCCGTGGGTGCTGATCGTCGCCGTCGCCGTCTTCGCCGCCATCGGCTACGTCGGTTATTGGATCGTCACCCGCAAGGCGCCGCCCGGCGATCGCCGCTTCAACCTCAGGGCCGACCCGCTGCCGCCGGAGTGCCGAGGCGCCGAGCTGTACCGCACGGCCAAGGCGACGGAGAGGATCTTCGACCTGGCGCTGCTGGAGAAGATCGTGCTCACGGGTCTGATCAGCGTGATCTTCGCCCTGATGCTGGAGGTCGAGAGCTTCGGCCTGCTCTTCGTCGCCGCCTTCGTGATCGTGAACGCCATCGTCAGCCAGTGGCTCGCGCGCCGCGGCCGCGGCTGGCGCTCGGTCGTCACCGAGCTCGTCGGGATGCTTGTCGTCAACTACGGGATCGTCGTAGGGCTGCTGGTGCTCGAAGTGGTGTTCGGCCTCATCGATGTGCGCACGCCGCGGGGCACGACGCTCTTCTTCGCCTTCCTGTTCACGGTGCTGACCGTCCTCTTCGACCGCTATCGCACGGTGTTCACCGCGCGCCGCGTGCTCGAGAAGGCGGCGGCCGACGGGAGCCCCCGCCGCCCTCCAGGAGTAGTGCCACGGGCGCGTTCGACCAGGTCGTCGAGTACGTCCTGCACCTGGACGCACACCTCGCCGAGCTCGCCGAGCAGCTCGGCGTGTGGGCCTACGCCGCCATCGCGACGACGATCTTCGCCGAGACCGGATTCGTCGTCACCCCGTTTCTGCCGGGGGAGTCGCTGCTCCTGACGAGCGGCACACTGGCCGGCGCGGGGATCCTCGAGATCCTCGTCCTGGCGCCGCTCCTCTTCACGGCGGCCTTTCTCGGCGACGTCTGCAACTACCTCATCGGCCGGTTCGTCGGCCGCCGCATCCTGAGCAAGCCGCGCAAGCGCATCCGCCCCGAACACGTGGCGAAGGCGCACGAGTTCTACGAGCGGCACGGCGGCATGGCGATCGTGCTGGCGAGGTTCCTGCCCGTCGTGCGCACGCTGGCGCCGTTCGTCGCCGGCGTCGCCCAGATGGAGTTCCACCGACTGCTCCTCTTCGCCGCGGTCGCGTCGGCGCTCTGGGTCACCATCTTCATGGGAGCCGGCTACTGGTTCGGCACGGCCGCGTGGGTCCAGGACTACCTCGCGATCGCCCTGGCGGTCATCGCCGCGGCGTCGACGCTGCCCGGCTTGATCATCTGGGCGGTGCACCGCATCCGCCGCTCGCGAGGCACGCCGGAGTGAGGCGGCCGGCGCGCGTCCGAGCCCGGCGCCGGCCTCGGACGCCACGGGCCTATTCACCGCGTGTTGCCTTTCTTGTAGGCTTGCGGCGAGGGGCAGCCGGGCGGGCCGTGAGTCCTCGTCGGCAGCGGGCCCGGGGGACGTCCAGCAAAGGAGTGGTTTTGTGAAGGTCAAGCGAGCCCTGATCTCGGTGTTCAACAAGAGCGGAGTAGAGTCGTTCGCCAAGGGCCTCACGAGCATGGGGGTCACCGTGATCTCCACAGGCGGGACCGCCAAGCTCCTGAGGGACTCCGGCATACCCGTCACCCTCGTCGAAGAGGTCACCGGCTTCCCGGAGATGCTCGACGGCCGCGTCAAGACCATGCACCCCAAGCTCATGGCCGGCGTCCTGGCGCGCCGCGACGTGCCCGAGCACATGGAGACCATCGCCGAGCACGGCATCGAGCCCATCGACATGGTCGTCTGCAGCCTCTACCCGTTCGAGGAGGTCGCGGGCAGGCGCGGCGTCGAGGACGAGGTCGTGATCGAGAACATCGACATCGGCGGGCCGAGCATGATCCGCGCCGCCGCCAAGAACCACGCCGGCGTCGCCGTCGTCACGAGCCACGACGACTACGACGATCTGCTCGAGGAGTTGCGCGAGTCCGGCGGCGAGCTCAGCCACACCACCCTCCGCGACCTTGCCACCAAGGCCTTCCACCGCACCGCGCACTACGACTTCGTCATCGCCAACTGGTTCAGCGAGGCGGAGGGCGACTTCCCCGACTACGTGATGCGCGACTACGAGAAGGTCCTCGAGCTCAAGTACGGCGAGAACCCGCACCAGCGCGCCGCCTACTACTCCGAGGTCGGCCTGCGCCAGCACCTGCTCTCGCAGGTGACCCAGCTGCACGGCAAGCAACTCGGCTTCAACAACCTCTACGACCTCAACGCCGCGCGCGCCATCTGCGACGAGTTCACGCTGCCGTGCGTCACCCTCATCAAGCACAACAACCCCTGCGGGTGCGCCCTCGCCGAGAACCTGGCGGCCGCCTACGACAAGGCGTTCGAGTGCGATCCCGTCAGCGCGTTCGGCAGCGTGATCGCCGTCAACCGCATCGTCGACGTCGCTCTGGCCGAGCGCCTCAGCGAGCTGTTCGTCGAGGTCCTCTTCGCGCCCGGCTACAAAGACGAGGCGCTGGAGATCCTCTCGCGCAAGGCCGACATCCGCATCCTCCGCAACGAGGAGCGCCGGCAGATCAACCCCGGCGAGTTCGACTACAAACGCGTCACCGGCGGCATCCTGGTCCAGGACAGGGACGGCGACATCGAGGAACGCGACGAGATGACGGTGGCCACCAAGCGCCACCCCAGCGAGCAGGAGTGGGGCGACCTCATCTTCGCCTTCCGGGTCGCCAAGCACGTCAAGAGCAACGCCATCGTGATCGCGCGCAACCTTGCGACGCTCGGCGTAGGCGCCGGCCAGATGAGCCGCGTCGACAGCACCAAGGTCGCCATCGAGAAGGCGCGCGGCGACCTCGCGGGCGCGGTCGTCGGCTCCGACGCCTTCTTCCCGTTCCCCGACGCCGTCGACCTCGCGATCGACAGCGGCGTCACGGCGTTCATGCAGCCCGGCGGCTCCAAGGGTGACGTGACCGCCGCGGAGGCGTGCGACAAGCGCGGCGCCGCCATGGTCTTCACCGGCCGGCGCCACTTCCTGCACTGACGAGACGCGGGCGAAGGGGCGGGGCGGCCGGCAGAGCCGCCCCGCCCCTTCGTCGTTCGGAGGCGCGATGAGGGTCCTGAGCGAGATAGAGGAGCAGCCGGAGCTGACGGACGGCCGCGTCAGGCTGCGACCCTGGCGGGCCGAGGACGCCGCGGCCTGCGCCGCGATGTGCAACGATCCGGACGTCGCCCGGTTCATCCCCGTTCCCCGCCCCTACACCCTCACCGACGGCGAGGAGTGGGTGGGCGACGCGGCGCGCAAGTGGCGCGAGGACCGCTGGGCGCAGTTCGCGGTGATGGACACCGATTCAGGCGGACCGGCAGCATCCGGCGAGCCGGTCGCCTCCTGCGGCCTCAAGATCGATGCGGAGCGCGCCACGGGCGAGATCGGCTACCTCGTCCACCGCGACGCACGGCAACGCGGGATCGCCTCGGCCTGCATCCGCCTGCTCACGAGATGGGCCTTCGACGACCTCGGGCTCCAGCGCCTGCAGATTCGCGCCGACGTGCGCAACGCGGCCTCGCGACGGACGATCACCGCCGCGGGCTTCCGGCTCGAGGGCGTCCTGCGCGGCAACGACGTGATCGGCGGCGCCCGCGTCGACGACGCCCTCTTCTCGCTCCTCCCCGGCCACCGGCGGGCCGGGGACGTCGGGGGAGGCGGTGGCGCTTCCGGCGACGACGCGCCGCTCGACCTCGGCTGGCCGCGGCTGCCGGACGGCCGTCTGATCGTACGGCCCTTCGAGTCGGATGATGCCCCGGCCGTCCGGGCGGCCTGCGACGACCCGGAGGTGGCGCGCTGGATCCACCTGCTTCCGGCGCCCTACACGCCGTCCGACGCCGAGTGGTTCATCGCCGACGCCCGGCACCGGCTCCTGGCCGGCGACCGAGCCCGGCTGGCCGTCTGCGACGCGCCCACGGGCGAGCTCCTCGGCAGCGTGAGCCTCGATCTCTTCGCCGACCGGCAGGCCGCGGAGATGGGCTACTGGACCAAGCGCGAGGCGCGCCGCTCGGGCGTAGCACTGGCGGCGGCGCGCCTCGTCATCGCCTGGGCGTTCGGCCCGCTCGGCCTCGAGCGCCTCGAACTCCTGACGTATCCGGGCAACGAGGCCTCGCAGGCCCTGGCCGACAGGCTTGGCTTCGCGCGCGAGGCGCTGCTCCGCGGCTTTCTCGCGCCCGAGCCGGGCAAGAGCCGTGACGGGCGGGTCGTGCCGTCGGCCGACGGCAGCCTCCCGCCCCGCGACGACCAGGTGCAGTTCGCGCTGCTCCGCACCGACCTTCCGCCCTCCGGGTGAGCAGTCTGGGGGCGGCCGCTGCCGGCCCCGACTGCCACACGTGACCGCCGCGCCCCGGGTGGTACAATCCGTCTCCCGGGCCGCTAGCTCAGTTGGTAGAGCAGGGGACTTTTAATCCCAAGGTCGTTGGTTCGATCCCAACGCGGCCCACCAGGCATTGCCCACCAGGAATCCCTGGTCGGCATGGCGACTTCGACACATGACTCGACGACCCTCAGTGGCGCCACGGCCCGCCCGGCGGCCACTCCTCCACGAACCCGTCCCCCCGCGCAAGCGCCTGCCACGGCTCGAGGAGAAAGGCGCGGAGGCGGTCGACGGCGTTGGCCAACCCAACGGCTTCAAGCCGGTTCCGCCGCAGGAATCCGCCCCACCGCTGGAGCATGACCTCGTCGGCTGCGAACGCCGCGGTGAGCGGCGCGGGCAGCTGAACACCTATCGTTCGCCCGCGCCGCTCGAACGTCAGCCGCACGGCCTCCGTGAGGCTCCGGCCGTCGAAGGCCAGCCTCGCCGCCAGGGCCTGCACGTCATAGATGTCCTTCATGCGGCTGTTCAGCATGCCGTGCTGCGCCAGCGCGTGGAGCTTCTCCGCCACGACGGCCTCCACCGGATAGGCGCGGAGGCGCGGCGCCGGGAAATCGAGCAGCGTGGGCATCGTGATCTCAGTATCCCAAGCCGCGAGCGCGTCACCGAAGCCGACGTCGATCTGCACGGTGTACCTTGCAGTGCCAAGCTTCGCCGCAAGACGGACTCGCTTGCCTTGGTACGCTTGCCCATTTCGGATGTCGCTCACGGCCACGCTGACCGGATCGAAGACCATCCCGTCATCCGGCACCGGAATGCGGCACACGTCCGCGAACACGCCGCTCAGCCTCTCGGCCGAGTCCTCACCGAAGCCCAGCAGATCGACGTCACGCGTAGCGCGATGCGGGTCTTCTTCCCACACCGCGAAGAGCGTCGCCCCCTTGAGCATGAACGACGAAGCATGCGGAGAGACCGAGAGCCGATAGAGGAACCGTTCAAGCGCGTATCGGAGGAAGAGGTCGTTGGGATCCGCGCCGCTCGCGTGAACTCGGGCGAGAAGCCGATGGTGCACTGAAGCAGCTACATTCGTGATTGCTCGCCCGCTCACGCGAGCACCTCGATGTACGGCCGGATGACGGACCCGATGCGGCATGCCCGCGCCAGTTCCCACAGTTCGTCGGGCGAGCTCTTGCCCTGTTCCAGACAGTCGCGCAGCGCCTCGACGGCGACGTCCATCCCGACGAGATTGCGGTAGCGAAAGCAGTCGATGACCGTCTTGGCCGCCGAGTAGACGCGCACGTGCACGCCCTCGAGTTCGTGCGCCTCGATGCCCAGTTCGAGAGCGGTCCCCGAGAAGCGCATGATGCGGACCTGTACAGCCGGGGCTCTTGGAGACGCGGCGCGGCGATCGATCGCCATCCAGACCTCGAAGGGAAGCTGTGTCGTCAGCCCGTGGAACGAGAGGGCGCTGAGAAGACAGACGACGCCATTGGGCACCACCATCGTGGCAAGCACGAGACCGTGATGCTCGGTCACCGTGACCTCGGCGGCGCGATAGAGGCCACGGCCGACGCGCTCCAACTCGCCCCGCCGCACAAGGCGGTACACGGTCTCTGGATGTATGCCGCGTGAACGAGCGTCCGCGAGGCGGAAGGCGCCCATCTCCGCGCTCAGTCGCAGCAGGTGGTCAGCTTCGGTGTCCGAGTGGCTCATGTGTACAAGTATTGACGCTTACGCGTACCTGTCAAGCTTTTTACACGCCGGCCGGCGCCACGGCCCGGCGCCACCACGAGGAACAGCCTGGCCGGGCGCGCAGTCAAGCCTCACCATCCCAAGCTCGCCGGCTCGGTCCAAACGCGGCCCACCAGTATGGTCGCACTATCTGGGTGACAGTGGACAATCCGGCGCCGCGCGGATCGCCTCAGGCCCCGGCTGAGGTCGTACACTAGCCTCAGGCGCAGGTTAGGTACCAGGTCGCCGCCGGCCAAGGAGAGTCGTGTTGACCCGGGTGTCGTTCAAGACGAGCGCGGTCGTGGGATGGGTCGTCATCGCCGTGACGATCGTCGTCTGCGCCGTCATCGCGATCGTCGTGCACGCCATACTCCCCGAGAAGGTCGACGAAGCCCTGCTCGACGGCGCTCTGGTGCTCCGCTTCGGCTTCCCGGTGGTCGCCGTTGCCTACTTCCTCCTCCTCTTCGCGCAGTGCTCCGTGAGCGTCGCCGTCGCATCGCCCACGGCGCGGACCCGCCCTCTCCGCCACGGGCTGGCGCTCGGGCTGGTCTTCGCCGTGCTGTACATGATCGGGATGCAGGAGATCATGGTGGACACGAGCCCGTTCGCGGCGTGGGGCTCGGCCTACGTTACCTATCAAGCGATCATCGGCCTCGGTGACGCGATCCCCGTCATCATCCTGTGCGCGGTGGTCGGCGCCCTGCTGGCCGGCGGACGCACGCTCGCCGGGGGCGGGCAGCGACACGGTCTCGTCGCGCTGCTGGTGATGACGCTGACCGTCGGGACGGTCAGGTGGGTGGTGAGCGCCCTGGGCGTCATCCAGAGCGGCATCGCCGAGTACCCGGTCGCGGTCGTGGCGTGGGGCTACCTGCTCGGACTCGGCTTCGGCATCGGCTACATCCTGCTCACGAGGACCAACACGGCCGGCAGGGCCGTGATGCTCTACGGCGTGGGGCTGAACTGGCTCATCTTCAACTCGTTCATCGGCCTGGTCTTTGCCGGCATGATGGGCGACGCTCTGCTCAGGGGCGCACTGGACGTCGCCGCCGTGGGGCTGGCCATGGGGCTGATCGCGCGGGTGACGGCGTCCGGCCTCCCAGCCGTTGACGCAGCTGAGCGAGCGGGGGATCACTGATTCCTGGAAGCGCGCGATCTGCGTTCGCGGTGCCGGCGATCGCAGCCGGCGCGGCAGACAGCATGCCGTCGCTGCGCGACCGCGGCAGCGGCCTCGCGCGGCGCGGGGTATAATCCCCCGGCTGTATCCGCGTGCCCCCATCGTCTAGCGGCCTAGGACACCGGCCTTTCAAGCCGGCGGCACGGATTCGAATTCCGTTGGGGGCACCACTCGTTCCCTGCTCATCGGCATCACGCACCCTCGGTCGGCAATGCAGTTGCTATGATGGTCCGGGTACCGCTTCCGTCAGCGGCGTCGGCTACGAGGCTCCGGCCGGACATGCTCACATGCGCAGCGATGCGGTCTCGTGGCACTCCGGCCCGCGGCGCCTGTGGAAACGCCGATCTGGGAGGGATCTCTTGGGCCAGAAGTGGACCTGCATCGACGGCAACGAGGCGGCTGCGCGCGTCGCCTACGCTCTCAGCGAAGTCATGGCCATCTACCCGATCACGCCGTCCACTCCGATGGGTGAGGAGGCAGACCGCTGGGCGGCGGCCGGAAAGCCGAACCTCTGGGGCACCGTGCCAGACGTCGTCGAGATGCAGTCGGAGGCGGGGGCCGCCGGCGCCCTGCACGGCGCGCTGCAACGGGGCGCGCTGTCGACGACGTTCACGGCCTCGCAGGGGCTCCTCCTGATGATCCCCAACATGTTCAAGATCGCCGGCGAGCTGACGCCGGCCGTGATCCACGTCGCGGCGCGTGCCGTGGCGACGCACGCGCTCTCGATCTTCGGCGACCACAGCGACGTCATGCACGCGCGCACGACTGGCTGGGCCATGCTCGCCTCCGCGTCGGTGCAGGAAGCTCAGGACCTGGCCCTCATCGCTCATGTCGCCACGCTGCGCTCGCGCATCCCGTTCATCCACTTCATGGACGGCTTTCGTACCTCGCACCAGATCGAGAGCATCATCCTCGTCGGCGACGAAGACATCCGGGCGCTGGTGCCCGAGCAGGACATCCTCGCCTTCCGCGCCCGCGGCCTCAGTCCCGACGCGCCTCTAGTGCGCGGGACGGCGCAGAACCCCGACGCCTTCTTCCAGGGACGCGAGGCTGGAAACCCCTTCTACCTCGCCACGCCCGGGATCGTCGCCGAGGCCATGGACGCGTTCGAGCGACGGACGGGCCGGCACTACGGGCTCGTCGAGTACACGGGCACGCCCGATGCGGAGCGGGTCGTCGTCCTCATGGGGTCCGGCATCGGCGCAGCCGAACAGACGATGGACACGCTGGCCGCAGCCGGCGAACCCGTGGGCCTCCTCAAGGTGCGTCTCTACCGGCCCTTCCCCGCGGAGCAACTGGTCGCCGCATTGCCCTCGACCGTGCGGTCGATCGCGGTCCTCGACAGGACAAAGGAGCCGGGCGCGATCGGGGAGCCGCTCTACCTCGATGTCGTTGCCGCCCTCGCGGAGAACATGGATTCGGCGCAGCCGCGCTTCGGCCGCATGCCGCGGGTGATCGGCGGCCGCTACGGCCTGTCGTCGAAGGAGTTCAACCCCGGAATGGCCAAGGCGGTCTTCGACGAGCTCGCCGCAGCCGAGCCGAAGCGCCATTTCACAGTCGGGATCACCGACGACGTCACGCATCTGAGCCTCGCGCCCAACACGGAGTTCCGCTACCAGCGCCCGCCCGGCGAGGTGCAAGCGATGTTCTTCGGGACAGGCTCGGACGGGACCGTCGGGGCGACCAAGAGCTCGGTGAAGATCATCGGGGAGAACACCGATCTGTACGCGCAGGGGTACTTCGTCTACGACTCCAGGAAGGCGGGCTCCGTCACGGTCTCGCACCTGCGCTTCGGCCCCAACGCGATGCGTTCCACCTACCTGATCGAACGCCCCGACTTCATCGCGTGCCACCAGTTCGGCCTCCTCACCACCGTGAAGGTACTCGCGCAAGCCAGGGACGGCGGCACCTTCCTGCTCAACAGCCCCTACCCGGCCGACAAGGTCTGGTGCGAGCTCCCCACGTCCATCCAGCAGCTTGTGGTCGAGAAGCAGATGAAGTTCTGGGTGATCGACGCCCAGAGGATCGCCGCCGAGGTGGGCATGGGCAACCGCATCAACACGATGATGCAGGCCTGCTTCTTCTCGCTGTCCAATGTGTTGCCGCCGGACGAGGCCGTCGCTCACATCAAGGAGTGGGTCGTGAAGACCTACGGCAAGCGCGGCCCCGTCATCGTGGAGAGGAACTTCGCAGCCATCGACCGCTCGCTGCAGGCACTCGCACAGGTCGAGGTACCCGACGTGGTGAGTTGCGGCGGCCCCTCGGGGATCACCGTATCCGACGACGCCCCCGACTTCGTCAAGCGTGTGACCGTTCCGTTGCTGGCCGGCGAGGGCGACAGCCTGCCGGTGAGCGCCTTCCCCGTGGACGGGTCCTTCATCACCGGCACCGCCAAGTACGAGAAGCGGGCCATCGCCCGGGAGATCCCCATCTGGGACCCGGGCCTGTGCATCGACTGCGGCAAATGCTCCCTCGTCTGCCCCCACGCCGTCATCCGCATGAAAGTCTATGAGCCCGCGTACCTCGAGGGCGCGCCCGAAGGCTTCCGCTCCAAGGACTTCCGTGCCAGGGAACTGCCCGACCACAAGCTGACGATCCAGGCGTCGCCCGACGACTGCACCGGCTGCGGCGTATGCGTCAACGTCTGCCCGGCGAAAAGCAAGACTGAGGTGAAGCGCAGAGCCATCGCGATGGAGCCGGTGACGGAGCACCGCGAAGCGGAGCGGATGAACTGGGCGTTCTTCGACACGATCCCGCCGCTTGCCAGGGACTCGCTTCCTCGCCGTTCGGTGAAAGGCTCGCAGGTGCTCGAGCCGCTCTTCGAGTTCTCCGGCGCCTGTGCTGGGTGCGGCGAAACGCCCTACGTCAAGCTCGTCTCGCAGCTGTTCGGCGACCGGGTCGTGATCGCCAACGCCACCGGCTGCTCGTCGATCTATGGCGGCAACCTGCCGACGACGCCCTGGACCGTCGATCGCGATGGGCGTGGGCCCGCGTGGAACAACTCCTTGTTCGAGGACACGGCCGAGTTCGGGATGGGCATGCGCTTGGGCTCCGAGGCACGCATCGCCAGGGCTCGGCTGCTCCTCGAGCGCCTCGCCCCCCGTCTGGATGGCGAGCTCGTGCAAGAGATCGTAGCGGCCCCCCAGTTCCATGAGGCTGAGATCCGCGCGCAGCGCGAGCGGATCGCCGACCTCGTGAAGGCGCTGGAGGATCTGGGGGCCGACGACCCCGATGTGCGACACCTGCTCGCCTTGGCCGACGATCTCTTGAGCAAGGATGTCTGGATCATCGGCGGCGACGGTTGGGCGTACGACATCGGCTTCGGCGGCCTCGACCAGGTCCTCGCCTCGCGGCGCAACGTGAACATCCTGGTGCTCGATACGGAGGTCTACTCCAACACCGGCGGGCAGTCGTCGAAGGCGACGCCTCGCGGGGCGGTGGCCAAGTTCGCCTCCTCGGGCAAGAGCACTCCCAAGAAGGACCTCGGCGCGCTGGCGATGACGTACGGCAGCGCCTACGTCGCCCAGATCGCCATGGGGGCTAACGACACCCAGGCGGTCAAGGCCCTGCTCGAAGCGGATGCGTGGCCCGGACCGTCGCTCGTCATCGCGTACTGCCCCTGCACCGCTCACGGCATCGACATGTCCAAGTCGATGGAGCACATGAGGGACGCGGTGAGAAGCGGATACTGGCCACTGTACCGATTCCAGCCCACCGCGGCCGAGGGCGGTCAGCCCTTCAAGCTCGACTCGCCCAAGCCCTCGATGACCGTGCGGGACTTCGCCGCCTCGGAAGCGCGGTTCGCCATCCTGAGCAGGACTCATCCGGAGCGGTCCGCCGCCCTCCTTGAGCTCATGCAGGCCGGCGTCGACGAACGCCGGCGCTACTACGAGCAACTGGAGGCGATGTCGAGGACGGTCCCCTCAGCCGACGACGGTGATCAGACGGATGGGGATCCCGGCGACGATCCACAGGACAAGGAGGCCCAACGATGAGCCGTCTGACCGCGACCTACCTCGGGCTCGAGTTGCGCAGCCCACTGGTGGCTTCCGCAAGTCCCTTCAACAGAGACGTCGAGGGGGCCATGCGTCTGCAGGAGAGCGGTGCGGCAGCCATCGTCCTGCCCTCCCTGTTCGAGGAGGAGGTCGTCCGCGAGGAACTGGAGATCACCCAGGTGCTCGAGCAGGGAGCCGAGGGCTTCGCGGAGTCCCTCGACTACTTCCCGCAGTTCGAGGCCTTCGAGAGCGCGGCCGACCGCTACCTCGCGACCATCGAGGCGATGAAGGCCAAGCTCGACGTGCCGGTCATCGGGAGCC
Source organism: uncultured Actinomycetes bacterium (assembly GCA_963709345.1). GTDB lineage: Bacteria > Actinomycetota > Thermoleophilia > UBA2241 > UBA2241 > CAIXSE01. The sequence continues at coordinate 77,794 of CAVPVX010000001.1, forward strand.
TCAACGCGACATCGAGCGGCGGGTGGGTCCGATTCGCGAAACTCATCGAGGAGGCGGGGGCAGACGCTCTGGAGCTCAATCTCTACCGGATCGCGGCTGATCCGGCGCGCCAGGGCTCGGACATGGAGGCGAGCGACCTGGATGTGGTCCGGCGGGTGAGGGAGTCGACCGGCATCCCTCTGGCGGTGAAGCTCTCCGCCGACTACTCGGCGCTGGCCAACTTCGCCGTCAGCGTGGTCGAGGCCGGAGCCAACGGGCTGGTGCTCTTCAACCGCTTCTACCAGCCCGACATCGACGCGGATTCGCGAGAGATCGTGCCGAGGCTCGAGTTGAGCCAGCCGTGGGAGCTGAGGCTGCCGCTGCGCTGGATCGCGATCCTCCGTGCACAGGTCGGCGAAGGCACGTCGCTCGCCGCATCGAGCGGCATCCACTCTGGTATCGATGCGGCGAAGGCCCTGCTCGTCGGCGCGGACGTCGCGATGATGACCTCGGCCGTGCTCCGCAATGGGCGCGAGCACTTCGCGACCGTGAGGCGAGAGCTCGTGCAGTGGATGGACGAGAACGAGTACGTCTCGGTCGACGAACTGCGCGGCAGCGTGAGCTACGCGGCCAGCGACGACCCGTCAGCGTTCGAGAGGGCCAACTACCTCGAGACGCTGCGCTCCTGGAACGCCCATCTCGACCTGACGCCTCGCTCCCCGCTCCCCTGAGCTCGTCCGCGCTCCTTGCTGAGGAGGCCGTCGGCCTGAGGCCGTTGGGCGCGACGACGTCCCGAGGGCGCCCTTGACGGCGAGGTTCAACTCGGCTGCACAATCGGAACACACCAAGGAGTTGCTGTTGTTCTGGACCGCTCTGATCCTGAATGCGGACTCACCGCGATTCGCCGATCTCGACGATGGCGGCGCCAGACAATGCGATCCAAGGACCTGAAAGGCCAGGCCAGCCCACTTCAGCCGATGACGGCGTCACGCACGCCGATCCCGATCAGGGCCCCCCTTCACAGTACACGTCACCTCTCAACGCACCGCGCACGAGCAGACGCAGCCGGCCCGTCGGCGTACCGCAGACCTCATGGCGCTCTGCTCGCTCCGCTCCATGCATGCCGCTCAGTGCACACCGAAGACCTCCAGAGCTTCCGCCAGTGACGGAACGACCGCCCGGGCCACGGCGCGTGCAGACGGCGAGGGCTCGACGAGATCCGGCACCACGACGACCGCCATACCTGCAGCCGCGGCCGCGTGAACGCCCGCTTCGGAGTCCTCGAAGACGACGCAGTCGGCGGGGCGCGCGGCGAGTCGCTCGGCAGCGAGCAGGAAGAGATCCGGCGCCGGCTTGCCGCTCGCGACCTCATCGCCACCGACGACGGCACCGAACCGATCGAGCAGACCCACGCTGGCCAGCCGGCGCTCGACCTCGGCCCGAGCAGTCGCGCTGGCCACCGCCAGCGGTAGGCGCAGCGCATCAAGACCGTCGAGAAATGTGAGGAGTCCGGGCTTCAGCGGCGGGCCGGGCTCGAGCATGTCGCGCAGGTAGCGCGCCTTCGCCGCCTCGATTTCGGCGATCGGCACGTCGGGTCCCAAGGCGTCGACGAAGACGCTGCATGCGCCCTCCACCGTGCGGCCGACCGCAGTCAGATAGGCCTCATCGGCGAGCGCGTAGCCATGCTCGGCCATGGCGCATCGCCAGGCGTCGCGAGCGAGGCGCTCAGTGTCGAACATGAGGCCGTCCATGTCGAGGATGACCGCGCTCATGCCCACGGATTCACGCTCCACTCTCTGGCGGGGGCGCCACTTCCTTCTCCCGGCGATCACGCTCCCACGGAGCGCAGCAACGCGTACACGAAGTACGCCGGCCAGACGATGGCCTGAAAGACACCGTAGGCGCCGTCCCAGAACGAAGTCGCGCTCTGGATGTAGTAGACGAGCGCTCCGATGAACCCGAGTCCGTAGACCGCCCCGGCGCCGGCGGCGCTCCCCTTGCTCTCCGACATCGTTCCTCCCTGCTTCCAGCGCCTGTGACACCCGATTGATACCACTTGCCGACGGCGATGGACAGGGCGGCGGCGGAGCCGGCCTGACGCGGGGGCCGGACCCCGGGCAGTCCACGCGCGGCGAGGCGGCTCTCATGGTACCCTCGCCTCGGACGACCACGGGAGGGATCATGCTCGTCGCGGCGTTCGTTCCCGGCAGCGGGTGGGACGGCAGGCAGATCTACTGGGACGACGGCCGGTACGTCCTGTACGGGCACGGGGCGATCAGGGCAGCCGACGTTCTCGAGTACGACCGGTTGGGCCACCTCCAGTGGGCCTCCCCCGATCTGCGCGGCTGGGTGGTCTCGGTGGCGCAGTGGGAGGCCGGGGTGAGCGCCCCGGGCAACGCGCCTGCCGGCTCGCCTGCGCCCGGCGCCGCGCCCCGCAAGGGCTTCCCGGCGTGGGCCGTCATCCTCATCGTCTGCGGCATCGCCGTTGTCGTACTGGGGATCCTGCTGGCGATCCTCATCCCCGCCTTCGTCCTGCGCGCCGGCGAGAGCATCAGCGACCAGGTGGCGCTACGGGCGGGGGTACGTACCATCCAGATGGGCCTCGAGTCCTACTCCGTAGACCACAACGGCACCTACCCCGACCCCGCCCTCGTGAACGACTCGCACCTCGGCAGCTACATCGGCTCGTGGCCGCAGAACCCGTACACGGATCTCCCGATGGCGCGCGGGTCGGGAGTCGGCAACTTCAGGTACGAGGTCGGCGCCGACGGCCGGTCGTACCGGCTCGTCGGGTACGGCGATGACGGCACGGTCGTCATCGACCTGCGCGGTGGAGGCGGTATCACCTACTGAGGACCGGCCGCGAAGACCCCGCCACCGCGGTCAGCAGCAGGTGACCCGGCAGGCGGCGCAGTCGCACTCGGGTGAGTGGCTCCAGCCGGAGGCGGGCGCGAGCGACTCGTCGTCCACCCGCCGTTTGCCTCTGTGGTCACGAGGCATGGTGACGGAGAACACACCGGCCTCGTACTCCCACAGCTCGCCGCTCCGCGTCCAGCACTGCGCCGGCGCGTCGAGCGCGATCACCCGCTCGCGGTCGAAGTGAAGGTCGGGCCAGCACAGCAGGCCCTTGTCGCCGGCGTCGGTGACGCCAGGACCGGTCGGGACGCGCGCCGGTCGCTCAGCGGTGGCGCCGCCGGCGCAGGGCAGTGTGCGCATGCTCATCCCCCTGGGAGAAGTTCACTACGGTGCGGGTTCGTACCCTACTGGTCTCGGCAGCGGGAGACGTGGCCTCCTGAGGCCGTACACCCCTCTCTCGCAGGGTCGCCTCCCCGGTTCAGATGGATACCGGGCATGCGGACACGACCGGCGAGATGCGTACAGCATACCCCGAGGGGGTATCATCGACTGACGTCAACTCATGACTCACTGGAGGGTGATCCATGGCTACTGCCGAGATCGCGAGCGGCATCTGCGGCTTCTGCACGACGGTGCGCACCCAAGCGGACGGACGAAGCGTGGGGCTCGAGTTCGAGACCACGTGCGGCTACGTCGAGAAGCTCGCCGAGCAGCTCACGGAGGTGGATCCCTACCGCGAGATCAGCTACCGGGGCGAAGGCCCGCTGACCCTGAGGCTCGCCGCCGAGCACCTCGTGCACCCCGCCTGCCCCGTCCCGGCCGGCATCATCAAGGCGATCGAGGTCGAGGCAGGCCTCGCACTACCGAGGGACGCGAGCATCAAGCCGGCGAAGGACTGAGCCCGGCGGACGAAGAGCCGGGGGGCAGCCGCCGCGGACGTCAGCGGCTGAGGCGGAACCGCCAGACGGCGAGCACGAAGAACCCCGCCGCCCACGCGACGGAGACGCCGAGTGCGGGCAGCACGTCGGTGACGTCGAACCCGCGCACCACGATGCCGCGCAGCCCGTCGAGTATCCAGGCGGTGGGCAGTGCGTGACCCACGGACTGGAACGTCTCTCCCGTGATCTCGAGCGGGAACCAAGCGCCGGAGAGCGCGGCCATGGCCATGGAGACGAGCACCGTGGTCGCGATGAGCGCCTGTTCGCTCTTGAGTACGGAGGCGAGCAGGAGGCCGAGCGTGCTCGCCACCAGCGAGAGCGAGACCATCATCAGCAGCAGCGCGACCGGGTCGCGCAGGTAGTCCACGCCGAAGAAGAGCTGGGCGACCCCGATCAGCAGCACCTGCTGGAGGAAAGTGAGCAGGAACATGCCGGCCGCCTTGCCGCCGATGAGCTGCCACTTGCGCAGGTGCGTCGTCATGAGGCGCTGCAGCGTGCCGTTCTGCCGCTCGATGATGAGGGCGATGCCTGCCGTCATGAGGCTGAACAGGACGAAGTTGACCATCATGCCGGGCGAGCTGAGTACGAAGCCGCTCGGCGTCTGGCCCGCCGCCGTGCCGGCCTCCACCACCGTGGTGTCCACCGCCGGGTCCGCGAGCGCCTGCTCGACGGCCGGACGCGCCTGTGCCGCCGTCTCGGCGACCACGCCGTCAAAGGCTCCGGCCGGCACGCTGCGCGTGGACCAGATCACTTGGGCGGCTGCCTTGGACGCCAGTTCCGCCGTCACCTGATCCCCGGCCAGCGAGCGGATCTCGCTGGCCACCGTGGAGGCGCCGCTCGTCCCCTGGGTGGCGACGATCGTCAGGTCGGCCTTCTCCCCGCCGGCCACGGCGTCACTGTAGCCCACCGGGATGATCAGGCCTGCCGCCGCGCGCTCGTCGGCCATCCACTGCTCGAACTCCGCGCCGTCCTTGATGACCACGCGGACGACCGGGGACTCCTCGAGGTCGGCCACGAGCGCGTTCGCCGCCGCGCCGCCGCCAGCGTCCCACACCGCCAGCGGCAGCTTGTCCACGTCGCTGCCGCCGCCGAAGAGCAGCCCGAAGAACAGGGTGAAGGCCAGCGGCATCAGGATGATGAAGATGAACGACAGCTTGTCCCGCGCGGTCTCCCGGAGGTCCTTGCCGGCGAGGAGGGCGGCGAGCTTCACGCGAACCGCCTCCTCATCTTGAGCACGGCGAAGAAGAAGAAGGCGACGGCGAACCCGAGCGGGATGAGCACCTGCCAGCGGATGTCGGCCGCCCCGCCGCCGCGAAGGGCGGTGTCCCAGCCCTGGATGAGCCAGCCGTTGGGCGTGAGCTTCTGCACGACGGCGAAGGCTCCACTGGACTGCGCCGTCCCCGTGAAGTTGCCGCCGAGGAGCGCGAGGACGAGGTAGATCCCGGAGCCGATAGCGCCGGCTTGGGCAGCGGTCTTGGCGAAGGCGATGATGAGCAGGGCAAGGCCCCCGGCCACGCCGGCGGCGACAAACGTGAGCAGCACGACGGCGTCGAGGGAACCCCACTGGATGCCGAAGATCAGGCGGCCGGCGACGAGGAGCACGACCGCCTGCGCCAGCACCGTGACGAACACCGAGACGAACTTGCCGCCGATGATCGTCCCGTGGCGTGTCGGCGTCGTGAAGAGGCGCGGCATGGTGCCGTCACGGTCCTCCGTGAGGATCGTGCGGGCCACGTTGGCCGCCCCGAAGAACATGAAGAAGACCATCATGCCGGAGAGGATGACGCCGGTCACGCTCACCTCGTTCTCCGTCTTGCCGACCTTGGGTGAGCGCTGCGCGATGTCCAGGACCGACGAGATGCCGCCGCTCTGACTGAACGCCTGGGCGGCGGCCGCGGCGACCTGCGCAGCCGGCGGGTCGCCGGCGGCGTCCGAGCGCACGGCAACGGCGCCGGCGGCTGCGGCCCGGGCGCCGTTGAAGTCGGCGAGCACCTGGCCGACGACGCCCTCGACGATGGAACCGCCGATCTCGCTGGTCGGGTTCTCGTAGATCTCGACCCGCGCCGTCGCCGACGGGTCGTCGCCGTAGACGGCCTGGCTGAAGTCGGCCGGGACGATGACGGCGACGGCCGCGTCGCCGTCATCCACGGCCTTGCGCGCCGCGGCGCCGTCCTTCTCGCGTGTCACCGCGAGGACGTCCTTGAGGTCAGGGCTCTCGAAGATGCCGGCCACAATGCAGCCCGCCGCCGTCGGCACGCCAGGCGCTCCCGCGTCCTCGACCGTCAGGGCGACCTTGGTCGCGGCGATCTCGAACGACTCGCCGCCGCCGAAGGCGAGGCCGAGCAGTGAGGCGAGCGCCAGCGGGGCGACGAGCATCATCACCAGCGCGGGCACGTTGCGGATGGTGCTGCGCAGGTCCTTCCAGGCGATGGCGAGGACCTTCATGAGCGCCGGCGGTCCTTCACGGCCTCGTGCACCACGTCCCCTTCGGCGATGACCCGGCTTCGCCGGTCATTCTCTCAGCGCCCGGCCGGTGAGGTGCAGAAACACCATCTCGAGGTTGGGCTCGCGCACGTTGATCTCGGTGATGCGCGAGCCGGCCGCGGCCGCCGCCTCGAACAGCCGCGGCAGCACGTCGTTGGGGTCGTCGGTCAGAAGAACGGCCTCGTCCTCCTCGATGTCGACCGTCTCTACCCCGGGCACCTCGCGCCAGCGCTCGGCCATCCCCTCCAGAGAGTGGTCCACACGGGCCGCGACCCGCGACTGCTGGCCGACGATCCTCACGAGCTCGTCGTGCGTGCCGCTTGCGATCATCTTGCCGTGGTCGACGATGGCGATGCGGTCGCTGAGCTCCTGCGCTTCGGCCATGTAGTGCGTGGTGTACAGGATCGTCATCCCCTGGTCGCGCAGCGCCAGGATGCCGTCGAGGATCGACCGCCGGCTCTGCGGGTCGATCCCCACCGTGGGTTCGTCGAGGTACAGGACCTTGGGCTTGTGCAGGAGTGCCACGCCGATGTTGACGCGGCGCTTCATGCCGCCGCTGAACTTCTCGATGCGGTCCTTCTGGCGGTCGACCAGCGTGATGAGCTCGAGCACCTCGTCGACGCGCGTCTTGAGTGCGTCGCCCGAGAGACCGTACATCCGCCCCCAGAAGAGCAGGTTCTCACGAGCGCTCATATCGGGATAGAGGGCGATGTCCTGAGGGACGACGCCGATCGCCTCCTTGACGGCCATGGACTGGTGCACGATCGAGTTCCCGGCGACCATCGCGTCGCCGCCGCTCGGCTTCAGCAGGCAGCTGAGCATGGAGATGGTCGTGCTCTTGCCGGCGCCGTTGGGGCCGAGGAGACTGAAGATCTCGCCCTCGGCGATCTCGAAGCTCACGCCGTCGACGGCCAGCACGCCCTTGGGGGGGTCGTACTGCTTGCGCAGCTCCTGGACCTCGATGATGCTCACCGGCCGACCCTCCCAGTACGGGATGCTTTGACGGCTCCTTATACACCACGGGTCGTGCCGGGGTCACGCTTGTCGGAGGTCGCACCCGACCGACTCGAGGTCCGTGCGCGAGATCTCCGCCCGTGCGGCCCGTGGTCGCTATCGCGGGCCAAGGTCAAAGTGATAACGTATTGGGCATAGTGATTACACATAGGGGTGACGACATGGTTCGCACGCAGATCCAACTCAGTGAAGACGAAGCCGCCGCCGTCAAGCGCTTGGCACGTGAGCGCTCAGTCTCCATGGCGGCGGTGATCCGCGCCGCCGTCGACCAGTACGTCAGCCGCGAATCGGGAGTCTCGATCGACGAGCGTTGGCAGCGGTCGCTCGCCGCCGTGGGCGGGCTTCACTCGGGGAGAAGCGATCTCTCCCAGACGCATGACGACGAGTTCGCCGCGGCAGCCTCCGAGTGAGCGTCTTCGTCGACACGTCCTTCTTCATCGCGCTGCTCGACGAAGACGACGAGCAGTCGCCTGCCGCCGCCACCCTGTGGCGGCAGGCGTCGGCCGCACACCTGCCCGTGTTCACGACCAACTACGTCGTACTGGAGGCGTGCGCCGTGTTCCAGCGACGCCTCGGCTTGGCCGCCGTCCGAAGGTTCGTGCGTGAGCTTCTCGCACCCGTGGATCTCGAGTGGGTGACGGGGGATGATCACGAGCGCGCCGTGGAGGCTCTGCTCGTCGCCGATCGCCGCCGGCTCAGCCTCGTCGACTGCACCAGCTTCGAGGTCATGCGCCGGATGGAGGCGCGCGAGTGCTTGGCCTTCGACCAGCACTTCGCGGAGCAGGGCTTCGCGGTGGTGGCGGGTTAGCTCCGCGAAGGCAGCGGGCCGAGCGGGCGCAAGACGCAGACGGGCGTCTGCTCGGTGCCCTGCCCGAGCGGGTTGTCGCGCATCAGGTACCCGACGAGCTCGCGGTCGGCGCCCGCGGAGGCGCCGAGGACGGTGACCGCCAGGTCGCTGGCGTCGATGACGGCGGCATGGACGGTGCCGCCGGCCGCCTCGCTCAGGGCGGCGCTCAGCGTGGCGGCGACGCCGTCCGGGTCGGCCGGCCCGAGGCTGGCCGCCGTGTTGTGCGGCGGCAGCCGGTTGTATGCGGGGCCGTCGATGGCCTCGACCTCCCGCCCGGCGACCAGGTAGAACACGCCGCGCTTGCGCACGAGCCGCCCGGCCGCACCGGCGGCGGCGGCGAGCAGGATGCGCGGCGCCCCGACCTGGTCGATCGCGAGCTGCATCGTCTGGGGCGTGCCCAGGCCGATGCCGTGGGGTGTCTTGGTCACCGCCGCGCCCAGCTTGCGCGCGAGCCAGGTGGGGTGGATGTCGTCGATCTGGAAGCTGCGGCCCTGGGCCGCGGAGACGGCGTTCTCGGCCATGGCGACGGTGTCACCGGGCTTCACGTGGGCGGCCACGTACTCACGGCACACCTCGGCCAGGTCGTCGTCGCGACCGACGACGCTCGTCTTGATCGGCAGACGCGCGAAGACGTACCCGCGCATGGCGGCGAACAGGTGCTTGGCGCCGTGGGGCTTGTACGCGTCGAGGAGGCGCTCGGCCTCGGCCGTGCCGGCCTCGGCGGCCGCGCCGCCGGCGGCCGCCAGCAGCGCCGGCACCCCCGGGTCGGCGGCCTGAGCGACCGTGCCGCGGCGTTTGGGCCCGATCTCCGCCGGAGCGGTGAGGGCAGCCTCGACGTCGACGTCCTCGAGCACCACGCTGCGGTCGCAGAACTCGCGCAGCCACAGCTCGACGTTCGCGGTACGCCAGAAGAAGGGCGACTCCTCGACCTTGCCGCGGCAGGCGTCGCGGAAGTTGCCGACGACGCCGGCCCCGTCCCAGTAGGGCCGCGACTGGAAGCTCGGTGACTGGTACAGACTGGTGAAGGCCGCCCGGCGCGCCTTGATCCAGCGCATCTCGGGGGTCGTGAACCCGACCTTCCAGCGGCGCAGGCGGATCTTGTCGGGCAACTGCTCCTTGAGGCCGACGCGAAGGATCCAGCGGCTCCAGCCGTCGCGGATGATGGCGTCGTCCGGGAGCGTGAGCAGGTAGTCGACGAACTCCTGGTCGAGGAACGGCAGCCGCGACTCGACGCTGAACGCCATGGCGTTGCGGTCCTCGTAGCGCAGCAGGCAGGGCAGGCAGTACGTGAGCAGATCCTGCAGCAGACGCTCCTTGAGGTGCGTCTGCGATTTGTCGATGCGAGGCTCCTCGACGCGGTCCAGGAAGCCGGGCTTCATCAGCGGCCGCGTGGCCAGGCGTTTGCTGCGCTGGGCGATGCGCCGGCGGATGAGCGGCCAAAGGACGTCGCGCGACTTCGCCCCCTCGCGACGCAGCTCCTCGTATCTGTGCTGCTCGCGCAGTTGGCGCAGGTAGACGAGCTGGTACGGCACGTAGCCGGCGAGCAGCTCGTCGCCGCCCTGGCCGTCGAGCAGCACCGTGACCTGCTCGCGGGCGGAGCGCATGACGCACCACTGCGCGTACGGGCCGGTGCTGACAAACGGCTCTTCCTGGTGCCAGATGAACTCGCGCAGCTCGTCGATGAACTCCGACGACAGCGGGTTCGTGTAGGTCGTGTCGGCGCCGGTGCTCTCGACGGCGGTCTCGATGTAGTCGCGCTCGTCGATGGGGTCGCCGTCGAACACGGCGCTGAAGGTCTTGAGCTGGCCGCGCAGCGACGCCGCGTCCGGCGCGTCCGCCTTCAGAAGCTCGCTCATGAAAGCGACGATGCTGGTCGAGTCGAGGCCGCCCGAGAGACACGAGCCGACGGGGACTTCGGAAACGAGGCGCCGCTCCACGCTGGTGCGGAAGAGGCGGCGGAAGAGCGCCGGGTCGGGCTTGCCGTCGGTGCGCAGCTCAGGCTCCCAGTACGGCGTGCTCGGAAGAGGCGCCGTGAGGAGGCCGGGCCCGGCGCCGTCGCCGGAGGCGGCCGGCGCTTCCGCCGGCGGCAGCGCCACTTCCATCCAGGTCGCCTCGGGCACGTGGTAGATGCCGGTGAACATGGTCTCGGCGCGGTGGTCGTGCAGGCCGTGCTCGAGGAACTCGTAGATCATCTGCTCGTCCGGAATCGCCTGGAGCTCGGGATCCTGGAGGAGCCCTTTGATCTCGCTGGCAAAGAGAAGACGGCCGGTCAGCGGCGAGCGCGCGTAGTAGAGCGGCTTGATGCCGAAGTGGTCACGATTCAGGACCAGCTTGCCGTCGCCCGCCCGCAGATCGACGATGGCGAAGGCCCACATGCCGTTGAAGCGCGCCGCGCAGCCCGGCCCCCATTCCTCGTACGCATGGACGATGACCTCGCTGTCGGAGTTCGTGCGAAAGGTGTGGCCGGCGGCCTCGAGCTCGGCGTGCAGCTCGCGGTAGTTGTAGATCTCGCCGTTGTAGACGAGCCAGACGGTCTCGTCCTCGTTGGCGATCGGCTGATGCCCGCCCTCGCGGTCGATGATGCTGAGGCGCCGGTGGCCGAGGCTGACGGAGGGCCGCTCGAAAGAGCCGGCGTCGTCGGGGCCGCGGTGGACGAGGGCGGCGGCCATGCGGCCGAGGAGCTGCCGGTCCGGTGTACCGACGAAACCGAAGATTCCACACATGCGCTGGAGTTCTCCTGAGGTGGGTGGCGGGTCGGCGCGGCGGCGCTTCCCGCCGCCGCGAGGGTCAACTTTACCACAGCGTCCCGGCCGGCCCGCCGCGGGCCGCCGCGGGCCGCGCCTCGCGTCTCAGCGAGAGAGAGCGGCCCGGTTGCCGGGGTGGGACATGCAGAAGTCGTCCTCGCGCACGAGCGGGAACGCCCCCACCACCGGGAAGGTGCCGAAGGGGAGCTCGCGGCTCGAGCCGCGGAAGTAGTGCTCCGCCTGCAGCGCGGTCGGCGGAGCCGCCCGGCAGGTCCCGGCGCCACCGGCGCCGGGAAGCGGGCTGAACGCCGGGCAGGTGGTGCACCGCTTCATCCCGTCCTGATCCATGTCGCCTCCTGTGCGGATGGAATGCCGGCGCGGCAGGCTGCGCCCGCGCGCCGGCGCCGGCAACATGTTTGACGCGCGCCGTATGAGCTCCTGCCCCGCGCGGCGAACCACAGCCCGCGGGCGCCGCGCCGCCGCAGGCCCGCGCGGGCTTCTTCCCGGCAGCGCTCGCACGTGAACGCGGTGTCGTTGCGGCCGCGCGCGGGCGGCGGATACACTCGGGCCTCCCTGCCGCCGACGTGGAGGCCGACGATGGTCGAACGCGACGAATCGCTTCGCGAGATCGAGCAGTTGGACTACGTGTGGATCCCGATGCGCGACGGCGCCCGGCTCGCGGCGCGCGTCTGGCTGCCGGTCGACGCCGCGGATCACCCTGTGCCGGCCATCCTTGAGGCCGTCCCCTACCGGCTGAGCGACGGCATGGCCACGCGCGACGTCCTCATCCATCCCTACTGGGCACGGCGAGGCTACGCCTGCGTGCGCCTCGATCTGCGCGGCAGCGGGGAGTCGGACGGGGTGCTCGAAGACGAGTACCACCCGCAGGAGCAGGAAGACCTCATCGAGGTCGTCGCCTGGCTTGCGGCGCAACCCTGGTGCAGCGGCGGCGTCGGCATGACAGGCATCTCGTGGGGCGGGTTCAACAGCCTGCAGCTCGCCGCCCGGCGGCCGCCCGCCCTCAAGGCCGTCATCACGCTCATGAGCACCGACGACCGCTACGCCGACGACGTGCACTACAAGGGCGGCTGCGTTCTCGCCACCGACCTTCTCCACTGGAGCACCTGCATGCTGCACGGGCAGTGCCAGCCGCCGCACGAGGCGGCGGTCGGGGAACGCTGGCGCGAGCTGTGGGAACAGCGGCTCGCGGCGAACAAGCCGTGGATCCACACCTGGTTGGCACATCAGCGCCGCGACGGGTACTGGAAGCACGGCTCCGTCTGCGAGGACTACGGCGCCATCGAGATCCCCGTGTACGCCATCGGCGGCTGGACCGACGGCTACACGAACAGCGTGCTGCGTCTTCTGGAGCGGCTGCCCGGCATCCGCAAGGGCCTCATCGGCCCGTGGCCGCACGCCTTCCCTCACTACGCGACCCCCGGCCCCGCTATCGGCTTTCTGCAGGAAGCACTGCGCTGGTGGGACCACTGGCTCAAGGGAGCCGACACCGGGATACAGCACGAGCCCATGCTGCGCGCGTGGATGCACGAGTCTACGCCGCCCGCCCCGTGGATGGACGAGGTGCCGGGGCGCTGGGTGAGTGAGGACACGTGGCCGTCGCCGCGCGTCGAGGCCGCCCGCTGGCGCCTCGACGCCGACGGCGTGCTGCGCGACGCCGCAGGCGTTTCGCGCCCGGACGCGGAGACCGCCGCCTCGCTCGGCGCGGACGGCGACGGCCGCCTGCGCATCAAGGGGTCGCAGCTCTGCGGCGCCGACGCCGGCGCCTGGTGCGCCGAGAGCCAGCCGAGCGACTTCCCGCCCGACCAGCGCGCCGCCGAGGGCCAGTCTCTCTGCTTCACCTCGGCGCCGCTGGTCGCGCCGCTCGAGATCCTGGGCCACCCGCGACTTACGCTGAGTTTCTCGAGCGATCGCCCGCTGGCCCTGCTGGCCGCGCGCCTCGACGACGTCGCTCCCGACGGCGTGTCGCGACTGGTGGCCCAGCAGATCGTCAATCTGACGCACCTCGAGAGCCACGAGTATCCGGAGCCGCTCGAGCCGGGGCGCAGCTACACGACGAGGCTCGCGATCGACGCCGTGGCTCACGCCTTCCCGGCCGGCCACCGGCTGCGCGTCGCGCTCTCGCCGACGTACTGGCCGTGGGCGTGGCCGTCGCCGGAGCCGGTCACGCTCACCGTCGCCGGCGGGGCGACCATGCTCGAACTCCCCGTCCGGCCGCCGCGGGCGGAGGACAAGGCGCTGCGCCCCTTCGACCCGCCCGTCGTCCCCGAGGGCCTCGGCGAGACCACGAGCGGCGGCGGCCCGGGCGGCCGCAGCTACACCCGGGACCTCGTCGCCGACGGCATCGTCTGGACGTTCCGCTACGTCGACGGCGGGACCGTCGTGCTGCCGAACGGCTGGGTGACGACGGAGTCGAACCGCGTCAGCTACGGCGTCCGCGCGGGTGATCCGCTCTCGGCGCGTGTGGCCGTGGACGCCGAGTCGGTGCTCGAGCGCGGCGCGCAGGGTCGTTTCCGCATCGTCACGCACGGGGAGATGACGTGCGACGCGACGAGGTTCTTCGTCGATGACACCGTCACCGTGACAGAAGGCGCCGACGGCGCCGAGCGAGAAGTCTTCTCGAAGACGTGGCGCCACGAGGCGCCGCGAGACTGCGTTTAGGGCACGGCGCCGGCGACCGCGAGACGCCGCCGGCGACCGGCTACGAGGGAGGCTGCAGGCATGTACTTCGGCGCGCACGTGAAGTCGTCGGGCGGCGTCTGGCACGCGATCGAGAACGGGGTCGAGATCGGCTGCGAAGCGGTGCAGTTCTTCGCCGGAAGCCCGCGCACCTGGGCGCCGACCGTGTACAAGGAGGCGGACGCGGCGCAGTTCCGTGAGGCGCGCGCCGCGTCGCCGATCCGCTTCGTCCTCATCCACACGATCTACCTGATCAACCTGGCCAGCGCCAAAGAGGACTTCTACGAGAAGTCGGTCACGTCGCTCTGCGGCGCGCTCGCGGCGGCCGACCAGCTCGGCGCCGACGCGATCGTGACGCACATCGGCTCGCACCAGGGCGCCGGCTTCGAGGCCGGTCTTGAGCGCGTGCAGGCGGGGCTGCGGCACGCCCTGGACGAGAGCGAGGGTTCGGCCGTCCGCCTGTTGCTCGAGAACACGGCGGGCGCCGGCGGCACCATGGGCATCGACTTCGAGGAGCTGGGCGCGATCATCGCCGCCGCCGGCGCCGACCCGCGGCTCGGCATCTGCCTGGACACGGCGCACCTGTTCGAGTCCGGCGCCGACATCCGCACGGCCGCAGGGCTGGCCGAGACGCTGACGCGTCTCGACGCCGCCTGCGGCCGCGAGCGCCTCGCGGCGCTGCACCTCAACGACTCCAAGACCGCGCTCGGCTCCAATCGCGACCGGCACGAGAACATCGGCGACGGCGACCTCGGCGAAGAGGGCTTCCGCTTGATCGTGAACGAACCGGCTTTCTCCGATCTGCCCGGCATCCTCGAAGTCCCGGGGCTGGACGGCACGGGTCCGGATCGCGAGAACCTCGCCCGGCTCCGCCGGCTGGCCGGCGGGCGGGCCGGCCCGGCGTGACACGGCGGGCGGTGATCGTCACCGGCGCGGAAGACGCCACCACGGCGCATGCCCCGGGCGACGCCTTCGCCACCACCGGCGCCGCGCGGGCCAACGATGCCTGAGAGACCCGGGGCGAGCGCGGGTATACTCGGCGTGCGCCGCGCACGCGGCGCCGAGACCCGGACCGCGAGGTGACGCCATGGAGCTCGTGACCGTGACCACCGTCAATGACGCAGGGTTGGCCAACGTGGTCAGAGGAGTGCTCGAACAAGCCGGCATCGAAGCCGTCGTCGGAGGCACCGGCATGGAGGGCGTGTATCCCACGCCGTCGGTCAACCCGCTCCAGATCCTGGTGAGCGAGGACGACCTTGCGAGGGCGCGTGACGTGCTCGCCCAGTACGAGACGACGCCGGACGACGAGAGCGACGAGGAGTAGCCCGGCCGCGTCTGCTATCATGTGCCTGTTTGCAGCGTGTTTTCGGCCCTGCGGGGCGTTCCTGACACGGGAGTAACGATGTTCGGACGCATCTTCGGACGGGGCAAGGACGACCAGGACCAGGCCGTCTGCGCCGACTGTGGTCGCACCCTTCTCGCCGGCGAGTGGACCCAGACGGTCGTCGGCGACGACGGTGAAGAGCTCCTGATCTGCTCCCTGTGCGGGCAGGCACACGCACGGGGAGGCGGCGACGCCCTGACGGGCGGAGCCATGCCGGCCAACAGCGGTCGGGTCCGCCAGTCGCGCAGCGAGGCAGCGCCCGTCGAGCCGGCGCCGCTCGTCGCCGAGCCGGCCCCCCGCGACCAGCGCGCCGAGAGCGACGCGTTCTGGCAGGCGCTCAAGGACAAGGACGCCGAGATCGAGCGCCTCCAGGCGCAACTCGCGCGCGCGGAAGCCGAGCGCCAGGAGCTGGCCGGGCGCTTCGCGCGACTCGGCAGCGCCGCGCCCGACGCACACGAAGCCGAGCCGGACGCGTACGCGCCGGCCGCCGCGCCCGAGGTGGAGCCGCCGAGCGCGCTCACCGGCGACTCCTCCGAGCCCGGGGAGCGCACCTGGGGCGAGACACCGGCTGAGTTCGCCGCCGAGATGGCGGCGCTTCGCGAGACCGAAGCCGCAGCCGCCGGCGTCGCGGCTGTACCCGCGGTCGCGCCCGCCGCTGCCGCACCTGCAGAGCCGGTGATCGAGCAGTCGGTGGCCGAGCGGCCGAGCGCCGAGCCGGTGCTCGGCAGCACACCTGCGCCCGTGGATCCATTGGAGGAGCCGGGGTTCGCCGCCGAGGCCGGCGCGCCGGCCGGCGCGCCGGCACACGCGGCCCCCGAAGAGCCCGCCGCGGTCCCCGTTCCGGCGCCGGACGCTGCGGCGCCGGCATCCGTCTTCGAAGACACGCAGCCGATACCGGAGCTCGACGAGGAGTCGCCGCCGAACGAGGACGCGAGCACCGGGGAGATCACCGGCCCCGTGGTCGCCGCGGCCGTCGCCGCCGCTGCCGTCGCGGTCGCGCCGCACGAGCCCGTCCCTGTGGCGCCGCGGGAGACTCCGGCGCCCGCAGCCGCTCCGGCCGCAGCGGACGTCCCGGCCGACGCCGTCGTCCCGGCAGGCCCCGCCGAAGCCGAAGCCGAAGCCGAAGGCCGAGGCCGCGGCAGCCTCTCTCACTCTGCTCCAGCGCGGCGTCGACCTTCTCAACGTCAGCCGCGTGCCCCGTAAGATCGCCGAGACCAACGAGCAGCTCGGGCTGCCGCACGTCCACGTCGGCTTCGACGGCGGCATCGTCGCCATCACCTTCCTGTGGACGATGGGCTGGTACCGCTTCCACGTCGACATCGACAGCGGTGACGTCTCGATGAGCGACCGTGGCTACGAGGAGCGTGCCGACCTGCGGCCGAACGCCGGCGTTCGCGCCGACGGAACCGTCCAGCTCGCCCCGGCGCAGATCAGCCGGGCGGCCGCGCACCGCGCCGACAGCACCCCGGCGCCCGCCGCCACTCCAGCGGCGCCCGCCGCCGAGAGCGAGCGGACCGATGAGGAGCCACCCGCCGCAGCTCCGGCGCCCGCGGCGCCGGAGTCCCCGCGGGTCGCGGCGCAGAAGCCACCCGAGATCCTCAGCAAGTCGCTGCTGGGGCAGCGAAGCGACGACGAGACGGCGTCTTGGGAGCAGACCAAGGCGCGCGACTTCGACTGGGACCGCTGAGACCGGAGTAGACGGCCGCCGGCCGCTCCGGCAGCGCCAACGAGAAACCCCGGGCGGCGCCTCGCGGCGCCGCCCGGGGTTTCTTCTTCGGGCCGCCGCCGGAGCGGCCGCCTCACGATCCGTTCAGAAGCTCATGTCCGAGCCGCCCATCATCCCGCCGAACATCTGCTCCATGAGCTTGTCGAAGGACTGGGCCTTGGCGGGCGGCGTCACGGTCACCGGCTCGTCGAAGTCGGCCATCGTGACGGTGCCCTTCATCGACATGCCGTCGACGCCCTCCATGTCCTTCTGACCTGCCGTGTCGAGCCCGGCGGAGAACTCGGCCTTGTACATGAGCATGTCGTCGACGCCGATCCAGTAGTCGACCGACGTCTCTTTGAGACTCTTTCCGAGCTCCGCGGCCTCCTCCTTGCTCTGTTCGAGACCCTGCGTGATCTGCCCGAGCTCGCTGTCCGCACCGCCGAGCTTGTCCGCGAGACCCGGATCCTCGGCGGCCTTCATGAGCGCGTCGGCGAGCTTCTGCGGATCGGCGACCGCCGTGAGGTGGTACACCTGAACGCCGCCCAGATCCTCGGTGCCGACGAGCTCGTAGGTCGTGCCCCACTCGGCGGGGTCGAGGCCGAAGCTCTTGAGCTGCTCGGTCGGAGCCGCTCCCATCTGCGCCTGATCGTCGAGGCTCTTGGCGTTGTCGCTGTCCAGCGCGTACCAGGTGCCGTCGTACTCGATCCAGGACTTGTCGCCCTGGCTCATCATCCCGAATTCGAGATTCTGCCCGGCCAGCCCGACGCTCATCGACATGTCGACGGCGGTGGGATCGTTGGCGCTCTTGCCCTCGGCGTGCAGCGAGACGCCGTCGGTCAGCATCGCCTTCGCGGTGGGGTCGGTCATCTTGCTCTCGTCGCCCTGGATCTGCAGTGCGAAGTCGGCGGTGAAGGAACCGCTCTGGACCGCCGCCATCTTGGCTTCGCTCTCCTTGACGATCTGGTCGGCGGACATGTCGGCCGTCGCCGCGGGTGATTCCGCACCTGACGACGACTCGCCGCCACACCCCACGACGGCCAGGGCCAGCGCGAGCACAAGGACCAGCACGACCCACGATCTCAGAACTGAACGGCGCATCGGAAATTCCTCTCTCTCGACTGTCCTCGTACCATGGCACGCCGACTCGGTGCCCACTGCTCCTATTCGGCCGGGCGACGCAGACCCTTTAAGGCAAGGCCGGCCATCCGGTTCAACCGGCCGGCTTCTTGGGCGACACGACGACGGCGCGGAAGGGCTCGTTACCCTCCGAGACCGTCTCCACGCGCGCGTGGTCCTTGAGGTGAAGGTGGATGACCTTGCGCTCCGCCGCGGACATCGGCTTGAGCGCGATGCTCGCCGACTCGCGGGCGACCTTCTGGGCGGTGCGGTCGGCCAGCGCCGTGAGCGCCGCCGCGCGCCGGTCCCTGTACCCTTCCGCATCCACGATGACCTGACGGCGCTCGCGTCGGTCGCGGTTGACGACGATGGCTGAGATGTACTGCAGGGCGTCGATGGTGGCGCCGTGACGCCCGATGAGAAGACCGAGATCGTCGCCGCTGATGTCCGCCTTGACCCACTCTGGCGCTTCGTCAGCGCCCACGTGGGTCTCGATGCCCATAAGGTCGACGACCGTCTGCACGAACTCGCGCAGGGTCTCGGCGTCCGGGGGCAGATCGCTCTCGACTCGCTCGGAGGAGGGACACAGGCGGGCCTCGACCTGGGCCGCGCTCTTGCCGCGGCCGAACAAGCCGCCTTTGCTGCCCTCTTCGACGATGATGAACTCGACGTCGGCCTGGTTCACGTAGGGCACGACTTTGCGCAACTGTTCGAGCGCCTTGCGCTTGGCCTCTTCGATGGTGGCCGCACCGGCGATCGTCGCGAACTCGGTCTCGTCGTCGTCGTCGTCTTCGTCGTCGACAGGCTGGAGGTCGTCCGGCTCTTCCATCGCTCTGCTGCTCCCTGGTCGGGTGACGAAGGCCGGGTGGCGCGGCTGGGGTCAGCCGGCCGCCGGGCCGTCTGAGCTCGTGGTCTTGGGGCTGCCGGCGGCCCCACCCTTGTCCGGCTTCGCGCCCGGCTTTCCGCCTGGTCCGTACCCGGCTTCGCACCCTGCTTCGCGCCCGGCTTGGACTGGCCCTTGGTGGACGACGAGCCGGTCCCGGACTTGCCCTTGGCGGAGGCTGCGCCCTGCTTGCCCTGAGACGGCGCGGCCTTGCGCTTGCCCTTGCCGGGCGGCGGCTTGCGCCCGCCGGGCACGGCCTTCTTGGCGCCGGCCCCACCGGTGGCCGAACCGCCGGCGCCGCCCTTCTTCTTCGTCATGGTCTCTTCGCGCTGCTTCATCGCCTCGCCCTGGGAGGCCATGATCGCCTCGATGAAGCGGCTGCGCTTCTTGGGCTTGGCCTTCGCGCGCGCCGCGAGCTGCTCGGGCTTGGGCATGGTGCGGCGGATGATCAGCTGCTGGCCGATCGTCCAGACGTTGGTGGTGACCCAGTAGACGAACAGACCGGCCGGGAAGTTGAAGAGGAAGAGGACGAACATGATCGGCATCCCCCGCATGATCATCTTCTGCGTCTTGTCGGTCTGCGTGGCGAGCATCAGCTCGGTGGAGATCATCTGCGAGCCCACGTAGAGGACGAGCAGGATGTAGTACGGGTCCGGGAAGCCGAGATGCGGGATCCACAGGAAGGCAGCGTCGTTGAGGGCCTGTACGGAGGGCTGATACATGGGGGCGCTGAGCGGGCCCAGACCCTTGATCGCCGCGTAGAGGCAGATGAAGACCGGGAGCTGGAGCAGCAGCGGCAGGCAGGAGGCGAACGGATTGACCCGGTGCTCCTGGTACAGCTGCATCGTCTCCTGCTGGAGCTTGCCGCGATCGCTCTTGTACTTCTTCTGCAGCTCCTTGATCTGCGGCTGGATGAGCTGCATCTCCTGCGCCGACTTGTACTGCTTCCAGGTGAGCGGGAAGAGGATGAGGCGCACGATGATCGTGAGGCCGATGATGGCGAGGCCCCAGGTCCAGTCCGGGCTCAGGCCTATCGACGCCAACGCGTCGTTGATCGTGACGAGGATCCAGTGAAGCAGCAGGATCAGCTGCTTGAGGATGGGGATGTTATACACGGGCGCTCATGTCGGCCGCGGCGTGGTCATGTTCGCAGACCTCATGTCGCGGCGGAACGGGGTCGTAGCCGCCGTAGCTGAACGGGTTGCAGCGCAGCAGACGCCAGCTCGCCAAGGCCAGACCACGGAAGACGCCGTGCTCCCGCAGGGTGCCGACGGCGTAGTTCGAGCAGGACGGATAGTACTTGCAGCGCCGTCCGAGCATCGGCGAGATCGCGTACTGGTACACCCTGATGAACGCGATTAAGACCTTGGTCATCCCTGCTCCGTAGATGAGAGAAGGCCGGCGCGACCGAGGAGCTCCCGGACGGCGCCGCCCACGAGATCCTTTTCGCCCTGGCCCTCGCGAGTGACGAGCTCGATCAGCTGCGGGCGCGCGATCACGACCAGATCGTACTCCTCGGCGAGCCGCCCCGCGCAGCCCTTGAAGGCTTCGCGAAGCAGCCGTTTGACGCGGTTCCGGACGACGGCGCCGCCCAGCTTCTTCGACACCGACAGCCCCAGCCTGGGACCCTCGTCGCCCGCCTCTGCGGGGCGCTTGAACCAGTACAGCACGAGGAACCGCGAGGCAGTGGAGCTACCCTGCCGGTAGATCCGCTGGAAATCGGAGGAGCGCGAAAGGCGCGGGCGCTTGGCGGCCATGGGGCCCGCAGCTACGCGGAGAGGCGCTTGCGCCCCTTCTGCCGCCGGCTCTTTATCACCGACCGGCCCGCGCGCGTGCTCATCCGCTTGCGAAAGCCGTGCGTCTTGCTGCGCTTGCGGGTGTTCGGTTGGTAGGTCCTCTTCACAGCTTCCTCGCTCGATTGCCGGTATTCAGAACGTGCAGTATAGCGGCGCGGCGGAGGGCCGGTCAATTTGACCCGGCGGGCGCGGACGGGGCTCCGCCGCGCTCACGGATGGCCCCATCCTGCCGATAGGGGCTACTGGAAGCGCAAACCGGATAGAACGACGGCATGCTACTTCAAGGGTCGATCAACCGGTTCAACCTGGCCGGCGTCCTGCAGTTCCTCTCGCAGAGCGCCGCCACCGGCGTGCTCGAGGTGCGCGACTTCGAGGAGTACGGCTTCATCTACCTCGCGGACGGCCGCGTGGATGCCATCTCGCTGCCGATCACCGACGAGAAGCTCGGCACGCGCCTCGTCAAGGCCGGCTGTCTGACCGAGCAGCAGCTGGCCGAGGCACTCATGGAAGATGCGGGCCTGTCGCGCGACCAGAAGAAGTTCAAGCCCCTGGGCCAGCGGCTCATAGAGAAGGGCTACACGACGCGGGACTCCATCCGCGCGATCATGGAGCGCCAGACGATGGACCAGGTCTTCGAACTGGCGCACTGGCGCAACGGCCTGTTCCTCTACGACGAGCCGGAGCAGATGCCGCACTTCCAGATCACGATCGAGGGAGACGTGCAATCGTTGCTGCTCGACGCCTACCGGCGCATCGACGAAGGCGAGCAGGCGCGCAAGACCGCCCACGTCGTCGACGACGAGGTCTGCTACGCGTGCCCTCTCAGCGACGATTGCAGCGCCGAGATCAGGGCGAAGTACCTCAAGAACGATGTCTGCCTGTGGCGAGAGATGGGCGCCGTGCTGGACGAAGGGTACGACCGCCTGCGCGACTCGCGACGGCTCTACCGCTGCAAGGAAGAGGACGCGCGCTCGACGCTCGACGCCTCGCTGGACTCCGAGTAGACCCGCGCGCTTGCGGGTAGTGACGTCGCGTGACCACCGACCTCACCCATACCAGGCTCCCGCACGCGGCGGGCGGCGGGCGGCGCACATGACGCCGGCGGCCGGAGGAGAGCTGCGCCGCAACCCCGTGAACGGCAAGCTGGCGATCGTGGCGCCCGGCAGGGCGGCCCGGCCGGCCGACGAGGGAGACCCCGCCGCGGCCGCGAGCCGCGTCCGCCGCTGCCCGTTCTGCTCCGGCAACGAGCGGCTGACCCCGCCGGAGCTCGACGCGCTGCGGCCGCCCGGCAGCGCGCCGGACGCGAGCGGCTGGCGCGTACGCGTGGTCCCCAACAAGTATCCGGCGCTTGCGGGAGCGCACGAGGTGATCGTGCACGCTCCGGAGCACGGCGTCGAGCTCGAGGACCTGGACGACGCGCGCCTCGCCGAGGTGATCTCGGTCTGGCAGCGACGCATCGACGCGCAGTTTCGCGGCGGCGCGGCGGCGGCCACCCTCATCGTCAACGTGGGCGCGGGATCCGGGGCGTCGCTCGAGCATCCGCACGAACAGCTGGTGGCCACCCCGGTGGTGACCCCGCTCCTGCTCGACGAGCTCATGGAGTTTGAGCGCCACCGCAACCGCTTCGGAGGCTGCGTTCTCTGCGCCGAGATCGAGTCGGCCGGAGAGCGCCTCGTGCTCGACGGGGCCTTCACAGCGTGGGTGCCCGCCGCAAGCCGCTTCAACGGCGAGCTCTGGCTGGCGCCGGCGGCGCACGAGGCCGACGTCCGCGCCGCCGACCCCGGCGCTCTGGCCGTCGCCCTGCGGCGCACGCTGGTCGCGGTGAAGACGGTGATCGCCGGCGCCCCGCTCAACTTCTGGCTGCACACGGCGCCGGCCGACCTGCGTGGTCCCTTTCACTGGCACGTCGAGATGGCTCCGCGCACGGCGGCCATCGCCGGCTTCGAGCTGGGCAGCGACGTGGGCATCGTGAGCGTGGATCCGGCCGCGGCCGCGGCCGGCTACCGGCAGGCGCTCCCCGGCGGCTGACGGACGGCCGGCGCCGGGCACGGCGGCCGGCTCCCGCCCGGCCCGCCTCAGCTCGTGTCGTAGCGCAGAGCCAGCTGGCCGCAGGCGGCCTCGATCTCACCGCCGGGCGAGCGCCGCACGGTACAACTCACGCCGGCGGCCTCCAGACGGCTCGCGAAGGCGGCCATCTCGCCCGCCTCCGGCCGCGCGAACTCCCCGCCGGTCTCGTTGTAGGCGATCAGGTTGAGGTGGTAGAGCGGGCGCCGGAGACGCTGCGCGAGCGCGAGCGCCTGCGCGGGAGTGTCGTTGACGCCGCGCAGCACGACGTACTCGAACATGAGCTTGCGCCGCGTGCGCGCCACATAGCGCGCACACGCGGCAAAGACGTCGTCCAGTGGCCACGTCCGGTTGAGCGGGACCAGGCGGTCGCGGACCTCGTCGGTCGCCGCGTGCAGGCTCACCGCCAGGTTGGCCTGCAGAGGCTCGGCGGCGAAGCGGTCGATGCCCGGCACGACGCCCACGGTGGACACCGAGATGGCGCGCGCAGCCAGCCCAAAGCCGGCCTCGTCGTTCAGGAGCCGGCAGGCCCGCAGCGTCTGGTCGTAGTTGAGGAAGGGCTCGCCCATGCCCATGAACACGACGTTCGTGACTCTGCCGTCGCTCTCGGCACGCAAGACGCGGGCGAAGTGCAGCACCTGGTCGGCCATCTCCTCGGCGGTGAGGTCACGGCGCAGTCCAAGCCGCCCGGACGCGCAGAAGGTACATCCCACGGCGCAGCCGACCTGAGTCGACACGCAAACGGTCGCGCGCCCGGCGACGAGCATCAGCACGGCCTCCACCGGATGCCCGTCCGCCGTGGTGAACAGCGTCTTGCGCGCTGCGCCTCGCGGTGCGGCGCGCGTCTCCGCCTCGGTCAGCGAGAGGACCTGGAGCCGGGCGGCGAGTGCCGCGCGCAGGCTCAGGGGCAGCGTGGTGACGGCGTCGAAGTCGGTGGCCAGACCGCGGGTGAGCGCCTCGTAGACCTGTCGCGCGCGATAGGAGGGCTCCCCGAGATCGGTCAGGGTCGTCGCGATGAGGTCGGGGTCGATCACGTGTCCATTGTACCGCCGGGCAGGGAATGGTGAGAGTCGGGGCGAACATCTAGCAGCCAGGCACGAACGACCCGGGACCCGGACCCATGACCACTGTGCAGATCGTCGGCATCGCCGTTGCCTCCCTCGTGGTACTGATCATCGTCATCGCGCTGGTGATGACCCGTCGCCACCGACACTCGCCCGACTCCGAGGAACGCTCCGGTTCGGCGTCCTTCCTCGACGCCGCGCCGCAAGACACCCTCTCCCGCCTCGGGCGCGCCGAGCAGCCGATGGAAGACGTGACCGTCGACCCGGGAGCGAGCAGAGCGGTCGCGGAGGCCGGGGGGCGCGAGCCGCAGTCGCCGGCCCCCGAGCCCGCCGCAGCGTCGCCTTCCACCGGCCTCGGTCTGGACTGGGGGCCCGATGCCGGAGCTCCGCCTCAGGGATCGCCCCTTGCGCCCGTTCCGGAACACCCGACAGAGCCCGAGCTACCCCAGCCTCCCACCGAGACCGAGGTCGCCCGCGAACTCGCCCCGGCGGCCACTGAACCGGGCGCAGCCTCCGCGCCGGGACCCGATATCGACACGGAGAGCGGCGCCACGCCGGTCGCCGCGCAGCCCGCGCAGCCCGCCGAGGGCGGGCCCGCCGCCGGTGACGCGACGGCGCCAGAGTCCGGCTCCGGCGGCCGCATGGTGCCGCTCTCCGACATCATCGTCACGACGAGCAACAAGATGGTCGACCTCGAGGATCCGGAGGTGCGGCGGATGCTGGCCGACCTCGTCGCCTTCGAGATCGACCAGGCGACCGAGTTCCGCCGCCAGGGTCAGACGATCGACGCCGTCCTCCAGCTCACGGAGGCCGAGAAGGTCTCACGCGCGCTCGGCATGCTCGACTCGGCCGAGCGCATCCGGCGGATGATGGAGGAGACGCAGGCCCAAGGATAGGCGGGCGTCGCGACTAGTTCGTCAGGCTCTGGAGGGGCGCCGGGATGCGCCCGCCCCTGCGCACGAAGGCGCTGTTGCCGGCGGTGTTCACCCTCATGACCGGACCCTCTCCGAAGAGACCTCCCAGCGTCACCCACTCGCCGACCGACTTGCCGGATGCGGGAATGAGACGAGCGCCCGTCGTCTTGGAGTTGATCATGCCGATGGCCATGACGTCGGCGATCAGGCCGGCGACGGAATCGCGAGAGATGTCGCCGGGCACGACGATCATGTCGAGACCCAGCGAGCACACCGCCGTCATCGCCTCGAGCTTCTCGATCGTCAGGTGACCGTCGGCGGCGGCCTTCGCCATCGCCGCGTCTTCGCTGACCGGGATGAAGGCGCCGGAGAGCCCGCCGGTCGACGACGTGGCCATGATGCCGCCCTTCTTGACGGCGTCGTTCAGCATCGCCAGCGCCGCCGTAGTGCCGGGCGCCCCCACGGCCTCCAGCCCCATGCTCTGGAGGATCTCGGCGATGGAGTCACCCACGGCGGGTGTCGGCGCCAGGGAGAGGTCGATGATCCCGAGCTCGGCGTCGAGCATCTCTGACGCCTCGCGGGCGATGAGCTCCCCGACTCTCGTGATCTTGAACGTCGTCCGCTTGATGAGGTCGGCCAGCTCGATGAACGACGCCTGCGGATGGCCGGCGACGACGTTGCGCACGACACCCGGACCGGAGATCGCGACGTTGATGCTGGCCTCGGCCTCGCCGCTGCCGTGCATGGCGCCGGCCATGAAGGGATTGTCCTCGGGGACGTTGCAGAAGACGACGATCTTGGCGCAGCCGATGGAGTCCTCGTCGGCGGTGCGCTTGCTGACCGCGAGCAGGACGTCGGCCATACGCAGGACGGCGTCCATGTTGATGCCGGCGCGCGTCGAGGCGACGTTGACGGAGGAGCACACGCGCCGGGTGCCGGCGATGGCGTCGGGGATCGCCTCGATGAGGGCGGCGTCGCCGCGCGTGAACCCCTTCTGCACCAGCGCGCTGAAGCCGCCGAGGAAGTCGATCCCGACCTCGTCGGCGGCGGCGTCGAGCGCGTGCGCGACCTCCAGGAAGGCGGCCGGGTCGTCGCCGCCGACGACGTCGGCGATCGGCGTGACCGACACGCGGCGGTTGACGATGGGCACGCCGTACTTCTCCTGCAGCTCCGCGGCGACCGCGACGAGACGCCCGGCGCGCTTCACGATCTTGGCGTGGATGCGCTGCGCCGCGCGGCGCGGATCGCGATCCGCGCAGTCGCTCAGGGAGATGCCCATCGTCACCGCGCGCACGTCGAGGTTCTCCGACCGGATCATGGCGACGGTCTCGAGGATCTCCTGGGCGGTGATGAAGACCACGGCTGCCTCCGTGAGGATGAGAGCGACCACCGGCGGGCCCGGCAAGGCCCTGCCGCCGGCTAGACCCGATGCATGAACTTGAAGATGTTCTCGTGCTGCACGTTGATCTGCAGCCCGATCTCGTCGCCGATCTTCTCGAGCGCTTCCTTGAGCTCGGCGATCGTCGTCTCTCCCTGATCGAACGATACGAACATGATCATCGTGAACATGCCGTTGGCGACCGTCTGGCTGACGTCGTCGACGTTGGCGTTCTGCCGGGCGATGGTGGTCGCCACCTGCGCGAGCAGGCCGTGGTTGTCGGGGCCGAGCGCAGTGACGATGACCGTGGTCCGCATGTGGACATCCCTCGGGGCGAGTGGGAGCGAGAAGACGGATAGTATACTGGACGCCGATTCCGATGCCATCCGCCTCCGGCTCAACAGACGCCGTGCCGCCCCCTTCACCCGGCCGCCTCGACCGCCTCGACCGCGACCTTTCGCGCCGGGCGGCGATCGGCTGGCCGCACCCGCGGTGGTTCACGCTGCCTCTGAGCGGGTTGTCGCTCACCGCCAACTACGGGATCCTGTGGTACGTCCTCGCTCTGCTGCCCTGGCTCGCCGGAGAGCCGCGGCCGGTCGCCAAGGCGCTCTACGTCGCCGTCCCGGTGACCCTGGTCGAGGTGAGCGGGTTTCTCATCAAGCACCTCGTGGCCCGGCCGCGGCCGCCGGTCGCCGACCCGAGCCAGCCGCGGCAGATACCGCTGCCGCTGAGCAAGTCGTTCCCGTCGTCACACGCGAGCATGGCCGTGGTGGGCACGCTCACCCTCGGTTTCCTCTACCCAGCGGCCGCCGCAGCGCTCGTCCTGTTGACGCTCGTCTTGTGCTTCAGCCGCGTGTACCTCGGCGTCCACTACCTCGGCGACGTCCTCGGAGGACTGCTCTACGGGCTGCTGTTCGGCGGCGCCTGGGTCCTCCTCGTCGCAGCGTCGGTCTGACGTGTCGGCGCTGGCCACACGCGGCGGGCAGCTCGCGGTCGCCGTCGCGGCGGTGCTCGTGCTCGCCATCGGCTTGGCGGCGGCCGGCGCCTTCGGGGGCTGCGAGCGCACCGCCACGAAGTCGGGGCGACCGTCGGCGGCCGTCTCTTCGTCACCGCACGGCGGGGTCGCCCATGCGACCGCCAAGGTCTTCGCGCGGCGGGTGAGCCCCCGGGTCGCCGGCACGTGGGGCGAGATCCGGGCGCGTGAGTTCATCATGGGCGCCATGCAGCAGTACGGGTACTTCCCCCAGACAATGGAGTTCATCGTCGGCGACGGCAAGAAGCGGGTCCACTCCGCCAACGTGGTCGCCGTCAAGGAGGGGGAGTCACCCCGGCGTCTCGTCGTCGGCGCCCACTACGACTCCGTCGCGGCAGGCGAGGGCTACAGCGACAACGCGACGAGCGTCGGCCTGCTTCTCGAGGTCGCCGCCCGCGTCAAGGGCCGGCCGACGCCGTACACGATCGTCTTCGTCGCCTTCGGCGCCGAGAAGCAGGGCCAATTCGGCGCGGAAGACTACTGGCGCCGCTCGACGGCCGTGGAGCGGCGCGCGACGATCGGCATGATCGACCTCGACGCCGTCGCCGGCGGCGACGAGCTGTCGGTCGCGAGCCGCGCCGGCAGCCCGGACTGGCTGCGCGACGTCGCCCTGACTGCCGCCGCCCAGCTCGACGTCCCCCTGGTCACCAGCCCGGCGGCGGCGGGCCGGCCGGCCGGCACGACGCTGGCGCCGGCCGACGATCTGCCGTTCGCCACGGAGGGGCGCGCGACGGCCGTCTTCAGCGCCGTGTCGTGGGAGAAGACGCAGGGGCGGCGCACGGCGGCGACCGCCGAAGGCCCACCGCTCTGGGACACCGGCCGGGACACGGTCGCCTACATCGAGGACACCTACCCGGGGAGAGTGAAGGCCCAGCTCGCCGACCTCTCGCTGCTCCTCGAGACCCTGCTCACCAGCGAACTGAAGAGGCGCCCGTGAAGCTCGGCATCGTCGGTCTGCCCAACGTCGGCAAGACCACTCTGTTCAACGCACTCACCCACGCGCAGGCGGCCGCGACCGCGTATGCGTTCACCTCCGCCGAGTCCAATCTGGGCGTCGTCGCCGTACCGGACCCTCGCCTCGACAAGCTGGACGAGGTCCTCGAGACGCCAAAGAAGGTCAACGCGACCATCGACGTCGTCGACATCGCCGGCCTGGCGGAGGGAGCGAGCCGCGGCGAGGGGCTCGGCAACCGCTTCCTCGCCGACATCCGCGGCGTCGATGCCGTGGCGCACGTGGTCCGCGTATTCGCCAATGCCGAGGTCGCGCACGTGCGCGCATCGCTCGACCCGCGCGCCGACGTCGACCTCGTCGAGACCGAGCTCGTGCTGAGCGACGTGGAGCTCGTGGAGCGCCGCCTCGAGAAGACGCGCAAGGCGGCGCGCAGCGGCGACAAGGCGGCGAAGCACGAGCTCGAGGTCCTCGAGGCGCTGAACGCGGAACTGCTCGGCGGCAAGCTGGCGCGCGCCATCGAACGCGCTCCGGGAGACGAGGCTCTCTTCCGCGAGCTCGCCCTCGTGAGCGACCGCCCGGTGCTGTTCGTCCTGGACACCGACGACGATCAGAGCGCGGCCGGCGCGCTGGAGCAGCACGCGGAGTTCGTGGAGTGGGCGCGCGGAAGGGGCGACCAGGTGGTCGCCGTCGCCGCGCGCCTCGAAGCCGAGCTCGCCGACCTCGACCCGGCGGACGCGGCCGAGTTCCGCGCCGAGCTCGGCGCCGACGAGGCCGGCACGCTCGACGTCGTTCTCCGCGCCTGCTACGAGGTACTCGGCTACATCACCTTCTTCACCGGCGACTACCGCAGCAGTGAGTCGCGCGCCTGGCAGCTTCCGCGTGGCTGGACCGCCAAGCAGGCCGCGGGCCGCATCCACAGCGACATCGAGCACGGGTTCGTGCGCGCCCAGGTGGTCAACATCGACGACCTCATCGAGCTGAAGTCGTTCCACGCCGCGCGCGAGAAGGCGCTGCTGCGCACCGAGGGCAAGGAGTACGTCGTCCAGGACGGCGACGTGATCAACTTCATGCACACGGGCTGAGCGACGCCCACGCCGCGGCGGGTGAAGCCGGAGCCCGCGCCCCTACTCCAGCCACGCGAGGATCTCGACGTCGCCGGCCGTGGCCTGTACCGGATACGACTCGGCCACGCCCCCGGTGAACCACACCGCGACGCGCTGACCCTCGGCGAGGTCCGCCCCGGTAGCTGCCGTCCTGCCCTCACCCGCCGAGGCCCAGACGGCCGTCTCCGGGGTGACCCGAACCGAGGCGCGGTCGTAGGAGGTCGTGACGCCCGGGTCGGCGACGACGAGCAGAACGACGCTGCCGGCATCGCCGCCGGGAGTGAGGTCGCGGACGACGCCGATGATGTCGGCCGCGCCAGAAGGAGGCGTTGCCGGCGGCGGAGAGGCGGTCCCACCGCAACCGGCGAGGGCGGCGGCGGCCGGCAGCGCCACGAGTACGGCCAAGGCCGCGAGCACCGCCCCTTGTGCGTGTCTCATCGATGCTCCTCTCGCAGGCGCCGGCGGCGCCTGCCGCCGCCCGTAGCCGGAGACGCGCCACAGTCCCGCCTGGTTCGCGTGGCGGCGCGGTAGACTTGCGCTCCACCGTCCGGCCCGAGAGCCGGCCGGAGACCGATCGTGCTGCATCACGGAGCGTGCCACATGACGGACATCGATCAGCCTCTCTCGCTTCCCGCCGGCTACCGCCTGCGCCGGCCGCACGCCGCGGATGCCGCGGCAGTGGCCGGCATCCGCCGCGCCGTGGACGTCGCTCGCCACGGCGACAGCGACGTCACTGTCGAGGAGGTGCACGAGGAGTGGGCGCTGCCCAGGCTCAGCATGGACGACGACCTTTGGCTCATCGAGGACGAGAGCGGGGCTCCCGCCGCCTACGGCTTCTGCTGGACGGAGAACCCGCCGCGCGAGGTGGTCGCGGATCAGACGGTCCATCCGGAGCGCCGCGGCCTCGGGCTCAGCGAAGCGCTGCTCAGCCTCGAAGAGACGCGCGCCGCCGAGCTTGCCCGCACGGCTCCGGATCGACGCGTCGCGCTCGGCGTGTGGACACACGAGGGCGATGTCGCGCGCATCGCCCTGTTCGCGCAGCACGGCTTCCGAAAGGTGCGCTCGTTCATGCGCCTCGATCGCGACCTCTCGCAGCCGCTCGAAACGCCGGTGTGGCCGCCGGAGATCACGGTTCGCGGCTTTCGCCGGGACCGCGACGAAGGGGTCGTCCACGCCGCCGGCGAGGAGGCCTTCCTCGACCACTTTCGCCCGACGGCGATGAGCCTCGAGGAGTGGCTCGAGTACCGGTTCGCCAGAGCCGACTTCGACCCCGGCCTCTGGTTCGTCGCCTGGGAGGGCGACGAGGTGGCCGGCGCCGTCCTGGCGCTTGAGACACCGCTCGGCGGCTACATCGACGAGCTCTTCGTGCGGCGCCCGTGGCGCGGCCGCGGCCTGGGGCGGGCGCTGTTGCTCCACGAGTGCGCCGAACTGCGGCGCCGAGGCCTGCCGCTCGCCTACCTGGGCGTGGACGCAGACAACCCGACCGGCGCCATGCACCTCTACCGCTCCGCCGGCCTCGAGTCGAAGCGCGGCGCCACCCACTTCTTCGAGAAGGAGGTCCCGGCGAGCTGAGGGGGCCGGCGCAGACGCGTCGCCACGAGCATCAGCGTCGCGCCGGAGAGCACGCCGAAGCCGCCGATCGCCCACGCCAGACGCACGGCCTCGGACTCGGGAAGGGCGACCAGAGCAATCCCGACGACGAGCGAGAGACCGCCGGCGAGGAGCAGGGACGTCTCTCCCGAGGCAAGCCGTCGGAGCCGCACACCAGCCTCCACCTCCACCACGCCGGTCACGACCGCCCACGCGGCGATGAGGGCGAGGCCGGATTCGCCCGCGGCCCGGCCCTGTTGACTCCGCTCCCGCCCCGGCATCTAATGGGCAGCACGCGCACGCTGTGCGAGTCGCTTGGGGGAGCAGTCCGTGGGGGACAGGTTCGGCACCGCAGTCACCGGCCGGAAGCACGCTGCCAACGCGCTCCATCGCGCCCAGGCGTCGGCGGCGCACAGCCTCTTCTCGCGGGTCCACTCAAGCCGCTACTTCGGCGGCATGTGGTTCAAGCTCTTCACCGAGCGCGGCCCCTGCTGAGACCCTTCGCACGCCCGGCCGCCGGAGACGCGCGCGTCAGCGCGCACTGCCGGCGACGACACGCATCCCCACCACAGGAGGATCGTTGCGAAGGGACTACCGTTGTATAGCGCCACGCTGAGCGTCTGGGACGACGACGCCTGCAGGCGTGTCCATGAAGCATCTCTGAAGCTCCTCGCGGGCGCCGGCGTGGAGATGAAGCACGAGCACGCACGCGAGCTGTGCGCCGCCGCCGGCGCCTCCGTGGAAGGAGAGCGCGTGCGCCTGCCGGCGGCGCTCGTCGACACCGCGCTCGCGAGCGCCCCACGGACGTGGGAACTGCGCTCGCGCGGCGGCGAAACACCGCCGCTCGAACTGCGCGACGGCCTCAGTCACTACGGCAGCGGGCCCGACTGCCTCTACGTCTCGGACCCGGACACCCGCGAGCGGCGACGCGCCCGCCTCGCCGACATTGAACGCGCCGCCGTCGTCGCCGACCACCTGCCCAACATCGACTTCGTGATGAGCATGGGCCTGCCGGACGACGTCGAGAACGACATCGTCGACGTGCGGCAGTTCGCGGCGATGCTGCGCGGCACGCGCAAGCCGATCGTCGTCTCGAGCCCGTTTGGCGGCGCGTCACTCTACGCGATGCACGATATGGCGGAGGCGTGCGGCGAGAAGGCGAGCCTCGCCTGCCTCACCATGAGCTCGCCGCCCCTCATGCTCGACGACGTCGCCTGCAGCAAGACGCTC
This sequence comes from uncultured Actinomycetes bacterium, assembly GCA_963709345.1. Lineage (GTDB taxonomy): Bacteria > Actinomycetota > Thermoleophilia > UBA2241 > UBA2241 > CAIXSE01. The sequence goes on from CAVPVX010000001.1 coordinate 109,568, forward strand.
GCCTGCGCGGACCTCGAGGTGCCGCTGGTGCTGGCCGCTTCGGTCTCGGCCGGCTCGCAAGGCCCGGCGTCGCTCTCCGCCTGCGTCGCCGTCGCCAACGCCGAGATACTCGCCGGCCTCGTCCTGCACCAGCTGGCGCGGCCGGGCTCCCCGTTCGTCTTCGGCGCCGGCACCGGCGTCATGAACATGCAGTCCTTCGTCGACGTCTACAACGCCCCCGGCATCTTTCTCGCCAACCAGGCGCACCTCGACTTGATCCGCCGGTACGGCCTGCCAAGCTGGTCGTACGCGGGGCACTCGGACAGCAAGCTGCTCGATGAACAATGGTCGCTCGAGCTCGGCGTCGCGACCATCCTGGGAGCGCTCTCGCGCGCGACGCTGCTCCACGACCTGGGCTACCTCGAGAGCGGGCTGCAGAGCGCACTCGAGGGCCTCGTGCTCGGGGATGAGATGGCCGGGTACGCGCGCGCCCTGCTCGAGGAGGTGCCGGTGGACGACGAGTCGCTCGCCCTCCTGGAGGTCGAGGCGGTCGGGCCCGGCGGCAACCACCTCGGCACGCGTATGACACGCTCGCACCACCGACGCTTCTGGCGGCCGGCCCTCCTCGACCAGAACACGCACGAGCGCTGGCTCGCGCACGACGGAGGCACCCTGCTCGAGCGCGTGCGCTGCCGGCTCGGCGAGATCCTTGCCGAAGGGCCGGCGTTCACGCTCGACTGCGAGGCCGCCGGCGCCATCGACAGACTCGCCACCACCCCGCCGGCAGGCAGGCCGTGAGCCTGCGGCGGACACCCGGATCAGCATCAGCGAAAGGAACCCGCATGGCCGATCACCGTGAGGCGCGTCGCGGACTATCCGCGAAGCCCCTCTTCACCATCCTCCTTGCGGCGTTGGCGACGCTGGCGCTGTGCGGGACCGTCCTCGCCGACTCGAGCCCGTCGCCGGCCACCGGCGACGCTCAGGCGGGCGACGCGACCTCCCTCCACATCGGCTGGGTCCAGGAGCCGGACAACCTCAACCCCTTCATCGGCATCCAGGGCACCGACTACATGCTCTGGCACATGAACTACGACTTCCTCGTCGGCTTCGACCCCGAGACGCTGGAGCCGCGGCCGGAGCTGGCCACGGCATGGGAGGTCTCGGACGACGGCCTCGTGTGGACGTTCACCATCCGCGACGACGCGACGTGGCACGACGGCGTCCCCGTGACCGCGAAGGACGTCGCCTTCACCTTCAACTACATCAACGAGAACCAGCTGCTGAACATGGCGGCGTACACCGACGGCATCACCAAAGCGGTGGCGGTGGACGACACGACGGTCGAGATCACGACGAGCGCTCCCAAGGCGAACATGCTCCGCATGGTCGTCCCCATGCTCCCTGAGCACATCTGGAGCAAGGTGAGCGGCAAGGCGGCGACGAGCTCGTACCAGAACAAGCCGCCGATCGTCGGCAACGGGCCCTTCCAGATCGTCGAGTGGCAGAAGGGCAGGTTCGTCCGCCTCGAGGCGAACCCTGACTACTGGGGCGGCGCACCCAAGGTCGACGAGGTCATCTTCCAGCTCTACACCAACCCAGACACGATGGCGCAAGACCTCAAGCTGGGCACCATCGACGGCGCCATCAACGTGCCGGCAGCGCAGTTCACGCAGCTGGGCGGCATCGAGGGCATCGCGGCCAACAACGCCACCTCCTGGCAGTTCACCGAGATCGGCATGAACTGCTACGACAGCCCCGACTCGCTCGGCAACCCCGTCCTCCTCGACCCCGAGTTCCGCAAGGCGATCAACTGGGCGGTCGACCGCGACAAGGTCGTCTCCGTGGCGATGAACGGCTATGCGACGACCGGCTCGACGCTCATCGTCCCGTACTCGAAGTACCACTGGGAGCCGCCGGCGGAGAGCCTGTTCACCTACGACCCCGCCAAGGCGAGCGAGCTTCTCGACGCCGCCGGCTACGAAGACACCGACGGCGACGGCTTCCGCGAGACCAAGGACGGCGAGAAGCTGAGCCTGCGCTTCTACGCCACGTCGGACGCGCCCGAGAACCAGACCGCGGGCAAGCTCATCGTCGGCTGGCTCAACGAAATCGGCATCAAGATCGAGTACCAGGTGCTCGACGCGGGCGCGCTCATCGACGCCCAGTACAACTACAAGGGCGATACGTACGCGCCGGACTGGGACCTCTTCATCTGGTACTGGACCCAGGACGTCGACCCGCAGTTCATGCTCGGGATCTACACGCCGCAGCAGATCGAGGGGTGGAACGACTGCCTCTGGACCGACCCGGAGTACACGGATCTGAACACGCAGCAGTCGCAGACGATCGACGAGGCGGCGCGCAAGCCGATCATCGAGAGGATGCAGCAGATCTTCTACGAGTCGGCGCCCTACGCGATCCTCGCCTACCCGTTCCAGCTGGAGGCGTACGACACGGCGCGGTGGCAGGGCTGGGTGCACGTGCCCGGCAACGCCACCGGTGAGCAGCAGGGCGCCGTGCTCTACAGCTACAACAACATCGACACGTACCGGTTCGTGGAGCCGGCGGCGAAGACCGCCGCCGCAATCGAGAGCTCGAACATCACGGTGATCGTCATCATCATCGCCGTCGTCGCGACGCTGGTCATGGTCATCATCGGCATCGTCCTGCGGGTCAATCGCCGGCGTTCCGAGACCGAGGCGTGAGACCGGGCCGGGCGGCGGCGCCGATGCGCGCCGCCGCCCGGCACACCTGAGCCGCGCTCTTCGACGCCGGCCTCGGATGCCGGTACACTCGGCGAATGGCGAAACCCCCGGACACACATGACGGCGAAGGCGGCCGCGCAGACGCCGGCGGCGCGGCCGGCCCGCGACCGGGAGAGCGCCCGCCGGCGAAGCCGGGCCGGGCCATGCCCGACCTGGGCTCCATCGCCGTGGCCGCCGGCCTCTTCGGCCTGCTGGCCGGGCCGTTTCTCGTCGCACAGCCCGGCCCGCGCCTTCTGATCCTCGCCGCCGACATCGTGGCCATCGTGCTCGGCGCATGGACCGTCTGGGGAGCGTTCCGCCGCTTCGCCCGGCTCGACATGGGCATCGCCGCCATTCTGGCCGGCGGCGTCAGCCTCTTCATGTACGTGTCTTACGTCACCGACCCGCCGCCGCCGGGCGGCACCTGAGGCGCAACCGTCCTCCCGGTCGGGAGGCTTGCGGTCCGGCTGCTCGAATCCCTCTTCTGACGTCCGGCGCGTCTGAGCGGCCGCCGCGTTCCGCCGCCGCGCGCGGGAAGACCCGTCACACAGCAGGGGTTCGATGGCGCGGTTGAGGGTACAGGGGACGCAAGGGCTGCGCGGCCGGGGAGGGGGAAGGCCGTGAAGTTGAGAAGCGTCGTCATCGCCGTCTTCGTCCTTGCGCTCGCCACGCCCGGCGTGATCGCGTACGCCACGGGCGTCATCCCCAGTCCGTCTCCGGCGTCCGCCGACGCGACGGCGAACGGGCCGGCGGGCGTCGAGTTCCGTGCGACCTCCCTGGCCTGGCCGGATGAGGCGCTGGGCCTCACGGCGACGGACGCGCAGGTCGTGTGGGAGCAGCGCGACCGCAGCAAGTCCATCGCGGGTCTGTGGGCCTATGACGTCGCCACCCGGCAGCCCTACCGCCTCCTCGGACGCCAGAGCGCCGGACGCGGGACCGGGTTCCCGGCCGCGTCTCGCGAGAAGATCATCTGGGCGGCGTGGCCCGGCCGGCGTGGCGAAGGATCGCCGCAGATCCAGGGGTACAACCAGGTGACCACGCGCCGGTGGACGGTAGCGGAGACAGGACGGGACCCGGCCATCTCGGGCAACGCCATCGTCTGGGTAGAGCGCGGAGCGGGCGCCACGGCAGCCGACGACGCTCTGACCGGCGTGCACACCGTCACCGATGAGACGTTCACCACGCCCGTTGCAGGACGAGTGCGCGACCTGGCCGCCTCGGGGCTGTGGGTCGCCTGGATCTCGGGACGCGGCAAAGCCGCGGCCGTCTGGGCGGGCTCTCACCGAGACGGAGCACAGCACCGTCTCGGCAAGACGGGCACCTCGGTGGCCATCGACCGGCGCCGCGTCGTGTGGTCGGCCCTGACCGGTCGCGGCTCGACGGCGATCGCGGCCTGGGACCGGGACGCGCAGAAGACCAGGATTGTGTGCCGGGCGCCCGGCTCACCCTCGTTTCTCGCTCTGGGACGCACCGTGGCCGTCTGGGTATCGACCGACGGGGAGGGCGACGGCGACATCTGGGCCTACGACTTCACGCGCGACGAAGCCTATGCGGTGTGCGACCACGACGCCCGGCAGGCGAGCCCCGTCGTCGTCGGCGACACCGTCTTCTGGGCCGACCGGCGCAGTGGCCACTGGGAGCTCTACGGCAGAGACCTGCAGCCATGACGTCCGAGCCCGACGCCACCGAGATCCTCCGCGACCTGCTCGGCGGCCAGCGGCTGGGGGTGCTGGCCACCCACGGACCCGAGCACCCCTACGCGAGCCTCGTCGCGTTCTCGACCGACGACGCGCTCACGCGCCTCTACTTCGTCACTCCCCGGGCGACGCGCAAGTTCCACTTCCTCACCCATGACCCGGCGGTGAGCCTGCTCGTCGACGACCGCTCGGCCGATGACCTCGACTTCCACCACGCCGCCGCCGTCACCGCCGTGGGCGCAGCGCGGGAGCCTCAAGGCGCCGAGCACGACGAAGCGTTGCGCGGCTTCACCGCGCGGCACCCGCACCTCGGGGGCTTCGCGGCATCACCGAGCAGCGCCCTCGTGGAGATCCGCGTCGCGACCTATTACGTCGTGCGACGCTTCCAGAACGTCACCGAGATCCATCTCGAATGAACGCTCCCGACGCGCCTGTCGTGGTCGTCGCAGACGCCGACGTGACCGCCGCCCTCGGCGCCCGCGTCGGCGGCAAGGCCCTTGCGTTGGCCCGCCTGCAGGCCGCCGGCCTGCGGGTCCCCGCATTCGTCGCCGTCACGACCGACGCCTACCACGCCTTTCTCGCGGGCACACACCTGCGCGAGCGCATCCTGGCGGAGCTCGATCGCAAGGCCTTCGAGGACATGCGCTGGGAGGAGATCTGGGACGTTGCCCTGCGCGTGCGCAACCTCTTCCTCACGACGCCGCTGCCAGAAGACCTGGAGGCGGCGCTCGCCGAGGGATTTGCCGGCCGCTTCGCCTCCGTCGCCACGGTGGTGCGTTCGTCGGCGCCCGGCGAAGACTCGGCCGAGGCCTCCTTCGCCGGGCTGCACGAATCGTACGTGAACGTGCGCGGAGTGCCGCAGATCCTGGAGCACGTGAAGCTCGTGTGGGCGTCGCTGTGGTCGGACGGCGCGCTGCTCTACCGACGCGAGCTCGGTCTCGACCCCGGACGCAGCGCCATGGCGGTCGTCGTCCAGGAGATAGTCGCCGGTGAGCGCTCGGGCGTGGCCTTCAGCGTCGCGCCGGACGAGTCTGCGCACGCCCTCGTCGAAGCCGTCCACGGCCTCAACCAGGGCCTCGTCGACGGCTCGGTGGAGCCCGACAGATGGACCCTCGCGCGACGTGACGGCGCCGTGCTCGCGCATCGGGAGGCGGAACGGCTGGAGCTGGTCGTCCCTTCTCCGGCCGGCGTGCGCCTTGCGCCGCTCCCGGACGAACTGCGAAGGCGGGCGCCGCTCGGCGAGGCCGAGGTCCCGCTGGTCTACCGTCTGGCGCGCGACGCCGAAGACCGCTTCGGCGCGCCCCAGGACGTGGAGTGGACGATGCGCAGCGACGAGCTCTTCGCTCTCCAGGCGCGCCCGATCACGACGCTGGCGGGCGGCGTGGGCGGCGGCAGGACGGGCACAGCGGCCGCGGGCGACGGCCGGGCGGCGTATTTGAGCCTCACGCGTACCTTCGAGAGCCTTCAGAAGCTGCGCCACGCCATCGAGGACGAGGCGCTGCCCGAGATGACGCGTCAGGCAGACGCATTCGCCGCCGTCGACGTCAGATCGCTGGACGACGCGCAGTTGGGCGCGGAGCTCGCAGGGCGCAAGGAGGCTCACGACCACTGGGTCGACGTGTACACACGCGACTTCATCCCGTTCGCGCACGGCGCGCGGCTGTTCGGGCAGGCGTACAACGACGCGCTGCACCCGGACGACCCCTACGAGTTCGCCGACGTCCTCGCCACGACGCCCCTGCTGAGCAAGCGGCGAAACGAGGCTCTCGAAGCGATGGCCGGCCTGGTCCGCGCCGGAGACGAAGCGGCTCTGAGCGCGGACCTCGCCGCCTTCGCCGCGGAGTTCGAGCTCGGCGGCTCCGGAAGGGAAGATCCGTCACCCGCCGAGCTGAAGGCCCTGGTGCGTCGCCTGGCGACGCGTCCCCGCGAGACCGCCGCGCGCACCTCCGGTCCGACGGGCGCAGCGCGTTCTGATCAACTGGCCCTGCTCTTCGTCGAGAGCCACCCCGAAGACACGCGGGACCACGCCCGCGCACTCCTCGAACTGGGGCGCGCCAGCTGGCGGCTGCGCGACGACGACAACGCCTACCTCGACCGCATCCAGGCGGCCTTGCGGACCGCACTCGTCGAGGCGGAGGCGCGCGGTCTCGCGACCGCCGGGTGGCAACCGCGGCGCGTCTCGCTGCCGTCGCCGCTCGGGCCAGCCGACGCGCCGTCCGAAGACGAGCGCGGCGCAGACGATCATGCCGCGCCGCCGGGAGCCGCCGTGCCCGGCGCCGAGGCGCGCGGCCCGAGCCTCCGCGCCCACACCCGCATGCAGGCCCGGCAGATCGTCGGCCAGCCGGCCGGGCCGGGCCTGGGGGTGGGGACGGCCCGCATCGTCTCCGGCCGGGCCGACCTCCTCGCCTTCGAGCCGGGCGAGATCCTCGTCTGCGACGCCATAGAGCCGTCGATGACCTTCATCGTGCCGCTCGCCGCCGGCATCGTGGAGCGCCGCGGCGGCATGCTGATCCACGGCGCCATCATCGCCCGTGAGTACGGACTGCCCTGCGTCACAGGCGTACCCGGCGCCACCAAGCTCATCCACAGCGGCGACCGGGTGACCGTCGACGGCTACCTGGGCATCGTGATCGTCGGCTGACGGGCATGGCGGATTCGCGGCCGTCGGCCGACGGCCGCGGCAGGTCGCTCGTGTAGACTCCCTCTGAACGCTCGCCAGACCAGCTACCGGGAGGCGCCATGCCCGTCATCGAAGCCGAGCACCTGAGCAAACGCTTCGGCCGCAAGGTGCTCGCCGTCGACGACGTCAGCTTCACCATCGAGAAGGGGACGGTCACCGGCGTCCTCGGCCCCAACGGAGCCGGCAAGACGACGACCCTGCGCATGATCCTCGATCTTGTGCGGCCGACCGCCGGCCGGGTCGCGATCCTCGGCAGCCGGTACCGCGACCTGCACGCGCCGGCCGGCAGAGTCGGTGCGCTCCTCGATTCCTCCGGCTTCCACCCCGGGCGCTCCGGGCGCAACGCGCTGCGTGTCGTAGCCATGGGCGCACACATCCCCGACGCCCGCGTCGACAAGGCGCTGGAGCTTGTGGAACTGACCCCCTCCGCGAAGCGCGCGGTCAAGGGCTATTCCACAGGCATGAAGCAACGCCTGGCACTCGCCGCGGCGCTGCTCGGCGACCCCGACGTCCTGATCCTCGACGAGCCCGCCAACGGCCTCGATCCCGAAGGCATGCTCTGGCTGCGCACCTTTCTCCGAGCACAGGCGGGCGAGGGGCGCACGGTGCTCGTCTCGAGCCACGTCCTCGCCGAGGTGGAACAGACCGTCGACGACGTGCTCATCATGAGCAAGGGGAGGCTGCTCGCGCAGGGTCCGATCGACAGACTCACCGCCGGGACGCAGCCGGTCGTCCGCGTGCGCTCGCCGCAGGCGGAGAGGCTTGAGGCCGCGCTCCGCTCCGTCGGCGCGGCCGTGAACCGCCTGGACGACGCCCTCGCCGTGCGCGGCCCGACGGCGGCGGAGGTCGGCGACGCCGCCCACGCCCAGGGAATCGTGCTGCACGAGCTTCGCACCGAGCAGCCGAGCCTCGAAGACCTCTTCCTGCAGATCGCCGGCACGCGGAGGGAGGCGTGATCGCCCTGGTCCGAGCCGAACTGCTCAAGCTGCGCAGCACGCGCACCGCCCTCGGCCTCTTCATCATCATCCTCGTCGTCACGCTCGTGCCCCTCATCCTGCTGCTCGCCTTCCTCCCCAAGGAGTGGCTGGCGGAAGACGGGGTGACGGGCTTTCTTGGCACTGCCAGCGCCCTCGTGCCGCTGGTCCTGCTGGTCTTCGGCATCCTCGGCATGACCAACGAGTACCGGCACGGCACCATCACCTACTCGTACCTCGTCACGCCGCGGCGCTGGCAGGTCATGGTCGTCAAGCTCGTCGTCTACGCGCTCGTCGGCATGGCGACCATGTTGCTCGCCGTGGCACTCGTCTTCCTCGCGATCCGCATCGGCGTGGCGATCCGGGGAGTCGACCTCGACGCCACCGGCGGGTCGACGATCGGCGACTACGCCCGGCAGATCGTCGTCGCCGGCCTCATCACGACGTTCGGCGTGGCGCTCGGCGCCCTCGTCCGCGCCCAGGTCATCACGGTCGCGGCCACGCTCATCTGGGCGCTCTTCGTCGAGAACATCATCGTCGTTCTCAAGCCTGAGGTGGGCGCGTGGCTGCCCTTCGTCGTGTTCAACCAGGTGAGCGCCGCCCAGATGCCGGGCGACGGCGCCGACGCCGCGTTCATGAGCGACATGTTGACGCGACCGCAGGCGTTTCTCGTGAGCATCGCCTACATCGCCGTCGTGAGCGTCGCGGCCGTCTTCATCTCCCTGCGCCGCGACGTCACCTGAGGCGAAGCGGCGTGAGCGAGTCCGGCGTCCCCAGCACGGACCGAGAAGTCGGCCCCTTGCCGGGCGGCCCCGAGCTGATCGCCGTGCACGGGCCGCTGTCCGGGGATGGCGCGGCCGCCGAACGCATCCTCCGAGCCCTGCCCGGGTGGTTCGGCATCGAGGAGGCGCTGGTCGCCTACGCGCGAGCCGCCGACGCGGGTCCGACGTTCGTCGCCCAGGTCGCCGGCGCGCCGGAGAGCGAAGCCGCGGGCACGCGGCACTCGGACGCCGACACGATCGTCGGCTTTCTCACGCTGAGCGCGACCAGCGACTGCGCCGTGGAACTGCACGTCATGGCCGTGCTTCCGGGGTGGCACCGCCGCGGGGTGGGCCGCACGCTCGTCGAAGGCGCGACTGTGTACGCCCGCGCCGAGGGTTTCGAGCTGTTTCACGTCAAGACGCTGGCGGCGAGCGACCCGGATCCCGGCTACGCCGCGACACGCGCTTTCTACCTCTCGCTGGGTTTTCGCCCACTCGAGGTCCTGCCGCAGGTCTGGGGACCCGAGGATCCCTGCCTGCTGCTCGTCCGGGCTCTCTGAGACAGCGACGGGCCGGCCACCCTTCGGGCGGCCGGCCCGTGTCGTTCGGCTGACGCCGAGCGAGCCCGTCAGGCGCCGCTCACGAGCGGCGACGGGATAGTGAATACGCGGGTCGAGAGCTCCTTGTCCAGCTGGTAGAGCCCCGCCGGGTGCTCGCCGGCCATGGTGAACTTCTGCACCATGTCGGAGGCGGTCTCCTCCTCCTCGACCTGCTCCGCGATGAACCACTGCAGGAAATTGTAGGAGGCGTGATCCTTGATCTCCAGCGCGAGCGAAGCGAGATCGTCGATGCGCGCCGTTACCTTCTCCTCGTGCGCGAGCGCGTCCTTGAACATGGAAAGGCCGTCCGGCCAGTCGGTCTGCGGCTTCTCGATCACCTCGAGCACCACCCGGCCGCCGCGGGAGAGCACGTAGTTGAACATGATCTGCGCGTGCGCCAACTCCTCCTGGTACTGCACGCCCATCCAGCTCTGGCCGCCCGGCATGCCGAGGTCGGCGAACTGGCTCGACATCGCCAGGTACAGGTACCCGGAGAAGATCTCCCAGTTGATCTGCTCGTTGATCGCGTCCTGCATCCTCTTGTCCAGCATGGTCACCCCTTGTTCTCGTGGCAATGACGCGGCGGCTACGCCGCCGCGCTTCGCCTTCTATCTACCCAATCGCGGCCGGGGGAGTGCATCGCGAGGCGTCGAAGGGCACACTGAGTGGACAACCACCCCGATCGGAGCCTCCCCATGAGCAGAGCGTTCGTCAAAGAGCCGGATGAGGGCGCGCCCACTGAGGACCTGCCGGAGCGGCAGATCAGCGACCATCCCAACTATGTCACTCCCGCCGGGCTGCAGCAGCTCAAGGCCAAGATCGACGAACTGGAGACGAGGCGCCTCGAGCTCCTGGACGACGACGCCATGGCGCGCGAACGGCTGGCCTACGTCGACCGCGACCTGCGCTACTACGCGGCCCGGCTCGAGAGCGCGATCCCCGTCGACCTCCGGCGCCAGGCGCGGCGCAAGGTGGAGTTCGGGGCCGCCGTCACCGTGAGCCAGAACGGCAGCCAGCGCCGGACCTTCACGATCGTCGGCGAGGACGAGGCCGACCTCAAGGAGGGCAAGATCAGCTACGTCTCACCGCTCGCCGAGGCGCTGCTAGAGGCACGCGTGGGGGCGACGGTGCTCTGGCGCCGGCCCGCCGGCGACAGAGACCTCACCGTCGAAGGCATCGAGTATCCGGAGGAGTAGGCCGGGCAGGAAAACGCTGGCGGAGCGACATGGGAGTCGAACCCACCCAGGACGAGAGCATCGCCCCGCAGACGGTTTTGAAGACCGCGGTGGTCACCGGACCACGAGCCGCTCCGCTCGAGCACATCCTTTCACGCGCGGCCGGCCGGGTCACCCGGGCGGGAGCGCAACGCTCCCGGATCTGTCGTTACTTCGCGAGGTCCAGCAAGGCCTGGTGATCCTTGGCGATCTTGTACTCGGACTCCACCTCGAGCAGGCCGCCGGGGAACTCGTAGGCCGGCATGAGGGCGACGTAGTCGTCGGCGTTGAACGCCTCGGGGTTGTGGACGCCGCTCTTGGGGTCGCCCGGCTTGCCGCCGAGGCTGCCCTTGGCGAGAAGCTCGATGGTGATGACGGGTGTGAACGCGGTCTGCGCGACGACGACCTGCGTGCCGTACTTGTCCACGCACTCCTTGTTGTCGGCGACCTGGTACAGGTACACCTTGCGCTCCTTGCCGTCCTTCTTGCCGATCACGTAGGTGCCGGCAGCCGTCTTGCCGACGTACTGCTTCCCGATCTCATTGGGGTCCGGCGCGGCGGCGGCGATGACGTCGCGCGGCGCGACCATGACGTCGCCGACCTTGATCTTCTCGGCCTTGTCGATGTTCACCGAGCGGAAGACGTCCATCGCTGCCATGAACTCGTCGCCGAGCGCGTACTTGAAGGTGGCCTTCTTGACGCCCTTGAGACGGTCGGCGTTGTGCGCGATCTGGATGACCTCTTCGTGCTCGACGTGGCCGACCTCGACCTCGCCGATGCCCTCGGGCAGCCAGAAGTCCTCGAGCTCGGCGAATGGCTCTATGGTGTGGACTTCGCCGTTCTCGTACACGATCGCGGGGTTGTTGCACTCCTCGATGGTCGTCCAGACGCTGAAGCCGAAGCTGATGCCCTTGGCGCCGGGGATCTCGAGGTTGCTGCCGTCGCGGATGCCGATCTCATCGATCTCGTCGAAGAGGTGGTCGGCGGCGTAGCGGGCGAAGTAGTCGGCCATGCCCGGCTCGACGCCGAAGCCGGCGAGCGCGTACTTGCCGATCCTCTCGAACTCGGGGCTGAGCGCGTACTCCTTGTCGCCGAGCTTGACGCCGCACTTGTGCATCGGGTCGGTCGGGTGCGGCTCGCTGAGCGTCATGGCGGTGTCCAGGTAGTGGACCTTCGCCTTGAGCGCGGCCTGGAGCAGCGGCGGATTGAAGTTGGGAGCACAGAGGTTCATGAGGATGTCGACGCCGTGCTTCTCGGCCAGCGCGGCCACGGCGGCGACATCGCCTGCGTCGATCTGCTCGGCGACAAAGCGCGGATCATTGAGGGTGGCGACGAAGTCGGCAGCGCGCTTGCCGTCGTAGTCGGCCATCACCATCTTCTCGAGCCACTCACCCTTGGGGTCGCGACGCTTGGCGATCGCGGCGATGGACTGGCCGACACCACCGGTACCGACGACGAGAGCTTTCATGCTGTTCCTTCTCCTTGCTGTGGCGTGATTGCGGCGGCGGCGCGGCCGTCGCGTCCCGCAGGTGAGGCCCACGTACCCAGGCGCGGACCCTACGCAGGCTACCGATGAAGCATATTGTATAAGCTTCTGCGCAGTTTTCCAGTGTCAAGTTAGCAGCCGTGGAGGTTTGGGCCGGCTGAACGCCGGCGCAGGAACACGCGGGGGTCGGCTTCGACAGCAGCGCTCAGGCCGGCGGCAGTCGCCAGCTGATCGCCGGACCGACGGCCACGTCGGCGGGCGCGGCGCAGGGAACGCACTCGATCCCCCCGGCGGCGGCGACAGCGCGCGCCAAGGCGTAGAAGCTCTCCGGGTCGCCCGGGCGCAACGCTCCGAGCTTCTCCTCGATCGCCGCCAGCCGCACGTCGCGGACCGGCGCGTGGACAGCATCGGGAGCCGGATCGGCAGTCGGCTCTCCGGCTCGGCCGCCCGACCTACCGACCAGGTCGAGGCCGACGATCCCGTCACCGATGACGGCGTCGACCTGCCACTCGACCGGCGTGCCGGGCTCGACCGCGAGGCGCGCACTCATCGCCCCGGAGAACGGGGGCGTCAGCGCCTGTTCGAGGCCGGCCGTGACGGCGAGCCGGTCCTGCTCCAGCACGCGAGAGGCGAACGCGCAGCCCACGAGCTCCGCCTCGGTCGCGCCCAGGACGCGGCAGAAGGACGGGCTCACGAACGTCATCACGCCGTCGCGATCCACCTCGACCACGTAGTCGGTGTGCGTGTCGGCGAAGAGCTCCAGGCTCTTGCGCAGACGCCGCACCTCGTCGTGGTCCACGGTCTCCACGTCTGGCCTGCTGATGAAGAGCGCGTACGCCATCGCCCGCTCCTCGCCTCTCTCGGCGAGCGGGCCGAGCGAGACGCGCACCCATACGCTGTCTCCGCCGGCGCCGAGCAGGTGCTCTTCGAAGGCCTGCTCCCCCTCGCGCCGAAGACCGCGCGCTCGATCCGGCCAGCCCGGCATGACTCGCGACCACATCTGCCCGACGAGATCCGGCGACGCGCCGCCCAGCAGGCGCAGCAGCGGCGCGTTGACGGCGGCGGTCTTGCCGGCGTCGGCGACAACAGCCAGCGGCTGTTCCAGCGGAAGGTGCGAGAGGATCTCGAAGACGCTCTCGACGCGCTCGCGCAACGCGTACGGCAACCGTGGCGCCAGCCAGTACTCCGAGCCGAGGCCGTCGGGAACCCGGCCCTCAGGCTCCATCAGGCGGTTCGCGTACTCATTCACCACTGCCTCGCTTTCCGTCGCCGCGGGAGCACGGCGCCACGTACCAACAGCGTCGTCCAACGGGCCGCCGAGAACGATGGGACGGACGTCTAGGCGGCACGGGACGTCCGTCCAGAAGGGGGAGCGAGAGAAAGCCGGGGAGAGAGGCCCGGGGCGGACGCAGGACCGAAGCGGACGGCCGCTCAGGCGCCCACTCTGTACATGGTGCGCTCGCCGAGCGACGTCACGACCTTGACGTAGCCGGCGAGCTCCGCGTCGAGCGCGGGGTCGCCGGTGTCGACGAGCAGCGGCCGCCCCCCCAGGCTGAGGAGTTTGGTCTGGGTGGCGATGACGACGATGCCGGCCTTGCCCACGCGATGGATCACCGCCGGGCTGATCTGCTGGTTGCCGCGGCCGAAGACGTGCCCCTGCCCGCCGATGACGGTGACCACGATGTACGCCTCGGGCGAGTCGCCGACAAGCGCGAGCAGGTCACTCTCGCCGAGGTCGGCTCCGACGAGCTCGCCGTCGCGGACGGCGTCCACGCCCAGGAGCGTCTTGGACAGGCCGAGACGGTCCATGACCGCGCGCGTCGTCGTGCCCGGTCCGAGGAGGTACAAGGCGCCGGGCCGCATGCCGTTCACCACATCGGTGGCGACGTCGTTCAGCGCCCGCTCCTCACCGGCCACCCCACCGGCCTTGGCGCTCTGCGTGAGTCCGCGAGCGTAGGGAACGAGCAGGTAGCCGTACAGCCGGGCGGACACGCGGTTCTCGCGAAACGCCTGCTCGTCGATGTCCATGACCTCGCCCTCGCGAAGGCGCACACCGGCCGGCCGGTCGTGCAGGTAGAGCGCCGCCACGTCGCCGGCGGCCGCGGGCGTGGTCGCGTACACGGCCGAGTGGATCTTGACGCCGGCCGGCACGCCGATCACCGGGACCCGGTCGCCGACGGCGTTGCAGATGTTGCGCGCCGTGCCGTCGCCACCTGCGAAGAGGAGCAGGTCGGCGCCGGCGGCGAGCAGCTCGCGTGCCGCCTGTTCGGTGTCGGCCGGCGTGGTCAGCACGAAGTCGTCACAGCCGATGGCCACCGGCTCGCCAGCGCGACGCTCCTGCTCGCAGAGCACGTAGGAGCGGCGGCCCTTGAGGGTGCCCAGAACACGCGGCTCAAAGCCGGCCGCGCGCGCTTCGTCCTCGCCCATCTCACCGGGCCAGGTGAGCACCTCCACCTGGTCGCGAAGACGCGAGAGACGCTCGAGCGCCAGCCGTGCGCGACGCGGAGCGTCGCGCACGGCACCTCGCTCCAGCGCCGAGCGCAGGATGTCGGCGCCGTCGCTGCCCTTGAGGCCGACACGGCCGCCGACACCGGCGACGGGGTTGACGATGACTCCGAGTCTGCTCACACGGCCGCTCTCCACGCTGCGTCAGCGACGCTTCCTGCCGCCGCGACGCTGCCGCGACCCGGATGAGCCGGACCGTGACCCCGACTGGCGGGACGGTCCGCCGCGGGTCGCGCCCCGGGCGGTCCGCTGCGTCGCAGACCCGGCCCGGACCGGCTTGCGCACGATGAAGAAGTAGATGATCAGTGACGGCGCCATGAGCAGCAGAAGCAGTGAGTTGCGCCCGATGATGCTCACGCCGAGCGCCACGAGCATGGCGACGAAGACCAGCGAGTGGAACATCCTTTGGCTGTAGGCGGTCATGCGCCGGCCCCGCGCCCACAGGTCGAAGGCGTCGATGAGCATGGCCAGGCAGGCCACCGCGCCGGCGAACGTGGAGACGGCCACGGCGATCGCCTGCACACTGCCGAGGCCGCCGACGAGGCGCGTGACGACGAGCGCCAGGAGCATGAGGGCCGTCGCCAGAAAGACGGTGAGACCCGCCGATCGGGCGAGCCGGGCGCCCGTGCTCAGTGGTGCGGGCATGGCTTGACCTTTCGTCGTGTGTGGAGCCGGCCGCGAAGCGCCTGCGGCGCGCGGCCGGTCGTCCCCATGATACCGGACCGCGCCGGCGGGGCGGAGCGGCGCCGGCGCGGTCCGACGAGGGCGGGCCGGTTCGGTGACGACGCCGGCCCGCCCGCCGGGCTCTCTCCCCTTCTACGTCCGCTTCAGGATCCGCTTCTTGTAGGCACGCCAGGTGAAGGCCCACTCCTTCGGGTCCTCCATCGCCTCGGTGCGGCGCATCTGGTCTATCGGCTGAGCGTGCGGCGAGTCGAGCACGAACTGCGCGTCGGCGTAGGCCTCGTCGCTGACCTTCTTCATGACCGCCGCCCACTCGTCGAGGTCTTGCTTGCTGTAGGTCTCGCACGGTTCGGGCGTGAAGGGCTCGGGCACCACCCAGGGATGGTGACTCATCCAGTGACTCTGGATGCCGAAGTCGACCTGGCGATCGCGGACGGCCTCGGTGCCGATGCCGGTGTCCTCCTTGAGCTGCTCCAGGCTGTACCGCACCTGATCCAGCCGCAGGTGGCCTTCGGCGTACGGCCGGCTCACGCCCTTGATCGCCAGAAGCAGCCGGTCGAGGTAGTTGTTGTTGAGCACGCTGATCTCGGCCACTTCCTTGAGGCCCTCGGGCCCCATGTTGCGGATCCACGCGTAGGCGCGGATGACCGCCATCCAGTTGCCGAGGAAGCCACGCACGCGGCCGATGCTCTCGGGCCGGTCGTAGTCGAGATGGTAGGAGTCGCCCACCTTGGTGACCAAGGGCACCGGCAGGTACGGGGCCAGCTCGTCGGTGCACAGATAGGCCCCGCTTGCAGGACCCTCGCAGCCGTGCGGGCTTGAGAACGTCTTGTGCAGATTGAAGTGGCAGGCGTCGAAACCGGCGTCGCGCGCCCGTGCGTAGCCGAGGATGCCGTTGGCGTTGGCCTGGTCGGTGAACGCCAGGGCGCCGGCGTCGTGCAGGACCTCGACGTACTTGTCGATCTGCGGGTTGTAGATGCCCGTGTCTTCGGGGTTGGTGATCATGCAGCCCACGGTCTTCTCGGACACGGCGGCCTTGAAGGCTTCGAGATCCGGGTAGCCGTTCTCGTCGGGCATCACGGTGATGACCTTGAAGCCGGCGACCATGGGGGTGGCGGCGTCGCAGGGGTGCGAGAAGATCGTCGTGATCATCTCGCTGCGCTGGTCGAGTTCGCCCTTGGCCTCGAAGTAGCGCCGCATGACGCAGGCGTTGGTGTACACGGCATGTGACCCGCCGCCCGGCTGCAGCGTGAAGGCATCCATGCCGCTGATGGACTTGAGGTACTGGCCGGTGGTGTAGACGATCTCGAGCAGCCCCTGCAGTGACTCTTCGTCCTGCCACGGGTGCACGTCGGCGGACTTGTGGCCGCGGATGAGCTCCTCGTGCATCTTCGGGCTGTACTTCATCGTGCAGGTGCCCTCGCTGATGTCGCTGCCCAGATCCATGCCGAGGGTCATCTGGGAGTAGCGCAGGTAGTGGCGGAGCACCTGGTACTGTGCCATCTCGGGCAGGTCGGGAGCGGCCGCGCGGGCCATCCCTTCGGGGATGTAGTCCGCGGCCTCACCCACGGCCGCCTTCACGTCGTCCTCGGCGAGCGGCACCAGGATGCCGCGCTCGCCGGGCGTACCCTGCTCCATGATGAAGGGCTCATCGTAGCGAGGGGACCGGTAGTCGCGCAGCACGCCACCGTCGCGGCGCAGCCTCGCAAGGCCGTCGAGCTTCTCCTGCGGTGTCTCGTGCGCACTCATGCCGTCACCTCCCTGACAGCCGAAGCCAAGGTCTCGATGTCGGCCTGGTCGTAGTACTCGGTCACGCAGAACAGCGCGCTCTGACCGAGCTCAGGGAAGTCGCCCGAGAGGTCCTTGCCGCCGAAGATCCCGTGGCCGAGCAGCGCTTTGTTGACCTCGGCCACCGCCTTGCCCGTGCCGCCGAAGTCCACCACGAACTCTTTGAAGAAGCTCGGCGAGAGCTTGATGGACACACCGGGGATCTCGCCGAGCAGCTTGGCTGCGTAGTGCGAGCGGGCGATGCAGGTCTCGCCGACCTCTTTGAAGCCCTGCGGACCCATCACGGCCATGTACACGGCTGCGGCGATGGTCCACAGACCGGAGGCCGTACCGACCCAGTCCTTGCCCTGGTCGCGCGAGCCGTAGCTGGTGCGCTCGGCCATCGCCTCGCCCACGGCGTACTGGCCGGGCGTGGCCGTCTCCATCACGGTGTAGAGCTCGAGCGGGCATTCCTGGGCGTACACCGGGTCGTCGTCCTTGAAGGCGATGAACCCGGAGCAGCCACCGCCGGCGTGCATGTGCATCCCGAGCGGCTGGATGTCACCACAGGCGATGTCGGCGCCCAAGGCGCCGGGTGGAGTGAGCACGCCGAGCGTGATGGGGTCGACGCCGGCGATCGCGAGGGCGCCGTGCGCATGCGCCGTCTTCACGATCTCGGCGCCGTTGGCCTCGATGGTGCCGAGGTAGCCCGGGCTCTCCCAGTAGACGGCGGCGAAGCTGTCGTCAAGCTTGGCCCGCAGGTCGTCCATGTCGACCATGCCGGTCTCGCGGTCCCACTCGTAGAAGCGGATCTTGGTGCTGCCCGCCATCGCCTCGGGCTGACACAGAGTGCGAGCCTCCATGAGGCGCATGGGGCTCATGTGCGAGGGCACGAGCACCTTGTCGCGACCGGTGAGACGCCGGGCCATGCGAAACGAGCGCCCGGCCACGTCGCCCCAGTCGTAGATGGGGTTGGCGACCGCGTCGTAGTCGAGCAGCTCGCCGAGCATGCTGTTGAACTCGAAGCGTGAGAGGTACTTGCCGAGGTCCGAGTAGTCGCCGCCGCAGTAGGCGCTGACGAACTCGGCCCGGTTGATGACCTCGTCGACGATCGAAGGCACATGGTGCTGCCAGCAGCCGGCGCCGCAGAAGTTGAGGTAGTCGACGGCCGAGGTGTTGCGGTCGAGCAGACCCTGCACGTGCTTGCGCAGTCCGCGCTCGGAGAGGATCGCCGGCGGTATGTCGAGGGTGCCCTTGAAGCGCAGCCGGTCGGGGATCTCGGCGTAGATCTCGTCGACACTGCTCAGCCCGATCTCGTCGAGCATGGCCTGCTTGACGGCAGGCACCGAGTTCGGGATGTACGGGTGGATGAATGGCGTGTCGGTCATGATCGGTGAGGAACTCCTTCCCTTACTGGGAGTCGATGCAGATGCCCGGCGGGCGGCACGGCCGGCCGTCAGTCGTAGCCGTACCCGGCTGCGGTCCCGAAGTCGATCGAGATGTTGGCGCCGGTGATCGGCGCGGCGGGCGGCGAGGCGAGGAAGAAGATGAGCTCCGCCACCTCTTCGGGCGTGATGAAGCGCGCCTTGTCACCCTGCGCATAGCCGCTGAGCAGACGCTTGAAGTAGCCCTCCGGGTCACCGCCTCCGTATGTGTCGGCCTGATACTGCAGCATCGGCGTCATGATGTCGGCCGGGCACACGGCGTTCGCCCGCACCAGGAAGGGGGCGAGTTCCAGCGCCAGCGACTTCGTCATCAGGCTCACACCGCCCTTCGAGGCGGTGTAGATGGCGGTCTCGGGCGTTCCCACGAGACCGCAGTCGGAACTCAGGTTGATGATGCAGCCCTGCGTCTTCTTGAGCTCCGGGATCGCCCGGCTGCAGCAGAAGAAGGTCCCTTTGAGGTTCACCGCCATCACCCGGTCCCACTCGTCCTCCGTCATGGCCTCGGTGGGCCCCTCGACCCAGAGGCCGGCGGTGTTCACGAGCGCGTCGATGCGCCCCGTCTCGGACGCCGCCTCGGCCATCAGGTTCTCGACGTCGGCGACGTCGCTGACGTCGCAGGTGACGCCGTGGACGGTGGTGAGCGCGGCGAGCCTGCCACACAGATCCTCGAGCGCGACCGCGTTGAGGTCGCCGAGGACCAGGGACGCTCCCGCCTCGGCGAAGCGCCGCGCGCTGGCCGCGCCGACTCCGCCGGCGGCACCCGTCACGACCACGGTCTTGCCGTTCATGTCGAACGCCATACGCCTCCCCCTGTCGCGTACCTTGAACGGTGGTTCAATGTCGCTAGCATACAGCCGGGAGCGGCATCTCAGTAGTACAGGTCGCTCGGCCCCTTGTACTCCTGGATCGTGTTGCCGCCATCGATCACGACGAGCTGGCCGGTGATGTAGCTCGCATCGTCGCTGCCGAGAAAGCAGACCAGCTTGCCGACCTCTGCAGGAAAGGCGGCGCGGCCCATCGGCGTGTTGAGGCCGCCGACGTCCTCGCCGTCGGCGGTGGAGCCCGTCTGGATCCAGCCCGGTCCGACCGCGTTCACGGTGACGCCGTGCTTCGCCACGTCGAGAGCCAGGCCCCTCGTCATGCCGAGGACGCCCGCCTTGGCCGCGCAGTAGGCGGCTTCATCCGGGTTGGCGACCACCGGGCCCGTGACCGAACTCATGTTGACGATGCGCCCGTAGCCGCGCTCGATCATCCCTGGAACGACGCAGCGCGTCACGTTGAACTGGGTCTTGAGGTTGATGGCGATGCCGAAATCCCACGCGTCCTCGCTGAGATCCTGGAAGGCGGTGAAGTCCTCCTCCTGACCGAAGACGACCATGCCGGCGTTGTTGACGAGCACGTCGATGCGCCCGTGACACTCGACGACCTCGGCGACCAGCGCCTTGACCTCGCCCATTCTCGTGAGATCGGCCGTGTGGGAGCTCACCGTGGCTCCCGACTCCCGCAGCGCCTCCGCGCAGGAGTGGACCGCGTCGGCGATGTCGCAGATGGCCAGCAGAGCGCCTTCCTCGGCAAGCACCTTCGCCGTCGCAAAGCCGATACTGTCGGCCTTCGCGACCCCCGTGATGAGGGCGACCTTGCCCTCGACCCTGCCCTTGCGTACCATACTCCGCTCCCTTGGCTGGACTGCGACAGGCAGCCGCCCGCCGCTGTTCATCGGTATGGCGAATGCTACGCCGCGGCGGCGTCCCGCGCCACGTCGGACCGGCGACCTCGGCGACCGCACGTCGGGCGCATCCTCCCGAAGCTCCCGGGCGCAGGCAGCGGCGTG
Organism: uncultured Actinomycetes bacterium; assembly: GCA_963709345.1. Classification (GTDB taxonomy): domain Bacteria; phylum Actinomycetota; class Thermoleophilia; order UBA2241; family UBA2241; genus CAIXSE01. Next base: position 129,931 of record CAVPVX010000001.1, read on the forward strand.
GGAGTTTTGGTCAAGCTTCGAACCGTTGCAGCCGATGCACTGACCAGATCATGGCGACCGTGAAGGACAGCCCAGGGACCCGTTGGCTGCGCGTCACAGACGTAGCCGGCCTGCTCGGCGTCAGCGCCAACACCGTGAGGCGCTGGACGGACGCCGGCCGCATCGCCGCGTTCCGCACTCCCGGCGGCCATCGCCGGTATCTCGCCGACGACGTGCTGGCCCTCCTCCCCGACACCGAGATCGCCGGGGCGACCGTTCACCCCGGTGACCTCTCCGAACTGCTGCGCCAGAACCACGCGCTGCACACCACGCTGGCGGCCGGACTCGACCTCGCCGCACTGATCGCCGGGCGACCCGGCGACGTCCCCGAGAAAGCAGCCCGCGCCCTCTGCGACCTCACCGGCTCGGCGCGCTGCGACGTCTGCCTGACGCACGGCGACCGGCTGCGTCTCGTCGCCTCCGCCGGCGGGAGCAGGATCGACCGAGGCTCCCCGGGGGCGACGTGGCCGGCGACCGAGCGGATCCCCGTTGACGGCGATCCGGCCGCCGCGTCGCTGGTCTGCCTGCGCGCCGGCGACCGCACGCTCGACCGGCGCGCGCGCCTCGCCCTCGAGCGTCGCGGCTGCAAGGCGCTGGCCTGGGCGCCGCTGACCGCGCACGGCGAGTTCGTCGGCTCGCTCGAGCTGGTCGACCTCGACGACCGCGACCTCTCGGTCCACGCCGACCTGCTGGACTCGCTGGCGCGTATCTGCGCGCAGGCCGTCGGGGTCGCGGCGACCTACAAGGAGCTCGAGTACCGCCAGAGCCTCCTGCGCGAGCTCATGGAGCTGTCTCGCGACGTCTCCCAGACCCACGATCTCGAACGCTTCGTGGTGCGCTTCGCGCAACGCCTGCTGAGAGCTGTGGACGCCGACTGCGTCAACGTATTCAGGGCGAGCAACGGGGTGATCCGCGCGCTGGTCAGCGTCACGCCGGACGGTGCGGACGCAAGCCGGCGCGACGCCGTCCTCGACACGGCACGCTACCCGTCGCTGGAGCGGCTGCTGCTCGACTTCACCCCGCTGGCGATCGGCGATCTGGGCGACCCCCGTCTCGGGCGCGGCGAGGCCGACGCGATGCGCGAGTGGGGCTACGCCAGCTCGCTCACCGTGCCGCTCGTCGCCGGCGGCGAGCTCATCGGCCTTGTCTACCTCTACGACGACGCGGAGCGCGACTGGGAGGCGGACGTCGAATTCCTCACCAGCGTGTGCCAGATCGTGGCGGGCCTCCTCGACAGCAGCACGCTGCTGGACGAGACCCGGGAGCGCGCCCATCTGGGGCAGGAACTGCTCGACCTCGGCGTCGACATCGCCGCCGCCGAGAGCTCCGCCGACATCGCCGCACGCGCAGCGGCGCGGCTGCGCCGCGTGGCCGGTTGCGCCGACTGCGACATCTGGTGGTCGGAAGAGGGCTACCTCCGCTGCCTCGCCAGCGTCGACGGGGACGGCCTCGACGAGTCCGTGAGCGGCAAGATCCTCGAGCTCGACCACTACCCGTCCACGCGCGAGGCCCTCCGCAATCGCGAGCTCCTCGTCCTCGACGACCTCCGGGACCCTCGCATCACCGACTACGAACGCGAGGACTGGAGCGAGTACGACTTCCGCAGCACCATGTCGGTGCCGCTCGTCAGCAATGACACCGTCGTCGGCCTCATAGACCTCTTCGACTCCCGGGAGCGCGACTACCGGGAGGTCCGCTGGTTCATGGAGAGCGCCGGACGGACCATCGCCGACGCCCTGCGCAACGCCGAGCTGCTCGCCGGCCTGCGGCGCGGGGACGCCGCCCTTCGCGAGCTGGTCAAGCTCGGCGACCGCCTCAATCAAGCGGGGGCTCTCGAGGACCTGGCTCGAGCGGTCGCGGAAGGACTCCGCGCCAGCCTGAACGCCGAAGACTGCGACATCTGGCAGATCGACGGCGAGGTGCTGCGCTGCCTCGCCAGCGTCGACAGCAACGGGTGGGACGAGGAGGAGGTCGGCAGCGAGCGCGACCTCGCCTCCTACGAGGCCACGATCTCGGCGCTGGCCGCCGATGAGCCGATGGTCATCGGCGACCTCTCCCGGACCGTGCTCGACGAGCGGGAGCTGCAGGCCTACCGGCGCTGGGGCTACGAGAGCATGGTGTCTCTGCCGCTCGTGGCAAACGGCAGGCCGATCGGCCTGATCGACGTCTTCGACACCAAGGTGCGCGACTACTCGGGGCTCCTCGACTTCATCCGCAACGTCGGCCATCTGCTGGCGAGCTCCTTCGAGAACGCCATGCTGGTCAAGGGCCTCGAGGACGGCAATCGCGACCTCCGGCTGCTCGTCGACTCGGGCATGGAATTCGGAGCGACGCTGGAGACCGACGCCGTGCTGCGCACGGTCTCCGAACGCATCCTCGAAGTGTCGCGCGCCGACATGTGTGACGTGTACCGGCTCGGCGGTGACCAGCTGGAGCTCCTCGTATCGGTCGGCAAGACCTGGGCGGAGAACCCGTCGGGGCGGCGCCACCGTCTCCAGGACTACGGCATCTTCGCCGAAGCGGCGAACAAGCGCCGGCCGGTGGCCAGTCTCGACGTCCGCAACCAGCCCGGGATGACCCCCATGGAAGTCCATGACGCCGAGAAGCGGGACTACCGCTCGTGCCTCGACATCCCCCTGATCAGCCAGGGCGAGGTCATCGGTTTCGTCTCGCTGATGAACCACGACGCGCGCGCCTTTGCCCGCGAAGAGGTGGTCGTGGGGCTCGCGCAAATCGCCGGGCAGGCGATCGTCAACGCCGGGCTCTACCGCGAGCTGCACGAGAATCTCAGACGCATGGCCCTGGTCGGCGAGTCGGCGCTCGAACTGGCGAGCAGCCTCGACCTGCAGGCGACACTGGTGGCCACCGCCAAGCGCCTCTGCTCGACCGTCGGCGTCGGTCAGTGCGAGATCACGATCATCGAGGGTGAGGAACTGCACACGATCATGCGCGTCAACGACGGTGAAGTCGACAAACGCTGGCTCGGGCAGCGCCTGTCGCTCAGCGACGCGGCCGTCACCCGGGAGGTGATCGCGACCAAGCGGCCGACGGTCGTCGGGTCGCTGCGCGACCCGCGCCTCACGCCGGCCGTCCTCGAGATGGACCGGGGTCACGACCGCAAGAGCTGGGCCACTCTGCCGCTGATCGCCAAAGGCAGGGTCATCGGCACCGTCGAGCTCGTGGACGACGCAGCCGAGAGGAGCTTCTCGGCGCCGGAACTCGAGACCGCCGCGGCGATCTGCCATGCGGCCGCCCTGGCGATCGAGAACGCGGCGCTGTTCGCGCGGGAGCAGGCGACGACGCGCGCGACCCAGCTGCTCAACGACATCGCGCGGAGGACGGCCGCAAGCCTCGACCTCGAAGAGGTCGTGGAGGCGGCCGTGGACGAACTCCGGCAGTTCATCGATTTCGAGGACCACAGTCTGCTCCTGCTCGACGGCGACGCGATCGGCCGCGTCATCTCGTCGCGCCCGCAGACCGAGGCGCTCGTGGGCCTGACGCTGGACGACCTCGGCTCCGGCTTCGTCGAGCGCCTCGCCGCCGAGCGCGTCTCGGTCCTGCGGATCCCCGAGGACGTTCCGATCCCGGCCGGCAACCCTGCCCTCGTCGGCCTCAGCCGGGCCGCCGTGATCGCGCTGCCCTCCGACAACGGCCTGCTGGGCACGCTCGATCTGCTGAGCAGCCGGAGCGACGACTTCGCCGGCATCGACGCGGACCTCCTCGAGCGCGTCGGCATGCAGCTCGCGCTGGCAGTCCGCAACACCCAGCTCTACGACGAGATCAAGCAGATGCACCTCGGCAACCTCAAGGCGCTGAGCTCAGCGCTGAACGCCAAGGACTACTACACCCTCGGCCACGCCGCCCGGGTCGCAGCCTACACGGTGATGCTCGGCCGCGAACTCGGGTGGTCCGAGGACCTGCTCACGCTGCTGCAGGAGGCCGCCTACCTCCACGACATCGGCAAGATCAGCATCTCGGACCGCGTACTGCTCAAGCCCGGACGTCTCAACCCGCAGGAGTGGGAGCAGATGCGGGAGCATCCCGTCGTCAGCGCCGACATCATCCAGCCGCTGTTCCCATCCGACCTGGTGCTGGCGGTGCGTCACCACCACGAGCAATACGACGGCGGCGGCTATCCCGACGGGCTCGCCGGTGAGCAGATACCCGAGATCGCCAGGGCCATGGCTGTCGTGGACGCCTACGACGCTATGTCGTGCCGGCGGCCCTACAAGGCGGCGTTGACCTACGGGGAGTGCCTCACGGAACTGCACAGATGCCGGGGCTCCCAGTTCGATCCGGAGATGGTCGACGCCTTCCTCACAGTGCTCGAGGACGTCGCCCGGCGACGCGTCGTCTCGGAACGGGTCGCGGCCGAGGCCGCGGGGCGGATCCGGGGTGAGGTCCACGGGTCCGTAATGGGTAGTGAGGACGAAGGGTCCGACGCGTATCAGGAGATCGCCCGCGTGCTGCGTGAGGTGCGCGACGCCAACCCGCCGACGCGCTTCCTCACGACCTGCTTGCGGGTCGACAACCGCTACGTGATCGGGGTGGACCCGGAGGAGGGCTCCGCGCAATCCCACCTCGGGGACGAGATCTTCGCCGACGACGAGATGATGCTGGTGCTCGCCGGCGAACGGCCCCCGGTGAACACGCTCTTCGCCGACGAGTTCGGCGTGTGGATCACCGGGCTCGCACCCATCCTGGACGCGGAGGGCCGCGTCGTGGCCGCGGTCTCGGCCGACCAGCCGGCCCTCACGGGCACCGCGAGCGAGCCGCTGGGCGGCGACGGCCGCCAGACCTTCGCGGCCATGCTCCAGACCGCGGCCGTACGCCTCAGCCGGGCCGAGATCGACGCCATCACCGACGCGCTGACGGGCCTCTACAACCATCGCTACCTGCACGAGCGTCTGAGCGAGGAACTGCACCGCGCGCGCGAGCACCAGCGCCCGCTGAGCCTCCTGTTCTGCGACCTCGACAACTTCAAGAGTTACAACGACGCCAACGGGCACAGCGCCGGCGACGCCGTGCTCCGCCAGGTGGCTCACGTGATCGAGCAGTCCGTGCGCAACATCGACATCGCCGGCCGCTACGGTGGCGAGGAGTTCGTGGTGCTCCTCGTCGAGACCGGCCATGAGGCCGCGCTCGTGGTGGCGGAGCGCATCCGCGAACGCATCCGCGCCGCCGCGTTCACCGCGAACGGCGTGCCGCTCACGGTGAGCATCGGCGTGGCAGGGTATCCGGACGACGCCGAGCGCCGCGAAGACCTGCTCGACAAGGCCGACTGGGCCATGTACCTGGCCAAACGCCGCGGCCGCGACCAAGTGGCGTTGTTCAGCGACAGTTGACGCGCGGGGAAGGGCGGCGCGCAAGAAGGCGACGCGCGAGCACCTGCGAGCCAAACCGCACCAGGCACCGGGGCTTCAGGAGCGGCGGCGGATGCAGCCGGCCGGCAGAGCGTCGCGTCAGGAGCGGCGGCGACGCGCCACGCGCGCGTCGCCACGCCGCAAGGTCAGGCCCTCCCGGTCGAAGGACTCGAGGAGGGCCTGGGCGTTGCGCCGCCCGCAGCCGATCGCGTCACGGAAGGCGGCCAGTGTGACCTCGCCGCCCTCCAGCATGTGCGCGAGCCGCCCTCGCGCGCCGTCGACTGCCGAAGCGATGAACCAGAGATCCTTGTCGAGCCGCACGACGTCACCGCGTCGCGCGAGCACATCGAGCACTTGGGCGAGGTCTCGTGCCGGACGCCGCAGATCCTCCGAGAGGACGGCAAGGGTCGGCGGCGCGACCGGGTCGGCCGAGAGGCGCGCAAGCACCTCCACGGCAACGGCCTCCTGCTCGTCGCCGAGGACGCCGGCGCCGGCGGGGGCGTAGCCCCCTTCGCCGGCGACCAGGTCCCCGCTCACGGCCATAGCCTCCAGCAGGACGCCGGCGTCCGCCGCCGAGAGCGACGGCGTGAGCGCCGCGAGCTCGGCGGTACTGCTGAACGGGCGCTCCGGCCGCGCGGCGGCCCGCGCGGCGGCGCCGGCCTGCAGGGCCGCGCGGAGCGCGGACACGTGACCGGCGCCGAACCAGCGCCCGCCCCCTTTCGGCAGCGCTGCCTTCGCCCGCGAAGCAGCCCCATCGGGTGCGGGCCCGGGCAGAGGTTCGAGCTCACCCGCGGCGGCTCCACCGGCCAACGCGGCGGCGGCGGCGACGGCGTCGAACCCCGCGGCCGTGAGGTCGGCGTATGTCAGGCCCGCCGGCCCACGATCGGCGGAGAGCGCGGCGATCGCCGCCCCGACGTCGCCGGAGCGGACGGCCTCCAGGAACGCGGCGTGGTGCTCGCGCGCGTGCCAGCGCTGCGCGCCCGCGAGCAGCACCTCGCCGCCGGCGATCGTCGCGACCGGCGAGAGCGAACGGACGATGAAGCGGTCGTGCGACTCGACGAAGGCGTCGGCATCGAGCCGCACGACCGCCGCCGCGCCGCCGCCGGGCGCGATCTCACGGCCCTCGAGCGGCGCGACACGCGCCAGGTACTGGGCCGTGCCGTGATGCACGCGCACCTGATCCCCGGAGCGAAGAGGCCGGGCGTCCGGCAGCAGCGTCACCCAAGCGTCGAACCGACGCCCCGAGCGCCCTGCGAGCTCCGGGGCGACCAGCCAGTCTCCGCGGACGATGCCGTCGCGGCCGAGGGCGCGCAGGTTCACGCCCACGCGGCTGCCGGCATGCGCGACGTCGGTCTCCTGATCGTGCACCTGGACGCTGCGCACCGCGGCGCGGGCTCCGCCGGGCTCGACCACCAGCGCGTCGCCGGCCCTGAGCTCTCCGCGCCACAGGGTCCCGGTGACGACTGTGCCTATGCCTTTGAGGGGGAAGACCCGGTCGACGGGGAGCCGCGCCGGACCGCCGCGGCGACCTGCCTCGACCCGCGCCGCGGCACGATCGAGCGCCCTCACGAGGTCTTCGGTACCGCGACCGTCTTTGGCGCTCACGGTCACCAGCTCGCACGCCTCGTACGAGCTTCCGGCGAGAAAGCCGCGCACGTCCTCCTCCGCCAGTTCGAGCAGCTCCTCGTCCACCATGTCGGCCTTGGTGAGCGCGACCACGCCCTCGCGGATCCCGAGAAGCTCGATGATGGCCAGATGCTCGACGGTCTGTGGCATCACGCCGTCGTCGGCGGCGATGACGAGCAGAAAGAGATCGACACCGGTCGCGCCGGCGACCATGGTGCGCACGAAGCGCTCGTGGCCGGGTACGTCGACGACGCTCAGCCGGCCGCCGCCGGGCAACTCGAGCTCCGCGTACCCAAGCTCGATGGAGATGCCCCGCTCCCGCTCCTCGCGCAGCCGGTCGGTGTTCTTGCCCGTGAGCCGGGTGACGAGCGCCGTCTTGCCGTGGTCGATGTGGCCTGCGGTCCCCAGCGTGAGCGGCCGACCGCCTGACGCCGCCGGAGGGGCTGGAGCCTCGGAGTGATCCCCTCCCGCTTTGCGCTGAGGCGACACCGCCCGCGGCCTCAGACGAGCGCGAGAAGCGCGGCGCCGGCGAGATCGTCGAGCTCGTCGTCGCCCACGGCGCGCAGGTCGAAGAGCAGGCGGTCGTCTTGCACGCGGCAGACGACGGCTGGGACGCCGCGGCGCAGCAGCTCGGCGCGCCGCCCAGCCTCGCCCGCGGGCGCCTCGGCCGCAACGGCGACGCTCGGGACTTCGGTCACGGGCAGCGCGCCCGCCCCGGCCCGGGCGACCGTCTCGACCACGTCCAGCCGGTCGCCGGGCACGCCGGCACCGATCAGCAGCTCACGCAGCCGGCCGGCGCGGCTGCGCACCTCGTCGAGCGGCGCGGCCAGGGCGCGCAGAGTGGGGATGGACGCGAGAGCGCGCTCCGGATCGAGATACAGGCGCAGCACGGCATCGAGCGCCGCCAGATCGAGCTTGTCGATGCGCACGGCCCGCGCCAACGGGTGGCGGCGCATGGCGTCGATGGCGGCAGCCCGGCCGACGGCGATGCCGGCCTGCGGGCCGCCGAGCAGCTTGTCGCCGCTGAAGGTCACGATGTCGCAGCCGGCGGCGATGCTGTCCGTCAGGGCCGGCTCTTCGGAGAAGAGCTCGAGGCCGGCGAGCGCGCCGCTCCCAAGGTCGTCGACCAGCACGGCGTCGCGGTCGTGAGCCAGCGCGCCGAGCTCCTCCAGCGAAGGCTCGGCGGTGAAGCCGACGATCCGGAAGTTGCTGGTGTGCACGCGCAGGATCGCCCGCGTACGCTCGGTCCAGGCGGCCTCGAAGTCGCTGAGGTAGGTCCGGTTGGTGGTGCCGACCTCGACGAGCTCGGCGCCGCTCTCGCGCAGGATGTCGGGGATACGAAAGCCGTCTCCGATCTCGACCAGCTGGCCGCGGGCGACGAGGACCTCGCCGCCGCGCGCCGTGGCGGCGAGCGCGAGCAGAACTGCGGCGGCGTTGTTGTTGACGACCAGCGCATCCTCGCAGCCGCCGACGGTGCACAGCACGTCGTGGACGTGGTCCTGGCGCGAGGCACGGTCGCCGCGTGCCAGACTGTACTCGAGGTCCGTGTAACCGGAGGCGGCGGTGACGACTGCGTCGACCGCCTCCGGCGGGAGCAGCGCCCGGCCGAGGTTCGTGTGCACGACCACCCCGGTCGCGTTGATGACACGGCGCAGCGACGGAGTCACCGCCGTCTCGAGAAGACGCGCGGCCCACGGGACGAGAGCGCCCGGCGTGAGGTCGTCCGCCCCGGTGGCGGCCGGCTCGCCGGCCGCCCTCGCCGCCAGGATCTCGGCGCGCAACCGGTCGATGACGGCGCGCACCGCGTCCACCACCAGCGCGCGGGGGTAGCGCGCGAGAAGCTCCTCGGCGGCCGGCTCGCGGAGCACCTCGTCGACGGCCGCCAGCGAACGCAGCCGCTTCTGGCTGTCCTCGCCGACGACTTCCTCCCGGTTGCCCTTCGCCTTGGTCACACCGACCGCCTATCTCCCGCCGCGAGCCGCCCGCGCCTGGCGCAGCCGGACCCCAGCCATGATCATCGCAAACGCTACCACGCCGAACGCGAACCACCAGTCGAGAGACGTGAGTCCCATCTCTTCCAGCCACTCGTGTCTCGTCCGATCGACCACCACGAGCCCGAGAGCGGCGAGGCCCCAGATGGACTGAGTGATCGTCCAGAAGTGTCGCCCGGAGTCCTCTCGGAACCCCCTGACGGTGGCCCACGACGCAAGGGCCGTGACGCCCAGCGGAATGAGGCCGATGACCAGCGCGAGCACAAGCTCCCACAGCAGGCGGCCCACCGACAGCCCCTGGGCCGACCGCCAGATCGGCTCTCCCGATCCGATGCCGAGGACGATGATCAGCACCCAGCTCACGACGGCGATCAGCCCGAGGGCCGCGATCAGCAGGAAGGGGAGCACTGAAAACGCGCGGACGACGACACCGCGTGAGGGGCCGTCGGGACCGGCCGCTCTCTCCTCGTCGTCAGGCTCGAGGTCCGACGGATCGACGCGGCCGTCGGCGCCCCAGCGCGGCATCTTGACGGGCGTGCCCGGCGGCATCCTCAGGCCTCCAGAACAAGTGCGCCGGCCGGACCCGCCAGCACTTCGCCGACCGTCCACGCGCCGGCGCCGGCACGCGCGAGCTCGTCGAGGAGAAGTACGTGCTTCTCCGGCGCCACGGCCATCAGGAGCCCGCCGGAGGTCTGCGGATCGAAGAGCGCGAGCACTATCGGCTCCTGCTCGGCGATCGGGCCGGCGTAGCGGCCCGCGGCCGCGCCGGCTTCCACGGCGCCTTCCGGCCGCCCCCCGGCGTCGCCCCCTGCCTCCCGAAGACGCGGCAGGAGGAAGTCGCGATTGTTGCGCAATCCGCCGGCGTAGACCTGCCGCTCTATCAGCGGCGGAACGCCGTCGTGCAGCGGCACGTCGGCGAGACGAAGCACTGCCGCCGCCCCGCTCGCGTCGAGCATCTCGCTCAGGTGCCCCGCGAGCCCGAAGCCGCTGATGTCGGTGCACGCGTGCACCCCGACGCGGCCCATGGCGACGGCCGCCGCCGCGTTCAGGGCGGCCGCCTCCTCGATCGCCGGCATCATCTCCTCTTCCGTCACGAGCCCGTTCTTGAGCGCGCTCGCGAGCACGCCGATGCCGAGATGCTTCGTGAGCACCAGCCGGTCGCCCGGCTTTGCCCCGCCGTTGTAGACGATCTCCTCGGGCCTGGCGACGCCGGTGACGGCCAAGCCGTACTTCGGCTCCTTGTCGTCGATCGAGTGGCCCCCGGCGAGCTCGGCGCCGGCCTCGAGCACCTTCTCCATGCCGCCGCGCAGGATCTCGCCGAGGTGCGCGAAGTCCAGGTCGGCCGGCCAGGCCACCAGGTTCATGGCCGTCAGCGGCCGCGCGCCCATCGCGTACACGTCGCTCAGCGCGTTCGCCGCCGCGAGCTGCCCAAACCAGTAGGGCGAGTCGACGATGGGCGTGAAGAAGTCGACCGTCTGCACCAGGCAGAGGTCGTCGGTGATCGGCACCACCGCGGCGTCGTCGCGCGTCTCCAGAAGACGCGCGAACTCACCGGTGGCGGCGGGCATGCTCTCGAGGACGGCCTGCAGGTCGCACGGACCCAGCTTGGCCGCTCAGCCGCTCTTGGCCGCGAACTGCGTGAGTCGGATCTTGTCGGTCATGCGGCTAGCTTACCGCAGGCGGTGGCACGCCCGAAGCCGCGGAGGCCGGGCGCGGGCGCGGGCCTGCGGCTCGGTCCACCCGGCGACGCCGGTGATACGCTAGGGCTGCCGTGAGCACACATCGTTCGCGCCGAGACGCGCCATACAGCCTGTATGTCAGCGAGCACGGTCAGGAACTGGACCGCCGGCGCCAGCGTCGCCGGACGAGCATCCTGCTGACGCTCCTCGCGGTCACCATCGCCGCCGGCGTCTTCGTCGGTGGCGGCTGGGCGCAGCGGGTCTGGGAGCGGTACGCGAGCCCGGCCACGGCGAGTACGCCGGCCGCCACCACCGCACTCCCGCCGACGGCGGACAACGTCCTGATCATCACCGCGACACGCGCCGTCGCCGTCGACCCGCCGCCGCCGATCGAGGCCAAGGGCGACGGCGTCAAGGTGAGCAGCTTCCTCGGCGACGAGACACGGCGGCTGTACGGCCTGGGGCCGCCGCCCAAGCGCCTCGAGCTCATCTGGAAGACGACCATCGGCAGCGGCATGACCTCACCGGTGGGCAAGGGCAAGAACAAGCCGTGGACGGGTACCGGCTGGACGGGCCAGCCCGTCATCGTCCGCGACAAGGGTACGCTCTATTTGCTCTTGGGCGGGTTCGACCGCAATCTCCACAAGATCGACCTCAAGACGGGTGAGGTCGTCTGGGAGTACGCCTTCGACGACATCATCAAGAGCACGCCGACGGTCATCGAGGACCCGAAGCCCGAGAACCGGGACGATCGCTACCTCGTCCTCGCCGGCTCGCGGCGCGGCTGGCCGTCAAGCTACACCGACCCGAGCCTGGCGCCGTACCGGGCGGTGTCGTTCGGCACGGGCGAGGAGGTCTGGCGCCTGCCCGTCCCGCTCACGGCCAGCTACAGCCGCGACGTCGACGGCAGCGGCTTCCTCTACGACGGCCGCATGTACTCGGGCGTCGAGAGCGGCTGGTTCTACAAGTTCAATCCCTTCAAGACCCGGAGCTGGAACGGGCACCGCACCCCGCAGATCATCGCCAGACGGCTCTTGCTCGGCGACCCGGGCGACGCCGGCGCCCACGGCGGCAACCTCGTGCTCGAAGCGTCGCCCTCGCTGCTGGACGACGTCGTCTACATCAGCTCCAGCTCGGGTCACGTGTACGGCATGCGCCGCAGCGACCTCAAGGTCGTGTGGGACTACCGCACCGGCTCCGACCTCGACGGCACACCGGTCCCCACGAGCGCCGGCAAGCTGCTGGTGGCGATCGAGAAGCAGTACATCTCGGGGCACGGCGGCGTGATGATGCTCGACCCGAAGAAGGCGCCCTCCAAGGCGCCGGTCTGGTTCTTCCCCACGGGCGACCGCAAGCTGGCCGACTGGGAGGGCGGCGTGATCGGGTCGGTGGCCGTCAACGACGCCTACGACCCGTGGGGCCGCCGCCCCCGCCTGGCCGCCTTCAGCGCCATCGACGGCAACCTCTACGTCGTGTCGCAGAGCCGCACGTCGGGCAGCTCGCCCGGGCCCAACGGCGAGGGCCCGTTCCCCATCCCGAAGCTCGTCGCGAAGTTCCCCATCGGCGGCGCGATCTCGACCCCCATCATGGTCGACGACTGCATCGTGGCGGCCGGCTACGACAACAAGGTGCACCTCTACGAGATCCGGTACAAGGAGTCGAAGAAGGGCGCCGCCGGAGCGCTCAGGAGCCCGGGCGGCGACTGGTTCAAGGTCACCGTCAAGGAAACGGACGCCTTCGCCGGCGGCGGCGCCTTCGAGAGCACGCCGGTGATGTGGAAGGGGCGCGTCTTCATCGGCTCGCGCGACGGCTCGCTCTACTGCATCGGGGAGAAGTAGCCGGCAGCCCCGCGGGCCGCTGCGGTGATTCGCGGGTAGTCCGGTCGTCCGCGCTCCACGGTCGACCGTTCCCGTCGGGGCGGATCGTCGCGGGTCGCGATTCAGGTTCCTCCCGGGCGGGGATGTCATTGGCGTCGTTGAACGTCGCGTTTCGAAGCGACGCCGGAGAACGACGCATCCGTCAAGGAGGTTCCCGTCATGGCCGACGCACCACGCCGCGCAGACGCCGTCTGGACCGGCTCGCTTGCCCAAGGGTCTGGACAAGTATCCTTCACGACGAGCGGGGCCGCCGGGCCGCTGCCCGTCACCTGGTCCTCACGGACCGAACGCGCGAACGGCAAGACGAGCCCCGAGGAGCTCGTCGCCGCTGCCCACGCCAGCTGCTACTGCATGGCGCTCTCGCACATCCTCGGCGAAGCGGGCACGCCGCCCGAGAGGCTCGAGACCAGCGTCACGGTGACGTTCAAGGAGATCGAGGGTGGCTGGAAGACCGGCTCCTCGCACATCACGGTGAAGGGCACGGTGCCCGGCATCGACGAAGCGGGCTTCAAGGCGGCCGCCGAGGCGGCCAAAGACGGCTGCCCCATCAGCGGCGCGCTCAAGGGCAACGTGGAGCTGAGTGTGGAGGCGAGCCTGGCTTGAGCCGGCGGCGGACGACGCGCGGGGTGCTCCATGACCGAGAGCCCGGGCCTACGCGTTCACGATCACCGGCAGCTTGCCCTGCCAGGCGGCCCATGCCTCGGCGTCCGCCGCCAGCTCGCACATGAAGTGCGCGACGTTGGCCATGTTCGTCTCGCCGGGGCGGAACAGGCCGTCCACGAGGCCCTCGTGCAGCGTGTAGTCGGTGACGTCGCCGTCCTTCAGCGTGTCGGGACGGACGACCACCCAGCGCACGTACTGATGGGCGGTCCCGACGTCGCTCTGGAGGAAGTCCGCGGCGCGCTGGTTGTCCCTCGCAGGAGGGACCAGGCCGCGCAGCATCCATAGGGCCGCCTTCTCGAACCACCCGCGACGTGTGTCCATGCCGCCGGGGCGATTGACGGAGACGCTGCTCATCAGGATGAGCCTCACGGGCTGCGCAGGCCGCACCGTCTCGATCACCCCGCACACCCTCTCGATGGCGCGGGTGACGAGGTCGCGCGGTGGCCCGAGGATCCCACGCGCGCTGATGGTGTGGCCCAGGCAGGAGATCACGACGTCGCAGCCGTCCACCTGCGCTTTGACCTGTTCGGCGCTCAGGGAGAGCAGGTCCGCCTCGACGACCGTCAACAGCGGGTCATCTGCGACGCCGGCCGGGAGCCGCGCGGCCGACCGGACCAGGGCGCGCACGTGGACGCCGCGGCCCAGAAGCTGCTGCAGAGCGCGGCCGCCGGTGCGCCCGGTGCCGCCGAGGAGCAGTACCGTCGGCTCGGCGTGAGTTGCAGAAAGGTCCATCACTTCTCCTTCGGATACTGGAACACGTCGTCGAGCGGGACACCGAACGCCCGCGCGATCTGAAAGGCCATTTCGAGTGAGGGCGAGTAACGGCCCTGTTCGATGGCGATCACCGTCTGCCGCGTGACGCCCACCTTGTCGGCGAGCTCGGCCTGCGTCATCTCGCCGGCGGCGAAGCGGAGCGCCCGGATGCGATTGGTCACCCTGGTCGGCTTGCCCATCGTCAGAAGCCCCTGTGGTAGGAGACGATCTTGACGACAGATCCGACCAGCGTGCCGACGACGAACGAGAGGTAGAGCGCGCTGGCTATCCAGAAGTACTCGTACTCCAGCATCGTGAGGGCGAGCACGCCGACCATGCCGACGGAGGAGACGGAGAAGCCGATCAGATCGCCGTGGCGGCTGATCTGCTTGTCCCGCTCGTCCTTGCGGTCGATCTCGCCGGAGGCGGACCTGCCGCGCAGCTCGGCCGAGATGCCGCTGCCGATCCCCGTGAGGACCGATCCGACGATCGTCAGCACGATGGACGCCCCGATGGCGATGAGGAGCGGCCACTGGTAAGAGATGTCGGCTGCCGACGTGTCACTAAGCCGGCCCAGCATGATCGCGAAGTACACCACGGGGACGATCACCGTGACCACCGCGTTGACCCACGAGATCTTCTCTTCGAACGGCATGACGATCGCCTCCTTGCAGCGAGCCGCCGCACACTGCGAGCTGCTCATGATGTCAGGAATGTTTGACATCTCGTACTGTAAAGGACAGCAGACATGCTGTCAAGCTTTCTTTACTTCTTGCGGTACGGCCCGGGCCGCGAAAGCATGGGGCGGAGGGTGGAGACGCGGCCGGCGGGCGAAGCCGGCCCGGCCTCAGCGCGCCGGCGCGTCAGAGGCCGAGCGCCGCCGGCAGCTCGGCCAGCGAGGCGATGCGCGGTACGGGCGCGCCGGCGGCGCGCCCCGCACGGTCGAGCAGGATGGCGCCGCAGCCGCAGGCCGCTGCGCCCTTGACGTCGTCCTCGACGCTGTCCCCGACCATGACCACAGCGCCGGGCGCGACGCGGAGCAGCCCGAGCAGCGCGGAGAACATGCGTGGCGCGGGCTTCACGGCGCCGGTCTCGGCGCTGGACACGGCGGCGTCAATGTACTCATCGAGAGCGAAATGCGCCACGGCCTCCTCGAGGCTGTGGCCGAGCGCGTTGGACAGCAGCGCCATGCGCACACCGGCTGCGCGGAGCGCGTCCAGACAGGGCAGCACGTCGTCGTACAGGCCGAAGTTCTCCGCCCGCGACCAGGCATCGACGATCGCGGCGGCGGTCCGATCGACGGCATCCGCCGACCCGCCTCCGAGACCCTCGATGATCGCGTGCGCGATGACCGGCAGCAGGTCGTCGTCGTGGACCAGCCCTGTGCACTCGCGCCGCGCGGCCGCAGCCTTGTACGCGGCGCGCTCCGCCTGCGGCCAGCGCAACGCGTCGAGCGCGAGCCCGAACCGGGCGCCGGTGCGCACGTAGCCCGGCGCCTCGAACTGATCGCTCGGGCGCAGCAGCGTGTAGTCGAGGTCGAAGATCACGACTTCGGGGGTCGGCAGAGGCAGCGTCGAGTCGTTCACAGGAGTCCCTCGGTCGGGGGTCGCCAAGCACACGCCCGTCCATTCTACGCCGCCGGCGCCGGGAGACGCCGCCGGCACGGGGTGGTCCTTGAAGAGCCTGACGGCGGCCGGCACGATGACGAGGCCCATCGTGAACGAGCCGATGAGCGCCGCCTGCTCGATGCCCGGATCCAGCCGGCTCGTCTCGAGAAGGGAGCCGAGGAGCGCGCAGTGCAGGTAGCCGTGGGATCGCCGTGGCGGCGAGCTGGAAGAAGAGCACGATGCCGAGCATCGCGAGGTCGCCGCGCGTCGACGCCTTCAGCGCGTTCGAGAAGGATCGCTGCCGTCCAGGCTCCGCACCCGTCGTCCGGGCAGTCACGGCGGTCTCCCTCTCCGGACCCTTCAGTCCGGGGCGCGCGGCAGACACCCACAGGAACCCCTCATCGGATGGCCGCTTCCTCGCCTCGGCCCACACCACCGGAGGGCTGAGCGGCGTGATCCGCTCAAGCGGGGCGCGGCACCGTCGCCGGCGGGCGCAGCAGCTCACCGGCCCGGTAGGACGAGCGCACGAACGGCGCCGCCACGACGGTGAGGCCGAGAGCGGCGCCGCGGCGCTCGTGGTCGTGGAACTCCGCGGGCGCGACATAGCGCGCGACCGGCAGGCAGCCGGCGTGTGGCTGCAGGTATTGGCCGATGGTGACCGCGTCGACGCCGGCGGCGGCCGCGTCGGCAAGGACCGCCGCCACTTCGTCCGTGGTCTCACCGAGGCCGAGCATCAGGCCGGTCTTGACGAGCGGCCGGGGCCGTGCCCACACGGAAACGCGCGCCAGCAGCTCGAGCGAGCGCTCGTACTTCGCCTGTGGCCGTGCAGCCGGGTAGAGACGAGGGACCGTCTCGAGATTGTGGTCGAGCACATCGGGGTGGGCGGCGAGTACGGCGCGGAGCGCCGCTGGGTCGCCGCCCAGATCGGGGATCAGCACCTCGACGGTCGCGTGCGGCAGCTCGTCACGCACGGCCGCGACGGTCCGCGCGAAGTGCGCGGCGCCCCCGTCGGGCAGATCATCGCGCGTCACGCTCGTGATCACGACGTGGCGCAGACCGAGCCTGAGCGCCGCCTCTGCCACGCGCCGCGGTTCGTCCGTGTCGACGGCGCGTACCGCGGAGGCGGATCCCGCATCCGAGCCGGCGGCCAGGCGGCCGCGGTCACCGGCCGCCATGGGCCGCTTCTCGGCGCCGGCGAGCCCAGCTCCCTCGACGGCACAGAACCTGCAGCCGCGCGTGCAGACGTCGCCCAGGACGAGAAAGGTCGCCGTCCCCGACGAGAAGCACTCCGCCTTGTTGGGGCAACGGGCCTCGTCGCAGACGGTGTGGAGCTCGAGCTCGTCGAGGAGCGCGCCGGTGGTCCGGTACTGCCCCGGCCGTATGGGCGCCTGCCTGAGCCACGCCGGCTTTCGGCCGGGGGCGGGGCCGGCGTCAGAGCCGGAGCCCGCCTCAGAGCCGGGGCCGGTCGCTCGGCCCTGCCGGCCCCCCGGATGCGGATCGCCCGCCATGACCTTCAGAGGCTGTGCACGCCGCGCCCCACACCGCCGAGCGCCGCCTCGGAGATCGCCTCGGAGAGCGTCGGGTGGGCATGGATGGTGGCCGCGACGTCGGCCAGCGTGAGTCCGGAGTGGACCGCAAGGGCGAGCTCGTGCACGAGCTCGCTGACGTGCGGTCCGATCAGGCTGGCGCCGAGAACGCGGCCGCCACCGGGCTCGCAGACGACGCGCACGAAGCCGTCGGCGTCGCCGTCGCAGACCGCCTTGGAGTTGCTGTTGAAGCGCACCTGCGCCACGTCGTGCGCCACGCCCTCGGCCTTCGCCTTGTCCTCGGTGAGACCGCAGCTGGCGACCTCCGGGTAGCTGAAGACGCAGCTCGGGACCAGCGTGCGGTCGCAGTGCAGGTTCGACCCGGTCACCGCGTTCTCGGCGGCGACGGCGCCCTGATGGTACGCCCAGTGCGCGAGGAGCGGCGGGCCGGCGACGTCTCCCGCCGCGAACACCCCGGCCAGCGTCGTGCGGCAGCTCTCGTCCGTGACGACGAAGCCGCCCGGGGCGATCTCCACGCCGGCCTCCGCGTAGCCGAGGCCGGCGCTCACGGGGCGACGGCCGACCGCCACGAGCACGCGCTCGGCCGTGACCTCGGCGCCGCCGGCGAGACGCAGCGTCACGCCGGCGTCGCCGGCCACCGCGGCCTCGACCGCGGTCTTCACGTGCGCGGCGATGCCGGCCTTCTTGAACGCCTGCTGCAGCGTGCGCCCGATGCGCTTGTCCTCGCCGGGCAGGAGCTGGTCGAGCATCTCGACCACGGTGACCTCGGCGCCCAGTCGGGTGAAGACGCTGGCGAACTCGCAGCCGATCACGCCGCCGCCGACGATCGCGAGGCTCCGGGGCACGGCGTCGATGGCGAGCAGTTCGTCGCTGGTCATGATCCGCGGGTCGGTCCAGTCGAAGAGGCCCATGCGCACCGGCTCCGACCCACTGGCGAGGATGACGGCGTCACCCTCGAGCTCGCCGCCGTCGGCCGACGCCGTACCGTCGGCGAGCGTCGCGCCGGGGGCAAGGGCCAGACGGCCGGGGCCGGCGAGCGTAGCCCGCCCGGCCACGACCTGCACCTTGCGCGCCTTCATCAGGTGGGCGACGCCGTCGCGGAGCTGCACGGTGACGGCCTCTTTACGCGCCATGAAGGCGGAGAAGTCAAGACCGACGTCACCGATCATGACCCCATACTCCGCGGAGCGCCGCGCCTCGTGGAGGCGCGCGGCGCCGGCGACCATCGCCTTCGTCGGGATGCAGCCGCGATTCAGGCACGTGCCACCGATGTCACGCGCTTCGACAAGGGTCACCTCTGCGCCGAGCTGTGCGGCGCGGCCGGCGGCCACGTAGCCCGCAGGGCCACCTCCGAGCACCAGGATCCGAGTCATCCGAGCCTCCTCATCCGGCCGTCGCCCGTCGCAGGACGGCCTCGAGATGCAGCAGCGTCGCGTTCCATATCGTCTCCGGCGCCAGCGCGATGCCCGCCGCGGCCAGACCTTCTCCCTGCCACGGCTCCCCGATGAGCGTCTCCACGACATCGGTGAGCTCGCGTGGCGGCCGCTGCATGAGTACGGATCCGTGCACCAGCGTCCGGCCTTCCTTCTTCGCCTGCGCCATCGCGACGATCTTCTCGCCGCGCGCGCACAGGTCGTAGCGCAGCGCGCCGGCGAAGCAGAGCGCGCTGCGCTGGTACGGCGTCTCGCCGCGACCGTCGAGCTTGACGCCGAGCTCCTCGAGCGCGGCGGCGAAGGCGACAGCGACAATCCCGTACGGGCCGCCCACGTCGACCGAGGCCCGCGGCCCGCCGCCGGGCACTCCCGCAGGGAAGGCGACGGCGAAGGACCATTCGTACGTCTCTCCGTGGAGCACCGCCCGGCCGCCGCTGGGCCGGCGCACGACGTCGAACGGCAGCCCCGGCGCCGACTCGAACTCCTGGAACTTGCCGAGCGAAAGCGCCGGCGGCGCCCACATGTAGCGCCGCGCGATCACGCCTTCGGCGGTCTCCAGAAGGCCGGTGTCGAGCGCCATCTGTGCGCCGGCGGCGGCACGGAGCTCGGGGAGGATCCGCACGATGCTCAGGAGCCGTCCTCCGCGTCGTCGGGGAACCGCTGCGTGACCACCGGGCGGCGAGCGGCTTGCGCCTCGTCGAGCCGCCGCACCGGCAACGTGAGCGGCGCCTCGTGCAGCAGCTCCGGCTGGTCCTTCGCCTCCCGCACCACCGTACGGAAGGCGTCGATCATGCGGTCCAGCGCGTCTCTCGACTCCGTCTCCGTCGGCTCGACCATGAGCGCTTCGTCGACGATCAGCGGGAAGTACGTCGTCGGCGGGTGCACGCCGTAGTCGAGCAGGCGCTTGGCCACGTCGAGAGCGCGCACACCGTGCTCCTTGAGCGGCGTCGCCGAAGCGACGAACTCGTGCATGCAGCGGCGCTCGCCGTAGGGGAGATCGAGCAGGTCGCGCAGGCCCTCCATCACGTAGTTCGCGTTCAGCACCGCCATCTCGCTGACATCGCGGAGTCCCTCCGCGCCGAGGCTGCGGATGTACGTCCAGGCGCGCACGAGCACCCCGAAGTTGCCGCTGAAGGTGCGCATCCTGCCGATCGACCGGGGACGGTCGTCGTCCAGGAAGAACCGGCCGTCCTCGGTCTTTGCGACCAGCGGCACGGGCAGGAACGGCGCCAGAGTGTCACGGACCACGATGGGCCCGGCGCCTGGACCGCCCCCGCCGTGCGGCGTGCTGAAGGTCTTGTGCGTGTTGAAGTGGACGATGTCGAAGCCCATGTCGCCGGGGCGGCTGATGCCGAGCACGGCGTTGGCGTTGGCGCCGTCGTAGTAGAGCAGTCCGCCGGCGTCGTGGACGAGCCGCGCGATCTCGGTGATGTTCTCGTCGAACAGCCCGAGGGTGTTCGGGTTGGTGAGCATGAGGCCGGCGATGTCGCCGCCCGCGAGGATCTCCCGCAGAGCGTCCATGTCGACGCCGCCGCGAGCGTCGCTGCGCACGGCGACGGGCTCGAACCCCGCCATGATGACGCTGGCCGGGTTGGTGCCGTGCGCGGTGTCGGGGATGACCACGCGCTTCGGGTCGTGGCCCTCGTCAAGATGAGCCGCGCGGATCACCAGCAGCCCGGTGAGCTCCCCATGCGCCCCGGCCGCCGGCTGCAGCGTCGTGGCGTGGAGGCCGGCGATCTCGGCCAGCCAGCGCTCGAGGTCGTACATGAGCTCGAGCGCCCCCTGGACGAGCGCCTCCGGCTGGTACGGGTGGAGTCCCGCGAAGCCGTCGAGGCGGGCGGCCGCCTCGTTGACGCGCGGGTTGTACTTCATCGTGCATGAGCCCAGCGGGTAGCTGCCGCTGTCGACGCCGAAGTTGAGCGTGGAGAGGCCGGTGAAGTGACGCAGCAGGTCGATTTCGCTGATCTCGGGCAGGCGGGCCGGCGCCGAGCGGCGCTGCGCCTCCGGAACGAGCTCGTCGAGCGAAAGCTCGGGCACGCCGAGTTCCGGCAGCGTGTACGCTCGGCGTCCCGGTCGCGACTTCTCGTACACGGTCTGGCGGTCGACGGCCGGCGGACGGCAGATGGGAGCGTCGTCGCGGCCGGTCATCGCCCGCTCCCTTTGCTCGCGAGGACGCGACCGACGGCGTCGGCGAAGGCGTCGAGCTCGGCACGTGTGCGTTTCTCGGTGACGGCGACCAGCAGCACGTCGTCGAGCGCTTTCGGGGCGCCGTCTCCCGGCGCGCCCGGGAGCAAGCCGGCGTACCCGGTCGCGAAGCGGCCCGCGTCCACGCCGGCGAGGAACCCCTCGGGGACGAGAACGTCGATCAGCGCCGTTGCCGGCAGCGGGAGGCTCACCGCGAACTCGCGGAACACGGGGCCGTCGGTGAATGCCGCCACGCCCGGCAGCGCCAGCAGGCGCTGCCGCAGATGGGCGGCTTTGCGCGCGCAGTGCAAGCCGAGCTCGGGCAGGCCCTCCTTGCCGAGCCACGACAGGTAGACCAGCGCCGCCAGCGCGTTCAATGCGTGGTTCGAGCAGATGTTGCTCGTCGCCTTCTCGCGACGGATGTGCTGCTCGCGCGTCTGCAACGTCAGCACGAAGCCGCGCCGTCCCTCGAGGTCGACGGTCTCGCCGACGAGGCGGCCGGGGATGCGGCGCATCAGCTTGGTTGTGACGGCCATGAACCCGAGCCCCGGGCCGCCGAAGTTCATCGCGCCGCCGAGCGACTGCGCCTCGCCGACGACGATGTCGGCACCGAGTCGGCCCGGCGCCTCGAGCAGGCCGAGCGACAGCGGGTCGGCGACGACGACGAAGAGCGCGCCGGCGTCGTGCGCGATCTCCGCGGCGGCGGACAGGTCTTCGAGCGCGCCGAAGAAGTTGGGCTGCTGCACGACGACGGCCGCCGTGCCTTCACCGACGGCGGCGGCAAGCGCCTCGAGGTCGGTCGCCGCGCCGGCTCGCAGACCCACGGTCAGCGGGCGCGGCCCGTACCCCGCCGTCTCCGTCTCCAGCACCTGCCGATACTCGGGGTGAACGCCGGCCGAGAGGACGGTCTCGCCGCGCCGGGTCTGCACGCCGGCGAGCACCGACGCCTCGGCAAGAGCCGTGCCGCCGTCGTACATGGAGGCATTGCTGACGTCCATGCCGGTGAGTTCGCACATCGCCGTCTGGAACTCGAAGATCGTCTGCAGCACGCCCTGGCTACGCTCAGGCTGGTAGGGCGTGTACGCGGTCAGGAACTCGCCACGGCTGACGACCGCGTCGACGACCGCCGGCGCGTAGTGGTCGTAGATGCCTGCGCCGAGAAAGCTGACGAGCTGCGTCGCCGGGACGTCCGTGCCGGCCAGTCGGCGCAGCTCGGCGACGACCTCCGCCTCGCTGAGCCCGGCGGGCAGCGCCAGGGGCTCCCGCCGCCGCACGGCCTCGGGGATACCGGCGAAGAGCTCGTCGATGCCGGCCGCCCTCACAGCGGCCAGCATCTCGGCGACATCGCCGGGACCGTGGGGGACGTACCTGGTGGCGGTCACGGCGATCAGGCCTCGTCGAGGAGCTTCTTGTAAGCGTCCGCGTCCAGGAGCTCGCCGAGCTCGCCGGGAGCGGTCATGCGCACGCGGATGAGCCATCCTTCGCCGTAGCAGTCCTCGTTGACGCGCTGCGGCTCGTCCTGCAGGGCCTCGTTGACTTCCACGATCTCGCCCGTGAGCGGAGAGAACACGTCGCTGACGGCCTTGACCGACTCGAGCTCTCCGTACGGCTTGCCCGCCGTGACCTCGTCGCCCACGGCCGGCGACTCAGCGTACACGATCTCACCGAGCGCCTCCTGAGCGAACCAGGTGATGCCGAAGACGGCGTCCTCACCGTCGACGCGCACCCAATCGTGCTCCTTGTAGTACCGCAGATCCTGGGGATACGTCTCGTCGGCCATCGTGCCTCCCTGTCGGCGCCGTGTGGGCGCTGTCGACTTTCGAACCTGCCCGTGACGCGCGTCGAAGAAACGCACGCGTCGGGCCGCCGCTCCCGCGCCGGCACGAAAAAAGACAGGGTGGAGTACCCACCCTGTCTGACGGCCGGCGCCGCGGCGGTGGCGCCATGTCATCCGGGGGCCCGTCCGGCCGCGCTCCGTTGGCCTGAGAGATTCGACGCGGAGTGCGTCTTGCCCCTTCGGCGCCCGCCTTCACGGCGGACTCTCGCGCGGCTTTCGCCCGGGCTGCTTCACACCGGCTCAGCCCGTCAACTGTAGCACCGCCGGAAGCCGCCGCACAATGCCGGCACAGGTGAGGCGGGAAACGATGGGCGGGCGGCGCCGAAGCCTTCGGCCTCGCCGCCCGACGGCTCACCTGACGACGAACGACCGCCAGCCGCTGACCGACCGGGCGTGGGCGCCGTCCGCCGGGTGCTCCGCCCGGACGCGCCAGGCGCCGGGCAGTGGCAGTCGTTGGCTGCGCACGTAGCGCGTGCGCGCGCCGGCATCACGGTTCTGCGCTTCGCTGGTGAGCCTCGTGACCCACTTCCGCCCGGCTCCGCGCCGCTGGAACACGAGGTTGACGGAGGCCTCCCCCGCAGGGTGACGCGGCGTGAGGTACCCGGCGACGGTGACCGGAGCGTCCCTCGCGACGGTCGCCTTGAGCAATGGGGTCGTCAGGAGCACGTGCGGCGTGACGACGAGCCTCCGGCTGGACGCCGGCAGGTACGTGCGCAGCGCCGGCTGGGTCGCCGGCGGCGTGAAGGTCACGCGCAGCGTGGTCCGCCGGGCCGGCCTGTACGTGAAGGAGATGCGACCCTCACCATCGGAAACGCCGAGGCGCACCTCGAGCCACGAATCGCCGCGCAGACGCTCGAGGCGCACGATGGCGCCCCGCAGCGCTGCCCCCGTCGCATTGGTCAGAACGGCCGTGAGCCGCGCGGACACGCCCCACGCCGGCGTCGCGTGCCGGGTCGCAAAGGCGAGGGTGGGCAGGTGGTCGCGAACGGAGAAGCCGACGGCGGGCGCCACCAGCACTGCCGTGTCGTACCGGACGTCGTCGAACGGCGGCACGACCTCGCCGGGCCCGAGCGCGATGCGCTCGCCGGTCGCGAGGTCGTGCCGGTAGGTCACGGACCCGGCGCCACCCTCCTCGACCCAGTAGGCGGCGCCGTCCGCCGCGCCATAGTGCAGCGGCGGGGTGGCGGTCGCGATGTCGGTGCGCGGCAGCGCCGGCGGCCGGTAGGCGGCGGCGCTCGGGTTCGTCTTCAGAAAACGGACCGGGTCGACGAACCCGCCGTGATCGGCCCAGCTCTTGGGGACGTGGCCGGCGTACGGGTTGCCGTCGCGGTACTTCGTGCCTAGATGGACGCTGAAGTGGAGGTGCCTGCAGCCGTTGACCCTGGCGATGACGTCGCCGGCCTTCACCCGCTGCCCCGCTTTGAACCGGAGGCTGTAGACGTGCCCGTACAGAGCGTGGAACTTCTTTCCGGCGGCGGTGGCATGCGTGATGATCACGCAGCCGCCGTTGGTGCCGCCGACTCCGTAACCGCCGGCGTCGGCACGAGAGATGAAGACGACGCCGTCGGCGATCGCGTACACGGGGCGCCCGTACGCGCAGGGCATGTCTTGCGCCACGTGGACGTAGGCGCCGCGCGGGGCGAGCCATCCGGACCACCCGTTGAAGGTCTCGGCGCCGACCGGCCAGTACCACCCGCCGCTGCCCGGGCTGGGGGCGGCGAGCACGGTGCGAGCGCCGTCCGGCGACGCGCCGACGTAGGAGGGCTCGGGCAGGACGGTCGAGACCGGCTGCGTCGGTGCGGCTGCGCCCGCCGCCTCCGCCCCGGAGAGCACGAGAAGAAGGGCGCCGACAAGGATGAGGCCGGCTGCGGCGACGGCGAGCCTCACCGGGTGCCCGGCGCCTCGCCCTCCGCGATGAAGCGACGGCCGAGGGATCAGGAGCCGTCGCGGTGCTGTCGTGGCTTCACTCACCAAGCGTGCAGTATGCCACGCGCAACGGCGGCACGCCCGCGGGCCGCTAGTCCGTGGGCGTGGCCAGAGTGAAGAAGAAGGTCGCGCCCTCGTCGACGGCGCCCTCGGCCCAGCACCGGCCGCCCAGCCGGTTGACGATCCGCCTCACCGTGGCCAGGCCGATGCCCGTGCCCGGGTACTCGTCCGGGCCGTGCAGCCTCTGGAAGGGCTGGAACAGGTTGGCGGCGTAGGCCGGGTCGAAGCCGGCGCCGTCGTCGCGCACAAAGAAGACCCGCGCCCCATCGAGTCGGGTCTCGGCGAACTCGATGTGTCCCTGCTCTCTCCCTCCCGTGAACTTCCACGCGTTGCCGAGGAGGTTGCCGACCACGGCCTCCAGGAGCCCGGCGTCGGACCAGACACGGCACCCGGCGGCGATGACCACTTCCACCCGTCTCTCCGGATGCTCCTCCCGCAGACGCTCGACCACCTCGGCCGCCAACCCGCTGAGGTCGACGTCGGCCACGCTCGTCCCGCCGCGGGTCAGCCTCGACAGCGACAGCAGGTCGTCGATCAAGCGCCCCATCTTCTGGGCCGCGGCGCGCACGCGCTCCAGGCTCTCGCGTCCGTTCGCGCCCAGAGCGGCCGCGTGATCCTCCATCAGGATTTCGCTGAAGCCGTCGATGGCGCGCAGCGGCCCGCGAAGGTCGTGGGAGATCGAGTAGGCGAACGCCTCGAGCTCCTCGTTCGCGGCACTGAGCTGCGCCGTCCGTTCGCGAACGCGGCGCTCGAGCTCGGCGTTCAGCGTGCGTATCGCTTCCTCCGCGCGTTTGCGCTCGGTGATGTCGACGCCGAGACTGGTGACGTCGACCAGCGTCCCCCGCACATCCCTGGTGACCACATTCGACCAGGAGACGTGCCGCAGAGCGCCCTCCCTGGTGAGTATGGGGTTCTCGCCTGTCGAGAACCCTTCGTCATCCACTCCGTCCAGGATCGACGCGAAGAGGCCGCGGACCTCGTCGCGGCTCGACTCGGGGACGAACAGGTCGAACCAGTTGCGGCCGAGGACCTCCTCCTCCCGGTAGCCGGTCAGCTTGAGGAGATGCCGGTTGGCGAACACAATCGCGGCGTCGTGGTCCAAAGACACGCCGATCTGAGGAGTGTGCACCAGCACGCTGCGCCACTTCCGCTCGGACGCAACGAGCGCCGACTCCGCCCGTTTGCGCGCGTCGATATCCAGGCAGATGCCCGACATGCGCAGCGGCGAGCCCGACTCGTCGTAGATGGTGTCGCCGAACGCCCCGATCCACACCTCCTCGCCGTCGGGCCGCACGATACGGTACTCGTTCTCCAGTGCGGCGTTCTGCTCGACCGACTCCGTGATGCGCGCCTCCGCCGCCTCGAGGTCGTCCGGGTGGAGCGTCGCCCGCCATGTCTCAAAGGACGCCTCGGCGTCCGGCTGCAGGCCGAACAACTCGCGGAACTCCGGCGACCAGGTGAGCATGCCGGTGGCGAAGTCCCAGTCCCAGATGCCGGCGCCGGCGGCGCGCTGCGCCAGTGACAGCCGGTGGCTGGTCGCGCGCGCGGCCTCCTCGGCGCTGATCCGGTCGGTGACGTCGAGAAACGCCGCCATTGCGCCGATCGGTTCTCCGGTGTCGTCCCCGACGAGGGTCGTCGTGAGGTGGACGACGAACGACGCTCCACCCTTTCGCCGCGCCGTCAGTTCGCCGGTCCACCCGCAAGTCTGGAGCATGTCCGCTCTGATCTCGGCGGCGGCTTCCGAGGATTCCCAGAAGTCGACAGCCGGCCGGCCGACGACCTCGCTGGCGTCCGCGTATCCCCAGAGCGCGAGAAACGCGGGATTGACGTAGGTGAGAAGGCCGTCCAGATCGGCGAGAGCGATCGCGTTGATCGAGTACTCGACGGCCCGCGCGCGGATGGCCAGCTGTTCTCTGGTGCGCTGCAGTTCCGTCACGTCCCGCGCACGGACGGCGACGCCGACGACCGCACCACTCAAGTCGCGCACCGGATCGTGGGTGGTCTCGAAGAACCTCCGGTCCCGCAGGAAATCGCCCGAATACGCGGACTCGACGACCCGCTCTCCCCGCAGAACGCGCGCGAAGTCGGCGCGAGCGCCATCGCGGTCGTCGGCCACCGTCTGGTACTCGTGGATGCTGTGACCAAGCTCGACCTCGCAGCCGTACAGAGACCTCATGGCCTCCGCATGCCGCGCGTTGAAGCACGTGTACCGCGCTTCGGCATCGACGGCGAAGAACCCGTCGTCGCCACTCCCGGCGATCGCCCGGAGGATCGCCGCGTCGTCGCGCCCGTTCGTCCGCAGGCTCATTTCCGCCGATGGATCCGCGCCGCCGCGCGGAGACTCGTCATCTGCCGCCGGTGTCATCCCTCGCCCCCCGTGGTCCAGACTCGACCCGCCCTTCTGCGTTCATACCCAGAGGCGGGTCGTACGAAGGCCCGAGCCGTTTGCCCCCGAACTGCCGGCCGGCGACGCCGACGGACGCTGCCGGGGAGTAGAGTACCTGGCAGGTTTCGCTATCGTCGACGACCAAAGGGGATCGGGCGTGAAGGCTCTCGTCATCCACGAATCGCCGTGGGGCGCCACGGCTGCCGGGGCGCGCGATGCCGCCGGGCCGGAGCGGGCCCGGGGAGCCGATCTAGCCCGGGCGGGCCGCTGACGTGGCCGCCGACGAGATGTGGGCCGCCGCCCCGACCGACCTGCAAGAGCTGCTCGCCCTGGCGAGCGACCTCGCGCGAGAGGCGGCGCAGGTGCACGCGCGCGGCAAGCGAAGCGCGCTCCGCGTCGAGACGAAATCCACGCCCACCGACCTCGTCAGCCAGATCGACGAGGAGGCCGAACGCCTCATCGTCGAGCGACTCCGCAAGGTCCGGCCGAACGACGCGCTCCTGGCCGAAGAGGGCAGCCTGATGGATGGAGCGAGCGGGGTCCGCTGGGTCATCGACCCGCTCGACGGCACCACCAACTACGTCTACGGCTACCCGGCCTACGCCGTCTCCATAGCCGTCGAGGTCGACGGGGCGGCCTGCGTCGGCGTCGTCCTCGACTCGAGCTCGGGGCGCCTGTACCAGGCCATCGAGGGCTGCGGGGCCGCCTGCGACGGCGAGCCGATCCGGGCGCGGGAGCACGCCGACCTCTCGACGGCCCTGCTCGCCACGGGCTTCTCGTACGCGGCCGCGCAGCGCGAGCGGCAGGGCGCGGCCCTGGCCGCGATGCTGGGGCGCATCCGCGACATCCGCCGCGGCGGCACGGCCGCGCTCGACCTCTGCCACGTCGCCGCCGGCCACGTGGACGGGTACTGGGAGCTCGACCTCTCCCCGTGGGACCACGCCGCCGGCGCGGTGATCGCCCGCGAAGCCGGCGCCGAGGTGGTCCTGCCGGCGGCGGCGCACGGACGTGGCCCCGCCGTCGTCGCCGCGTCCGCGGCGCTCATGCCGGCGCTGCTCGACCTTCTCCGCGAGAGCGGCGTGCTCACGTAGGCGCAGCCCGCCGGGAACTGGATCGCGAAGCGCGCGCATGCGGCGCCCCAGGCCACCCTCAGCCGCGCAGCGCGAGCAGCTCCAGCGGCTGGTCGAGCACCACGCCGGCGCCGCTCTCGATGAGCTCATCTTTGGTGCGGAACCCCCACGCGGCGCCGACGGCGATCATCCCTGCGGCGGTCGCGGTGCGCATGTCGACCTGTGAGTCGCCCAGATAGGCGATCCGCCCGGGCGCGAGGCCGAAGCCGGCGGCGATCGCCAGAGCCACCGTGGGATCCGGCTTGAGCGGGACGCCCGACCGCGCGCCCGCGACGACCTCGAAGTCGCACGGGTCGAGGAGAGCCTCCACGATCCGCCGGGTGAGCGCGTCGGCCTTGTTGGAGGACACGGCGAGCTTGACCCCCGCGTCCCGAAGAGCACGAACGAGGTCCGCCGCGCCGTCGTACAGCCGCGTCTTGACCAGGCTGTTGGCGCCGTAGTCGCCGATCATGCGCTCGTAGCAGCGGGCCACCGTCTCGTCGTCGCGCCTCGCCTCGGGCAGCGCCGCGGCGACCAGGTTGCGGATCCCGTGACCGATCAGGTACCTGTACTCGTCGCAGGTGTGCGGTGGCGCGCCCTCCAGAGCGAGCACCCGGTCCATCGCGTCGGCGATATCCTCGAGGGTGTCCACCAGCGTGCCGTCGAGATCGAAGATGACGCCGTCGAAGTCCACTCTGCTCCTCTCGCTACGCGCCGCCGGCAGGCCACGGCAGCCGGGCCACGACCCGTTCGCCTCATGGTACAGGAGTCCCTGCGCAACCATCCCAAGGCCGCCTTCGCAACCCTGCCGGCCCCAGCCTCGCCCCTCTTCCGCGCACCCTCCCGCGCCGGTTCGCACACCGTGCCGTGGCGGCAGAAATCGATGACCGGCGGTTCGCCGATCTTTACCGGCGGTGACGACGTCTATGGAGGAGGTCGTGAAGACGGAGTGATAGCACAGCACGCGGGTCTGCTCGTGGATCGACCCGCAGCCAGACCTGCTGGCGGCGATCCGCGACCACGTGGAGCGGGCGGAGCTTGGGCCCGTCGACGCGCAGGCGTTGGTCTGCTTCGAGACCGGCTCGCAACGGACGAAGAAGCCGAGCCGGATCGAGCGCCTGAGTGGCGGCGGGCTAAGACCCTCGCTCAAGCGGTCATCGTGACCCCGACGCTCCTTGTCTGGGCGAAGCGCCCCGGAGACGGCGCGGCGACGGGCCACTCGCAGCTCCTCGACCGGCTCGATGTCACCGACTACGAGAAGAGTCCGGCGGCCGCCCTGCTGCCGGACCACGAGGTCGAAGTGCTCGGCATCGTCGGCATGGGAGGAGCAGTCGGCACCGTGTTCTTCGGCCTCGGAGAGGGGCCCGACGCCGGCCGTGCGCGCCGGATCATCAAGGGTGCGGTGCAGGCGGCCCGGTTGCCGGCGGTGTCGGTGACGAGGACGCACCACGTGTAGACCCCGTGACTGAGCCTGGCCGAGAAGCGAGGAGCGCTCACACGCCGCGCTCATCCGGCAGATCCACCCGCGGCAGCCACTGCAGCCAGCGCGGCAGGTACCAGTTCCAGTCGCCGAGCAGCACCATGGTCGCGGGCACGATGACCAGGCGGACGATGGTTGCGTCGAGCATGATCGCGACCGAGAGGCCGACGCCGAACTGCTTGATGATCGGGTCGCTGACGAGGACGAAGCTCGCGAACACCGTGACCATGATGACGGCCGCGGCGGTGATGACGCGGGCGCTGCCGCCGACGCCCGAGCGCACCGCCTCGTGGGATCCCTCTCCGGCCGCGTGGGCGCGGAAGATCTGGCTGATCAGGAAGACCTCGTAGTCCGTGGACATCCCGAAGAGGACGGCGAACATGAGCAGCGGAACGTAGCTGGCGATCGGCACGGTGCCCCAGAAGTTCTCCAAGCCGACCAGACGAAGCCCCCAGCCCCACTGGAAGAAGGCCGTGAGGATGCCGAACGCAGCTCCGACGGCGAGCAGATTGCAGAGGATCGCCTTGAGCGGCACGAGCAGCGAGCGGAAGGCGATGAGGAGCACGACGAAGCTCAGCGCCAGCACGACGCCGATGACGAGCGGCAGCCGCGCGGAGATGAGCGTGGAGAGGTCGTCGTAGGCGGCGGTGACGCCGCCGACGTAGGCGGTCACGCCGGCGCCCTCCGTCGCCGCGGGGATGACCGCCGTCCGCAGGAGGCGGACGAGATCGGCGGTGAGCGGGTCGGCGGGGCGCGTGGTGGCGGTGATGGTGTAGACGGCGGCAGTGCCCGACTCGTTCAGCCGCGGCGGCGGCACGGACACGACGCCGGGCGCCGCCGCCAAGGCGTCACGCAGGGCGACAGCGCGGGGATCGGTGGCGCGCGGCTGGCCGCCGACGTCGGTGAGCAGACCGACGAGCTGCCGCTCGAGATCGCGCGCCCCGTCGGCCTGCCGCTCGAGGCGCCGCTTCTCGCGTTCGAGCGCAGCGGCGTCACGCTCGAGCCCATGCCCGCGGCGCTTCAGCGCCGCGCCCCGCGCCGCAAGCTCGGAGCCCTCGGCCTCAAGGGTGGCGCCTTCGGCGCTCAGTCCCGAGGACTGAGCTTGCAGGGCGCCGCCCTCGGCCGCCAGGCGCTCCCCCTGCCGCTTCAGCGGCGCCGCCTGCTTCTCGAGCGCAGCCGCCTCCGCCCGCACGACCTCGGCCTGCCGCGCGAGCGCCACGAGCTTCGCCTGCAGCTTCGCGAGCTCGACGGGGTCCGTTGTCTGCGCCATCGCCTGCTGCACGGCGGCGATCTCGGCCGCCAGTCTCGCCCCCTCCGCGGCAAGGGCTTCTCCCTCCGCCGCGAGACGGGCCTTCTTCGCCAGCAGCCGTGCCTGCGCCACCTCCAGGCGCTCCTTCTGCGCAAGGAGAGGAGCCGCCCTGGCCTCCAGCGCTGCGCGCTGCGCCTGTAGGGCGGCCGCCTCCGACTGCAGCGCCTCCTTCTCTACTGCCAGCGCGTCGCCGCGTTTCTCCAGCGTCTTCGCCTCCCGCTTCAACCGGCGGCCGTCCGCCTCGAGCGTGCGTTCCAGCTGCTCCGCCCGCGCGCGCTTGTCCGTGAAGGCTTCGCTCGGCTCTGCCGCCGGCGAGAAGCTCGCCGCGACCATCAGCCGGCCGTTGGCGCCGGCTCCCAGGCCGGCGGTGGTCAGGTCGAAGGCGCGTCGGTGCGTCGCCGTCTCCGGCCAGGCGCCCACGTCTTCCTGGCCGAGGATCAGCGTGAGCGTCGGCGCCGCCAGCGGCAGGAGCACGAGCAGCGACGCGATGAGTGAGATCCACGGGTGCCGGGTCACGACGCCCGCCCAGCGCGCCCACACGTTGTCGGCGCCGGGCAATCCTGCGGGGTGCTTGACCCACGGCAGCCGGAGGGCGTCGATGCGTCGGCCGACCAGTCCCAGAACGGCCGGCAGAAGGGTGATCGAGGTCAGCACCGCGACGAACACGGCCAGCGCCGCCGCGTACCCCATCGCGCCGAGCAGCGGCACCTGGGCGACGAGCAGGGCGAGCAGGGCGATGATCACGGTGACGCCGGCGAAGACCACCGCGCTCCCCGATGTGGCCATGGCCCGAGCCACCGCGTCACGGACGCCGAGGCCGCCGTGCAATTCGTCGCGGTAGCGAAAGACGATGAACAGCGCGTAGTCGATGCCGACGCCCAGGCCGAGCATCGTCGCCAGCGTCGGAGCCACGACTGGGATGTCGAGGACGTGCCCGAGCAGACCGATGGTCCCGAGGCCGGTGACGAGCGCGACGATCGCAGTCAGGATCGGCATGCCCGCGGCCACCAGGGCCCCGAAGGCGAAGGCCAGGATGACGATCCCGGCGCCGATGCCGATGATCTCGCTGCGCCGGGAGTCCTCTTCCGACAACCGGATACCGAGCACCCCGCCGGCCTCGACCTGCACGCCGGCGCGGCACGCCGGGTCCGCGGCGGCCATGATCTCGCTCGCCAGCTCGCGAGTGACCTGACCGCCGTCCACGTCGAGGAGCACCTGGGCGATCCCCGTTCGCTCGTCATCGCTGAGCAGCGTGCCCTTGCCGCCGCGGATGTACGGACCGGTGACGGTGATGACGTGCGGCAGCGTGCGCATCCGCGCCAGCGACGCCTTGACGGCTCGCTGCACCGCCGGGTCGGTCAGCGTGCCGGCGGCGGTATGGAAGACGACCGGGCTCTGCCCGTTCTGCTGCGGCGGGAACTCGCGCGTGAGGAAGTCGGTGGCGCGCTGCGTGTCGGTGCCCGGCAGGCGGATGTCGTTCGAGGTGCGCGCGCCCAGCACGATCCAGCCGGTGGCCACAGCCGCGACCACGCATGCCCAGACGAGCAGCACGAGGTACGCGCGCCGCGCACAGAAGCCACCGAGTCGATACAGCAGAGCCGACACGCCGCAGTCATACTCCTTGACGGGACTCCCACGATAGGCGGCGAGCCCGTGGTGTCAAATCGGACGTTCACGGAACCGCCATACACGGCTGGTACCATGGGCTCCGCACTCACCGCGGGAGGACAGCTTGACCGGATCGGCACAGAAGGAACCACTCGACCGGCTCTGCGCGTGCGGCCGGCGCCGCACGAAGATCGTCGCGACCTTGGGGCCCGCCACCCGCGACGAGCAGGTGCTCGCACAACTGCTGGAGGCGGGCATGGACGTGGCGCGCATCAACCTCTCGCACGGAGGAACCGACGAACACGCGGCGGCGATCGCCGCCGTGCGCCGGCTCGCGGCCGAACGCGCCGTGCCGCTGGCGGTGCTCATCGATCTGCCCGGTCCCAAGCTGCGTCTTGGAGACCTGCCGCGGCCGCTGGCCGTCTCGGCAGGTCAGACGCTGACGCTGGGAGCGCCTCCGGCCGGCCAGATCCCGGTCAACTTCCCCGAGCTCCTGCCGTGCTTCACGCCGGGGGAGCTCGTGTTGATCGACGACGGCGCCGTGGCCCTGCGGGTGAGCGCCGTCACCGCAGCGGCGGTCACGCTCGAAGTGCTCAACGACGGCGTCGTCGCGTCGCGCAAGGGTGTGAACCTGCCCGACACGCGACTGCCGGCCGGCGCCCTGACGGACGCCGACCGTGAGTTCCTCGCCTGGGGCCTGCAACAGGACGTGGACTACGTCGCCCTCTCGTTCGTGCGCAGCGCCGACGACGTGCGCGAGCTCAAAGGGCTCATCGCCGCGGCGGGCGGCGACCAACTCGTGATCGCCAAGATCGAGAAGAGGGAGGCGCTGGACGCCTACCAGGAGATCATCGCCGCAGCCGACGGCGTCATGGTCGCCCGCGGCGACCTCGGCGTGGAGGTCGATCCGGCAACGGTGCCGATCTGGCAGAAGCGGATCATCCACGCGGCCGTGGTGGCCGGCAAGCCGGTGATCACGGCCACGCAGATGCTGCAGTCGATGATCGACGCTCCGCGCCCCACGCGTGCCGAGGCGAGTGATGTCGCCAACGCCATCTACGACGCGACCGGCGCCGTCATGCTCTCGGGCGAGACCGCCGTCGGCAGCTACCCGGTCGAGGCCGTGCGCACGATGGACCGCATCGCACTGGCCGTGGAGGAGGACGTCGAGCGTGCCGGGCGGGCGCCGCAGCCGTGGACGGAGGCGCGCTCCGGCGTCTCCACCGCGATCAGCCACGGCGCCTGCGAGGTGGCGCACCGGGTGGGCGCCGCGGCCATCGTCACGGCGACGTTCTCGGGCGCCACAGCCCGGGCCGTAGCTCGCAGCCTGCCGGCCCAGCCGATCGTCGCCGTCAGTCCCAATCAGCGTGTCGTCAACCAGCTCGCCCTCTGCTGGGGCGTCTGCCCTCTGCTGGGCGAGCACCGCGGCAGCTTCGAGGAGGTCGCGAGCGAGGCCAACGACCTCGTGCTCTCCGGCGGCTTCGGCCGCCCGGGTGAGGTCGCCGTCATCACCGCCGGCCTCCAGACGAACCAGTCGGGCAAGACGAACCTGATCAAGGCGCACGTGCTGGGCTGAGAGTTCCGCGTGTCGGTACTACTCGGGGATAGGACAGACTAGGCGACCGACGGCACCAGCGCGTGCACTCCCGAGAGCTCCGCCATGAGTTCCTTCACGGGCAGAATGCGGTCGACCCGCGCTGCGGTGGTGCCGGCCGTGTAGAGAGGCTCTTCCGCGTTCGCGTCGTGGCCGGCTGCGCTGCAGAGGCCGTTGCAGATGCAGAAGGAGTGCTTGTTGTCCCGCCTCGCGGCGCACACGGCGTAGCGCCCCTCGGCGTCCTTGCCGAGCACGTAACCCTTGTCGCAGCGAGGCGCCCGGCGGCGGGCGAGTGTCGACTGGTACATGGGCGATTCGCGCAGCACCCGGAAGGGCAGACCGCAAGGCGAGCCCGGGTCGTTGGCGACCAGGATGTCCTCCGGACGCGCCCGCACGACGGCCCGCTTGTAGTCGGCCGAGGCGCCGCTCTCTTCCGTGGCCAGGAAGCGTGTCCCCATCTGCACGCCATCGGCGCCAAGGGCGAGGAAGCGGCGGATGTCCGCGTGCGTGAAGATGCCTCCGGCGACGATCACCGGGAAGTCGCCGTGCGCCTGCGCGACCTCCTTGACCGGCGCCAGCAGGCGCTCGAGGCTGTTCTCGGCGAGTCCGACCTGGTCGGCGCGGAACCCAAGGTGGCCGCCGGCAAGCGGGCCCTCCACGACGACGGCGTCCGGACGATAGTGCAACCGCTCCCAGCGCCGGCAGATGAGATCGAGGGCGCGCGCCGACGAGACGATGGGGATGAGCGCGGTGTCGCCGGGCGGCTTGATCGCCGGCAGGTTCAGCGGCAGGCCGGCGCCCGAGACGATCGCGTCGGCGCCGGCGTCGATGGCGGCCGCCACGGTGGCCTCGTAGTCGCGCTGCAGGGCGACCATGATGTTGATGCCGGCGAAGCCGCCGCCGGCCTTGGCGGCGGCGACTTCGGTCCGGACCGCCTCAGCGGTGTCCACCCTGGTGCCGGAACGCTCACCGACCATGCGGTCGAGACAGGCGCTCGAGAGCAGGCCGAGCCCGCCGGCGACGGCCACGGCGCAGGCCAGCGGGTAGAGGGAAACGCCCACGCCCATGCCTCCCTGCACAATCGGCAGAGAGATGCGCATACCTTTGATTCTCAAAGAGGGGAGCGGGGGGACAGCGATCAGGGGAAACGACCTCCTTGACTGAGTGTACCCGCGAAACGGCCGAAGAACAACGGTCGCTCGGGCCGTGGCACGCGGCGCGCGCCCTCCCGGACTCCCAGCCACACGCCGCGCACGGCCACGCGTTCAGTCCTGCGCTCCGCTGGGGTATCCTGTTACCGGTGGCGCCGCCCACGAGGCAAGGGGCTGATCCTGGTGGCGCAGGGGTGCGCAGACAACGGGGATAAGAACGACGTGACGCCCTCCGGGTACGCCTTGGCTGAACTCATGGGCCTTGACCGCGTGCAACGCCTGTGCGACGGCTTGTCCGCCTCATGCGACATCGCCCTCGCGGTACTCGACCCCGCCGGCAACGTGCTCATCGCCTCGGGCTGGCAGGACATCTGCACCGCATTCCACCGCGTCAACGAGAAGACGGCGCGCTGCTGCCGCGAGAGTGATCTGCGCATCAACCAGCGCCTGCGCGCAGGTATGGGAGCGTCGGAGCATTACGCCTACAAGTGCGCCAACGGGCTGTGGGACGTCGCCTTCCCCCTGGTCGTCTCCGGCGAGCACGTGGCCAACATGTATACCGGTCAGTTCTTCTTCGACGACGACGTCGTGGACATGGACGCCTTCGCCGAGCGGGCGCGCCGGCTCGGCTTCGACGAACAGGCATATCTCGAAGCGCTCGCGCGCGTGCCGGTGATCTCGCACGAGCGCCTGGAGGTGAACATCCGCTTCCTCGCCGACTTCGTCGGCCTGCTCGGCGAGCTTGGCCTGAGCGCCATCCTGCGGAGGGAGAAGCACAGGCAGCTCGAGGAGAGCGAGCGACGGTATCGTCATCTGTTCGACAATGCGACGGAGGGCCTCACCGTCTTCCGCGCCGAGGGCGACGGCTGCGGCGGCGTCGGCGACCTCGTGATCGTCGACGTGAACCCGACGCAGTCGAGCCGCACGCACACGCCGCGCGAGCAGCTGATCGGCCGAAGGAGGAGCCGCTGCGGCGAGGAAGGAGAGCGGCTGCGCGCGTATTTCGACGTGGTGGCGAGCGCCGCCGACACCGGGGAATGCACCCGCTGCGAGTTCCGCGTGCGCGCCGAAGGCACCTACGAATTGCTCACCGCGTACCCCGCAGGGCGCGACCTCTGGGCCCTCTCGGCGGTGGACGTCACCGACGTCCGCGAGGCGGAGCAGGCGCTCCGCCTGCAGGAGGAGGCCATCCGCAGCGCCTACGTGGACGTTCTCGATGCTGTGACCGGCGGCAAGCTGATCCTCCTCACCGAGGAGGCCCTCCTCGGTCAGCTGGGCCGGCCGCTCAGCAAGCCTCTGGCGATCGGCACGACGGCCGAGCTGGCCGAGGCGCGGCGGCGCGTGCTCGAGGCCGCCGAGCTGCACTTCCCGGGGCGGCTCCGCGCCTCAGACCTGCTCAGCCCGGTGAGCGAGGCCCTCGACAACGCGCTGAAGCACGGCCACGGAGGGACGTACCAGCTCTTCGCCCGAGACCGCTGCATCCAGGTCGCAATCAGCGATCAGGGACCAGGCATCGACTTCAGGACCCTGCCGAAGGCCACGCTCGTGCCGGGCTTCTCCACTGCCGCCAGTCTCGGCATGGGCTTCACGATCATGCTCCGGCTCTGCGAGCGCGTACTCCTCAGCACCAGACCCGGCCGCACCGAAGTCGTGCTCGAAGTCGCGAGCGGCGGCCAGTCGCTCATCCCGGACTGATCTCGCACCCACCGGCTTCGGCAGCCGCTGGCGCCCCGACGCGTCACCCATGCCCCAGGCGGCTAGACGGATGTTCCGGGCGCGAACGCCGCGAAGTGGGCGACATAATGACTGGAGACCTGAGACCCTTCGATGAACGGGGATGCACGTGAGTGCAAGACGACTGCAGGATGCCTACGCCGGTCCCGGCAGCAACGTCGCGGCGGCCGCCAAGTCGGGCAAGCGCCTCTCGCTCGACGAGGTCCGCGCCACCGGCTTGCCTGCGTACTTCTTCGACCACGGCGAGCACCTGCTGTATCTGAACGATGAGATCTTCGACCTCGAAGAGCGCGATATCTCGATGCGCGCCCGCACACGTCCACAGCCGCTCCCGCACCAGATCCTCGAGGACGGGGTCGGCATCGAGTTCGGCTGGCGGCACGCCGAAGGGTGCGTGTGCCCGCACTGCTGGCACCGCGGGCACGGCAATGGCATGCGCGAGGACGTCGCCTGACGGCATCCTCCACGCTGCATCGCATCCGCGACCGCCAGACCGGGGCTACCGACCGAGCGACGCAGGACGAGCGTGACCATGGACGATGAAGCCGCCCCAAGCGCGCATCCGGACGACATCGTCGCGCAGCACGGGCGGCTCGTCTCGTCGATCTGCCGGCGCAGGACTCGCGACCGCGAGGTCGCGCGAGGCAGCACAGGAGGTCTGGCTGGCGATCCTGGAGGGCCTCCCGGGCTTTCGTGGCGAGTCGCGCCTCTCCATATGGATCCACACCATTACGCGGCGCGTCGTCGGGCGGTACGCGCAGGCTCAGCGCAGGTACAGCACCCGGTCTCTGAGCGCCTACGTCGAGACCGGCGACGAGCCGGCGACTCCCGCCGCTGAGGATCTCGACCACGACCTCTGGGTCCGCTCGATGTGTGACCAGTGTCTCTGCGGAATGGCCCAGTGCCTGCCGCCGGACGCGCGTCTCGCGTACCTGCTGCGAGAAGTGTCCGGCCTCCGCTCCCACGACGTAGCAGAGATGCTGAAGGTCGAGCCGGACGCCGCACGCCAAATGGTCTCGCGATCGCAGTGCAAGCTCGCCCGCTTCATGAGCGGGCACTGCACCCTGGCCCATCCGGATGGCCCCTGCCGCTGCCGGATGCACAGCCGGGTGGAGGCCGTCGACCTGCCTGCGGAGTACGCGCCCCTGCGCCGCAGCGTCCACCACGTCCGGGTGATCAAGGAGTCCGAGCAGGTGCTGCCGCTGAAGGACTACCGGCTGGAGTTGTCACAGACCGGGTCGCCGGGCCACCACTCTCCGTGAAGCCCTCCATCGGACAGGCCGCACCGGACAGGGAGAGGCCCGATGGAACCCGCCCAGCACATCCGCCTCCTGCACCTCACGTACGCCGCCCGGCTCGCCGACTCCATGCTGCAGTACGAGCGCCACGGCATCCTCGAGCAGGTGACCGCCGAGCGCTGCAATCACCGTTGAGGAGACCCTCTACGACGGCGTCGAATGCCGCGTGCGCATGGACTGACGCCGCAACCGCCCGGGCGCTACTGGAACATCTTCCCCAGCAGGAGGTTGGCCAGTTCCGCGCCGAAATCGGCGGGGTCCTCAGTGTAGACGGCCGGGTTCCAGTCGACTCGGACGACGGCGTCGCCCTTGATCGCCACCACGCCGGCGCGTCCGTCGGAGAACGTGAGGTAGTACGCCGCATCGCCGACGCCGCCCACGTCTTCCACGGAGCCGCCCTCGGCGTAGCTCTTGGTGTCCTCGAACACAGCCTCCCCGCCCTGGACGTCGGCGCCGAAGTAGATCTTCGAGTCGGCGACGCCCGCGGTGGTGTAGCTCCCGGCCGGCTTGCCCGACTGGGCGGCCGACGACGCCTCGGGGAAGGCCTCCATCGTCTTCCCGGTGATCGCGCCGACCTCCTCGGCAGTGATCGCGTCCGTCATCGCCCAGCCGTCCGGCAGGCTGATGGCGGCAGCGGAACCGCCGTCCGACGGAGCCGCGGCGGAACCGCCGTCCGACGGAGCGACCACGGAATCGCCGTCGGACGACGACGAGCCGCACCCGACGACCACGAGGGCGAGGATGAACACTGCGAGAATGGCGATCTTGCGCATGGGCAGAAAACCTCCTATGGAATACGTGAGCCGACACGCGCATAGTACAACGGTCGAATCCGCGGCAACAAGGGTGACGATCTGCCCGGACCGGCACGGGACGGCCGCGTCAGGCGACGCCAACCGAGGGCCGGGGAGTCGCGCCGGCGCGCCCATCGAGCAGGAAGAGGTAGCTGCTCCCGCAGGAGGGACAGCCCGCGGCACCGCACCGCGTAGACTGCGCGGGAACGACGACGAGCAGTTCCTCCTTGCACACCTCACACGTGAACTCCATGGCCAGGACCGCCTGCCTGTGTGCGACCGGCCACCGGGCTGCCTCACGCCATCAGGGTGACATCCGGCGACTCGCCTCCTGTGTCGGAAATCCGTGATGCGCCGGACCCGCGCGCATCTCACGTCTGCGCCTGGAGAACGCGTGGCGGTCGTAGTCTGCGCGCGGCCCGACAGGCGGGGGTGACCGTGGCGTATCGGCATGGTGAAGCCGCGGACGGAAGCCTGCCTCAAGCATTCACGAGGATCCCGCTCATGAGCCTGTTCCGCCATCACGACCGCGCGGACGCGGGCGACCACGAGAGCTCGTCGTTCGAGGTCCTGGGCGCCGACCGTGTGATCCTTCGCTTCACACGCGATGACTTCGACATGATCGCCGAGACCACGGACCCGGATGAGGTCCGGCGCAAGCTGGAGCGGGGATGGGTTATCCTCCACGAACGCGAGGTCCCCGGCGGCGGGCGGCAAGCCTTCGGGGCGGACCTGATCGTCGGCATCGAAGGCATCCACGTGGGCGGTCTT
Source organism: uncultured Actinomycetes bacterium (assembly GCA_963709345.1). Lineage (GTDB taxonomy): Bacteria > Actinomycetota > Thermoleophilia > UBA2241 > UBA2241 > CAIXSE01. The sequence goes on from CAVPVX010000001.1 coordinate 169,750, forward strand.
GTCGGCCCGGCGACCGCAGAGACGACGACACGATACTCGATCGGCATTCTGAAGGACGGGGCGCAAGGCGAACCGGTGGCGTGAAGGGGAGCTGATGACCGGAACGACGGAAGCGCGGATCGCGGTGGTCTCCGACACGCACGGGCTGCTGCCAAAACGCGTGCTGGAGGCGTGCGCCGGCGCGGACCACATCATCCACGCCGGTGACGTCGGCTCATCCACCGTCCTCGACGCGCTGGCGCGCCTGGCGCCGGTGACGGCGGTGCGCGGCAACCGCGACCACGACGCCTTCGGCCTCGAGCTGCCGGCCGAGGCGCTCGGCGACGTGGCCGGTCTGCGCTTCGCGGTCGCGCATAAGCGCCGCGACCTCAAGGCGGCCCATCCGGACCCGCAGACGGAAGGGCTCGGTCTGCTCGTGTACGGCGACTCGCACCGCGCCGAGCTGCGCTACCGCGGGCACGAGCCGGGCGGCTACCCCGTCCTCTGGCTCAACCCCGGGACCGCGAGCGCCCCGCTGCCGCATGATCCGCGACCCAGCATGGCGTTCGTGACCGTTCGCGGCGGGACTCCGGACGCGCGCATCGTCTTCTTCGACTGAGCGCGCCCGAGACCGGCGCGCCACGTCGGACACAGGCAGCGTGGCGCCCGGGCGTCACGCAGCGCCGATGCTTGGCCGTATACTCGCAGCGCGACGGTCGAACGACGGGGAGGCAGAGATGAAGGATCGGGCGAGCAAGGAACTCATCGAGGTCTACCTTGTGGAACCTGGCGGAGGGCGTCTGCCCTTCGGCTACAAGCTGAAGGCGTTCGAGTACTTCCCGCCCGATGCTCCGCTGCCCCAGGTCGGGGATCTCATCCTGCTGCCGAGGCACGTCACCGGCGACACCAAGGAGCAGACCTTCGCGTGGGGCGGCGCGGTAGCGCCGTTCCGCGTCGTCGAGCGTCAGCACGTGTACTTCCGCGGGAAGGACGAGAAGTTCGACCGCGCCAATCCCACGGCGGCCCACTACGTGCGGACCCTGATCTGCATCCGGCGCCTCTCGACAGAGGAGTTCGAAGAGGGGCCGGCGCCGGCCGCCGGCTGAGCCGCAACGCCGACGACGAGATCGCGTAGGCAGGCCGGGTAGTATCTTCCTCGTCGGCAACCCATAGGGAGGCGATCGTGCGCAAGAAGGTCCTGTTTCTCTCCAGCGCCAACGGCGCGCGCAGCCAGATGGCGGAGGCCTTCCTGCGCGCCTTCGCGAACGACGGCTTCGAGGCGTACAGCGCCGGATCGACTCCTCACGGCATCCACCCGCTGGCAGTCGAAGTGATGGCCGAGCGCGAGATCGACATCCGTGGGCAACAGACCGACGGCCTGGAGGACTTCATCGGCACGGCCACATTCGACTTCCTCATCACCGTCTGCGACCGGGACGAGAAGGGCTGCCCCATGTACCCGGGCAAGGGGACGCGCGAATACTGGCCCCTGACCGACCCGGGACGCACCGAGGGAAGCGACGCGGAGCGGCTGGCCGCGTTCCGCGACGCGCGCGACCACATCGAGGCGCGCGTCCGCAGGTGGCTCGTCGAGCGACGCTACAAGCCCGCGCCGCCGCCGGCTCCCGTGGACACCGGCGCCGACCGGTAGTACGGCGCCGGGCGCATCACGACCGCCGGGTGGGCGCCGGACCGGCCGCCTCGACCCGCGCCGCGAACGCGCGCAACGCCTGAGCGGCGCGCCTCACTCCGGCAGCGGCCGGGTGTCCCACTCCGAAGGCGCGAACGCGCAGCCCGGCTCGGCCCCGACGACGAGCATCACGGTGCCGGCCTCGCTAGCCACCACACCACGCACCACCGCGGGGTCGGGCACGTAGAGGAACGTACCCGCCGGCGCGTCGATCTCCTCGCCGCCGACGCGGTAGGTCGCGTGACCCGAGACGATCAGGAAGAGCTCCTCGTGGTTCGCCTTCACCTCGTCGTGGTCGTGCGTCAGCACGTCTCCCGCCTCGGTGGCCCTGGCGAGATTGGTGCCGAACGAATCGATGCCGAAGAAGCGCCGCACCGGTTTCCACTCCGTGCCCGGAGAGCTGCCCTCCTCGAACGGTATGTCATCGATGTGCGCCGCCGTGTAGGCCGCGCGATCAGCCGTGTCGCCCATGTCCGCATCCCCTTGTCCTCGACTGCCGTTGCTTCGCCTCGGACTCTAGCAGGAGATCGGGGGTACCGGGGTGAAGAGCCGTCGCGCTCCACCGCCGGCCGGTCTGCTGGGAGGTATGCGAGATGCAGAACTCGAGGCAGGCTTGAACGGCCTGCGAGTCATGGCTCACCCCCGCAGGCTCACCTCAGCGCGGCTCGCCGAACAGGCAGCGCTCGGCGTTCCTGGCGAAGAACAGCTCGCGCAGCTCCGGCCTCACGGCTTCGCTCCAGGCCTCCACGGCGGCGCCGAACTCGACGAGCGGGTAGTCGGTGCCGAAGAGGCAGCGGTCCTTGAGGTAGGAGTTGACCGCCTGCAGCGTCGCCTCGGGCAGGTACTGCGGCCACAGGGCGCTGAACTCGAGGAAGACGTTCGGGTGCTTCTGCGCCACCGCCAGGCCGAGGGTGCCGAAGCCGTTGCCGGCGTGCGAGATCACCAGCTTCAGGTTGGGGAAGTCGATGGCGATCTCGTCCATGTACTTGGGATCGCCGAGCCACATGCTCTGGAAGCGGTTGTAGTGCAGGCTGCCGTGGACGATGGCGACGAGGCCGTGGCTCTCGCAGTACGCGTAGAGGGGGTAGAGCACGCTGGCGTTGGCCGGGATCCCCCAGATCCACGGGCTGACGTTCACCCCGAGGAAGCCGGCCGTGCGGCAGCGCTCCAGCTCCTCGAGGTTGCGGCGCACGCCGTACTTGGGGTGGACGCCGGCGATGGTGTAGAAGGGGCTCTCGCCGCCGAAGGCGTCGACGACCGCCATGAGGTGGTCGTTGTCCTCGAGCGAGCCGCCGCACACGACGCCGCGCGAGACGCCGCCGCGCTTCATCGTGGCCACGTACTCGGGCATCTCGAGCGGCGTCAGCCGGGGTCGCATCTTGTAGAGGTCGATGTACTGCGCGAAGTGTGGCGCCGGATCGTCGGGGTTCCAGGGGCCGAGCATGTGCTCCGTCCGGAGCCGTACGCGGAAATCGACGACGTCCATGCGTGCGTCCTTTCGTGTATCGGGCGGCTAGGTCGGTCGGGGCAGACCCTCGAGGACGAGCGCCGTGATGTACCACGCGGCGTTGTCGGTGACCGCAGGCTCCCCACGCAGCTCCTCCGGGACGTAGAGGAAGAACTGGCGAGGACGGGCCCTCTTGGTGAGGGAGGCCGGTGAGAGGGCGGCCGTGTCGATGAAGCCGGCGCTCCTCAGCCGGGTCGGGAGGAGTGCGGAGCGCCGCAGCGTCAGGCACTTGATGCGCGTGACCCCGAGCTCCCGGCCGCGCCGCTCCAGTGCGGCGAGGATGTGGCGGAACAGGTCGGCGCGGGCGCCGTCCGCGAGGACGTCGACCACGTGCAGCGTGTCCCCCTGGACGAAGGAGATGACGTACCCGAGAAGCCCGCCCTCGCCGTGAATGGCCAGGTACTCGTGCGCGACGTGGGGGTCGTCGCTCACCCGCCACTGCAGATAACCGGCGCTGCGCTCGACGCTGATACCGTAGCGTTCGCGGTTCCGCTCCCAGAGGCCTGCGATCTCCTGGAGCGGCGCGTCGGCCGGGTCGTGGAGCGTGACCCGGTAGCGGCACGCGCGTGGACGGCGCAGGTGGCTGTACGCCTGCAGGGCCACGGCGAGCACGGCGCTGAGCGCCGGCGCCAGCTTCTTCGCGACGGCGCCCTTGGCCGTCAGAATCGAGCTGATGTCCCGGCGGAGCGCGCTCGTCGTCAGCCAAAGCGTGAAGTTGGCCCAGTCGTCGAAGGCCACGTAGCCGAGCTTCGCGCGGACCCTGCCGACGGCGCCCCCGGCGACCTGCCCGGCGGTGGTGAAGAAGAAGCTGAACCGCTCCTTCTCCTTCTCGAAGCACGCCCGCTCGTGAGCCGAGTAGAGGCCCGAGCCGCGGTGGTCGGGGTGACTCATGCAGTTCTCGGTCTTGCCCGCGAGCGCAGGACGACCCCAGACGCTGAGCGGCGTCGGGATGAGGCTGTACTGGGCGACGAGCTGGTCGCCCTCCTCGCGGTCGAGGTCGAAGACCAGGTTCATGCTCCCCTGCCCCGCCCAGGTGTCGAGCCACTCCCAGGCGAACTGCCCGGGCGTCCGGTCCCTGCCCGTGAGGAAGAGGTAGAGCCGGTTGATCTGGACCTCGTCGCCCGGCTGATAGGGTCGGCTGACTATGCGCACTGGGCAGACCTGCCTTGTTCCGGTCTGTGCGTCGGGCGTCTACTGGTCTTCGTGGCAGGGAGTATCGTCCACCGTCACGCAGGAGCGCAACCAGCCGCGACGATCCTCGCGCGCAGGAGCCGGTAGGGATACCCTGCCACGTTCAACCCGGTGACTACGCCCCCGATCCTCAACGAGGACGCTCGCCGGCGAGCGTCAGCTGCCCGCTCCGCCACTCGACACGGACGACGTTGCCGTGGTCATCGTCGTCCCGGTAGGGGCCGAGCAGGCGCTCCACCTCCAGCGGCGGCGGCGGCGGGCGCAGCGGACGGCGAGGAGCTCAGCGAGGCGCTGGACGTGTAGTTCACGCTGCTTCTGAAGATGGTGTTGAACTGGCCTTCCCCGCCGGCAGGCGACCCGAGCACTTCTCCTGACGGACATGCGACCCACAGAAGCCCCGTGCAGCCCACATCCGGCGTCCGATCCAAGTCATCGAGACCCGCGACCACCAGGGCATGGGGAGCGCTGGAATCGCCCGCCGGTACGTAGGACGCGCCACCCTCCAGGACGGCGGGGCGATCCCCGACGTTTGCGGCATGCCACGGCATGGGCAAACCACTGGGACCCCGAGACGGTGGGTCGCTCACCATTCCCGCTCGCACGGATCTCGGCAGAACCAGGAGGCCGAAGGTGGACCAATCCAGTCGCTACGCCGATCTCACTCTCGACGAGGCCGAACTCATCAGAGGGGGGCGCCACGTCCTCTGCGCCTACCGCATGAAGCCCAAGACCGGGTACGGCTATCTCGCCACGGCGGCGCACTTCGCCGCCGAGTCCTCCACCGGCACGAACGTCGAGGTCTCCACCACCGACGACTTCACGCGCTCGGTGGACGCCCTCGTCTACGACGTGGACGAGGCGGACGACCTCATGAAGATCGCGTACCCGCTCGAACTCTTCGACCGCAACATCATAGATGGCAAGGCGATGATCGTCTCCTTTCTCACGCTCGCCATCGGCAACAACCAGGGCATGGGCGACGTGGAGTACGCGAAGCTGCACGACTTCTATGTCCCCCCCGCGTACCTGGAACAGTTCGACGGGCCCGCCAGGAACATCGTGGATTTCTGGCGCATCCTGGGCCGCCCCCTCAAAGACGGGGGCATGATCGTCGGCACCATCATCAAGCCCAAGCTGGGCCTGCGACCGGAGCTGTTCGCGAACGCCTGCTACCAGTTCTGGCTGGACGGCGACTTCGTCAAGAACGACGAGCCGCAAGGCAACCAGGTCTTCGCGCCGTATCGGGAGACCATGCTCCTGGTGGCGGACGCTCTGCGGCGTGCGCAGGAGGAGACCGGCGAGGCCAAACTCTTCTCCGCGAACATCACCGCGGACGACCCCGCGGAGATGGTCGCCCGCGGCGAGACCGTGCTCGAGGCGTTCGGCGAGAACGCGGACCACGTCGCCTTTCTCGTCGACGGCTACGTGGGCGGCCCCTCGGCGGTCACGACCTGCCGGCGCCGCTTCCCGGACCAGTTTCTGCACTACCACCGCGCCGGGCACGGCGCGGTGACCTCGCCGCAGTCGAAGCGCGGCTACACCGCCTTCGTCCTCGCGAAGATGTCGCGCCTGCAGGGAGCGTCCGGTATCCACACCGGGACGATGGGCTACGGCAAGATGGAGGGTGACCCGAGCGATCGAGCGATGGCCTACATGATCGAGCGCGACGTCGCTGACGGCCCCTTCTACCATCAGGAGTGGTTGGGGATGAAGGCGACAAGCGCGATGATCTCGGGCGGTATGAATGCCCTGCGCCTCCCCGGCTTCTTCGACAACCTCGGCCACGCCAACGTCGTGCAGACCTCGGGCGGAGGAGCTTTCGGCCACCTCGACGGCCCAGCCGCCGGTGCTCTGTCGCTGCGCCAGTCGGTGGACGCCTGGACTGCCCGCGTGGACCTGCTCGAGTACGCCAGGGAGCACCGCGAGCTGGCGCGCGCCTTCCAGTCGTTCTCTGACGACGCCGACGAACTGTATCCGGACTGGCGCTCGGTGCTGGGCGAAACCTGAGAGTCAAGCAAGGGGGAGGCGCATGTCTGCCAAGCACCCGGTGATCGCCGTCACCGGCTCCAGCGGGGCCGGGACGACCACTGTGAAGACGTCCTTCGAGCACATCTTCCATCGCGAGAACATCCGCGCAGCAGTCGTTGAAGGGGACAGCTTCCACAAGTACGATCGCGAGGAGATGAAGGAGGCCATCGCGGCCGCCGAGAGCAGGGGCGAGCGACCGGTGAGCCATTTCGGGCCCCGAGCCAATCTCTTCGAGGAACTGGAGGCCCTGTTCCGCACGTACGGGGATTCAGGGAAAGGACGGCACAGGTTCTACGTGCACAACGAGGAAGAGGCGGCCGTCCGTAACCGCGAGCCGGGTACCTTCACCCCATGGGAGGACCTTCCTGGTGAAACCGACGTGCTCTTCTATGAAGGACTCCACGGCGGCGTCCGCACCGAGAACGTCAACGTCGCCCGGTATGTCGACCTGCTCATCGGCGTCGTGCCGATCGTCAATCTCGAATGGATCCAGAAGATCCACCGCGACACGCGCGCGAGGGGTTACTCGGTCGAAGCCGCGACAGACACCATCCTGCGACGCATGCACGACTACGTCCACTACGTCACGCCGCAGTTCTCGCATACCCACGTCAACTTCCAGCGGGTGCCCGTGGTCGACACGTCGAACCCCTTCGTCGCTCGAGACATCCCGACCCTGGACGAGTCGCTTTTCGTCGTCCGCTTCCGTGACCCCACGGGTGTCGACTTCCCCAACCTGCTGGCCATGATCCACGACTCGTTCATGTCGCGCCCCAATTGCATCGTCGTCCCGGGCGGCAAGATGGAGATGGCGATCCGGCTCGTCGTTACGCCACTTCTCCAAACGATCATGGATCGTCGCAAGAGCGCGAAGCAGGGGGACGGGCACTACTGAGCCGAGTCTCGCGCTCTTCCGGGTCGAGCATCCGAGCAGCGGCGACCTGCTCCGCCTGGCGGGGACTTTGAGCCGAAATCTTGTCCTGGTGCGCAAAGACGGGACCAGCTTCCCCGTGTGCCTCGATGCGGTGCGCCTCTCGGCGAGGCGCTTCCTCGGCTTCGTCGTCGATGTGAACGAGCAGCAGCGCGCCGAAGACGCGATCTTCGCCGGCGCCGCTGGTGCGGGGAAGCAGGCGGAGGCGGGGTAGAGTGTGGCCAAGATGAGCGGCCACAGCACTAGCGAAGACTCCACATCCGCCGCGGCGAGCGAGCCGGGCCCCGTCGTCAGTACGCCCCCGGCCGACGTCGAGGCGGACTCGCGGCCGAACGGCGCCCGCGACTTCGTTCGCGACCTGTTCTCGCGCGAGCTGCTTCGCTACCTGGGGCCGGGGTTCATCGTCACGATCGGATTCATCGACCCAGGCAACTGGGCGACCAACATCGCCGGCGGCTCCGAATTCGGCTATGCGCTGCTCTGGGTCGTCTCACTGAGCACGCTCATGCTCATCTTCCTGCAGCACCTTTCCGCCAAGCTGGGGATCGTCACCGGGCACTCACTGGCGGTCAACGTTCGCGAGCAGCTCCCGAAGCCCGTCGTCTGGATCGCCGGCGTGACGATCGTGCTGGCATGCATGGCGACTGACCTGGCGGAGTATCTCGGAGCCGCCCTGGGCTTCTACCTGCTTTTCGGCTTGCCACTGTGGCTCGGGACACCGTTGACGGTCGCCCTCGTCTTCGTCGCCATCCTGGGGCAGCAGTACCATCGGCTCGAGCGCATGATCGTCGTCTTTCTGGCGATCATCGCGGCCTGCTACATCGTCGAGTTGTTTCTGGTCCACCCTGACTGGGCGGCGGCGGGGCCCAAGTGGGTCATCCCATCCGTGGACGGCGCCAGCATCCTCGTCGCCCTCGGCATGCTCGGCGCGATCGTGATGCCGCACAACATCTACGTGCACTCCAACGTCATACTCTCGCGCGATTGGGACCTCGCCCCCGCCCGCCGCCGCCGGCTCATGAACTTCGAGCTCATCGACACGAGCCTGGCCATGGGCATGGGCTGGCTCGTCAACTCCGCGATGATCATCGTCGCGGCGGCGGTCTTCTTCGGCGCCGGAGTCACGGTGACGAGCATCGAACAGGCGTCGGCAACGCTCGAGCCGCTAGTCGGACCGTTGTCACAGCTCCTCTTCGGCCTGGCGCTGCTGGTCGCCGGGCTCGCGTCGTCGATCACCTCGTCGCTCGCGGAGGCGAACGTCGTCACGGGATATCTCGGCAGGCCGGAGGACCCGCGCACCTCGTTCTACAGGATCGGGCTCGTGGTCACCTCCTTGCCCGCGATGTTCATCATCGTCCTTGGTGTCGACACCTTCATGGCCCTGATCGTCAGCCAGGTGCTGCTCAGCATCCAGTTGCCGTTCACGATCATTCCGCTGCTCTGGTTGTCGCGCAGCCGGCGCGTGATGGGCGCCGAGCGCATGAACGTGGTACAGCTCGGCGTGGGCGTCCTTCTTGCGACGATCATTATCGGGTTGAACGGGTACCTCCTCTACGAGATCTTCTTCGGAGGCTGAGGGATGGCAGTCTACGATCACATCCTCGTGCCGGTCGAAGGCACTGAGACCGACGGGCTGGTGCTGGAGCACGTTGTTGAGCTGGCCGGCGCCTGCGGCGCCGAAGTCACGCTGCTCCGCGTCGCGCACTTCCACACGCGCGAGCAACGAGCCAGCGAGATCGAAGACGGCGAAGATGACCTGGAGCGTGCCGCGGAGCGGCTGCGCAGCCGCGGCATCACGGTCAGGACACTCATCCTGCCCGGCGAGCCACAGGAGGTCATCGTCCAGCAGGCCGAGGCGCTCCGCCCCGACCTGATCGCGATGGCCACGCACGGGCATGGCTGGGCCAAGCGCATCGTCCTCGGCAGCGTGGCCGATCACGTGCGGCACAACACCGACGTGCCGCTGCTGCTGCTCAAGGGCGGGTCCGCGAGCTGATCGGCGCGCTTCCAGGCGGGCGAGGGCGGCCGGACCAAGCGATGCAGTTCTCCTGAGCCCTCTCCGCGCATCGCGATCGTCGCGGGCATCCCGATCGTGCTGTTCGTCGGGGGGAGCGCCCTGGCGGCGCGGTTCACGGAGAGCGACAGATTCTGTGGCACCGACTGTCATGGGATGTGGCCGTACCGCGACGCGTGGGAGAAGTCGGCGCACAAGAACACCGGCTGCGTGCAGTGCCACTTCCCGCCTGGAACCGTGAACTTCGTCGAGACCATGGTGTGCGCGTCGCGCGCGGCCTGGGTCCACTCCACCGGGCAGGTCAAGGCGCCGATCAAGCTAACGCGCCACGTCCCCGACTCCGCCTGCCTGCGTTCCGGCTGCCACACGAGCGCTCAGACCGCCAAGAGCCTGAAGCTGGGCGCCCCGCCCCGGTGATGTTCCAGCACGGCAGAGCGGGGCACGCCAAGCAGCAGTGCATCGCGTGCCACGCGTCGCTGGTGCACGCCCTGGACAACGGCTACCGCATCTCGCCGTGGGGACCAGGCGGGCATGCAGGCCTCGCGGACAACGGTACTGGAGAAGGAGCCGCCCGATACGTCGAGGAAGCTGAGCCAGCCGTCGTACCAGCCGTCCGCCAATCCGAAGGCGGCCCGCGCAGATTCGGGCGCCCAACTGAAGCCGGTTGCTCCGACTCCCGGCATCTCGACGACCGCGCATGGCAGCCGTGCCCGTGTCGGCGTCCGGCCTGCGCGCCGCGGCGAGGTCGGTGGCTCCGGCCCAAGCCAGGCCGTCGCGGGTGACGACGCCCACGGCGGCGCCCGACAGGCGCTCCTCGCGCACGAACGCGTGGGTGCGCTCGAGCAGCCGCGCGACGACGGTCGTGATGATCGCATCCATGTCGGCTCCCGTTGCAGGTGTCAAGCCGGGCGGCTTGCCCGTCCCGGCGCCACCGCCGGGCAAGGCCGAGACGGCACCCGCCACGCCGTCCCGCCATTCACCCCATGTTCATGCCTCACCGGCGCTGGGTACTCACGGTCATCTGGTCGCATTCTCGCTAGCGTCGACTGCCCGCTCGTCGAGCGGGTCGTGAAGTCAGGGGTAGGGGGCGTCACGTGGACACGCGGCATGGATCACTTGCCGATCTCGTCGACCTGGAGCGCCTTCAGGCGATGTGCGACAGCCTCTCGCAGTCGACGGGCATGGTCCTCGCCGTCCTCACCCCGGACGGAGACGTCCTCGTGGCCTCGGGTTGGCAGGACATCTGCACGCAGTTCCATCGCGCCAGCGAGAACGGCCTCGTGGGGTGCATCGAGAGCGACACGACGATCACCCGGCGGCTGGCTGAGACCGTCTCCGCGCCCGAGCACATCGAATACCGGTGCGCGAACGGCCTGTGGGACGTGGCCTTCCCGCTCGTTGTGGCCGACGAGCACCTGGCCAACGTCTTCACGGGCCAGTTCTTCTATGATGACGACGACGTGGATACTGCCGGGTTCCAGGCGCAGGCTCGACGGCTCGGGTTCGACGAGGCAGCGTACCTCGCGGCGCTCGAGCGGGTGCCGGTGCTGCCCCACGAGCGCGTCGCACAGACCATCGCCTTTCTCGGCGACTTCGTGAAGGTGCTCGCCGACCTGGGTCTGAGCGCGCTGCGGGGCGAGCAGGAACGGGAGGCTCTCGCCGTCAGCTCGAAGCGCTATCTCTCCCTCTTCGAGAACATGACCGAGGCCGTGGCGCTCCATGAGCTGGTCCGCGACGAGCACGGCCGGCCGGTGGACTACCGCCTCCTGGCGGTGAACCCCGCCTTCACCGGCCAGACCGGCATCAGCGTGGGGCAGGTGAGCGGCCGACTTGCCACTGAGGTCTACGGCACGGTCGAGGCGCCGTACCTCGACGAATTCGCGCGCACCACAGTCACGGGCGGTCCTGTCCGCGTCGAGGCGCATTTCGAGTCGCTGGACCGGCTCTTCGACATGACCGTCGTGAGGCAGTCGGACGACGGCTTTGCGACCATCTTCTCCGACATCACGGAGAGGAGACGGGCGGAGGACGCCTTGCGGGAGAGCGAGGAGCGCTTCCGGAGTTTCTTCGAGCTCACCGAGGATCTGGTCGTCATCTCCGATATCGAGAGCCGCTTCCTCGAGGTCAACTCCGCTTGGTCCAGGACGCTCGGGTACTCGCGAGCCGAGCTGCTCGGCAAGCCCTATCTGGAGTTCGTACACCCCGACGATCTGGAAAAGACCAAGAGGGTCATCGCCGAGCAAATGAAGAGTGGAAAGACCATCGTCTCCTTCGAGAACCGCTACGTCCGCAGAGACGGGAGTGTCGTCTGGCTGGAATGGAGCGCGAGACCGCAGGTCGCGGAAGACCGCAGCTTCGCGATCGCCAGGGACGTCACGCAGCGCAAGCAAGCCGAGGCGGCGCTGCGGGACAGCGAAGCCGCCCTGCGTGCCGTCCTCGACGCGACGCCGTTCCCGGTCGCGCTGGTCGACACCGAGGACGACACTATCGACTACTGGAGCAGCAGCGCCCTCGCTCTCTTCGGGCACACCGCACCCACGGCAGCCGAGTGGTACGAGCTGGCGTACCCCGATCCGGAGTATCGGCGGACGGTGATCGAGCGCTGGAAGCCTCCTCTCGAGGAGGCACGACGCTCGGGCGAGCCCGTCAACACCGGTGAGTATCGCATCGCCTGCCACGACGGCTCCGAGCGGATCTGTGAGCTCTACGCCACCTTCGTGGCAGACCGGCTCGTGGTCACGTTCAACGACATCACCCAGCGCAAACGGGCAGAAGAGGAGACGCGCCAGCTCAACGTCGAGCTGGAACAGAGGGTACGCGACCGCACGGCGCAGTTCGAGGCGAAGAACGAGGAGCTCAGGAGCTTCGCCTACACGGTGTCGCACGACCTCAAAGCGCCGCTCCGCGGTATCGCCGGCTACGCCGACGAGCTCGACCGGCGCCACCGCGAAGGACTCAGCGAGCGTGCCGACTTCTGCGTCACCCAGATCCTCACGGCGACCAGGAACATGGATCTACTCATCGAGGACCTGCTGCGCTACTCGCGCATGGACGCCGAGACGGCGTCCCTCACCGAGGTGCGCATCCACGACGTGTCGAAGCCATCCTGAGAGACCGGCGCCTGGTGATCGGCGAGCAAGCCGTCGAGGTGACCGTGGACATCCCCTTCGCCACGCTGCGGGCGTGGGAGCGCGGGCTGGTCGCAGGTCCTGGCCAACCTGATCGACAACGCGATCAAGTTCAGCCGGGACGCCGACCCCCCGCGGATCCGCGTCCGAGGCGAGGAGTCCGAGACAGCATGGATGCTGAGCGTCGCCGACAACGGGGTCGGCTTCGACATGAAGTACCACGACCGCATCTTCGGGCTGTTCAATCGCCTGGTGCGTGCGGAGGAGTTCGAGGGCACCGGAGCCGGATTGGCGATCGCCAAGAAAGTGCTGGAGAAGCAGGGCGGGCGGATCTGGGCGGAGTCCGAGCCGGCCCGTGGCGCGACGTTCTTCGTGGAACTGCCGAAGACGCATCCGCCACAGGCCCGCACGACACCATCACGCAAGGCTGGTCGGGACGATGAGTGAACCTGAGTCGATGAGCGCAAGTCTGGTCCCGAGGCCCATCCTGGTGGTCGAGGACAACCCCATGGACCTCGATTTCATGCTCCAGGCATTCCTGGAGCACAGCGTGGCCAACCCGGTGGCCGTCTGCCGCGACGGCGAAGAAGCGCTGGAGTACATCGATGCCCACGCCACACCCGACGACAGGGGATTGCCACTGCTGGTGCTTCTGGACCTGAGACTGCCCAAGGTCGACGGTATCGACGTACTCGGCCACGCGCGTCGGCATCCCGTCTGGAAGCAGATCCCCTTCATCATCGTCACCACGTCCCACGAGGACGCCGACATCGCCCGTGCCTACGAGCTCGGCGTCAACTCGTACATCGTCAAACCGGTGAACTTCAGCGCGTTCACCGAGGTCGTCAAGCAGATCAAGGTGTTCTGGCTTCTCATGAACGTGCCACCATTCCCGAACGGGGAGGGCCTCTAGCCGTGGACGGGACCATCCGCCTCCTGTACGCCGAAGACAACCCGCAGGACGCCGACCAGACGAGGTACGACCTGTGCGAAGTCGCGGGCGGGTTCACCGTCGAGATCGCGGACACCGGGCAGCAATGCCTCGACCGCCTGCGTGAGGCGGAGTTCGACCTGCTCCTTCTCGACCATCACTTGCCTGACATGGACGGGCTGGACGTATTGGCCACCTTGGTCCAGGAGGGCGCCAGCGTGCCCGTCGTCATGGTGACGGGAATCGGTGATGAGACCCTTGTGGTGAAGGCGCTGCGCCTCGGGGCGGCCGACTACGTCCCCAAGCAGGGCCGCTACCTCGAGACGCTACCAGACCTCATCCGCAGCGTCGTGGAGGCACATCGCGAGCAGAAGCGTCGCGGCCTGACCGGGGCCGTCGCGCCGCGAAGGATCCTGTACATCGAACACCAGCCGATGGACGTCGAGCTGACCCTGCGGCATTTCGCCGAGGCCGCGCCGCACTTCTCGGTGGACATCATCGATAACTGCACCGCAGCACTGGCGCGGCTGGAGGAGCCGCACGACTACGACATCGTGCTGGTCGACCTGCGAATGCCCGACATGAGCGGCCTCGACTTCGCCCGTGAGGCCAAGCGCCTCTGCGACATGCCGCCGTTCGTCATGGTCACCGGTCAGGGCGACGATGCCGCCGCGATCGCCACCTTGCGGCTTGGCGCGGCTGACTACATCGCCAAGCGCACCGGGTATCTCGACCAGTTCGTGTACGCCATCGAGCAGGTCGTCACGAGCGACCAGCTGAGCAAGGCAAACGAGCATCTCCAGGCCGAGTTGGCCGAGCGCCGGCGCGTTGAGGACGAGGTGCGGCGTCTCAACGCCGAGCTCGAGCAGCGTGTCGCGGCCCGCACCGCCGATCTGGAAGCAGCCAACCACGAGCTCGAGTCGTTCGCCTACTCGGTCTCGCACGACCTGCGCGCCCCGCTGCGCGCCCTCGACGGTTTCAGCCAGGTGCTGATCGAGGACTACTCCGAGGTGCTCGGCGAGGAGGGCCGCGCCCACCTCGAGCGCATCCGCGCCGCCGACGCCCGCATGGGCACCCTGATCGACGCCCTGCTCGAGCTCTCGCGCCTCAACCGCGGCGAGTTACGGCGGGAGAGACTCGACCTCTCGGCGATGGCGCACGAGTTGGGCGCCGGCCTGGCCGAAGCCGATCCGGAGCGCCACGTCGAGTTGGTGGTCACCGAAGGCCTTGCGGCCCAGGCGGATCGGGAGCTCGCCCGCGCCCTGCTCGCCAACCTCATCGGCAACGCCTGGAAGTTCACCAGCAAACACGAGCGGGCGCGCATCGAGATCGGCGCCGAAGAACGCGACGATGGAGCCGCCTTCTTCGTGCGCGACGACGGGGCCGGCTTCGAGATGGCCTACGCCGAGAAGCTCTTCGGCGCCTTCCAGCGTCTGCACGGCGCGGACGAGTTCGAGGGCCTCGGCATCGGCCTCGCCACCGTGCAGCGCATCGTGCGTCGGCATGGCGGACGGGTGTGGGCCGAAGGCGCGGTGGAGCAGGGCGCGACGTTCTTCTTCACGTTGCCGGCGGCTGCTGGCGAGGACTCACCGGCGGGTCTGTGAGTTCCGTCGCTTGCGATGATCTGAGCTGGGCAGGCGGTCAGACGCAGAGGGCGATCAGACGTAGCCGCCGTGCGGTCGCATCAAGGCCCAGTCCGGACCAGGACGGGACGGCCAGACGCACGCATCTGGGCACGCATCTGGGTTGCATCGGTGTCAGTCTGAGTCCGTTGGGATTCCCGACTCAGTGGGGCACCGCGATTTCGCTGCACATCACTTGTGGGCGCACGTGGATTCGAACCACAGACCTCTCCCTTGCCATCACTCTGCTTCCCGGCGCGGCGGAAGCGGTGGTAGCGCCGCATCCGCCACAAGCAGACCGACCACGAGACCGGCCGCGATGACCAGCACCGCGGCGAGGATCTGCAGGCTACCGGTCGCGCTGCGCAGGAAGACAGAGATGCCGCGGAACCCGAGGGCGCCGGGCACCAGCACCGCCAAGGCCGGCAGCAGCGGCACAGCGGCCGGCCGTCTCGCAAGGCGCGCGTAGAGGTTGCTCCCCAGACCGACCATGAGACTGGCCACCGCAACGCCCACGATGGGACCCAGAAGCCAAGCACCGAAGCGGGCGCCGAGAACGGCGCCCGTCACGGCAGCGGCCACAACCCACACGTCCCGCGGCCGCGAGTTCGTGGTCACCATGAGGGCCGCGGTGCTGCCCACCACCGCGAGCAGCGTGAGCCACGCGTACGGGCCGGCGTGGGAGGGTGCGGACGGCGGCACCAGATCCAGCTTGGCGAAGGCCGCGTAGCCCATAGCCACGCCAAACCCCAAGCTCACAAGCGTCACCACGGCGCCGGCCAGGCGTGCTGTACCCGAGACGAGGTGGCGCACCGCCAGCTCAGATACCGCGAGCGTGATGCTCAGTCCGGGTAGCAACAGGATGATCCCGGCGAGCACGACGGTGGAGAGGTGGAAGTGCGGCAAGATGTGCCCGAGGGCCAGCGTGAGCACGGCCGCCAGGAAGCCGGCGAGCAGTTCGAGGAGGCTGGTCAGGCGCTGCATGCGCCGCGCCGCAACAACCGTGGCGCCGACGGCCAGCCCGACCGGCACGGAGGCAATGACCTCGCGAACGCCGCCACCCAGAATGACACTGATGGCGGCGGCGGCCAGCCCGGCCGCAAGCACACGCATGTACCAGGGGAAGCGGAGAGGGCTGACCGTGATGAGCCGGACCTCGGCGAGCCCCTGCGCAGCCGAAATGCGCCTCTCGGTCACCGCGCGCAGTGTCACGTTCAGTTCGTCGAGAGCCTGGAGGTCGATGGCGGTATCACGCGTGTGGAGCAGGCGTGTGTGCATCTCCACGCCGTGACCGTATGAGACGAAGACGGCGGTGGGCACCGAGAACATGGCGAACTCGACGCCGAGCGTAGCGGCGCAGGCGAACAGGCCGTCCTCGATGACGTCGGCCGTCTGGCCGTAGCGCGACAGCGCGGTGGCCATGGCGGCCAGGAACTCCCGGCTTGTGTCTTGTGGCTCCCCCATGTAGCCCCGACTCTACCCCAAGGGTGGCGAAGACCCAGCGCCGGGAATGCAGGTGGAAGCGGCCGCCAAGATCGAGGCGGGTCTGCGGGAGTCACTGGCGGGATAGCTGAAGGCCGGTCGCCTGGGGCCTGACGGAATACGCAGCTGGGCCGAGACCCGCGGCAGCAGGCCCGGAACACCCTCCGGGTGCGGCGATTCTGGCGCTGCCCAAGTGGTCGACGACGACCACCACGCCGTGGTTTGGCAGACGGCCGGCAAGCTGCGCCGACGTCCGGTACGACGCGGACGTCACAACGGGATTCGCGTTCGCCCGCTGAGGCTTCGCCCGCGAAGAAGCCTCAGCTGGGGGTGGGCGGCTCCGGCAGCGTGAAGTGGAAGGTCGCCCCCCCTCGATCTCCGCCTCGGCCCACACGAGACCGCCGTGCTTGGCCCCGAGTCGTCGCACGGTAGCCACGCCGATGCCGTCGCCCTCGAACTGCCCCGTCGTGTGGAAGCGCTGAAAGGCGGCGAAGAGATGCTCCGCACACCGGGGGGTCGAACTCGGCGCCGTCATCGCGTACGACGACCGCCTGCTCACCGCCGCTGTCGGCGGTCAGCACCTCGACGTGTGCCTGTTCGTGTTTGGAGGTGGACTTCCTGGCCATACGGGTTCTCCGCGCGCAGTTCGCCGCATACGGCACCCGCCAGTCCGCTCAGGCCGACTCTCTCCACCTTCACGTCGGCCCGCGTGAGGCGAGACAGTCCAAGGATGTCGTCTATGAGCTGGCCCATACGCTGCGCCGCGGCTCACCTCACCGAGCAGCCATGGCGCAACCGCCTCACGCCGCGGGTGCGCGAGCCCGGCGACGACGAGGGGGAAGAGGAGATCGGGGACTGGCTCGCCGCCTGTATAGCAGGCGACGCAGAGACTGGTCATCCTCGCCGACGAAGAGGCCGGAGTGCAGCTGGCCCACCTGACGACGGCCGAGCGAACGCGACGGGGCGGGGCGCCTGGCTTGTGGCGCCCCGCCCCGTCGCGTTCGGGCGAGCCGCGGCGGAAGGGCGCCGCCGCGGCTCAGTGGAGTCCGGTCAGATGGTCGGCGTCACCGGCGTGGTCTCCGCGCCGCCGGGGGCCGTCTCACCGTCGAGGGAGGGCTCGCCGCCGCCGAAGCCGCCGCCGGGGCCCATGAGCCCGCCGTCATTGAACCCGCTCTTGAACCCGCCGTCCATCGAGCCGCCGTCCATGCCGCCGCCGCGCTTGCCGAAGAACCCGGCGCGGCCTTCCGGCAGCTCGACGCCGTACTTGGCGGCCAGCTTCTTCATGGCGCTGCCGGCGTCCTCGCGCAGCGTCTGCATCGCCTCACGAGCCTTGGCGCTGGTGGGGTCGTCACCGTACTTGTCCCACCATGCGTCCATCGCCTTCTGTTGCGTGTCGCGCACGCTGTTCAGATCCGCGCGAAAGGCGTCGTTGCTCATGAGCTCGCGGATCTTCTCGCGGGCCTGCTCGGCCTTCTCGCGGGCCTGCTCCATCGCCGAGGTGTCCACGCCGTACTTTTCGAGCAGGGCGTTCATCTCGGTGCGCTGCGCCTCGCGCAGCGTCTGCTGTGCCGCACGCGCTTCGGTGCTGGTGGGGTCGTCACCGTACTTGTCCCACCACGCGTCCCTGGCCGTCTGCTGCTTGTCGCGCTGGGCGTTCAGGTCGGCCCGGAACGCGTCGTCTTTCATCAACTCGCCCAACTGCTGGCGCAGTCCCGTGCCGTCGGCGCCGCTGGTGCTGGTCACGTAAGACGTGAGCTCGGCGGCTTCCGCGGTGCTTCCGCCCTTCTGAAGGAGGAACACCCCCCCGATGGTGACGGCGACGGCCGCCGCTCCGATGCATGCAAGGGTGATCACTCGTCTGTGCTTCATGGCCTGCTCCCTTCCTCTCGCGTCTCCGGGCGTCGAGCCCGGGGACCGTCGTTGGCCTGATCACACCGTGAGTGTGCGACCCGAGGCTGGGATGAGGCTCGGAAGAACCTGAGAACCCGGTGAGAGTCGCCGAACGACCCGTGAAGGGCCGGGTCGACGCGCGTCCCGCTCACTGAGAAAGGCGGCCTCGAGGGCCGCTATTCCGTGGGCCAGGTCACAGGATCGGTGACGTTCGTCTTCATCATCGCGGCTTTGCCGCACGCCGGGCAGGTCAAGCGCTTCGTCGACATCACGTGCACCAGCGTGGGATGCCACGGCTCTTCGAAGACCACGCCGCATGTACCGCCGCAGGACGCGGGTCAAGCACCGGCTCTCTCGAGCGCGTCGTCCAGATCCTCAAGGAGACCCCGATCACGTATCTGGCTGATGACCACCACCGTGTCGCCGAATGTGTACACCAAGGCGTTCGGCAGCCGTCGCATGGGATACTGGATCCGCGAGAAGGCCGCGTCGCGCGCCTCACGACTGTCGAAGGGCAGGACGCCAACGAGCAGCCCCTCTGCGGACGAGCCTGGACGTGAGACCGTGTACCACGTGGCCTCTTGACCGCCCGGTGCAGATTGGGAGCGGTGCCTTCAGCCGTCACTTCACCACCGGCGGCGCCGACGGCCGCCCGGATGTCCGGCGGTGCCGAGGAGAAGTCGTCGTGCCCACAGGCAGCCGGCAAGAAAGCCAGCACGACGACGACGATCGTGAGGACGAGCGCTCGCGATCGGCCGCTCATGAGGCACCTCCCTTCGGCGTGTCGTCGGCAGGGGGCGTCGCCGCCGGGTCTTCACCGGTCTCTAGATAAGCGGCGGCGTTGTCGGCCACCCACCCAGGCTTACGGAAGATCCAGATCACGAGCGGTCCGCCGATGGACAACGCGAAGGACAGCGCCAGCAGCAGAAGCGCATACGGTACCGTCCCGATGCCCGTGACCACCGACGGCGGCAGCAGGCCGACGATGAACGAGAAGGCGAGTGCCACGATGGCGACGCCGGCGACGATCCACACCCCGGCCATGCCCCCGGGGATGCGGTACGCGCGCAGCGTGTCGGGCTGCGTGTAGCGCAACTTGATCACCGCCGCGAACATGAAGAAGTACATGATGATGAGGATTTCCGTCGTCACCGCCGAGAGCACCCAGTAGGCCGAGTTGACCGACGGCATGAGCACGAAGGCGAGAGCGAAGGCCGACGAAATGACCGCCTGGATCAGCAGCACCGCGACCGGCGACTGGTGACTGTTGTGCCGCCGCCACACGGGCGGCAGGTCGCCTTGCGCGGCCGCGACGCCGAGACCTTTGGCCGGTCCTCCCAGCCAGGTGCTCAGCTGTGCGATGGAGCCGACCGCGATCAGCACCGCCATCGGTGGTGTGGAACGACCGGCAGGGAAGCGGGACACACGTGCATGACATTCATGCGGCGAAGGTCGACTGGACGACGCACACGGTCGGCACGCCATTCGCGATCGCCGCGGCCCCCGGGAAGACGGAAGCGCGGCCGGCTGTCTCCCGCGTCTCGACGGACGCGTAGTACGTCGTCTGGCTCGAGAGCGGTGGCGGCGGAGACGGCACCGACCTGGCGACCAACACGCAGAGCAAGATCGGTCGCAGCCCGTTGCGCGTGCGCCGAGGGCGACGCGGCCGGCGACTCTACTCCAGACGCGCGCCGACGGCCAGCCCGGTGCCGGCGACCCACTCGCCGGCCGGCATCTTGGCGCCGCCGTCCGGCCGCACGCGCGCAACGTGCACGCGGCCGTCGGCGCAGACGACCGTGAAGCCGGCGTCCGAGACCTCAGCGACCTCGCCGGCCGCGCCGGCGATACCCGCGGGGTCGCGGGCCAGCAGCGGGGTCGTCGAGAAGATCTGGAGGACCTGGCCACCGCACGTGGTCCAGGCGCCCGGCGCCGGGTCGCAGCCGCGGACCAGATCGTGGATCTGCCGACACGGTCTTCCCCAGTCGAGGCGCGCGTTCTCGCGCTCGCACGGGGCCTCGTACGACGCCCGCGACTCGTCCTGCCGAGTCCGAGGCGCCTTCCCCGCGGCGATGAGGTCGACAGCCTCGAGCAGCGCCTCCACACCCATCGGGAGTAGTCGCTCGAAGTAGACGGAGCCGAGCGTGTCGGTGGCCGAGATCGGCGTCCGCCTCTGCAGCAGCACGTCACCGGTGTCGATGCCTCCGTCCGGCCAGAAGATCGAGAGTCCCGTCTCGGTCTCGCCTTGGATGATCGGCCAGTTGATGGCGCTCCGCCCCCGGTGCTTCGGCAGGAGGGACGGGTGGTACTGGATCGTGCCGTGCGTCGGGATGCTCAAGAACTCCTCCGGCACGACCAGTGTGACGAACGCCATCACCTGCAGATCGGGCGCCAGGGCGCGGAACTCGTCCCACACGGCCGGGACGCGATAGGAGGCCGGCTGAGCGACCGGGAGTCCGGCTGCGAGTGCGGCCTCCTTGAGCGGATCCGGCCTGCCGCCCGCCTGCGCGGGCGCGGCGTAGACGGCGACGACGTCGTAGTCGCGCCCGAGCAGCGCCTCGAGCACCGCCTTGCCGAAGGCCTGCTGCCCGTGCACCACGATGCGCATCCCGATCCCTCCCGTTCGCGACGGTCGCCCGGGCCGCGGCGTCCGGCAGCCGTCTCTCGTCGATGACCCTCCGCCAGATGGTATCGGAGATGAACCGTCGTGCGCAGCGAGCGCCGGCGTCAGCGTGCCGTTCGGGACAGCAGCCGCCAACCCACCGACGGCGTCTGCCACGAGCGGTGCCACAACGACGCGAACGAGCGCGCGGAGCACAAGTGCGACGCGCGCATCTGCGTGCTCGTCAACCCGCTGCAGGCCCCGGACGGGGCGGGCGGGACGCTCCGTGCCGCCCTCCCGCCCGCCCTGAGGTCGAGCTACAGTCCGAAGCGCACGGTGAGGGTGTAGGTGCCACTCCCGCTCTCCAAGCCGTAGACGCGAGCTTCGTACTTCCCCGAGCCGGCGATCGTGTAGGTGAGGGCGTCGTCGTCCGAATACCTCTCTTCCCACTCCGCGAGCACGGCGCCGGTCGCGACCTCCACCAGCTTGAGAAGCGGCACAAAGCCGTCGGCGCCGACCTCGACGACGACGACGTCCCCGATCTCGGCGTCGAACTCGTACGCGTCGTAGGGCAGGCCGGCGTGGTCCGGATCGCGCGTGTCGCCGGGCCCGATCGAACCCGACTCCTCGAGTACCGGCGGCGAGTGATCACCCGTCGTGTCCGCCGCCTTCCCGCAGCCCACAAGAAGGCCCACCGAGAGACCGGCCGCCAGCAGCATCAGGATGGCACGAGTCGCGCGCCGCGGGATCCGGTCTTCCCGTCCACCTGTCGATGTCATGAGTACGCACCTCCTTGGGGGCCGTCAGGACGAACGCTCGCGAACCACCGCCGCGACATCGATCCTGTCGACGGCGCGAAGCACCGGCCACTGTGACACCAGCGCGGCGACGATCAGGATCACCGCGACCAGCAGCGGCGTCGCCGGGCGCAGAGCCAGATCGAAGGAGAACAGGTCACTGCTGAAGGAGGCCATGAACGCCTTCGCCGCGTAGTAGCCGATGATCAGGCCCGGAACGATGCCGATCAGCGTGAGCAGCAGGTTCTCGCTCGAGACGAGCAGGGTCAGCCCCCAGCGTCCCATGCCGGCGGCACGCAGTGACGCCAGTTCCGTGAGGCGTTCGGAGATGTTGGCGGCCATCGTCGTGTAGATGAGCGCGAAGGCCATCACGCCCCCGAGCACCACCATGAGCCCGACGAACGCGTAGAAGAGCCCCATGTACGACTGCATCGTGTCGTAGATCGCCTGCGAATCGACCACGGCGCCGACCTCCGGAAGAGCCGCGATGCGCGAGCGCACCTGCTTGCCGTCGGCGCCCGCAACGAAGGTCACCATCGCCGCGTTCACCGGATCGGGCGCGTTCGGACCCAGCGACCGCCTGAGCGCCGGCGACGACATGTACGCGAACGTGCCCAGGGGTTCGTCCACGAACCCGGCGACCCGCTCATGGATGGTGGCGCCGAGCGAAGGCAACCGCACGGTCACCTCGTCGCCGATCGCCACGTCGAGAAGGTCGCTGAGGGACTGCCCCATGAGCAGCCCTGAAGCAGGGAGCTCGATCTGCTTCCCATCCGCACTATAGAAACCGTGCGCGTGTGTATCCGTCTCATACGCCTGAAGCACCGTGCTGTACGCGCCGGAAGAGGACTCCAGGGCGACCGGCACGTCGGTGACGGGCTCGGCACGCGCAACGCCCTCGACGGCGGCGACCGCGGCGACCGCGGCGAGATCCTGCCGAGTGGACGTGGGCTGGGCCACGCCGCCATCGCTCCCAGCCGCGAAGTACGCCTCGGCGTCCTGCCGCTGGATGTCGACGAACTGCCGCTGCATCAACACGTCGATCGTGTCCAGCATGCCCCACGACGCGAGGATCAGGGTCGCGGCGAGGACGATTCCGAGCACAGTCGAGAGCGACCGTCGCCGGCTGCGGCCGATGCCGCGAAACACCATCTTCCAGCGCGTCGGCAACCCGCGCAGCGGCGGGGCGACGCGCTCCACGAGACTCTTGCCCCCATGCCCGGGGCCGATCTGGCCCCGCATCGCCGTGGCCGGCGTCAGACGCGACGCTCGCGCCGCCGGAGCGAGCGTCGAGAGCGACCCCGCCGCAAGAGCGAATGCGAGGCCGACGACGATCGTCACGGGATGGAACTGGATGACGTGGATGGGCACTGAAACGGCGTCCGCGTACATCCGGGTCACGAAGCGTGCCAGCACCATGCCGACGATGAGCCCGGGGACGGCACCGATGAGGGCGGCCGCGAGCCCGAAGGACAGGTAGTGGCGGAACACGGTGCGCCGCTCGAACCCGTTGGCGAGGAGCAGCCCGACGATCGCCTGCTGCGACAGCACGAGTCTCGTCAGCAGGATGTACGTCGCCATCGCCGCGGCGCCGAGAAACAGCACGGGGAACATGACGGCCATCTCTCCGAACCCATTGATGTCTTCGCTCAGGGCTGCATTCGACGGCTGTTGTTCCTGCGTGAAGGCGTCGGTCGCGCCGCCCCGGCGCGCCACGTCCCGGAGCTGTACGTCGACGGCGGCGCGGTCCGCGTCCGGAGCGTAGCCGAAGAGCACCTGGCTCGTCACCGCCGATGGCGGCAGGTCGTCGAGCAGCGTCTCGGACGCGAACATGACGCCGAAGTCGTCCTGCGAGACGAGGATCTCCTGACGACTCGGCGCCGGCCAGAGATACTCGGCGGAGGCGGCTTCGCCGAGCATCGCCACGGTGATCCACCCGGAGTCGCCCAGCGCCTTGAGCCTCGCCCCCGGCCCGAGCTGGAAGTGCTCGGCCATGTGCTTCTCGACGAGGACGCCGTCCGGCCGGTCCGGAGACAAGTACTCGCCGTCGAGGACCATGACGCCGTTCAGGGGCGGCTGCCCGCCGGCCGGAAGGCCGACGAGCCGCCCGATCAGCTTCTGGTCGCCGACCGTGACGGGCACGTCCGCGACGCGTCGCCGTGCGGCGGTCGCGACGCCGCGGACCGCCTTGCCCTCGGCAAGGATCGCCTGCGTGTCGCCGCCGCTCACGGTGAAGTCGGCGAACCGGGTGATGTCGAAGACGCGTTGGTAGGACGCCTTGAGATTCGCGTACGCGTCATAGGAGAGTGCGAAGAGAACCAGACCGAGGAAGATGGTCAGGATGACGGCCGCGAACTGCCCCCGACGGGCGCGCACGTCACGGCGCATCTTGCGGGTGAGCAGGCTCACGAGACCCCTCGCGTCACCAGCTCACGCCAGACGCGGGCAGCGGATCGGGATTCCGCTCGTCGGAGACGATCTCCCCGGAGCGCAGCCGGACCACCCGATCAGCCGCGTCGGCGATCGCCGAGTTGTGGGTGACGACGACCACGGCGCGCGCGCCCTCATGCGCCGCGTCCTGCAGAAGCTCGAGCACCTGTCGCCCGGTGTCCAGATCGAGGGAGCCCGTCGGCTCGTCGCAGAGCAGGAGTCGAGGCTGTTTGACGAGAGCCCGGGCGATGGCCACGCGTTGTTGCTGCCCTCCCGACAAGGAGCCGGGGAATCGGTCGGCGTGCTCGCCGAGCCCGACGGCCTCCAGGGCACGCCGGCTCTCGTCGCCCCGTCCCACGAGCTCGGCGATCAGCTGCACGTTCTCGAGCGACGTCAGCGTCGGCACCAGGTTGAAGAACTGGAAGACGAAGCCCACCTCCTCACGCCTGTAGCGGGTGAGCTCCTCACGGTCGAGGGCGGCCAGGTCGCGACCGTCGACAGACAGGCGGCCTGCGGTGAGCCGCTCTATGCCACCGATGAGATCGAGAAAGGTCGTCTTGCCCGAGCCGCTCGGGCCGAGCAGGACGATGAGCTGGCCGGGTCGGATGCTCATGGTCGCGGGTCGCAGAGCATGCACGGCAAGCTCACCCGTGCCGTAGGTCTTGGCGGCACCCTCCATCACGACGAGGCCGTCATCCGCTGGGTGTCTGTCGCCGGGCACGCCGCTCCTTCCCCACTCACCGCCGGCCGGCTACGCAATGGCACCGGCCATATCTCGCCCGCGCCCACGCGTCTTGCCGTCACGGGCGCCCTAGCAGTCTACCCCCGTGACACGTGTGGGCCTCAAAGGAGCACGGTCGTCGTCGACACTTCATCCAGCAACGGGGCGAGCCGGCACCTGATCTCTTCGAGATGCTCCGACCGCGTCACGAGGAGGAGCTCGTCCTCACGACCGATCACCCTGTCCGGTGCGGCGAACAGCGTCTCATCACCACGACGCACGCTGAGGACCAGCGTGTCGGCGGGCCATGCGGCCTCGGTGACGCTCTTGCCGACCAGGCCCGAGTCCGACGCCGGACGACCCTCCACCAGCACACCGCGGGCGGCGAGTGCGTCGAGACGGCGAGCTCCACAGCGTGTACTGGTTCATCACGCCCGAGTACACTGGCGGCGAGAGCCAGGAGAGCATCTCGCACGCCCTCTCATCGTTCTCCGGCGGAGTGAACGCCGCCGTGGCCGCAGCCACCCCGCAGTCGTCGAGCACCGGCGGCGGCGGGTTCTCCGGTGACGGCGGCTTTTCGGTGACAGCGGCTTCTCTGGCGGAGGCGGTGGCGCGGATTGACGCCCCATCGACACGACCCCACGAACACGGCCGGCGGGGCACGGACGGGGTAGAAGGGATGCAGATCCGTGGCCAGAATGAGTCAGAAATGAGTCCGAGTCCGGCATCACAGCCTTCTGGTATGGCGCGCAGCGACCGGCACCTGCGCGTTCTCTGCCTGGAGGATTCACCCGATGACGCCGAGCTGGTGGCAAGGACGCTAAGACGAGCCGGCTACCAGATCGACCTTGCCGTGGCGCCGGACAAGCGGCGTTACGAGGAGATGCTCGCCGACGGACCCTACGATGTCATCCTCGCCGACTTCGCCCTCCCGGGCATCAACGCCCCGGAGGCGCTGGAGCTCGCCGGCGCGACCTGCACAGGCATGCCGTTCATCTGCGTTTCCGGCACGATCGGCGAGGAGGCCACCGTCGAACTGCTCAAACAGGGCGCGGACGACTGTGTCCTCAAGGACAAGATGGGCCGCCTGCCGTTCGCCGTACAGCGCGCCATCGAAGACAGGGCGCACGCGCAGACGCTGGCCGACAGCGAACGGCGCTTTCGCTCGCTGTTCGAGAACCTCCTCAACGGCTACGCCTATTGCCGGATGATCTATGACGCCGCGGGAGAGCCGGCCGACTTCGTCTTCCGCGAGGTCAACCCCGCCTTCGAGCTTCTGACCGGCCTGAAGGACGTCGCCGGCAGACCAGTCTCGGAGGTCGTGCCCGGGATCAGGGAGGTGAGCCCCGAGCTCTTCGAGATCTGCGGTCGAGTCGCCCGCAGCGGCAGTCCCGAGACCATCACTTTCGACTTCGCGTCGCTCGCCTTGCGGGTGTTCATCGCGGTGTACAGCTCGGAACCAGGATCGTTCGTCGCGCTCTTCGAGGACATCACCGAGCGCCACAAGGCGGAACTGGCGCTCCGGCAGCAGGAGGAGGACATCCGCCGGGCCTACGTGGACGTGCTCGACGCGGTGACCGGCGGCAAGCTCATCCTCCTCACCGAGGAAGCTTTCGCCGACGAGCTGGGCGGGCCACTCAACGATGCCATGCACATCACTGCGCCCGCGCAGCTGGCCGAGGCCCGTCGTCTGGTCGTCGAGGCATCCGAGCTCCGCTTTCCCGGGCGGATACGCCACGCCGACCTGCTCAGCCCGGTAGGCGAAGCTCTCGCCAACGCCCTCAAGCACGCTCGCGGCGGCACATGCCAGGTCTTCGCGAAGGATGGCTGTGTCCAGGTAGCCGTCACCGACGAGGGGGCGGGCATCGACTTCAGGACACTGCCGAAGGCCACGCTCGTGCCGGGCTTCTCCACTGCCGC
Organism: uncultured Actinomycetes bacterium; assembly: GCA_963709345.1. Taxonomy (GTDB): domain Bacteria; phylum Actinomycetota; class Thermoleophilia; order UBA2241; family UBA2241; genus CAIXSE01. The sequence continues at coordinate 196,610 of CAVPVX010000001.1, forward strand.
CAGCCTCGGGATGGGATTCACGATCATGCTCCAGCTCTGCGATCGCGTGCTGCTGTGCACCCGCCCCGGCCGCACGCAAGTCGGATTGGAGTGGGCAGCCGGCTGAAGGCCCTTGGCTGCCCGACGCAAATCACGCGGCGCCCGGATTGCCGCACCCCGCGGGCGTGGCCGATACCGCCGCCAGGGCGCCCGCGAGCAACGCGCGCGCAGAACCCCCTGTCGGCCAGCCGGCTCCACTCCACGGACGCGAGGCGGCCCTGAACTCATGGTGCTGCCGTCGCGGCGGGCATAGAATGTCGCCCTCAGCACCGGCACCGAGGAGACGCGCCCCATGCGCCGCATTGGCATCCGCCGAGAGGACAAGGACCCCTGGGAGGCTCGCGTCCCTCTGATCCCCGACGACGTCGCCAGTCTCACGAGCTCGGGCACCGTGGAGATCGTCGTGCAGCCCTCTCCGCAGCGCGTCTTCACCGAGGATGAGTACGTGCGCGCCGGAGCACGCATCGACGAGGACCTCAGCACCTGCGACATCGTCGTGGCCGTCAAAGAGATTCCTCGTGAACTCTTCACGCCCGGCGCGACCTACGCGTTCTTCTCGCACACCATCAAGGGGCAGCCCTACAACATGGACATGCTCCGGCGCTTGATGGAGCTGGAGTGCGAATTGATCGACTACGAGCGGATCACCGACCACCGCGGGCAGCGGCTCATCTTCTTCTCGCGGTTCGCGGGACTCGCGGGCGCCATCGACAGTCTGTGGACGCTCGGCCGCCGATTGGAGTGGGAGGGCCTCACGCCGAATCCCTTCGCCACCCTCGAGCAGACGTACCGCTACCCGACACTCGAGGCGGCGCTCGAGGCAGTGCGTGAAGTCGGAGCGCGCATCGCCGCCGACGGCCTGCCCGCCGAGATCTGCCCGTTCGTGATCGGGATCACCGGCTACGGCAACGTCTCGCTCGGCGCGCAGGAGGTCGTCGCCGCGCTTGACGCCGTCGCAGTGAGTCCGGACCGGCTCGACGAGCTGTCTGCGGGCGGCGCCGCGGCGCACTCCTCCAGTCGTTCCGCCGTCAATGGCCGCCACACCGCTTACGCGGTCGTGTTCGCCGAGCGGGACTTCGTGGCGCGGCGCGACGCCGCCCAGCCGTTCGCGCTGGACGAGTACTTTCGGCATCCGGATCTGTACCAAGGCACCTTCGAGCGCCGCCTGCCGCAGCTCACGCTGCTCCTCAACTGCGTGTTCTGGGACACGCCGTACCCCCGGCTCGTGACGAGGGCGGCGATCGGCGAGCTCTTCGCCGCCCCCATCGCGCCGCGCCTGAGGGTCATCGGCGACATCAGCTGCGACATCGAGGGATCCGTGGAGCTGACGGTCAAGGAGACCCACATCGACCGGCCGGTCTACGTCTACGACGCCGTCACCGGCGCCGTCACGGATGGCGTGGAGGGTCGCGGCCCAGTGGTGCTCGCCGTGGGCAACCTGCCGTGCGAGCTCTCGCGAGAGTCGTCCACCGCCTTCAGCGCAGCGCTCTCACCCTTGGTGCCCGCCCTGGCCGTGGCCGACCTCTCCCTGCCGCTCGAGCGGCTGAGCCTGCCGCCCGAGCTCCTTCGCGCGCTCATACTGCATCACGGCGAGCTCACTCCGGACTACGAGTACATGTGGCGGTTCGTGCACACCGTGCCGCCCGCCGGCGACGCGCTGCCCGCCGGCGACGCAGCGCAGTCCGCCACCGAGCCCCAACCCCCTCGCGACTGAAGATACAGGCGATCAGGAGGGCGCTGCTCGGCGCTCGAAAGGCCCGTGCACCTGGGGGAGAGCAGAGTGGTGGACCGCGCCGGAATCGAGCCGGCGACCTCCTCCGTGCGAGGGAGGCGCTCTCCCAACTGAGGTAGCGGCTCACGAGAGGGACAAGTACGGCGCGTGAAGACGGGGAGCCCGAGCGGGGCCGCGTTCGCGTTTTGGCAACGGCGCCCGCGTTGAGGCCGACAGGGCACGGGTGTAGTGTTGCGAATAGGCTCCGAAGAGAACCTGTCAGGGCCAGGGCGCCACGCAGCTCAAAGCCGTAGCGCCACTCAGGGCCGCCGCGCAAACGGCGGCCCTCGTGTCTCTGGGGTCGGCCCCGGCCATCTGCATCCCACACGTGCGGCCTCGTCTGGACCCATCTGGCGCGGCCGGCACGCTCACCAGCGCAGGACAGAGTGCTCGCCGCCACGGTCGAGTCAAGCGGTCAGCGCGTGGATGGCTCCGGTCGAACGTACTCGTATGCCGCAGCATCCCAGCCGCCTTTCTCGATGGCCACGCGATAGACGCTGTCGAGGAAGCTGAGGATCGCCCGGCGCGGTTCATCCGACGTCCGCACCGCCTCATATGGCAGGGACCACATTCCCATGGCCTCTATCCAGCCCGCGTAGCGAGGGCTCGATCGAGGCGTTCTCGCAGCCTTCAGGCCTCGGGGTCAGGTATGCGTAGAAGCTCGCAGGCGCGTTTTCGTCACCCGGCCAGAAGCCTGCGCTCATGTGTTCGGCGTCAAGATCGTAGCGCATGATGTAGCCGCGATCGTCGGGCGCCGGCATGTGCGCTCCGTTGAACAGAAGCACCGAGAAGTCGAAGCCGCCCCACCACAGCTGGACGCCGCTGCGTCCGAAGAAGGACGAGCGAAACTCCTCGAATGCGCCGTTGACACTCGCCAGCAGCTGGTAGAAGCGCTGCGCGTGCTCCGCGACGATCGTGCCGTCGCGGGTGTTCTCCGAGAACGGCGTGGTATCGGCGACTTCCTGGGGCTTCTCCCAGATATCGACATCGATGCCGAGGCCGGCGAGCGCCCCGGCGAAGTCCGCCCAGATGTCGGCGATGCACCGGTCGGGCCCAAGAGGGACCACCACGCGACTGCCGTCGCTCACGTCGATCCGCAGCGAGACGTCATACACGTCGATGCCCATCGACACGAGACGATCGTCGAGCGGGATCGCCCCCGTCGTGAACCCTCGACCGTCGAGGAGGAGAGCGGCATGAAGCCACTCGGGCCGTGGGGGGGCCAGAGCTAGCCGCGCCTTTCCGAGCATTTGCGCGCAGAGCTGCAGCGTCGTCTTCGTCGCTGCCCACTCCCCAGGAGAAAGCGCGGGCCATCCTGCGTGTTCCATGATCTCGTCTCCTCGTTCAAGGTTCTGCTCGATGCATAGGACTCCATCGAGCTATTCCCACGGAGAAACACTCGATCGCGACGAGTCCCACTGCACCGATGCGGCGGCGCCACGGCGGGATCGTCGAGGGGGTCGAGGGCCGGCCCGGCTACCGGCTCACGACATGGCCGTTTCGCTGCAGTCGGAATCGCAGCCAGCGCCACAGCGGCACGCACCGCGACCCTTGAGGCCTCAGGCGTTGGAGTTCGCCCCTGCGCGCGATCGACGGGTTCAGCGCCATGGTGCTCGCCGACGACGGAGAAGCACTCAGCCCGGAGTCCGTGGCGCACCTGGAGCGGGCACGTCTCGCGGCCGAGCGCATGGCGCGACTGCTGGACGACGTGCTCGGGCTCTCCCGCGTCTCGCGCCGGGACCTGCTGCGCGCGCACGTGGATCTCAGCGCGCTGGCGCGGGAAGTGGCGGAAGAGCTTCGCGCTGAGCATCCCGCACGCGCGATCGAGGTCGTTGTCGCGCCGGGGATGAGCGCGGAGGCCGATCCCGCAATGGCGCGCATGATCCTCCGCGAGCTGCTCGACAACGCCTGGAAGTTCACGAGTAGGCACGCGGCTGCGCGCGTCGAGGTCGGCGCCGAGGACACTGGCGGAGAGCACGCCTTCTTCGTGAGAGATGACGGCGCCGGCGTCGACCTGCGCCACGCGGAGCACCTCTTCGGCGTCTTCCAGCGTATGCACCCCTCGGACCAGTTCACGGGCCACGGCGTGGGTTTGGCCACAGCGCAGCGGCTCGTGACCCGCCACGGCGGGCGCGTCTGGGCTGCGGGCGAAGTAGAGAAGGGCGCGACCTTCTACTTCACACTGCCGGAGACTGCTGCCTCGGCCTGACGACCCCGTCGCACAGACGATCACCCGCGCTGGGTGCCCGCGCTCTGCCCCTGGCGCACCGAGTTCCTCACCCGTCACGCCTCCCACGTCCAGTCCTCGACCCGATTCCCCGGCTCCCGCGTCGCGCCGCTTGTAGAGAGAACCACACCGGCAGCGCAGCTTGCCGAGCGGTGACGCACCTCGCAGCGAGTTCCAGCCAGCCTCACTTCGTGCCATTCACTACCACGGATTTGGGTTGCAGCATGGTTGCAGAGGGGCGTTCCGGGGGTCTTCCGGTGGGGCAGGCAGAACACGATTCACCTGCGAATCCTTGGTGGACCGCAGCGGGTTCGAACCGCTGACCTCCTCCGTGCGAGGGAGGCGCTCTCCCAACTGAGGTAGCGGCTCACGAGGGGGACAAGTACGGCGCGTGAAGACGGGGAGCCCGAGCGGGGCCATCGAGCCACGAGCACGTGGGTTGCGGATGGGTTGCGGATGGGTTGCGGATGGGGATTGCGGCAACACAGCATACCGATTGCCGGATTGGACTCCACGACCGGCGACAGACATGATCGAGGCCATGATCCGAGGGGAACGGATGGCAGACGGCGTGCAGGCCCGCGAGGTGGCAGCGCAGGTGTACTGGCTACCGCTCGGCAGGGGGCTCCGGGCAGCCAACGTCTACTTCGTCGGCTCGGCCGACACCTGGTGCCTCGTCGACGCCGGCTGGCCGCGCGACGCAGGGACGATTCTTCGAGCGGCGGACGAGCTGTTCGGCGCGGGGACCCGCCCGGTCGCCGTGCTGCTCACGCACGACCACCCTGACCACGCCGGAGCCGCTCGCGAGCTCGCACTGGCATGGGGATGCCGGGTGTGGATGCACCCGCTGGAGCTACCGCTCGCCAGTGCGGACGCAGAGGCGATCCGCCGCTACGCCGGTCCGCTCGACCGGTCGATCATCCTGCCGTTGCTGCGCCTCATGGGGAGGCGGCGGATGCAGGCGATCCTCGCCAAGAACAGCCTCGCGGACGTGGCGGCGGCGCTCGACCCGGCCGCACCTGTGCCCGGCCTCCCGGAGTGGGAGGTACTCCCCACGCCCGGACATACGCCTGGTCACGTGGCCTATGTGCGCAGCGAGGATCGCGTCGTGATCACGGGCGATGCTCTCGTGACCGTCGACCTCAACTCAGTGCGCGGCATCGTCCGCCGGGAGCCCACGCTTGCCGGGCCGCCGTGGTACACCACCTGGAGCTGGCCGGCGGCGAAGGCCTCAGCCGCGGCCGTCGCGGAGCTCGCGCCGCGAGTGGTCGCCGGCGGCCACGGTGCACCGCTCTCGGGCCCGGACGTCGACGCGAAGCTCAGCGCGTTCCTCACGGCCGCACGACGCTGACGGCGCAGAGGCGCGCAACGCCTCCAGCCGCCGGTTCGTCGCGGCCGCCCGCACCGCGGCCTCGCGTAGCACGCACTTCCTCCGCGAGATCCTCGACCCGACCTGAGGCGCAGTACGACGAAGGGTGAAGGCCTCGAAGACCCGGGGGACGAAGCACGGGGCTTCAGCGGTTCTGACGCCTGTGTCGGGCTACCGGCGTCTGCGGCGCCGCCGTGGGCACGCCCGTGGCCGGGCCCCTCCTCTGCCTCGTCACCCTCGGCGTGCGCCGCGGGGAACTTCTCGGCCTCACCTGGGACGACGTCGACTTCGATGCTGCTCAGGTCGCAGTACGGCGCACGCTGGAGGAATCCTCATCCGGCGTCATGCTCAAGCAGCCGAAGACGGTGTGCGCCACCCGCACGCTCGCCTTGCACGAAGTCACGGCCGAGGCCCTGCGTGAGCATCGGCGCGCGCAGCGGGAGATGAGGCTGCGCCACGGCCCTCGCTACAACGTCAAGAAACTCGTCTTCTCCGGAGCGGACGGTGAACCCTGGTGGAGCTCGAACTTCGCTCGCGCCTGCCGACGCGTCTTCGATGACGCCGGCCTCTTCCGCTCACGGCTGCACGACCTACGGCATACGCACGCGACGATGCTGCTGCGCGCCGGGGTGCACCCCAGGGTGGTCAGCGAGCGCCTCGGACACAGCTCGATCTCGATGACTCTGGACACGTTTTCGCACGTGATGCCGGGGATGCAAGCGGAGGCCGCAGAGCGCATAGACCAGAGCATGCGAGCTGCACTCCCCGGATGACCCGCTGTGGCCCCGGTGGGGATGCGCGCCCCAGGCGCAACACCGTACCACAGGCTCAAGAGGGCCGGTAAGGCAGCCTTTGAGAGAGGCAACATGTCGCCACAGCCCCGGCATGGTGCTCCGCATGGCGCAGACCCCCGGTCGTTGGCGGCCCGCCGGGGGAGCTGTTGCGACCTGCAGTTGTACACGCAGCGCTTCCATGGCGGCGGGAGGACGACGCACGACTGCCGGCAGAGACCCAAGCGACCTAGCGACCGAGGCGACCACTCTCCACCCCGTGCGGGCGCACGTCTCCAACCCGCGTATGACGACGCTCGACACCCGGAGCCCCAAAAGGGGCGAGGCCCCGGAGGGCCGGGGCCTCGTACAAGGGCTTGGGGGGAAACCCTCGCTTTGGGGGGGTCTATCGCTTGCCAGCGAAAGGAGCCACTCACATCCTGCCCGGTGAATGTTGCGAGCCTGTGAAGGGGACGCGAACGAGTGCGAAGACATCGGTGACTCCGGAGCGACAGGACCGCGTTCCGCACGACCCCAGCGGATCCGGCTGGGAGCGCGCCCGCTGATGCCATGGCGGCCGCGCCGCCAGCTCGACTGCCCGGCGATCGCCCGGTCCGCCGATGCTCAACCCGACCAGGTAGTGGTTCTCGGCGAGGGACGCCGCCCACTCGTCGTCGAGCAGCACGCCGTTGGTCCGGATGGTGCACTCGACCGCCACGCCTCGAGGCACGTGGGCTGCCTCGACCGCCCCGTCCCGTCAGAAGAAGTCGAGGCCCATGAGCATCGGCACACCGCCCTGCCAGGCGCCGGTCACCTGCAGGACACGCTGGACGTCCACGGTCTGTGCGATGGAGGCCTCCATGACCTCGTCCGTCATGCGGAAGTCGCCGCCCGGGTGCAGACGGTCCTTCTCGAGAAAGAAGCAGTGGCCACAGCGTCAGCCCTGCGGCATCACGCCGTCGAGCCACTCGTACATCCGCAGGTCGTAGAGGCTTCGGGCCTTGGGCTCGCAGTGCCAGGCCGCGCCTTCGTCCCGCTTGAACGGCATCAGCTTCACCGGGCAGGTGAGCTTGCCGGCGAGCTCCTGGGACTGCCCGGGCCAGAACTGCTCGTCGTCGGGGTCGGCGATGAACATCGGGCAGGTGATCTGCTCGACCACGTCGCGCAGATTGAACTTCCGCGACGCCGCGTACCACTCGTAGTAACTGGTCGTGCCGTAGGGCTTCATCCGCCACTTGACCTCCTGAAGGGCGGCCGAGGGCGCGGCCTTCAGGCCCTGGTCGAAGTACGTGTCGAAATCGGCCTTGTCGCCGGCGTCCAGGAGCGGCAGCATCTCCGGCGGCAGGCTCTTGCTCATGATCGTGAAGACGTCCATGACGCCGGGGTCGGCGATGCCGGCCGCGATTCGGTGCTCGAACGCCAGGGCGCGCGGCACCCAGTAGCCGCCCTGGCTGAGACCGGAGAGGGCGATGCGCGCAGGGTCGATGTCGTCGCGCGCCACCAGCAGGTCGACGATCGGCGTGATGACCTTCTCCCAGTCGTAGCGCCAGGGGACGTCGTGCAGCCACAGCATGCTGTTCTGCCCGGGGCCGTCAAAGACGAGCGCGGCGTAGCCGCGCGCCAGGGCGCCCGCGGCCCCGGACGACCACATGATGCTGGTGGCACCGTCGCTGCCGTTGTTGAAGATGACGACCGGCAGCTTACCGGTGGCGCCGCGTGGTCGGAAGAGCCAGCCCGGCATGGGGACGTCGGCGTCCGGGCATGGGATCTCGACCCTCTCAGCCGGTGGATCGAGTCGGGCGCAGAACGACTCCCAGCAGGCCAGATGCTGCTTCCAGGCCGGGAGTTGCCGGGAGGGGTCGTCGGTGCCGTCGATGAAGAGGACCGAGTTGGCATAGTAGTTGGCGGCCCGCAGATAGGCGGCCCGGGCGCTCACGTCGTGGCCGGCCGCGGCAGAAGCATCGGCCAGGCCGCGGACGCGTTCCGCGGTGGCGCGCCACGCCCCGTACCAGCTCTCGAAGTCCCCGTCCGTGATGCCGTCGACCACCGCGAGGATCTCGCCGGTGTCCGACCCTCCGTAGTAGCTGCGGCCGAGGATCGCCTGGATCTGGTAGTCCATCTCCTCGTGCTGGAGGAAGTAGTGCCTGGCGCCCGTGGTCTGCGTCCCGCCGGTCTTGTCCGCCATCGTGACTCCCGTCGGCCGTTGGTCCCGTGCGACTCTCTTCGGACGCGGCGTCGTCCTTCTTGAGCCACACCGTGAACTCCGCCGGGACAATCGCGGGCCACGTCCGGGCGCCGTCCCCGCAGATTGACACTGTACCAACGGTGTTCACGAGTCCGGCCTGGGGAGATTGATTGAGACCTCGTGAATGAGGTCGGCAGATTCCAACCGCGCAGCCACAGCGTCGGAACGGGGCAACAGCGCCGGCGCCGAGAGGTGAGGTGTCACCATGAAGATTTCAGCACAACGCCGGGCGAGTCCCGGCGTCGTCGCAGCCACGGGCTCCTCGTCGGCCGCGGGTACTGCCGGCCGCGGTGGGGTCACGGCTTTCGCCGCGTCCACGCCATCCGCCGGCACCCAGGGCAGGGGCGGCATCGCATCCGTCCCGGCGACCACAGCGGGCGTCGCCGCCCAGGCGCAGCCCACGTCGTCCGGTTCCTCGGGCACCACGACATGGATCTGGGTCGGCGTGGCGCTGGCCGTCCTGGCCGGCAGCGTCGCGGCGTGGGCCGTCTTCCGTCGCCGCCGCGCACAAGGGGAGCCGTCGTCGGAGTACTGCTCGACGCATCCCGACGACGCGCTCTGCCGAGCGGCCTGACAGGCGTGCGGAGAGGGCGCGGTCGGTGGAGAAGAGCTGAAAGCCACGACCGCCCGGCGAGGACGGACGGCCGAGGAGCGACTCGGCCTGGGCCCTCCAGCGTGCCTCCATCGGGCGCGCCCAGCTCGTGGTGGGGCTCCCCGGCGCCGCTGCGCTTGGCCTCGTACATCAGACCGTCCGCCTGCTGAATGAGATCGTCGAGGGAGACCTCGGCGCTGGGGTCGACCGCGACGATGCCGTGGCTCAGGCTGAGCCGGAACGGCCGCCATGCGCTGCCGTTGCGCTCGCCGAGGGCCTGCTCAAGGCGGCCGAGGAGACTCCACACGGCCCCTGCATCGGCCTCTACGACGAGCGCCACGAACTCGCCGCCGCCCGCGCCCCTCGCATCCAACCCCGTCTGGACCCAGGCCGTGCCGGCCAAGCGCCAGCACAACCACGTATGGGTTGCAGAATGATTGCAGATCGGGGCTTCGGGCGGAGGGTCTGGCGAGACGCGAAATCGCTGCAAATCGCTGGTGGGGGCACGTGGATTCGAACCACGGACCTCTTCCTTATCAGAGAAGCGCTCTAACCGACTGAGCTATGCCCCCACAGGGGTCTGGAGTCTACGAGCGCGGCGGCGAGGCGTCAACCGCGCGAGGGCCGCGCCGGTAGCGCGTTCCACGGGGTCCTGCATCCGGATGCGGCGCCGGTGCACCGCAGGACTCAGCGCACATCCCACACGTGCACGACGGAGTCGTCGCCGTCGGCCAGCGGCTCCAGGACGAACAGGCGGCTGTGGGCGCGGTCGAAGGCGATGGCGCCCACGTGGTACTTCTGCTGGTCCGAGCGTACCGCGAAGAGATAGTCGTCGATGGGCAGGCTCGCGTAGGGCTGCGGCCGGTCGGGATCGAGCGACCTGGCGGCGATCGCCGCCAGGTCCGCCGGGTCGTAGAAGAGCAGCTCGCCGAAGAAGGAGTTGCTCCACCAGCCACGGTCGCCGTCCGGCGGCACCGGCGGGTACGGCGGTTCGTCCGGCCACACAGTGCCGTCGGAGAAGCCGTACCAGCAGTCGCCGGTGCCCTTGGTGCCGGCGAAGATCACCGCGGAGCGGCCGGCGGCGGAGCCGTCTCCGGCCGTGACCCACGCCGCGCCGGACCACTCGTCGCTGTGGTGGTAGCCGGCGAGGATGTGCTCCTCGCCGTTCCAGACGTTGTCATACAGCAGCAGCGGCAGCGCCGGCACAGTCCCCCCCGCGGGAGTGGAGTCGACCGCGGCCGGCGAGAACAGCAGTATCGACGGGCCCATCGTGCCCTGGCCGCCGTCGCGAAAGCGCCCGGTCGCGAGCGACTTGCCGGGCGCGTGCTCCGCCGCCCACTCCGGGTCAACGGAGAAGAGGTAGTCGCAGGTGATGAAGTCCTCGTAGCCGCCGACGGACCAGGGTCCCTGCGGGTCCGGAGCGGAGAGGTCGAGCCCGCACCACATGTGCGTCGCGTTCGCCTCGCCCAGCTGCATGTGCCGTCCCCACCCCATGAAGAGGCGTCCCTCGGCGTGTCCGCCCCCGGGCGCGACGTACTCGAGGTCGGCGCGCCGGATCTCCTCCCCGAGGTCGGGGTACAGATCACCGCGGACGTTCGCGAACGGCTGCAACGTGCGCGCCCGCGGCAGGTCCGCCGGATCCTTGTCGGCGGAGACGACGGGCGCGGGAATGCTCACCTCGCTCAGATCATGCTGCCAGTCGTGGCCGATGCCGAAGAGCGAGCCGGGGTAGCCGTCGACGTCACCCCCCGGGTCGCCCTCGGGGTAGTACGTCAGTCCATCGCCACTCCAGTCCCATGACGACGTCCCGGACGGGCCGGGCAGGCGGAAGGCGCCGGCGTAGACGAGGGCGGCCGGGTCGAGGCGGCCTGCGACCCACGGCCCGGGCACCGAAAGCCGCAAGCTGCGGCGACGCACCTGGCCGCGCCAGACGGCTCGGACACGGACGGTGACGGTCTTGCCAGCAAGCGATGCGCCGAACGTGCGTCTGAACGTCACCCGCCCTGTCCGGCCGGTCGTCTTGGTCCCGCGCGCGACCCGGTCGGGCAGCACCCAGGCGATGTGCACGCGCACATCGCGCAGCGGCCGGCGGGCGCGATCATGAGCGCGCACGCGTATCGTGACCGCCCGGCCCACGGCCGGAGTGAGCGTGGAGGCCGCGGCCGTCAGCACGAGCCGCCGCGGCCCGGCGTCGCGCTGCGCCGCGGCGGGCGAGGCGACACCGGCGCCTGCCGCCACCGCCGCGAGGACGCCGGCGGCCGCGGCGGCCAGAGCGACCGCGACGATCCCTGCTGTCGCTCGCTTGCGTTTCACGTCGTCTCCTTCTCACTCCGTGCATCGGCACTCCGCGCCTGCCGCTGAGCGTCCGGCGTTGCCAGACCGGCCGACTGCTGTCGGACGTCGTGCCGGAGCACCGCGGCCGCTGCTGAGACGACCCGGACCCCGAGGAGACGTGATTCCTGTACGCAGAAACGAGCGCAGTGGTCAAGGCGCTGCTCCAAGAGGCCGGCAAGGCCCTCGTCCGTGGCTGGTTCAAACAGGCCGAGCAGGTGGCCTCCAGCGTCGTCACGTACGCGGAGACGTGCGCCACGCTCAAGAGGAACGGCCGTCTCGGAGGGACTGACCCGGGCAGGATGCGCAGGCAGCCCGCGGAGTCTGACGCACAGTGGCGCGAGTTCCTGGTCCTGCGTGTCGCGGGACGCGCCGTCGGTCGCATGGCGCTGGTCCACGGGCCGCCGCGGCATGGGCACCGTACAGTTCGGCGCGGCGGTCGCGATCCGCAAGACGACCGCCATCCACGCGCCCGAGGCCGACGTCGTCGTCGCCGCCTTCGACCGGCGCCTGCTCGAGGCCGCCGAGCGAGAGGGCTTCATCACGCTCGGCGGTCCGCTCGCGTCGCAGCTCGGGGCGGACGGCGCAGCGTCACGCGGGCGGGCCGCGCAGCCGCTCCCGCCTCTCTTGTCACGTACGGTGTGAGGTCCCCGGCCTTGCCGTATACTCACTCCATGAGCGAAGTCCAGGAAATGGTCATCTACGGCGTCAGCTTCGACGTCATCGGCAAGCAGCCGATCGTGCTGCTCAAGACGGTGGAGGGCAATCGCTTCCTCCCCATCTGGATCGGGCACCCCGAAGCCGCCGCCATCCTCATCAAGCTGCAGGGCACCAGCCTCCCGCGGCCGATGACCCACGACCTGCTCACCAGCGTCATCGGCCAGTTCCACGCTGAGGTCTCGCGCATCACCGTGACCGAGCTCAAGGAGAGCACCTTCTACGCCCGGCTCACTCTCATGAGAGACGGTGAGGAAGTGGACATCGACTCACGCCCCAGTGACGCCCTGGCCCTCGCCGTGCGCACCGACGCGCCGATCTTCGCCAGCACCGAGCTCATCGACGAGAACGCCATCGAGTTCGAGCGCGAGGTCGACGACACCGAGGAGATCATCGAGGGCTTCCGCGACTTTCTCGAAGGCGTCACTCCAGACGACTTCCGCACCGCCGAGGTCACGGCCGACGACGAGGCCTACGCCATCGACGCCGACGAGGATGAGGACGACGACGAAGAGGACGACGACGAAGAGGACGACGACGAAGAGGACGAGTTCGACGACAAGGCCGGCGGCGGCCCGCACAACTAGCGCCGGCGCCACTCGCCGCTCTCGCCGGCCCCCCGATTGCGCATCCACGACTCCACGACGAAAGGCCCCCCGTGAGCACGCCCAACGACGACCCCGTCATCAAGCAGTTCCGCGACCAGATCAGCGACAACGACCTCAAGATCGTCGACCTGATCAACAAGCGGCTGAAGCTCGTCGACAAGCTCTGGCGCTACAAGGCCGAGCACGGGATCGACATGGAGAGCCCGGAGCGCGAGGAGTGGATGCTCACCTTCCTCTCGCGCGCCAACAAGGGGCCGCTTGCGCCGGAGGCGCTCGCGCAGGTGTACAGGGCCATCGTCGAGACGACCAAGGCGGAGGCCAGGCGGCTCGGGGCCGGCTGAGGCGCGCAGCGCCCCGCCCGGCCTTCAGCCCTTGAGCACGCCGAGCGGCCGCAGGCGCGCGACCTTGCGCGAGAGGCCGATTGCGTCCACGACGGCGACGACGTCGGCCACGTCCTTGTAGGCGAACGGCGCCTCTTCGGCCAGCAGGCCGACCGACGCCGATTTCACCACGATGCCGCGCTCCTCCAGCTCGCGGCGCACATCCGGCCCACTCCTGACCTTGCGCGCCGCGTGGCGCGAGAGCGTACGGCCGGCGCCGTGGCACGTCGAACCGAAGCTCTCGGTCATCGCCGTCTCGGTGCCGGCGAGCAGCCAGCTCTCGCTGCCCATGTCACCGGGGATGATCACCGGCTGGCCGATGGCCCGGTAGTCCGAAGGCACCTCGGGGCGACCGGGGCCGAAGGCCCGCGTCGCCCCCTTGCGGTGCACCCACACCGAGCGGTGGCGGCCGTCGACGACGTGGGTCTCCTTCTTCGCGATGTTGTGCGCCACGTCGTACACGAGTTCCACGCCGAGACGCTCCCAGCTGCTCCGGAACACCTGCTCGAAGGCCCCGCGGACCTCGTGCAGCATCATCTGCCGGTTGGCGAAGGCGAAGTTGCAGGCGCAGGCCATGGCCACCAGGTACTCTCGGGCCTCGGGCGAGCCGAGCGGCGCGCAGGCGAGCTGCCTGTCGGGCAGCTCGATGCCGGCGCGCGCCGCCGCGCTCGCCATCCGAGCCACGTGGTCGGTGCAGATCTGGTGGCCGAACCCGCGCGAACCGGAGTGGATCATCACGACCACCTGGCCGGCGGCGACACCGAAGGCCCTCGCCGCCTTTTCGTCCACCACCTCGTCCACGAACTGGATCTCGAGGAAGTGGTTGCCCGAGCCCAGACTGCCGACCTGCAGGCGGCCGCGCTCCATGGCCCGACGGCTCACGACGCGCGCGTCGGCGCCCAGCAGCATCCCGTTCTCCTCAGTGTGCTCGAGGTCGCGCTCCGTCGCGAGACCCCGCGCCGCCAGATACGCGGCTCCGCCTTCGGCCAGCCGCTCCAGCTCGCCCTCGGCCACATCCAGAGCTCCGCCGCGCCCTGTCCCCTGCGGCACCCGCCGCATCACCTCGCTCAGGAGCGGCTCGAGCCGCGGCCGGACCTCGTCCACGCCCAGTCCCGTCCGCACCAGGCGCACGCCGCAGTTGATGTCGAACCCCACACCGCCCGGCGAGACGACACCGTCGGACGCGTCGAACGCAGCCACGCCTCCGATGGGAAAGCCGTAACCCCAATGGATATCGGGCATCGCGATGCTGGCTGTGACGATGCCCGGCAGGGTCGCGACGTTGGCGACCTGCTGCAGCGCCTCCTCATGCCCGGCCTGCTCGAAGAGGCTGGGGTGCCCGTACACGCGGCCGGGCACGCGCATCGCACCCTCGGCCGGGATCTCCCAGGTGAACTCGCCTGTGCGCTCGACGCGCATCGTCGCCGGCACCCCCCTCCGCCCGGCCCTCAGACGTCCAGAAGGACGAACCCCTCCCAGCCACCCTCGCGCTTCTCAAGGGCGAGGGCGTGCAGGGTCGCCGCCTTGACGCCGCCGCAGAGGACGTGGCGATCGCCGTCCATGAGTTCACCCGTGACCCGGGCGCGCAGGCTCTTCTCGCCCACCTCGAGCACCTCGAACCGGGTGAGCACCAGCCGGCGCGCCTCGAAGATGTACAGCAACTCGTTGAGCCAGGCCGCCAGCAGCAGATCCTGTGCCTCCGCCTTGAGCGTGACCTCGACGGACTCGCGCTCGTCCACTTCGCGCGGGTCGCAGACCAGCGAGAAGAGAGCGCGCGCCGCCTGCTCGAAGACGTCGGCCTGCGTCGCGCCCCAGGCGTGCACGCCGATGTCGGCGGTGTGCTCGATCAGTTCGTATCCCGCGCCCATAGGCGGACTCTACCCCTTCCGGGAGCGGAGCAGGCCGTCGAGCCGGGGCGCAGAATCGTCTGGAGGTACGGGGAGCGGGAAGGGAGGCGCCCGATGGCTGGCAGAACGACCTACTGGCTGGCGGTCGGCGACATGGTCGCCGGCGTCGTCGTCGGCTTCTACGCGTGGTTCGAGGGACCGGGGTGGCTCGCGCTCGTCGGCGCGGCGCTCGTCGTCGGCGGAGCGGTCACGATCCTGGTCACGCGGTCGCTCCGGGTCTGACCGGGGCGTGAGGGCGGGCCAAGAGGCGCGGGGCCCGGCCGACCGGAGTGCGGGACAGGACGCCGGGAGACTCCGTCAGGCGACCACCGTGGCGCCGGCGGCGGAGGCGCCGAGGCCGAGCGGGATCGCCGTGACGCCCTCACCGGCGAACGCGTCGGCCATCGCGCGGGCGATACGCAACGCGTCGGTCGCGAGGGCGACGAAGGCGACAAGGCTTGGCCCCGACCCGGACACCGCGACTGCCGCGGCGCCGGCCTCCAGGGCGGCCAGCCAAGCCGTACGGGCGCCCGGGATGAGCCTGAGGCGGGCGGCCTGGTGCAGCCGGTCGTCCATCACCTGGCTGAGCAGGTCGTAGTCGCCGGTGCGCAGCGCCTCCACCACGAGCGGCGTGCGCTGCAGGTTGAACACGGCGTCCTTCATCGACACGTGCGTGGGCAGGTCGGCTCGTGCCGAGCGCGTGCTGAACGGGACGTCGGGCACGGCGAGGGCGACCCTGACCTCGGGCACCAGGATCCTCTTGGTGAGCAGGCGGTCGCCCTGCTGCACCACGATCGTCAGGCCGCCGAGCAGGGCCGCCGCGACGTTGTCGGGATGGCCCTCGATGTCGGCGGCAAGCTCCAGTATCCGGGTGAGGTCGAACGGCCGGCCCAGCAGCGCGTTCGCGCCGAGGAGGCCGGCCGCCACCGCAGTCGAGCTCGAGCCGAGCCCCGACGACGTCGGCACGCGGATGTCGCAGTGGATGTGCAGGCCGGCGGGAGCGGCTACGCCGGCCGCCTCGCAGAGCCGCGCGTACACCTGCGCGACCAGGTTGCGCGCGTCGCGCGGCAGCCCGGCGCCGTGCTCACCCGCCACGTCCACCACGACGCCGTCGCCCTCGAGCGTGAAGCGCACGTCGTTCCACAGGTCGAGCGCGAGGCCCAGACAGTCGAAGCCGGGGCCGAGGTTCGCCGTCGTGGCGGGCACGCGGACCCGGCAGGTCGCGCCGGCGGCGGCGGGGCTCCCGCCGGCGCCTGCGGCCGCGGCGTTCATGCCTCGTCCCCGTAGTCCGCCGGGCCGGGACCCCCGGGCCGGCGTCCCCTCCTCCACTTCACGAACGCCCCCACGACGATCGCGACCAACGCCGCGACCACCACGTAGTCGGCGTAGTGCAGGTACGGGCGCAGATCCTCCCAGTGAGCGCCGAGCCGCGTGCCCAACCAGCCGAGAAAGAAGACCCAGGGGACGCAGCCGAGCGTGGTGTACAAGGTGAACTTCCAGAACGGCATTCTGGCGATGCCCGCCGGCAACGAGATGAACGTGCGCACGATCGGCAGGCAGCGGCTGAAGAAGACGACCGGCGGCCCGTACTTGGCGAACCAGCGCTCCGCCAGCTCCACGTGGTGGTGGCGGAGCAGCACGTACTTGCCCCACCTGTCGATGAAGGGGCGGCCGCCGTAGAGGCCGACCCAGTAGGCGATCCACGAGCCGACGACGTTGCCGGCCACGCCGGCGACGGTGATGCCGAAGAGGGTCATGGCGCCCTCGGTCACCGCGAAGCCGGCGAAGGGCATGATCGCCTCGCTCGGCACGGGGATGCAGGCGCTCTCGAGCAGCATCAGGAAGAAGACGGCCGGCAGGCCCCAGTCGCCGATGAGGCCCGTCGCCCACTGCACGACGATGTCGATGATTGAGGTCACGCGCGCAAGAGTACCGCACGCGGCGCATCAGCGGCGAACACCGCGCGCGAGGACCGCCCGCCAGGTAGCCCATCTCCGGCGGCCTGTGGTAGGTTCCGGGCCCGACATCTCCCGCCGCAAGGAGGCGCATCGCATGGCCGTCGGACTCATGGACATCAAGGGGCAGTACGCCGAGCTGCAGGACCGCATCGAGCAAGCCGTGCTGGACGTGCTGCGCAGCGGCCGCGTCATCCTCGGGCCGAACGTCAAGAGCTTCGAAGAGGAGGCCTCCGCGTACATGGGCACTTCGGGGTCCGTCGGCGTCGCCAACGGCACCGACGGCCTCACCATCGCGCTGCGCGCGCTGGGGATCGGCGCCGGCGACGAAGTGATCACGGTGCCGTTCACCTTCTACGCCACGGCCGAGGCCATCGCCCAGTCCGGGGCGAAGCCGGTGTTCGTCGACATCCTGCCCGACACGCTCTGCATCGACCCCACCGGCGTCAAGGCCGCGATCACGCCGCGCACCAAGGCGATCATGCCGGTCGACCTCTTCGGCCTGCCGGCCGACTCCGACGCCGTCCGTGCGGTGGCCGAGGCCCGCGGCATCGCCATCGTCGAGGACGCCTGCCAGGCATGGGGCGCGACCTACTTCGGGCGTCGCGCCGGCAGCCTCGGCGACCTGGGTGTCTTCAGTTTCTTCCCGACCAAGAACCTCGGCGGGTACGGCGACGGCGGGCTCGTCACCGGCCATAGCGAGGTGCTCGTGCAGCGCGCCCGGGAGCTTCGCTTCCACGGCAGCAAGGACAAGAAGACGTTCACCGACATCGGCTTCAACTCGCGGCTCGACGAACTGCAGGCCGCGATCCTGCGCATCGAGCTCGGGGTGATCGACGAGTGGAACGGCCGGCGCGCCCTGGTCGCGGAGTGGTACGACCAGTACCTGCCCGACGAGGTCATGCGCCCGGCCGTGCCCGACGGCATCACCCACGTCTACCACCTGTACGTGATCCGCCACCCCGAGCGCGACGCCATCGCCGCGGCGTGCAAAGAGCGTCACGTCGACTGCGCCGCCTACTACACGACGCCGCTGCACCTGCAGCCGGCCTTCGCCGACCAGGGTCACAAGCTCGGCGACTTCCCGAACACGGATGAGGCCGCGGCGCGTAACCTCGCCCTGCCGATGCACCCGAACCTCACCGAGGAGCAGGTCCAGGAGGTAGCCGCGGCCGTCGCCGCCGGGCTCGCCTGACGGCCCCCGGCGCTGCAGGCGTCGCCGGCGCCGCGCCGAAGCCTTGACGCGGTGAGGATCTGGGTCGACATCACCGACGGCTCGGCGGTCGTCTTCTTCGCGCCCATCGTGCGGCGGCTCGAAGAGGGCGGCCACACGGTGACGCTCACGGCGCGCCGCTTCGCCGGCGCCGACCTCATCCTGCGGCGCTACGGCCTCGGCGGCGTGCTCACGACCCAGCACCGCGGCGGGAGCCTGGGTACCCGCGCCGTCGGGCTCGTCAACCGCACGGCGCAGCTCCTCGTCTCGGCCTCGAGCGGCCACTTCGACGTGGCCGCCGGCAGCCACGCCAGCGACTTCGTGCTCACCGCCTGGACGCTGGCGATCCCCCAGATGACCTTCCTCGACGACGAACGCCTGGGGCGCGGCAACGCAGTCAGCGCGCGGCTCGTCGACGAGATCGCCGTGCCCGACGCCGTACCTGCGGCTTCACTCGCCGCCCTCGGCGTACCGCAGCAGAAGGCCTGGCTCTACCCGGGCTTCAAGGAGGAGTACTACCTGCACGACGCGCGACCCGACCCCGAGGCGCTGCGTCGTCTCGGGGTCGACCGCCGCCGCATCGTCGGAGTGGTGCGCCCGGCCGCATCCGGCTCGCCCTCGCCCGGCGGCTCGGCGGCGGCCGGGGAAACGGCGCTCGGAGAGCTCCTGCGGGAGCTCGCCGGCCGGCGCCGCGTGACCCTCGTCGTCGTGGCGCGCGACCGCGAGCAGCGGCGGCGCTTTCTGGCGCTCGAGCTTCCGGGCGTGCTCGTGCCCGACGGCCCGGTGGACGGCGTAGGGCTGCTGGCAGCCGCCGACTTCATGCTGGGGCTCGAGGGCGCAATGACGCGCGAGGCGGCGGCGCTCGGCACCCCCGCCTACACGTTCTCGCAGCGGCGGGCGACGGCTGTCGACGCGACGCTGCTCGCGGACGGGCGCCTGAAGCGTGCGACCGGGCCCGACGACGTCGCCCTTCGCAAGAAGGACACGCGCACGGCGGCCTTCGCCCCGCGCGACCCCGGGCTCTTCGCCGGCCGGCTCCTCCACCTGGCCGGCCGAGACTTCCGGCGAGCCCGCCGCGGCCGCCTCATCCAGGACGCCACCGACGAGCCGCCAACGCCACTCGTCTGAGCGTCTGCCCGCCCGCAGGCAGCCCGCCCACTGGCTCCGGCGAGGCATCCTGAGATAAGGTTCGCTTATGGACATCCGTCAGATCAGGCTCTTCTGCCGCATCGTCGACCGTCGCAGCTTCTCGCTCGCCGCCGACGAGGTGCACATCACGCAGCCGGCCGCGAGCCAGCAGATCCGAAGTCTGGAGCGCGAGCTCAAGACGACCCTGCTCGACCGCTCGCGCCGCACCGTCGTGCCCACGGACTCGGGGCAGGTCCTCTACCGGTACGGCCGTGAGATCCTCGGCCTCCACGAGCGCGCCTGCACGGAGATCCTCGACCTCGGCGAGCTGGTCGCAGGCCACATCAAGGTCGGCGCCTCCACCGGCCCGGGGGAGCACGTGCTGCCGGGCATGCTCACGAGGTTCAAGCGAGAGTACCCGGGGATCTCGATCACGCTGAACGTGGACGATACGCACGCCGTGATCGAGCGTGTGCTCTCTCGGGAATTCGAGGTAGGGGCGGTCGGCGCCGTGACGCCGCGGCCGGAACTGGTCGCGGAGCCGCTCGCGCGCGACGAACTCGTGCTGGTCTGCAACCCGAGCCACCCCTGGGCGAAGCGCGACCAGGTGACGTTGGGCGATCTGGCCGGCGAACCACACATCATGCAGCAGAAGGGCGCGGGCGTGCGCACCGTCCTCGAGAACCACCTGCGGCGCGCCGGCGTCCGCCCCGAGAAGCTCAACGTGGTCATGGAGATGGGCCTCATGGAGTCGGCCAAACAGGCGGCCATCTCCGGCGGCGGCGTCACCTTCGTCAGCCGCTGGGCGATCGGCCCCGAGCTCGACTACGGGTCTCTGACCGTCGTGCCCGTCGAGGGCTTCAGGATCCTGCGCGACTTCTACAGCGTGCGCTCGAAGACGCGAGTGCTGAGCAAGGCCGCCGAAACCCTGCTCGCCTACTTCCGCGAGCAGTACGCGGCGGCCGGCTGACCTCCGGTCCGGCCGAATCGGCGGCGGCCGCAACGGCTGCGTCGAGGTGAAGGGACGCCGCCGGACCGACGGCCTCCGGGTTCCCGCAACTATTCAAATTTCGTATTCCACCAGGATCGTGTATCAGGCCAGCTAATGCCGCGGGCACGTGCAGGCGTGGCCCGGCGGGTGCGACCGCGCGGCCTCCTTCTTCATTCCGGAACCTTATTTGACAGATAATCTGAGCCTGCCCATACTCACGCCCATTCGGGGCGCCGGTCCCGCTTCGCGCGGGCTCCGCCCAGCGCGGACTCGTGCGGCGACCGCCGCCCGCAAGCCCAGGGGGCAGATGACCGAGAGTGAGAGCACAGCCGTAGCCGTCGAAGGGGCGCCGGGCGCACCGGCGCGGGATGAGGCCGCGCAGGCAGCCCCCGACGACGACGTCTTCGACCCGGACATCGACGACACGATTCCTCCGTTCCGGCCCGGGCCCGAGCCGACGGGTGTCGGTTCGAGCGCCTGGCTGAAACGCTGGGCGCTCGGCATGAGCGGGTGGGCCGTCGTCGTCGTGGTCGCCTACCTCACGCTCGGGGGCGAGCTGAACGGCTACCTGACCATCACCGGCCTCTTCGTCGGCTTCCTGGTCGGGCTGACCGGCATGGGCGGCGGCGCGCTCATGACCCCGGTGCTGATCTTCTTCTTCGGGTTCTCCCCCACGATGGCGATCGGCACCGACGTCACCTATGCCGCCGTCACTAAGGTCTTCGGCTCGTGGAAGCATTGGAAGCAGGGCTCGGTCGACGTGCCGCTCGCCCTCTGGCTGGCCCTGGGCAGCATCCCCGCGTCACTCGCCGGCGTCGCCGCCGTGGCCTACGTCAAGAGCACCTACGGCGACCTGGTCAACCACATCCTCTACCGGGCGATCGGCTCGGCGCTGATGCTGGTGGGCGTCCTGCTCATCGTCAAGGTCGTGCTGCATGTCGACCAGCGGCACCGACGCGAGAACATCACGATGACCACCCGCCTCAAAGTGATGACGGTGTGCCTCGGCATAGGGACCGGCTTCGTGATCGGCCTCACCTCGGTCGGCAGCGGTACGCTGCTGGCCGTCTTCCTGATCCTCTTCTATCCGCTCACGACGGACCGGATCGTCGGCACCGACGTCTTCCACGCGATGATCCTTCTGACCATCACCGGTCTCGCGCAGATCGGCGTCGGCAACGTCGACCTGTGGATGGTGACGGCGCTGCTCATGGGCTCGATCCCCGGAGTGCTGCTCGGCTCGCAGCTCACGGTCCACGCCCCCACCCGCATGCTCCGCGGCATCCTCGCCGCCGTCCTCTTCCTCAGCGGGCTCGCGCTGCTCTTCAAGAGTTGACGCTCGCCCGAGGCGGGCCGCCGGTCTGGTACCATCTGTCGAGGGCCGTGAAAAGCGGCGCGCGACCACGGAGGATGACCGATGTTCGAGTTCCTGGCGCTCCCCGATCGCACCGCGAAGCCGCGCGAGAGCGGGCTCACGCACGTGCTCGACAAGGGGTACAGCCTCGACCAGGTGCGCCAGTTCCTCGAGGTGGCCGAGGGCTACGTGGACATCGTCAAGCTCGGGTGGGGGACCGCGGTCGTCACGCCCAACGTCAAGGAGAAGATCACCCTCTACCAGAGCTTCGGCATCCCCGTGTGCTTCGGCGGCACCTTCTTCGAGGTCTGCTTGCGACAGAACAGGCTTGAGGAGTTCCTGGCCGCCGTGCGCGAGTGCGAGATGGACTACGTGGAGGTCTCCGACGGCACGATCGATATCGACGAAGCGGACAAGCTCGCGATCCTGCGCCGGCTCAGCCGGGAGTTCAGGGTACTCAGCGAAGTCGGCAGCAAGGACGAGGCCTCCGTCATCGCCCCTTTCAAGTGGGTCGACAGCATCAAGCGCGAGCTCGACGCCGGCGCCTGGAAGGTGATCGCTGAGGGTCGCGAGTCGGGGACCGTCGGCATCTACCAGCCGGGAGGAGAAGTCAAGGAAGGCCTGCTCGACGAGATCCAGAGCGCGGTCGACCCGGCGCAGCTCCTCTTCGAGGCGCCGATCAAGCAGCAGCAGACCTGGTTCATCAAGAAGTTCGGACCGAACGTGAACCTCGGCAACATCCCGCCCGAAGAAGTGATCTCGGTCGAGACCCTGCGTGTGGGCGTACGCAGCGACACGCTGCTCGACTTCCACTGACCGTGCCGCCCGGACGCCCGCTCGCGCGACTCCTGCTCATCCGCCACGGCCAGACCGACTGGAACCTCGAGCCGGCGCGATGCCAGGGCTGGGCCGAGGTGGAACTCAACGAGGCCGGCCGCGCACAGGCGCGCGACCAGGGTCGCGCGCTCCGAGGGCGCGGCCTCCAGCTCATCGTCACCAGCCACCTGCTGCGCGCCTGCGAGACCGCCGACCTGATCCACGCCGAGCTCGGCGGTGACCTGCCGCTCGTCGTGGATCCCCGTCTCGCCGAGACGCACCGCGGCGAGTGGGAGACGCGCCTCTTCGCGGACATCGTCCGCGAGGAGGCCGAGACCTGGCGCGCGTACCAAGAGCGCCCCGAGGGCTTCCGCTTCCCGGCCGGCGAGAGCCTCGCCGAGCAGCAGCGCCGGGTGCTCGCCTGCCTGCGCGACTGCGCGCTCGACGGTCGCAGCGCGCTCCTCGTCACTCACGGGGGCAGCATCCGCCTCACGCGCTGCTTCATGGAGGGTCGCGGCATCCACGCCTTCCACACGACGAAGACAGCCAACGGCGGCGTCGATGAGGTCGCCACCAGCGGCCTCGCCGAGCGCATCGACGACTTCCTGGCGCCGGACGGCTGAGGACGGGCGCCGTGAGACCGCCCGAGAGCGCGGGAGGCGGCGGGCCCTTCGGCAAGCGCAAGGCCCGGGTGATACCCGACCCGCCGGAGATGGATGAGGCGCAGGGTCGGCGGGCCTTCTGGTTCGTCCTCGTGCTGCTCGCCGTCACAGCGCCGGCGATGGCTGGCGTGGTCACGCTCAACGTGGTGGCCGACCCGTACGGCACCGTCGGCACTCGTTTCTTCCCGACGGTGACGGCATCGGACCGGACGGTCAAGGCGGACAAGATCGAAGAGCTGAAGGAGCCTCCCGAACTTGTCGTGCTCGGCAGCTCACGCTCCATGCGCTACGAACCGTCCTATCTCGAGGAGAAGACGGGGCTGCGGACCTTCAACGCCGGCGTCAACGGCATCGGCGGCATCGCCGATGCGTGGGCGATGACGCAGTTCATCCACGAGACCTGGCCCGACGCGCGCCCCGCCTACCTGTGGTTCATCGACGTCGAGTCGTACGTGCCCTTCGAGATCGGCGTCCGCACCGCAGGCGAGCCGCGGCTGGCGCGATTCGTCGATCAGGCGTCGGCCGGCGAGGGAGCGCGACGGCTCGCGACGGCCGTCTGGGAGAACCGCTCGACCATGTGCTCACTCGCTACTGCCTGGGAGTCGGGGCGTCTCCTCCTCTTCCGCAAGAAGGCGAAGGTGGAGCAGACGAAGTATCGCAAGCGGATCCTGGACGACGGCGCCCTCAAGCAGCGTCGCTGGAGCGAGAGGGAGTGGAAGCGCCGCTGGGTCGACTCCCGCGAGCGCTACACCGAACTCTACGCGACCATCTACGAGAGGATGGACCCCAGGACCGAGGAGTACTTCGAGAAGACGCTCGAGTTCATGAACGAGCAAGGCGCGGCTCCCCTCGTCGTGCTCACGCCCATCAACCCCAAACTGCGCAGGATCCTCGTCCCCCTGGGCTGGAACGAGCGCCACGAGCAGGTGACGGCGTATATCGAAGCACAGCAGAGCGTGTACGACTTGACGTTCCTCGACATGACCGACCCGACGGTCTTCGGCTTCGATCCCACGCAGTGGTACGACGGCGTACACATGACGGCGATCAACACGCGGCCCGCGATCGACCACGTCCTCGAGCAGACCGGCGGCGTGCCGCCGGTCGAGCCGGCGGCGAGCGGGGACTAGGGCCGGCGGCTTGCTTCTCAACAGCTACACCTTCCTGCTCGTCTTCCTCCCGGTCGTCGTCCTTCTCTACTGGGCGATGCCGCGCGGCTACCCACGCCTGCTGTTCCTGATCGCCGCCTCGCTCGTCTTCTACGGGCTCTGGGATTGGCGCTTCATCCCACTGCTGCTTGCGACGACGCTCGTCGACTGGGCGGCAGGTCGGCTTCTGGCGCAAGACGAGGGCGAGGACGGAGGCGGCAGGAGCGGCCGCCGCCGCAAGCTCATCCTTGCGGCGGCCATCGCCGTCAACCTCGGCTTCCTCGGCTACTTCAAGTACCGGGGCTTCTTCGTCGACTCGCTCGACGGCCTCATCCGGCTCCTCGGCGCCGGCGAGCCGCTGCCGGCCCTGCGCGTCCTGCTGCCGATCGGCATCTCCTTCTACACCTTCGCCGGCATCTCGTACGCCGTCGACGTCTACCGCGGCACGATCAAGCCGGCGGAGAGCGTGGTCCACTACCTCGCCTGGGTCACGCTGTTCCCTTACATCCTCGCCGGCCCCATCATCCGCTACGGCCACGTCGGCGCCCAGCTTGAACGCGCGCAGCAGCGCTTCCGCTGGGCGCTCATCGGCACCGGCCTCTTCTTCCTCGTCATGGGCCTCGCCAAGAAGATGCTCGTCGCCGACATGATGGCGCCCTACGTCAACGACCTCTTCGCCCATCACGCCCAGCTCGGCCTGCTGTCCGGCTGGGGCGCTGCCCTCGGCTTCACGCTGCAGCTCTACTTCGACTTCTCCGGCTACAGCGACATGGCCGTGGGCGTGGCCTTCATGATCGGGCTCCGCTTCCCCCAGAACTTCGACTCACCCTACAAGGCGGTCAGCGTCAGTGATTTCTGGCGGCGCTGGCACATGACGCTCTCGAGCTGGCTCCGCGACTACATCTTCATCCCGCTCGGCGGCTCGCGCGGCTCGAAGCTCCTGACCGTCCGGAACCTGCTGATCACCTTCCTGCTCGGCGGCCTCTGGCACGGCCCCGCCTGGACCTTCGTGGTCTGGGGTCTCCTCTGGGGCGTCTACCTCTCGGTGCACTCGACCCTGCGCAAGCACGGGCTCACGCCGAGGTGGGTGTGGCTCAATCGCGGCATCACCTTCCTGTGCGCCGTCGTCGCCTGGGTGTTCTTCCGCGCCTCGTCGCTGCGCGCGGCCGGCGACGTGCTGCAGGCGATGCTCGGGTTGAACGGGGTGGGCGGCGCGGGCACGCTGCGTCTCGCGCCCGTCCTCGGCGCCTTCATCGCCGGCGGCCTCCTGTGGGTGAACGTCCTGCCCAACACCTGGGAGATCACGCCCAGACCCAAGCTGCGCTACGCGCTGCTCCTCGGCATCCTTCTTGCCGCCTCGCTGCTGGCGTTGAGCAAGCCGAGCGCCTTCCTGTACGTGCAGTTCTGAGCGACGGGTGCGGCTCGTGGATGGACGCGCCGACGACGGGACGGGCCGGCATCGCTGCGCGCGAGCCGCTCCCGGGAGGGCGTCAGAGAGAGAGGCTGAGGGCGGTGTCGCGCAGCGCCCAGCGCCGAAGCTCAAGATTCTTCGGCAACTTCACCCAGAAGGCGAAGGCCTGCTCGTCACCGACGAGACCGGAGACGCCGTTCTGCGTGACCTCGATCCAGCCCTGCCAGCGGCCGGCGAGGTCGAGCGGCCAGGCCGACGACACCTGCAGCTCCTGGCCGGGCTGAAGCGTCAGCGGCTGGTCCGAGACGAGGTCGTGGTCGGTGCCGCCGGGCCCGCGAATGGCGAGCCGGATGCCCTCCAGGTCGAGAGGCGCGTGTCCGCTGTTCACGAGCGTGAACCAGGCGTAGATGCGCTGGCCGACCTCGCGGTCGCCGCTGTCGAGCTTGACGGAGCCGTCCAGGGCGACGAGCCCGGGCAGACTCGAGGGCGGCTCGGAGGGCGCAACGGTCGCGGCGCCGGCGCCGAGGCGCGTGTCCGCAGGGTCGCCGCCGAGTTCCGCCATGAAGGCCTTGACGTTGGCGACCCAGTTCGCGGTGCCGTCCGGGCAGTACTTCGGAGCGATCGCGTCGACGGAGTACAGGCCGGAACCGTAGTAGAGGCTCCCGGCCAGACCGGCGGCGACGCGCTCGATGCCGTGCTCCCACGACGTGAAGTCGCTGGTCGGCCACGTGGGTCCGTAGAACCAGTTGAAGGCGTTGTACGTGCACTGGTCGCCGTTCTCCGAGTACAGGTACAGGCCGAAGCTCGACTCGGCGCCGGCTATGGCTACCAGGAACGCGGGCGCGACACCATTGGCCTCGCCCGCGGCCACGAAGGTGGCGCCGCTGCCGGCCATCGGCGAGCCGTGCGCCGTGAGAAAGGCGTCGATCTGCGCGGCGTCGGGGGACGCCGCGGCCGCCGGCGCGAACGCGCCGGCCAGGGCGGCGGCCAGCAGCGCGACGAGCAGCGCCGCGAAGAAGACGCGGGAGCGGATGCTTGGTGCTGTGGTGACGATCACCGGCGCGGGCCTTTCTCTGCGAGTGCGGACTCCGAGTATAGACGAGTCGGGTGCGGCAGCCGACCCGAGCCCCGTTCGAGAGACGCCGGGCGGGCGGGCGCGGTTCGTGGTCCCGACCCCGTTGGCCCGGCGGCCGACGGACCATGAACGGGTCGCGACCAGATAGGATGACGCCATGACCGCAGCGACCGACGACAGACGCGATTACCACGCCTGCGACGACCGGTTCCCGGGCGCGCAGGTCATACGGCTCGCCCGCCGGGCTATCGAACGCGCACGCCTGGACCTCACGGGTCTGCGCGTGCTCACGGAGGCGTCCGTGGGCTACCGGCGCGTGACTCCCGTCATCGCCGCGCTCGCCGGGGCGGACGCCGTCTTCGCCGTCGGCCGCGACGGCGTGCAGGCGTCGCGCAAGCAGGCGGAGGAACAGACCGCCTATCTCGCGGCGCTGGCTCGGGTGGACGACCGCATCATGCTGCTCTCCACCCGCCTGCAGGCGCCGCTCGACACCATCGACGTGGTGACCGACCTGCCCGGCGTGCGCCCCGTCGACGAGTCGATCCTGCGTACCGTCGCCGAGTCCGCCGCCGTCACGCTGATGCGCGGCACGGCGCACTGGAGCGCTGCGAACGTCGATGTCGCGACCTGCCGGCGACGGGGCATCGCCGTCGCGGGCGTCGACGAAGAGGCGGTCGGCCTGTACCGCTACCTGCCGCTTGAGATCCTCGCCGGGCTGCTCGACCTCGGAGTCGAGGTCGCCGGCTCGACGCTGGTCGTAGCCGGCGCCGGCGCCGGCTACGCCTACGTCGTGCAGGCGCTCGGCCGGCTCGGGGCGCGCGTGCTCGTGGCCGCGCCGGACACGGCCGGCCGCATCGGGCTCTACGGCGGCGAGCGCATCGGCGAGACGCTCGGCGACGAGTCCGTCGTCGGCCGCCTCGCCGAAGCGGACGCGCTCGTGCTGTGCCCGGGTCCGGGCGGCGAGCGCTGGGTGGGGCCCGGCGCCGTCGTGGACGCGGCCCGCCTGGCGGCCGCCGCGCCGCACCTCGCCGTAGCCGGCTTCAGAGCCGAGGCGGACCTGCGCACCCTCGCGACGGCCGGCCTGCACTGCCGGCCGGCCGGCGACACCCGCGATCTCTTCGACCTGCTGCCGCAGCCGCTCGTCGCCCTGCACGCCGCGGGGCTGAAGGTCGGTGAGGTCATGGCGCGTGCCCGGCGCCGCGGTTCGTCCCCGCTCGCGGCGGAGCAACTGGCAGCCGCCGACGCGCACGCCGAACTGCTTCCCCAGGACCTCGGCGGCCGGCGCCGGTGATAAACTAGCCTCCCGACGACGGCGACCGGCGGCCGGCGGCCGTCCCCGCAGCCGGCCGATCCCACCAGCTCCCGGAGGCACCACGAACCCGCTCGCCAAGCTCCGCATGGGTAAGCGCAAGAAGGCCGGCAGCCACGGCTACTCGCTGCTGCTCAAGGATTCGGTGATCTACGGCGCCGGGCGCGCGCTGCAGAAGTTCCTCGTCGCACTCCTGCTTCCCCTCTACACCGCCTTCCTCACCCAGGCGGACTACGGCATCCTCGGCATGGTCGTCACGGTCACGACCTTGCTCGACGTCTTCGTCACGCTGGGCTTCGACGTCGCCTTCAGCCGCTTCTACTTCGACGACAAGGGCGAGGCGGCGCGCCGGCGCGTCATCACCAACGTCTTCTACGTGTCCACCGTCTACCCGCTGATCCTCCTCGGGACGGTGGGAGTACTCATGCCGCGACTCGCGCCGCTCCTGCTCGGCAAGGAGTACGACACCGGCGACTGGCGCTACTTCGCCGTAGCGCTCGCGACGCTCTTCTTCAGCAACCTCAACGACCTGCCCTTCACGCTGTTCCGCCTCGAGCACCGGCCGTGGATCTTCTCCGCGTACACGATCGGCCGGGTACTGGTCCAGGTACCCCTCTCCATCGTCTTCGTCGCCGTCTTCGACTGGGGGCCCATGGGCGTGCTGCTCGCCAACCTCTTCACCGCCGCCGGCATGCAGTGCGGTCTGTTACCCACCTACATCCGCAAGGTCGACTGGCGCTGGCACTGGCAACTCATGAGGCCGATGCTGGCGTTCGCCGTCCCGGCGCTGTTCACCGGCGTCTCGTTCTACTGGCTCAAGCTGTCGGACCGCTACTTCCTGCTCCACTACCAGGGCAAAGCGGTCGTCGGCCTCTACACGGTCGCGTACTCGCTCAGCCAGCCGCTGTACCTCACGCTGATGGCGTTCCGCATGGCGTGGCCGCAGTGGCACTACGCCAAGCTGCACGAGCCCGAGAGGCACAAACGGATGGTCGCGCGCTCGTCGACGTACTTCCTCGCCCTGAACGCCCTCCTGCTCGTGCTGATAGGCGCCTTCATGCCGCTCATCGTCCACACCTTCCTCAACGAGCGCTTCTGGAGCATCGGCCCTACGACCGTCGTGCTCTCCCTCTCGGTGGTCGTGTACGCCGTCTACTTCGTCTTCTGGGTCGGCTCCAACGTCGCCAAGAAGAACCGCATGATCCCGGTCTTCTTCCTGATAGCCTCGGGGGTGAACATCGGTCTCAACTTCCTCCTGGTGCCGCGGTACGGCATGTACGCGGCGGCATGGACCCACGTGGCGGGCTTCGCGATCCTGGCGGTGACCGTCTACTTCTACTCGGAGAAGTGGTACCCGATCCCCTACGAGTGGCGGCGGCTCCTCAAGATCGTCCTCGCGACCGTGCTGACCCTGGCCGCGGCCTGGGGCATCGCGCGGGCCTTCGGCCAGAGCGTGTACATGCCCTACGACGAGCTGGTCGTGAGCTCGCTGGCGCAGGTCCCGGCCCTTCTCGTGTTCCCGCTCGCGCTCCTCGCCACGGGGTTCTTCACACCGGGCGAGCGTGACAAGCTGCGCCGCGCGTTCGGGCGGCTGTCCGGGCGGCGAAGCGTGCCCGCGCCTGCGGAGGACGCGGCCGTGCCGGCCGCCGCGGCGGCGGCGCTCCCGGCCGCGGCGGGCGGCGAAGAAGTCGACCGCAGCTCGCGCCTCAGCGCCGACGACATCGAGGCCGAGGAAGAAGAGCTCGAGATGGAGAAGGCAGCCGACATCGACCTCATCGAAGGCCCCACCACGACCACCATCACCTGACGCAAGGATGGCCGCCGCATGACCCCCCGCACAGCGAAGAAGCTGCTCGTGATCGCAAATCCGTACCCGCCGATGGCGAGCGCCGGTACGACGCGGGTCGTCCGCTTTCTGCGGCACCTGCCGGAGCACGGCTGGGAGCCGGCCGTGCTCACGGCGAAGGCCGAAGGCCCGGCGGCACTCCCGCCGGGGGTGCGCGTCGCGCGCGCGACCGTACCGTGGCCGCGCCGGTTGCTCGGCGGCGGCCCGCGCAGCACGAAGGTGAACGGCTGGGTCGCGGTTCCCGACCCGTACTTCGCCTGGGTCGGGCCGGCCGTGCTCAAGGGCCGCGAGATCTTCAAGCGCGAGCGCTTCGACGCCATCTTCAGCAGCTCGCCGCGGGCGAGCGTGCACCTCGTCGCCGCAGTCCTCTCCGAGCACGCCGACGTACCGTGGCTGGCCGACTACCGCGACCCGTGGTCGACCTACCAGTTCAGAAAGTACCCGACCGGCGCGCACAAGAACGCCCACGCCCGACTCGAGTCGTGGGCCCTGGAACGCGCCGCCGCCGTGACCGCCGTGAACCGGCCGATCGTCGACGACCTCGTCGCGCGGCATCCCTGGCTGGACGGCCGCACGCACGTGCTCCCCAACGGGTTCGACCGCGCAGAGGTGCCGGCGGACGTATCGCTCGGCGAAGGCTTCTGGATCGTGCACACCGGCCGGCTCTACGGACGCGAGCAGCAGGTGAGCGCCTTCCTCACCGCCCTCGCCGGCCTGCCGCCCGACGTCAAGGCGCTGTTCGTCGGCGTCGACGAGACCCGCATACGCCCGGACGCCGAGCGACTGGGGCTCGGCGACCGCGTCCGCGTCGAACCACTCGTGCCTCTCGACGAGGCGCTCGGCTACCAGCGGGCGGCCGACGCGCTGCTGCTCGTGAACGGACGCCGGCCGGAGAGCATGTCCAGCAAGGTCTTCGAGTACCTGCAGGCCGGCCGGCCGATCTTCGCCATCTCGCCGGCCGGCTCGGCCGCACGGGGGCTCTTCGAGGAGGTCGGCGGCGGCACCTGCGTGCTGCCAGACGACCCGATGGGCGAGCCCCTCGCGGCCTTCGTCGCCGAATCTCGCGCCGGCGCGGTGGCACGCGCGGAGCCGGCGGCCCTCGAGCGCTACGAGCTGGGCCGCCTCACCAGCGACCTGGCCGCGATCCTCGACGGCCTTGCAGTGCCGCTCGCGAGCACCGGGCAGGTGGGCGGGGGCGCTGGTACCATGGACGAATGAGCGGCGGCCCCTCAACGGACGTACACGCCGGCCCCGTTTCCGGGGCCGCCCCACGGCGGCGACTCGGCCGCGGCGACGCGGCGCTGCTCACCGGCGGCGCCGTACTGACCGCGCTTCTCGCCGCCGCGGCCACGCTGCGCCCCGGCGCCGTCGTCGGGGTCCTCGTCGTGCTGTCCTTCGCAGCGCTGGTACTGCTCGGCCGCGAGCGCATGGCACGCACGCGTGTCGGCGCCGTGCTCACGGCCCTGCTCGTCTCGCTGCCGCTGCTCGCCCTGCTCGGCCCGTCGTTCGCGGCGTCGGCCTTCCCCCAAGCTTTCCTCTTCCGCGTCGTGCTCGCGCTTGTCGTGTATGCCGGCATGTGCTTCGTGATCGTTCTGCGCGACCCCCTGCCGTTCGCTGCCAAGGATCTGGCGCTGCCGGCCGCGCTCTGGTTCGCCTGGCTGCTGCTGAGCGTCACCTGGGCGCCGGATAAGCTCGTCGCCTTCAACTACGTCGCCATCGTCGTGACCATGGCGGCGGTCCTCGCGGCGACGGCGGCGGCCGGGGGTACCCGCCTTCGCCTGCGCTGGTTCGGCTACTCCATGATCGTCGGGTACGCGTTCATCGTCGGCTTCACACTCCTCGAATCGCGCTTCGGCATCAGGCTTCCAACGTCGCGGCTGCTCACCACGGTGACGTCGCAGACGTTCGCCGTCACCAGCGTCTTCCACAATCAGAACGACCTCGCCACCTACCTGGCCATCTGCTGGCCGTTCATGCTCTGCGCCTGCTTCTTCACCAGGCGCGCCGCCTGGCTCGCGCTCACCACGGTCTTCATCCTGCTCGGCGGCTACGCCTTCGTGCGCACCGGATCACGCTCCAGCCTGATGGCGGCGGGCATCTCGTCGCTCTCGGCCGTCGTCCTCTTCTGGCACCTCGGTCCCCGCCTTTCCACACGCGCCGGCAAGCTCGCTGTGGGCGTCGTCATCGCGCTCCTCGTCGTCGTCGGCGGGTGGCTCCTCTTCAACGACTCCCAGAACGTCATGCTGCGGCAGTTCCGCCTCGAGGCGCTGATCAGCCAGGCGCAGTCGAACACCGGCTCCGGCGCCATCCGTGCCAGCCTCACCGACCGAGGCCTGCAGATCGCCGGCGCCAGCTACCTGCGCGGCGCCGGCGCCGGTCAGGCCGAGGGGATCATCGCGTCGGGCATCGACGCGCTCGGCATCTCGAACCTGCACAACTGGTGGCTCGAGACATACGCTGACGGAGGCCTCGTGGGCTTCGCCCTGCATCTCGGCTTCTTCATCCTCCTCGTGCTTGCTCTCTGGCCCGTCGCGCGCCGCGACCCCGACCCCTTCGTGCGCTACCTGGCCGGCGGAACGGTGCTCGCCCTGCTCGGCTTCACGATCGGCGCCGTCGGGCCGAGCAGCTCCGTGGGCTTCGCGCCCATGTGGATCCTGTACGGCCTGGGACTTGCCGTCGTTTCGCGAGCGCGGCTGGGTGCGCGGGAGCGAGCGCAGAGCCTGAAACCCGCGGATGGCCCGGAGGCGGCGGACGCAGCCGGGTCGGCGATGCCAGATACGGCCACGACCACAACCACGACGACCACGAGGCTTCCATGACCCTGCCCCCGCTGAAGATCGTCCTCACCGCCGCCGGCTGCCCGGGCGCCAGCACGCTGATCCGCATGCTCAAGGCGAACGGCGAGCGCGAGATCGCCATCCACGGAGTCGACATGCGACCGGACGCCATCGGGCGCTTCTTGTGCGACGGCTTCAGCCTGGTGCCATCCGGGACCGCGCCCGACTACGTCCCGGCCCTGCTCGAAGTCGTCGGGCGCGAGCGACCGGACGTCCTCCTGGTGCAGTCATCCGGCGAGGTGGAGGCGGTCGCGCGCTCCCGCCTGTCGTTCACGGACCTGGGTGCGGCCGTTCTCGTCGCCGGTCCCGAAGCCATCGCGGTCTGCAACGACAAGGCCGCGATGCACGCGGCGCTTCGGGGCACGCCCGTCGTGCAGCCCCGCGCGCTGACGCCGGCGAGCATCGAGGAGTTCGTCGCGGGCGCTCACGAGCTCGGCTACCCGGACGCGCCGGTGTGCTTCAAGCCCCCGGTCGCGAAGGGCTCGCGCGGCTTCCACATCGTCGCCGCAGGCGGCCGCGCCGGTCTGCTCGAGCAGCGCGGCTGGGCGGCCGTGCTCACGCTCGAGGAGGCCGCCGCGGCGCTGCGCCACGGCGGCGCCTTCCCACGGCTCCTACTCATGGAGTACGTCGATGCCCCGGAGTTCGTCGTCGACGCGCTGGTCGACGACGGTGAGATCGTGCTCTACCAGGCCAAAACGCGCGAGGCCGTGAAAGCCGGCCTCGCGATGTCCTTCCGCACCGTCGAGAGTCCGGAGCTCGTCGCCGCCTCGCGCCACCTCTGCCGCGCCCTCAGCCTGGACAAGTTCGTCAGCATCCAGTTCATTGGCGACCGGCTCCTCGAGGTGAATCCCAGGGTCTCCACGTTCGTCTACCAGGAGGACTTCATCCTGCCGTACCTTGGGATCAAGTACGCCCTGGGCGAGCTGGACGCCGAAGGCGTGGCGCTCGCCCAGTCGCGCGTGCGCACCTCACGCCACTCGATACGCTACTACGACCAGGTGTTCTGGGACGAGTGACGGGCGGCGGCGGGCCGCGGTCGCCGCCACGGACGCGGTGCTATACTGCCCGTTCACCAGCTCGTGCACGCGCGCGTGCGCGGTTTCGGCAACGTCAAGGAGGCGCGCATCGTGAACTGGGACGACTACGAGCACCACGCCCCAAGCGGCTCCTGGATCGCCAAAGACTTCCGCCACGGAAGCGACTTCGAGCACGGGCTGCAGTGCATCATCGACCCCGATGTCGTCGTCGGCGACGACGTGCGTCTGGGTCACCGGGTGCACCTCGCCTCCGGCACCCGCGTCCTCGACGACGTCGAGATCGCCGACGACTGCGTGACCACGGGCATCTCTCTGCTGGGCAACCACGTCCGCGTGCGCACCGGCAGTTGCATCTCCAAAGCCGTCATCGTCGACGACTGGTGCTTCATCGCCGCCGGCATCATGAGCTCGCACACCAAGAACATCGACCACGCGCGTCCCCGGGCGTCGAAGCGCCAGCTCATCACGCGTTTCGGGTACGGCTCCATCATCGGTAGCCGCACGAACATCAGCGCCGGCGTCAGCGTCGCCTCCGGGGCGATCGTCGGCTACGGCTCGCAGGTCGTCGTCGACCTCGAGGTCGCCAATGGCGTGTACTACAACGACCCACACCCGTGGGCCACGCTGCAGCGCGAACTCGCCCCTGACAACCCGTACTACATCGAGGTCGCGGCAGGGTACGTGCCGCACGAGTTCGACGCAGAACTCCTCGGCAGGTACCTGCCGCACTACCGCCCGTGAGCGCCACCGCAGCCGAGGTCGTGCGGTTCCTCGAGGAGACCGGCCGGCTCGAGGCGCTCCTGTCGGCTCCCGGAGACGACCACGAGCGTGTCGCCCTCACCGGCGTGAGCGGCGACGTGGAAGCGGGGCCGAATGACATCGCTTGGCGCCGTGCCCCTATCGCCTCCGCGGCAGACGCCACGGCCGGCCTGCTGATCTGTGCCGGACCGGCCGCGCCCGACGGACCTCCGACCGGTCACGTCGTGGCCGTCTGCGCCGCGCCCAGACTGGCCATGGCCGAGGTCCTCGACCGCTTCTTCTCCGAACTCGGCGTCGACCGCGACCCCTCGTACGCGGAGCCGGATCAGGCCGAGTCTGTCGCCCGCAACCACTCCTGGGTCAAGAACGCGACCGTCGGCCCCCGCGTGAGGATCGCGCAGCACGTCGTCATCGGCTGCAGCGGAATGGGCTACGAACGCGACGCCGACGGTCGTCTCGTCGGCTTTCCCCAGCTCGGCAGAGTGATACTCGAGGCGGACGTCGACGTCGCCGCGCACGCCACCATCCAGCGCGGCGCGCTCCGCGACACCGTCGTGCGCCGCGGAGCCAAGATCGGCCCACACGTCAACGTCGGGCACAACGTGGAGATCGGCGAAGACGTACTCGTCACCGGTCACGCGCAGCTCGGCGGCGGCTGCCGCCTGGGCGATCGCGTCGTCGTCTGGCAGTCGGCCGCGATCGCGAACGGCGTGACCGTCGGCGAAGGCGCGGTCGTCGGCATGGGCGCATGCCTGCGCAAAGACGTGCGCCCGGGCGAGGTCTGGGCCGGCAACCCCGCTCGCCGGCTCCGCTGACCACGCGCGCCGGCGCCGAGGCGCCGCGCTCTGATTGGCGACCCCGGCGCCTCGGCTTGTATCATCGCGAGCGAGCAGGAACAGGCGCCGTCGGCTGCGCCGCGAAAGGACGTGCATGAGGTTCGAGCGGTTTCTTGGGAGGGCGGCGGCTCGTCACCCGGCGATCGTCCTGCAGGTCTCTTGGGCCAACGGCCTCGGCATCATCCGCGATCTGTCTCGCCACGATGTGCCGCTGCTCGCCCTGGACGCTAACCCTCGCGCGCTCGGCCTGAACTCGCGCCGTGCCGCCGGCATGGTGTGCCCCGACCCCAAGATCGACGAGGAGGCCTTTGTGACCTTCCTCGAGGATCTCGGCCGGAGGCTGCCTCTGCGCGCCGTACTCTTCCCGACGCACGACGAGTACATCTGGCCCATCTCGCGGCACGCCGAGCGTCTCGACCCCTGGTTCATCATCCCGTTCTCCCGCTGGGAGACGATGCGGCAACTCCACGACAAGCGGGCGCAGATCGAGGGCGCTTGGCGCTGCAGCGTCGACACGCCCAAGACCGTGTTCATCGAGTCCGAGGCCGATCTCGAGCGCGGCGCCGACGAGATCGGATTCCCCGCCATCTTCAAGCCCGTCGAGTCACTGGCCTTCAAGCTCCGCTTCCACCGCCACGTTCTTGAGATCGCGAGTCGCGACGAGATGGAGAGCGTCTACGCCCGGGCGAACGACTGCGGCACGCTGATGATGCAGGAGATCGTACCCGGAGGCGACGACGAGCTCTACACGCTCGGCTCATACCTGGACGAGGAGTCGCGCCCGCTCGCCGTGTTCACCGGGCACAAGCTACGCCAGCACCCGCCCGTGTTCGGGCACTGCCGGATGGCGGTCAGTCGCTGGGTCCCCGAAATGGCCGACGCGGGCGTCCGTCTGCTGCGGGAGCTCGACTACCACGGCGTGAGCCAGGTCGAGTTCAAACGCGACGTCAACGACGGGCGCTACAAGCTGATGGAGATCAATGCCCGCCACTGGATGTGGCACGCGCTCGGCACCGATTCCGGCGTCGACCTCTCCTACGCCGCCTACTCCGACGCCGTCGGACGCCCCTTCATCGCTCCCTGCCAGACGGAGGGCGGCAAGTGGGTGATCTCCCTCACCGACGCGAGCGACTCGATACACGAGTGGCGCAAGGGCGAGAGGGAGCTCCTCCCTTGGATCAGGACGTACGCGAACGTGCGGCGTGACGGGCTCTACGACCTTGCCGACCCCATGCCCGGCCTCCTGGCCACGACTCGCCAGCTCCGCCGCGTGATCACGCGGGGGCCGCACAGGGGCCACGCAGCGGGGGGCGGCGCGTGAGAAGAGCGTCCTTCCTCCGTGAAGCCGGATCTACGGCACCCGCCGTCGTCCTGCAGGCAAGCTACGCCTGCGGCCTGGGCATCATCCGGGATCTCGGGCGCCACGGCGTCCCGGTCGCCGCCATGGATCCCGACCCCGAGGCCCTCGGCTTTCGTTCGCGGTACGCGGCCGGCCTCGTCTGCCCCGATCCTCTTGATGACGAAGAGGCCTTTCTCGCCTTTCTCGAGGAGTTTGGGCGCTCCTTGCCTCAGCCCGCCGTCGTCTTCCCCAGTCACGACGAGTACATCTGGCCGCTGTCGCGCCACGCGGAGCGTCTGGCGCCCTCCTTCATCGTGCCGTTCTCGCGCTGGGCGGTCATGCAGCGCGTCCACGACAAGCGTGCTCAGCTGGAGGCCGCCTGGAGAACCGGCGCGGACACGCCCAAGACCGTGTTCGTCGAGTCTGGATCTGAACTGGCGGCGGCGGCCGACGAGGTGCGGTTCCCGGCCGTGCTCAAACCGGTGGACTCCCTGGCGTTCAAGCTGCGCTTTCACCGGCACATCATCGACGTGGATTCGCCGGCGGAGCTGGAGCGCGTCTACGACAAAGTGGACGACCTCGGGCTCCTGATTCTGCAGGAGCGCATTCCCGGCGGCGAGGACGAGCTCTGGACCGTCGGCTCCTACCTCGACGCAAGCTCCCGTCCGCGGGCCGTGTTCTGTGGTCGCAAGCTGCGCCAGTACCCGCACTCCGGGGGCAGCTGCCTCGCCGGCGTCGGCGCCTGGGACCAGCGCCTCGTCGATACGGCGCTCCGTCTGCTGCAGGAGCTGCGCTTTCACGGCGTGAGCCAGGTAGAGTTCAAACGCGACCCGCGCGACGGGCGCTTCTGCCTGATGGAGATCAACGCCCGGCACTGGAAGTGGCACGGGCTGGCGGCCGCCAGCGGCGTCAACCTCTCGCTGGCCGCCTACCGTGACGTCACGGGCGAGCCCTCCCTGGCGCCGCGACAGACCGACGGGGTCAAGTGGATCGTGGCCAACAAGGATGTCCCCTTGGCGATCCTCGAGATCGCCCGACGAGAGCGGCGTGCCGGAGAGTACCTGAGATCCCTTCGCGGCACGCGTATAGACGGTCTCCACTCTCTCAACGACCCCATGCCCGGCGGCGTGAACGCCTTTCGGGTCGCGCACCAGGTGGTGACGCGTCAGCCGCGCGCCCGGGCGGACGTATGACCCACGTGCCGTCGCCACTCGCGAGCCTCGAGGTCTACGTCGACGCGCCGGATGCGTTCGCGCCGCGCGCCGCCTGGGCGCTCGAAACGCTCCTGGCGCCGTTAGGCCGCGCGGTCGCGGTGACTCACGACGCCGCGCGAGCGGGCGAAGCCGCTCTCGCCTACGCGCCCGCCCCCGTGGCCGGCGTGCCGACCATCCCTCGCAGCGACGAGGCGATGGACATCTTCGCCGCCTCGAGGCCGCTGCCGAACGGCGCGTTCACGCGTCTCGCGGCGGCCGCGCCGGCCCCGGAGGGCGCCGGCGGCGCCATGCTCTCGGTCGTCGCGGCCTTCCCCGCACCGGACCCGGTCCGCTTTGCAGCACCTTGTGACCTCGTCGCCTCGTCGTTCGCGCTCCTCGCCTGCTGGGACGAGCGCACCACGTCCGAGCGCGACCGCTTCGGTCGCCTGCCGTACTCCGCCGGCGTGTTCGCCGCCAACCCCGAGCTGGCGATCGACGAGCCGGCCGTCGACGGCTACCTGGAGCTCCTGCGCGCCGTCCTCCCCCCCCGCCTCGCGACCCTCGGGCTCGAGCCCTTGCCGAAGCCAGGCTGGATGTGGAGTGACGGGGAATTCGCGGTCGCGCTCACGCACGACCTGGACAACCTCTGGCGCTGGACGCGGCGCGGGTTCGCCGCCGCGGGCTACCGCACGGCCCGCGGCGTCTGCCGACGCGACTTGGCCGCGGTGCGACGCGAGCTCGGCGACGCCGGCGACTGGCTCGTCCATCATCTCCCGCGGCGCACCGATCCCTTCTGGACCTTCCCCCGGATCCTCGGTGGTGAGGACGCCCGCGGCGTCACATCCACCTTCTTCGTCATCGCCCGGCACACGCACAAGCAGGACGGCAACCAGCCGGAGACGTACCGCAGGCGCATTCCCGAGGCTCTCTCACTGCTCGCCCGGCATCGGCGCGAGATCGGCCTCCACGGCAACGACGCCGACCGGCTCGGTCTCGACCCGCTGATCGACGACCGCGCGCTCTTGGCCCGCAAGGCGCACGCCGAGGTGCACGGGATCCGCTACCACTACCTACGCTGCCTCTATCACGAGACGCTGCCGCTCCTGGAGAACGCCCGGTTCAGCTACGACACGAGTCTCGCCTTCGCCGAACACGAAGGCTTCCGCTGCGGCTGCTCCTTCCCCTTCCGCCCCTATTCGCTGGCCGAGGAGCGACCCCTCGACCTGGTCGAGGTGCCCCTGGCGGTGATGGACGGGACGCTGCAGCAGCCGCACTACCGCGCCCTGCCGGCACCCGAGGCCGAGCGCGCGGCCGCCGCCGTGCTCGCGCGCGTGCGTGCAAGTGGCGGCGCCTCCAGCCTGCTCTGGCACAACAACCGCTTCGACCCGCGCCTCTCCCGAGGCTACGACAAGGTCTACTGGAAGCTCGTGGACGGAGTACGGGAGCAGGGCGGCGTCGCCACCTCGGCGGGAGACATCGTCGCGCGCTGGCGGAGAGCCTTCGGGTTGCCCGAGCCCTCCTCTCTTCTGGCGGCCGGGACACCGACATGCGAATGCCGCGTCGATGCCACGGCCGGCGTCCGGCGCACAGCGTGACTCGAGTCCTGCATCTCAGCGTCGTCCACAGGCCGGACGACCCACGCATCTACGAACGCGAGTGCCGCACGCTGGCACAGGCCGGCTACGAGGTCATGTACATGGCGCCCGGCGCCGAGCGCGGGCGCGACGTCGCGGGAGTCCTGCGCGCTCCGCTGCCGGTGCGCGGCCGCCGCACACGCTTCCTCAGCTCGGTGGACATCATGAAGGCCCTGCATGCGCTGCGGCCCGAGGTCCTGCACGTGCACGACCCCGAGCTGCTCACCCTGTTCCCGGCAGCAAAGGCCTTCGTGCCGCGTCTTGTGTACGACATGCACGAGTATGTGCCCGAGGCGGTGGCCGGCAAGCCGTACATCCCCGCAATGGCCCGGCCGGCGGCATCCCGGACCACCGCCGTCGCCCAGAGGAGCCTGGCGGCGTTTGGCTCCGGCGTCGTCGTGGTCACCGACGGCCAACTGGCGGCCCTGGGCAGCGTGCCGAAGCTACGGCTCGTCTCGCCGAACTACCCACGGGTCGAGCGCTTCGACGGCGCGACACCCGTCCCCGGACTCGCCGCCGACCCACGGCTCAAGCTCATCTACGTCGGCAGCCTGTCGCGCGCGCGCGGCTGCGCGATGATGCTCGACGTCATGGAACAGCTCGAGCCGGATGAGGCCGCGCTCTACCTGGGCGGCGCCTTCAACGACCCTGCCTTGGAGACCGAGGTCGTGGCGCGGCTCGCCGCCGGTCTCGACGATCGTGTCAAGCTGCTCGGCCGAATCCCGCCGGCGGAGCTCCCCGGGCACCTGGCCGCGGCCGACGTGGTCTGGGTGCCGTCGGTCCCTACCAGCCAATACAGCCATCCGGCCGTCCCCACGAAGCTCTTCGAGGGCATGGCGATGAGTCTCGCCGCGCTGGTCAGCGATCTGCCGGGGCGCGGCGAGCTCGTCCGCTTGGAGGAATGCGGCCTCGCCGTCGAGCCCGGCGTGGAAGGTCATCTACGCGGTCTGCGGCGCCTGCTCGCCAACCGCTCGGCGCTCGCCGAGATGGGCGCTCGCGGCCGCCGCGCGGTCGAGCGCCGCTACTCATGGGAGGCCGTGCAAGGCGATTTGGTAGACTTCTATGGTTCGCTCTGCGCCGGGCGGGCGTAGCCGGCCCCGGCGCAGCGCCCAATGAACCGCGCAGCGCCTCACCGAGGGGAGTGCCTCACGTGAGCATCGATGGCTTCAAGAACGTCCTTGTCCTCGCGCCACACACCGATGACGGCGAGTTCGGCTGCGGCGGCACGATGGCCCGCCTCATCGAGCAAGGGATCAAGGTCACGTACGCCGCCTTCAGCACCGCCGCCAAGAGCGTCCCCGAGGGCTTCCCCAAGGACGTCCTCAAGCACGAGGTCCGCGCCGCGACCGGCGTCCTCGGCATCCCCGAGGCCGACCTCAGGATCTACGACTTCGAGGTCCGCACCTTCCCGACCGTGCGACAGGACATCCTCGAGGAAATGATCGTCCTGCAGCAGGAGCTCGACCCGGACTGCGTGCTGCTGCCGGCATTGATCGATCTGCACCAGGACCACAAGACGATCGCCGAGGAAGGCTTACGCGCCTTCAAGCGCACGACGGTGATGGCCTACGAGATCCCATGGAACAACCTCAACTTCGAACAGCAGGCCTACGTGCGGCTCGAGGAGCGCCACATACACAAGAAGATTGACGCCCTGGCGTGTTACGCCAGCCAGGGCCATCGCAACTACCTGAACGAGGACTACATCCGCAACGTCGCGTTCACCCGCGGCATCAACATCGGCTGCGAGCTCGCCGAGGTGTTCGAGGTCTACCGCTGGATCCTCTAGGGCCGCTCGGGACGGCCCGCGATTCGTAGCCGGAGCCGGCCCACGCGCCCCCGACCAAACGGAGACGTGCCCGCGTGCACATCCTCTTCCTGACCCACTACTTCAGCCCCGAGAACAACGCCCCGGCCGCTCGCGTGCACGGCATGGCGAAGGAGTGGGCGCGCCTCGGGCACCGGGTGACCGTGCTGACCGGCGCGCCCAACGTGCCCGCCGGCGTCGTGTATGAGGGCTACGAGAACCGCGTCTACCAAGAAGAGTGGATCGACGGCATCCGCACGGTCCGCGTCTGGACGTGGCTGGCGGCCAACCGCGGCCGCGTGCGCCGCGGCCTCAACTTCCTCTCGTACCTGGCCGCGGCCGGCGCAGCCGGCCCGCTGCTGCGGCCGCGCGCCGACGTCGTCGTCGCGACCAGCCCGCAGTTCTTCGCCGGCTGGGCGGGCTGGCCGGTCGCGCGCGCCCACGGCGCGCCGTTCGTGCTCGAGATTCGCGACATCTGGCCCGACTCGATCACCGCCGTCGGCGCACTCGAGGAGGGCCGCGTCATCCACGCGCTCGAGAAGCTCGAGCGCGCCCTCTACGACAGCGCCGACCACATCGTCGCCGTCGGCGAAGGCTACCGTCAGAACATGATCCGCAAGGGCGTCGACCCCGCCAAGATCGACATCGTCACCAACGGCGTGGACGTCGACCTGTTCGAGCCGCGCGAGCCCGACCAGGAGCTCCGCGCGCATCTGGGCTTCTCTCCCGAGACGTTCGTCGTCACCTTCGCCGGCACGATCGGCATGGCCAGTGGGCTCGAGGTCGTGCTCGGCGCCGCCCGCCGGCTCAAGGCGCAGGGGCACGGCGA
The DNA here is from genome assembly GCA_963709345.1 of uncultured Actinomycetes bacterium. Lineage (GTDB taxonomy): Bacteria > Actinomycetota > Thermoleophilia > UBA2241 > UBA2241 > CAIXSE01. Next base: position 238,724 of record CAVPVX010000001.1, read on the forward strand.
CATCGCCTTCCTCCTCATCGGCGACGGCGCCGTGCGCGCCGAGCTCGAGGCGGCAGCGCGTTCCGAAGGCCTCGGCAACGTCGTCTTCACCGGCATGGTGCCTCGCGCCGAGCTGCCCGGCTACCTCGCGAGCAGCGACGCCTGCCTCGTGCACTTCCGCAAGCAGGACCTCTTCGGCACCATCCTGCCGAGCAAGTTCTTCGAAGATGCGGCGATGGAGCGGCCTATCCTGCTCGGCTTCGAGGGCGACGCCCGGGCGATGCTGGACGAGGCCGATTGCGGCATCGCCTTCGAGCCGTCGAACGATGAGGAGCTGGCGGCGGCGGCCGTGAGGCTCGCCGCCACCTCGACCGACGAGCGGCGGCGGCTCGGTCGCAACGGCCGCGGCTACGTCCTCGAGCGCTTCGAGCGCCGCAAGCTCGCGCACGACTACCTCGAGATCCTCGACCGCGTGCGCGCCGGCCACCGCCTGGGCCGGCGATGAGAGCCGGCAGCGGCGGCAGCGGCCCTCGCCACCCCGCAGGCTCACCCCCGCAGGCTCACCTCAGCGCGGCTCGCCGAACAGGCAGCGCTCGGCGTTCCTGGCGAAGAACAGCTCGCGCAGCTCCGGCCTCACGGCTTCGCTCCAGGCCTCCACGGCGGCGCCGAACTCGACGAGCGGGTAGTCGGTGCCGAAGAGGCAGCGGTCCTTGAGGTAGGAGTTGACCGCCTGCAGCGTCGCCTCGGGCAGGTACTGCGGCCACAGGGCGCTGAACTCGAGGAAGACGTTCGGGTGCTTCTGCGCCACCGCCAGGCCGAGGGTGCCGAAGCCGTTGCCGGCGTGCGAGATCACCAGCTTCAGGTTGGGGAAGTCGATGGCGATCTCGTCCATGTACTTGGGATCGCCGAGCCACATGCTCTGGAAGCGGTTGTAGTGCAGGCTGCCGTGGACGATGGCGACGAGGCCGTGGCTCTCGCAGTACGCGTAGAGGGGGTAGAGCACGCTGGCGTTGGCCGGGATCCCCCAGATCCACGGGCTGACGTTCACCCCGAGGAAGCCGGCCGTGCGGCAGCGCTCCAGCTCCTCGAGGTTGCGGCGCACGCCGTACTTGGGGTGGACGCCGGCGATGGTGTAGAAGGGGCTCTCGCCGCCGAAGGCGTCGACGACCGCCATGAGGTGGTCGTTGTCCTCGAGCGAGCCGCCGCACACGACGCCGCGCGAGACGCCGCCGCGCTTCATCGTGGCCACGTACTCGGGCATCTCGAGCGGCGTCAGCCGGGGGCGCATCTTGTAGAGGTCGATGTACTGCGCGAAGTGTGGCGCCGGATCGTCGGGGTTCCAGGGGCCGAGCATGTGCTCCGTCCGGAGCCGTACGCGGAAATCGACGACGTCCATGCGTGCGTCCTTTCGTGTATCGGGCGGCTAGGTCGGTCGGGGCAGACCTGTCTTTTTGGGACCTGCCCATGGAGCAAGCCGTCTTCACGGGCAGTATCCTCCCCCAGCGCATGAGGGCACAACCAGCCTGGAGCACGGTGAGGACGCGCGGCGGCGTGTGGTCGGCGAGGGGCCACCGCCCTCCCGAAGCATGTAAAATGGGTGCATGAATGGAGTTCACGAACGCGCCGACGCGCGCGCCGGTGCGGCGGCTTGCTCGGCGGGCGAGGAGGCCGGATCGTGAAGGTCCTCGTCGTGTCGCACCTGTATCCATCGCCCGGGGTCGAACGACATCTCTTCGTCCACCAGCAGGTACTCGCGCTCAAGGAACTCGGTGTCGAATCGCGTGTGCTGTCCCCGACTCCGTGGGCGCCGCGTGCGCTCTGGCGGAGCGAGCGCCAGCGGCGTCGCGGCCGGAAGCCGCGCGAAGCGACCCGCGACGGCGTCGTCGTCGAGTACCCGCGAGTCCTGCAGCCCCCGAAGCGCTTCCTGTTCGACCGCCTCGGCGATGTCGCCTACCACACGGTGCACCGGCTGCCGTCGACACGGTCGGCCGGCTATGACCTCGTCCACGCGCACCAGGCGCTGCCGGACGGCGCGCTCGCGCAGCGCCTGGCCGCCGACCTCGGCCTGCCGGTCGTGATCACCGTGCACGGCGCCGACGTCTACCAGCACTTGCGCATGGGCGGAGCCGTTGAGCGGCGCGTCAGGCAGGTGCTCGGTAGTGCCGACGCGGTGATGGCGAACTCCAGCGTCGTCGCCCGCCTGCTCCGCGATGTCGTCGCGCCGGAGAAGCTGACGGTCGTGCTCAACGGCACGACCGGTCTCGGAACACCGGTCGAGCCGGCCTCCGACTACCTGGCCGGCGGACCGCTCGTACTCACCGTGGGCCGGCTGATCGAGCGCAAGGGCACCGCCGACCTCATCGCCGCCGTCGGCAAGCTGAGCCGCGCCGGCCGGCGCATCCAGCTCGCGATCGTCGGCGACGGACCGTTGCTTCACGCTCTCGAGGAACGGGCCGCGGCCGAGGGTGTGACCGACGACGTCCACTTCGTCGGCCGCATGGAGCACGCACGCGTGCTCGCGACGATGGCGCGCGCGCAGCTCTTTGCCCTGCCGAGCTGGGACGAGGCCTTCGGGCTCGTCTATACGGAGGCCATGGCCCAAGGCACGCCCGTGCTCGCCCTTCAGGGGGGAGGCCCGGAGGACTTCATCGACCACGGCGTGAGCGGCGGCTGGCTGGTTCCCGCACGGGATCCCGGCGCGATAGCGGAGGTGCTCGCCTGGGTGCTCGACAACCCGGACGGGGCGGCGGCGATCGGCGCGGCAGGACGCTCCACCGCCCTCGGCCTCAGCTGGCAGCGCAACGCCCGCCTGACGCTTGACGTCTACGAACGCGTGCTCAAGCACCGTTGAGGACTCCGGCGCCGTACGCACGACCATCCCGAGATCCTCGAGCGCGCTGCGGGCCCTGCTACCGTCGCCCGCCGCTCGCCTGCGGTAGGATGACCCAGTGAAACCATTGCGGAGGACCACATGAGCAGCCCCGATAGCACGACCATCGACGTCGGTTCCTGGCTCTCCACGCTCACGCGCAACTGGTGGGTCGTCCTGGGGCTCGTCGTGCTCGGCGCAGCCGTCGGCGCCGTCATCATGCTGGTGCAGCCCAAGGAGTACAGCGCCGCGGCGTCCGTCTACATCGGCCAGACGACCGACGCCAACGGCAATCCCATGGCAGGCCTCAGCTCCAACAACAAAGCCGCGGTCCAGCTCCTCGCCAGCCAGGCGATCCTCAATGACGTGGCCGAGCGCACGGGGGACGGCATGACCGCGAGCCGGCTGCGCCGGGAGACGTCGGTCCAGACTCCCTCGTCCACGGTCAAGACCACGACCTCCGTCGTGAACATCGTCATCATCACGGTGACGGATACCGATGCCGAACGCGCCACGGCGGCCGCGAACAACCTGGCCGACGCGCTGCTGGAGCGCATCGACAGCGGGGTCGAGGCCAAGATCGCGCTGCTGGAGACGCAGGTCGAGATCGGCAAGAAGGCCTACGCCGCCTCGATTGAGCGCAGCGCAGCCGCCCAGGAGGCGCTTGCCGCCATCGCCGACGGGAACGGCTCGACCGGCGAGAAGGCCGTAGCGGCGGCCCCGTACATCGCCGTCGTCCAGGCGGCCGCGACCGAGCAACAACAGCTTTCCTCGAGCAACCAGAAGAACGAGCTCATGCTCCTCACGGCGCAGCAGACCGAGGAACCTCGGCTACTGCACGAGGCGGCGGTGCCGGACTCACCGAGTGGCCCCAGCATCACCCTGAACGTCGCCGCCGGCGCGCTTGCCGGGCTCGTAGTCGGCGTCATCGTCGCCTTCGTACGCCGGCGCCTCAGCGAGCGAGACTCAGCCGCCGCCTGACGCACAGGCGTCCGGCCCGGCGTCACCGGACCTCACAGCTCGTAGACGCCCGGCCGCCGATTCTCGAGCGACGGAATCTGCGCACGAACCTCGTCAAGCCGGTCCAGGTCAAGGTCGGCGACGCACACCCCCGCGCCGTCCTCCACCCGCGCGAGCACCGTTCCCCACGGATCGACGATACAGCTCTGCCCATGACAGGAGCGCCCCGGCAGATGCTCACCGACCTGATCTGGAGCGAGCACGAAGCACGTGTTCTCCACGGCCCGGGCACGCACCAGGACGTCCCAGTGCGCCGCGCCGGTGTGGGCCGTGAAAGCCGCCGGCGCGCAGAGCACGGCCGCGCCGCGGAGCGCCAGAGCCCGGTAGAGCTCGGGAAAGCGGAGGTCGTAGCACACGGTGAGCCCCAGCCGAAAAGCCTCATCACGGGAGACGGTCACGTCGGCGGTCACCAGATCCGCTCCCGGGACGACGTCGCGTGACTCCTCGTAGGCCACGTCGCCGGAGACCACGTCGAAGAGGTGGATCTTGCGGTAGACGGCGCGAACGGTCCCGTGCGGGTCGAACAGGACCGAGGTGTTGTAGACCCGGTCCGCCAGCGGCGAAGTCTCGTAGATGGATCCGGCGAGCAGCCACATGCCGCGGCGGGACGCCGCCGCGGCCACCGCCGTGTTGGAGGGACCGTCCGGGGCCTCCGCCGTCGCCAGGATGCCCTCGCGGGCACCCTTGAACGCCCACGTCTCCGGCAGGGCGACGAGCCTTGCGCCCTGATCCGCGGCGGCCTCCACCAGCCCAACGGCCGCGCGCACGTTCTCGGCGACGTCGCCGCGCGAGTTCATCTGCACGCAGGCGGCGCGCAGGACGCGGTCCGACGCGAGCGCCTCCGTCACTCGCCCGCTCCCGAAGGCTCGCAGGCGATCAGCGACAGCAGTTCGTAGGCGACCGTGGCGGCGAAGGTGGCGGTGAGGCTGCCGCTGTCGAGCTCCGGGACGACCTCGACGACGTCGGCGCCGGCGACGGCGAGCCCGCGGCAGGCCCGCACCAGCGCCAAGGCCTGCATGGAGCTGGGGCCGCCCACCTCGGGCGTGCCCACGGCAGGAGCGAAGGCGGGGTCGACGAAGTCGACGTCGACCGTGATGAACGCCCTGCCGGCCGCCTTGTCGACGGCCGCGGTCACCATGCCGGTACCCAGCTGCGCAAGGTCGTCCCACGAGACCACGGTGAAGCCCAGGTCGCGCGCCTGCTCGTGCTCGTCCGGCAGGTCGAGCCCGCCGCGCATGCCCATGAGGGTCGAGCGTGAAGGGTCGATCACACCCTCTTCGGCGGCGCGCCGGATGATCGAGCTGTGCATGCGGGGCTCGCCGCCCGTCTCGTCCAGGGCGTCGGTGTGCGCGCCGAAATGCAGGAGGGCAAGCGGGCCGAACCGCTCCGCCGCGACCCGCAACTCGGCGAGAGTGACGGTATGGTCTCCGCCGATGCCCAGCGGGACGGCCCCGGCCTCGTGCATCGGGCGCAGCGTCTCCTCGATGGCGGCCAGACTGCGATCGGTGAAGCCGGCGACCACGCGGGCGTCGCCTGCGTCGATCACCGAGAGCCGTTCGAACACGGCGATTCGCTGCGCCGGGTTGTACGCCGGGTGGAGCGTCAGCGATGCCTCGCGGACGGCGCGCGGGCCGAAGCGCGCTCCGGTCCGCACCGCGAGACCGGTGTCGAACGGCAGACCCACGACGGCCACATCGACGCCGTCGCTGTGCGTCACGTGCGGGAGCCGAAGAAACGTGGTGACGCCGGCGATCCTCGGAGCATCCTTGGGCCCGGCCGGACCATATCCCTTCATCGCCGCCTCCTCACGTGACAGTCATCCGCGTGAGGACTAGTCTACTGTCTAATCGATTCCCGCACTCTGCCGATAGAGGGGATGCGCGGGTTGGGCCCAGGGGCTCGGGGCGACGATCGCCCTGCTGGGCAAAGGGGGTGGGTGGGCAGTGGCGGACGACCAGTTCCGCATCCTCATAGTCGACGACGACGACGACCTCAACACGTCGGTCGCCGCATCCCTCGAGGCACACGGCTTCGAGGTCTTCTCGGCGACCAGCGGAGAGCGGGGTCTTGAGCTCGCCTTCACCCGGCATCCGCACCTCGTCCTCCTCGACGTCATGATGCCCGGCATGGACGGCTACCAGGTGTGCCGCGAGCTCCAGTTCGGCTACACCAAGGACATCCCCGTCGTCTTTCTCACGGCCAAGACGCAGCTGGCCAACATGGTCGAGGCCAACCGCTCGGGAGCTTCTGCGTACCTCACGAAGCCGTTTCGCACCGAGCGTCTCCTCGAGACCATCCGCGACGTGCTCCGCGACACGAGCGTCTACTACGACGAGATCACCGGGCTCCCGACGCTCGCCAACGTCCAGGTCGAGGTCCAGCGGATGCTGTTCGACCACAGCCAGCTGGGCATCATCTACGTCAGCCTCGAGGGCATGCACGCGCTCGAGCAACTGCAGGGGTTCGAGGTCGTGGACGACGTTCTGCGCGTGGTCGGCCGCCGCCTGCAGGAGGCGCGGGGGCACCTGATCCGCAACGAGGACTTCGTCTCCATCTCGAGCCTCGGAAACGCGTTCCTCGTCGTGCTCTCGCCGGGCCGCGACCGTCGCTCGGTAAGCGAGGACGACCTGCTGGCCATCAAGCAGCGCCTCGAGCACGAGTTGCTCGACCGGCTGGAGGATGAGCTCGAGGGCCGGCTCTTCGCCACGATCGACCTGTTCGTCGGCTACGCCCGGCTCGCGCAGTCTCCCAAGGTGCGCTTCAGGCGCGCGCTGCTCGACGCCATCAGGCGCGCCACGCGCTCGATACAGGTCGAGCGCGACGAGATCCGCGGCCGCCTCGTCGAGGAGCTCGAACAGGTCATCTCCAAAGAGCAGGTGTCGTGCGTCTTCCAGCCCATCGTGGCCTTGAGCGACTTCGCCGTGCTCGGCTACGAGCTTCTCGCGCGCGGGCCCCTGGAGAGCGAACTGCACCGCCCGGACGCCCTCTTCGACCTGGCTCGCGACGAGGGTCGCGTCTCGGAACTGGACCGGCTGTGCCGGATGATGGCATCGCGCAGCAGCGCGACGCTGCCGCCCCGGTACCTGCGCTTCATCAACACGGAGCCGGTGGCCCTCTTCTTCCACTCCCGCAGCGACCTCTTCGTCCAGGAGTTCGTTGACGGGACACCGCCGGAGCTCCGCGGCCAGACGGTGATCGAACTCACCGAGAACAGCGTCATCGACGACTTCGACCACATGCGCGACGTCGTGCGCCGCCTGCGCTCGCACGGATTCCGCATCGCCATCGACGACGCGGGAGCGGGGTACTCCGGGCTGCAGACCATGGTCGAGATCGAGCCGGACTTCATCAAGCTCGACCGCTCGTTGATTCGCAGGCTCGACGAGTCGATCGTCAAGCAGAAGCTCGTGCGCACGCTGCGTGAGTTCTGCGACGAGGCCGGCATCACGCTCATCGCCGAGGGCATCGAGACTCACCCACAGCTGGAGACCCTGCGCAGCCTGGGCGTTGAGCACGGGCAGGGCTTCCTCTTCGCCTACCCAGGCTCGCCCTACCCGCTGAGTCGCACCTGCCCGCCCGACGCCGAGGTGCAGGCTCTCGGTGGGCCGGCCACCCCGCCGGTGGCCCCCGGGGCTCAGGCACTGTAGGCGGACGGCACACGAGGCGACTGCCGACCGCTGGCGCCGAGGGCCGAACGTGCGTGTTCCTCCTTCCGGCCGCGTGTGGTACACTGCCGCGCACTATGTCGACCAGCGACGCCACACGCAGCATCACCGCTTGCGCCACTTGGCGTCGCTGGCTCTGGCGCGCGTAGCGCGCCCTCACCTGACACCCCGCGCGGGCCCTGCCCGCACCCCCTGACCACATCGTGGTCGTCCCGTCCCCAAGTATGGAGAGTCGGATCAGTGCACCTTCATCCCCTGGCACCACGACATCGAGCGCGTCATTCGAGAGGAGGCCGGTCATGAGCGAGTACAAGAAGAAGTTCGTGCTTGACGAGGAGAGGATCCCCAAGGCCTGGTACAACATCGTGCCGGATCTCCCCGCGCCGCCGCCGCCGCCGCTCAACCCGGCGACCATGCAGCCGGCCGGCCCCGACGACCTGGCGCCCATCTTCCCACCCAGCATCATCGCCCAGGAGGTCTCGGCCGAGCGCTACATCGAGATCCCCGAGGAGATCCACCAGATCTACCGCATCTGGAGGCCGACGCCGCTCATCCGCGCCACCGGCCTCGAGAAGGCGCTGGACACGCCGGCCAAGATCTTCTTCAAGCACGAGGGCGTGAGCCCGGCCGGCTCGCACAAGAGCAACACCGCCGTCGCGCAGGCCTACTACAACAAGCTCGACGGCACCACGCGCCTCGCCACCGAGACCGGCGCCGGCCAGTGGGGCAGCGCGCTCAGCATGGCCTGCCAGATGTTCGACCTCGAGTGCATGGTCTACATGGTCAAGGTGAGCTACCAACAGAAGCCGTACCGGCGCAGCATGATGCAGCTCTGGGGCGGCAGCGTGATCCCCAGCCCGAGCGACCAGACCAATGCCGGCCGCGCCGTACTGGCTGAGGACCCCGACTCGCTCGGCAGCCTCGGCATCGCGATCAGCGAGGCCGTGGAAGACGCCGTCACGCACCCCGGGTCCAAGTACGCCCTGGGCAGCGTGACCAACCACGTGCTGCTGCATCAGACGATCATCGGCGAGGAGTGCATCCTTCAGGCGCAGGACGCCGACGCCTACCCGGACGTGGTCGTCGGCTGCGTCGGTGGCGGCTCGAGCTTCGGCGGCATGGCCTTCCCGTTCCTGCGTGAGAACCTCGCCGGGAAGACCAACACGCGCCTCGTGGCCGTGGAGCCCACCGCGTGTCCATCACTCACCAAGGGCCAGTTCCGCTACGACTTCGGCGACGAAGCCCAGACCACGCCCCTGTTCAAGATGTACACGCTTGGCCACGACTACATGCCGCCCGGCATCCACGCCGGCGGCCTGCGCTATCACGGCATGGCCCCCTTGCTCAGCCACGTGTACGACCTGGGGCTGCTCGAGGCCGTGTCGGTCGCACAGACCAAGGTCTTCGAGGCGGCACAGCTCTTCGTGAAGACCGAGGCCATCGTGCCGGCGCCGGAGAGCGCGCACGCCATCCTCGCCGCCATCGACGAAGCGCTGAAGGCCAAGGAAGAGGGCGTGAGCCGGAACATCCTGTTCAACCTCACCGGCCACGGCCTGCTCGACCTCGGCTCGTACGACAGGTACCTGAGCGGCGAGCTCGAGGACTACGACCACCCGGAGGAGGCCATCGCGGCCTCCATCGCGAAGCTGCCGCGGGTGGACTGACGCGGCCGGAGCGGCGGGTGGCGAACCGCCCACACGCCGCGGACTGACTGCCGACGCACGAGAGGCGGCGGGGCTTTCGCTCCGCCGCCTCTTACGCGTACGTTATCCGCGCCGTGTATCGAGTAGGTCGGCCGCGCGTACCCCGAGATAGGCCTCCACCCGTCCGCCCGTCGTGCCGAGGTCCACCCCGAGGATCTGCTCGACACGCGCCAGGCGCTTGCGCAGAGTATTGCGATGCACGTACAGATCGGCGGAAGTCTCGGCCGCCGCGCCGCCGTGAGCGAGGTAGGTCTCGAGAGTGCTCAACAACGCGCTACCTCCGCTGCTGTCGGCGGCGCGCAGGCGCCCGACGACGGCGTCCACGAGCTCCTGCAGCTGCTCGTCAGAGAGCGCGTCGAGCACCTTGTAGCGCCGCCCCAAGTCGTCGAAGGCGACGACTCGCACCGCCGCGCCGCCGGCCAGCCCCGCCTGTCGCAGAGCAAGACGCGCCTGGCCCGCGCCTCGCGGAACCGCATCGAGGCCCGCCAGTGCCGCCGAGACGCCCCCGTCGATCCTGGCCGTGCGAATTCGTGCGGCGGCGCTCGTCGCGACCTCACCGAGCAGAGTCCGCACCGCGGCCGTGTCCATCCCTTCGACCAGCGGCGTCAGCACCAGTACCTGACCGCGGCTGCGACGCGAGATGAAGGGGACCTGGCGCTCTTCGAGGAGCCTGTCAATCGTGCCGAGAAGGGCATCGGCCATCGCGTCGGCGACCGACGGATGGTCGCGCCGGCTGCCGCCTTCGACGCCCACGGAAAAGGCAACGAGGCGCCACGACTCGGTCGGCTCGATGCCGTGGTAGGCTTCACCGGCGCGGTCTTCGATGCCTTCTGCGAAGGGCTCGCAGAAGCAGGCCACTCGATCGAGGTTGCCGACCTCTGCGGAGAGGGCTTCGACCCGCTTCTCGGCCCCGACGACTATGCCCAGTTCGAGGGCCGGCCCATGCCCGCCGACGTGCTGGCGGAGCAAGCGCGGGTGGCGTGAGCCGATGCCCTCGTCTTGGCCTTCCCCGTCTGGTGGTGGTCGTTCCCCGCCATGCTCAAGGGCTGGTTCGACCGCGTCTGGTCGATGGACTGGGCCTACAGCTTCCAGCCCGGCCTCTCGCGCGGCCTGTTACCGAATGGTCCGGCCATGCTGCTGTGCGTGGCCGGCTCGCGCCGCTCCACGTACGAGGAGTACGGCTACGATAAGGCCATGTGCGATCAGATCCAGGTCGGCATCCTCGGCGACGGCGCCACCCGCAGCGTGCACGGGAAGGCGGCGCGCAGTTCCTGACTCCCGTCAGCGCCCTCCCTGAGCCCCCAATTGACGGCACGCGGTGGAGCTGATGGCCCACCCGCATCCGACCCAGCCGCGCGCTGACGAGCGGCCGGTCGAGCCACGCCGCGCCGAGAGAACCTGCAGCGGTCCAACCGCCGGCGTCGGCTCAGAGCAGCGCGCCGGCCTCGGTGCGGAGCGTCGCCGCCAGATCCTCCCGGCGCACGACGAGGGGCTTCAGAAGACGAAGCGCCGGCGGGGCATCGCCGACGGCGATGCGTACCCCGGCGACCCGGAGTAGCGACTCGTCGGCCTCCGAGTCGCCGCAGGCGACCACGCGATCCAGCGGCACCCCCAGATAAGCCGCCGACAGGCGGACCGCATCGCCCTTGTCGGCCCGGGCGTGCAGGACGCTTATGAAGCCGGGACGGATCGGCTCCACCCTCAGCCGCCCCGCCCACCTCTTCATCAGGGTGGGGAGGAGCTGAGAGACCAGCTCCGGCCGGCCGTGCAAGACGAGCCGCGTCACGCTCGCTCCCAGGGGAGCGCTCTCCGGCCCACGGCATCGCGCCCGCGCGACACCCGGGCACGCTTCGGCCGTCACGCGAGTCAGCTCGCGGGGTTCGTCGACGTCGTAGACGGTGACGCCGAGCCCGCGATCGAGCACTTCACCGGCGAGCGCGCTCGCGGCATGCTGCGGCAGCGGCAGATACCGCAGCTGCAGGCCGGAGCCGGGGTCGACGACCAGCGCGCCGTGGTAGCACATGTAGACGGCGGGCTCCGCCTCCAGCCGCTCGACCGCGCGCCTCGCCGCGTGCAGCGGGCGGCCCGTGCACACCGCCAGCGACGCGCCGGCCTTGCGAAGGACGGAGAGGGTCTCGACGATGTCCCGGACCGGAATCCCCTCGGCATCCAGAAGCGTGCCGTCGAGGTCGCACGCCAGCAGTGCGCGGATGCGGAGGGACGCGGTCACGGCCGGCCGGCCACCGCGTCGGCGTCGGCTGCCGCGGTCGCCGCGCCGCCGGCCAGGGAGCGACCAGCACCTGCGATGACCTCCGTCAGCGGGCGCCCGACCAGCTTTTCGACCTGCGCCGCGACGAGATCGGCCGCGTCGAGCCGCCGGCGCGCCGCGGCGAGCGCCGCGGCATCTCCGGCGAACCGCGCCTCGGCGCGCCGGCCCTTGTCGGCAAGGCCGGCGACGCCGGCCCCCACGGTCAGCTTGTCGGCGAGGTACAGCAGTTCGGTCTCGCCGGGCACGGGCGGCGGCCACCCGGGGAGCTCCATGTGGTGCCGGACAAGGGCCGCCACCCGGGGGTAGCCCTCGGCAGCGATCACATCGGCGCCCGTCTCGGCGTGGCCGGGAGCGGCGCGCACCACGTCGTGCAGCAGCGCCGCGGCCTCGAGCAGCCGGAGGTCGAGACATACGCCGGCGGCGCGCAACGCGGCGCCCAGGCGGCCGGCCACGGCAGTGACGGTCTCGGCGTGGGCCACCACCGGCGCCGGCGTGGCGTGACGCTCCAGAAGCTCGAGGCACGCCTCCGGACCGGGCAGGCGCTCGCGCGCCGCGAGGCGGCACAGCCGCTCATACGCGGCGCGATCGTCCATGTCGAGCAAGACGTTGGGGTCGGGGACCACTACGTCCACCGCGTCGCGGTCGCACTCCCTGAGCAGAGCCTGCAGACCTCCATCCGGGTCTCCGTCGGCGATGAGCCGGCGCAGCGCGGCCGAGACGAGCGGCGGGTGCCCGCGCCGACCTTCGAACATCGGATACGTCACTGAGGAGGCCGGGACGGCAGTGCGCGCGAGCAGAGCTATCGTCTCGGGCCGCACGAGAGCGCAGTCCACAGGGTGGACGAAGAAGGCGCTCGTCGCGGCCGGCAGCGCCCGCACGCCGCAGCGCACCGACGAGTACATGCCGACGGAGTAGTCCGGGTTCACGACGTGGTGCACGCGGGCCTCCGCCAGGACCGGGGCGATCTGATCGGCGCGATCGCCGAGCACGACGAGTGACTCCACACCGATCGCCGAGTAGCACCCGGCGACGCGGAGGACGGCGGGGACGCCGTCCAGCGGCAGGAGTGGTTTGGCCTCGCCCATGCGGGTCGACAGGCCCGCGGCCAAGACGACGGCGCGCAAGACGCCGGCGATCATCTCGCAGTCTCTGCCCGCACCCTGATCAGCTCGGCCGTGATGCTTACGGCCAGCTCCGCGGGCGTCTCCGCCCCGATCGCGACGCCGATGGGCGTGTGCAGACGCTCCAGGTCGGTGGTCGAGAACCCGGCGTCGGTGAGGGCCTTGAGGATCTTGCCGCGCTTCGCCTTGCTGCCCATGAGACCTATGTAGCGCGCATCGCTGCGCAGCGCCTGCTCGACCACGGTGTAGTCGTGCTCGTGACCGCGCGTCACGACGACGACGTAGCTCCGCGGCCCAAGACCAACGTCGTCGAAGGCGTGCGCAAAGCCGTCGAGAGGCTGCACGCGCGTGGTGGACGGGAAGCGCTCGGCGGCCGCAAAGGCCGGCCGGTCGTCCACGACGACGACCTCGAAGCCCACGGCGGCGGCGGCCGGCGCGAGCGCGACGGCCACGTGGCCCGCGCCACAGATCACGAGGATGCTCGGCGGCAGGATCGCCTCGACGGCGACCGACCTGCCGTCGGGCAGCTCGGCCACGCCGTGAACAGCCAATTTCCCGGCGAGCTTACGCAGCAGTTCGGGTGCGCAGGGCAGGTCGCCGACCGCCGTCCCGTCTTCCAAGAGCACGACGTACCCGACATCGACCACCTCGACCGTGTCTTTCGCGAGGTGGAAGAACGTGTAGAGCCAGGTCGGCCGTCCGTCGTCGCGAGCCTGCTGCAACGCCCGAAGCGCATCCAGCAGGCGTTCGTCCCCGCCGGGAACACACGCCATCAGCATCTCCGCACGGCCACCGCAGAGCATGGCTGCGTCGGCGACGGACCGGCCCTCGAGAGCGATCGAGCTGACCCGGGAGCGACCGCGTCTGAGGGCCTCGCCGGCGCCGCGGATCATGGTCGCCTCAAGAAGCCCGCCTCCGATCGTCCCCGCGACGGAGCCGTCGCCGCGCACCAGCATCTGCGTGCCTGCGGCTCGCGGCGTTGAGCCGTGTTGCGCCACGATGCTCACGAGGACGAACGGCTCCCCCGACACCAGCATGTCGAGAGTCTCGCTCAGGATCTCGCGCATCTCACCCCTCGTCTGCGTCCGTGGCCGGCAACTCGACCGTGAACACGGCGCCCCCGTCCGGTGCGCCGCCGGCACTGATCGACCCGCCCTGCGCCTCCACGAGTGCCCGGCAGATGGCGAGGCCCAGACCGGCGCCCGGGGTGCCGCGGGCGCCCTGGCCGCGATAGAAGCGGTCGAAGACGAAGGGCAGATCCACCGCGGCGATCCCAGGCCCGTCGTCGACGACCGTGAGCAGCGCACGAGCGCCCTCCGGGCCGTCGGCGCCGGCCACCGACAGTCTCACGTGCCCGCCTGCAGACGTGAACTTGAGCGCATTGTCGAGCAGGTTGACGACGACTTGCAGCATCCGGTCCCTGTCGGCGACCACGACGACGGCCCTCAGATCCGACTCGAGCGAGACCCCCTTGGCGGTGTACGCCGGCTGAACCCGGTCGGCCGCAGCGCCGGCCAACTCGTCGAGGTGCACGCGCTCGTGCTCGATGCTCAGGTCTTCGCTCTCGAGCTCATTGAGACTGCGCAGAGCGCCGAGCAAACGCCCGAGGCGTTCGACCTCCTCGCCGATCACGCGCAGGTTCTCGGGCGTCGCCGGCAGGACGCCGTCCTCGAGCGCCTCGACCCGCGATTGGATCGTGGCCAGCGGCGTGCGCAGCTCGTGCGAGAGGTCGCTGGTCATGTCGCGCCTCCACTGCTCGTCGCGCGCCAGCCTGTCGGCCATCGCGTTGAACGCTCGCGCCAGAGCCCCGACCTCGTCGTCGCCGCGGGGCGCGACCCGGACCTCGAAGTCGCCGCCGGCGACGTCGCCGGCGGCGTCGGTCAGGTCCTCGAGCGGACCCGTGATCCGACGACTCACCAGCAGGCTCACCAAGAGCGCGAGCGCCGCGGCGATGACCGCCGCGATCGCGAGGTTCCTGGTGAGCGCGCTCTGGTACGCCGACTCGGCGCCCGCTCGGGCGCTCCTCGGCGCGTACACCTCGGCCGTCGCCACCTGCTCGCCCTCGACGGTGACCGGGAAGCTCTCCACGATGAAGTCGGCGCCGCTGAGCGACGTCGCCTGCGGCGCCGGCGAACCGAACCCACCGGCTCCGGCGCCCTGACCCCCTCCCGAGCCACCGCCCATCATGCCCTTGCCCATGTGCCGCCCCTCAACGGTGAAGAGCAGTTGGCCCCTCGGCGAGTACACGGCGACGTCGACGTTGTTCAGCGTCGCCACGCGGCTGAGCGCGTAGATCGCGGTGGCGTCCCAGCCGTCGGGCTCGCTGTACGTCTCGGTCAGAGTCCGGACCACGGCCTCGTTGCGGGCGCGTTGCACCTCGTTCAGGTAGCTGTCGAACCGTCGCGACCCGGCATAGGTGACGATGAGAGCCACGACGACGATGGCCAGCACAGCCACCGCGAGGTGGGTGATCGCCAGCCTCAGGCGGAGCCCGCGTCTCACCGCTGGTCCTCCGCGAACGCATAGCCGCGCCCGTAGACCGTCAGGATCAGAGCAGGCGCCCGGGCGTCGTCGCCGAGCTTCCGCCGCAGGTTCTTCACGTGCGCGTCGATGGTGCGCTCGTACGGCTCGTAGTCGTAGCCCGTCAGCCGATCGACGAGCTCCGCGCGTGTGTACACGCGCCCCGGAAAGCGCGACAAGGCCTGCAGGAGCCGGAACTCGGACTCCGTGAGATCGAGAAGCTCCCCGTCCAGCATGGCGCGGCGCCGGGCACTGTCGACGCCGAGCCGCCCCCCGGCACGCTCGAGCACGTCCGCCTGCGGCTGCTCATCGGGGCGGGCGCGGCGCAGCAACGCCCGGATTCGCGCCGTGAGCTCACGGGGGCTGAAGGGCTTGGTCATGTAGTCGTCGGCGCCCACCCGCAGCCCGCGAACGAGATCCTCTTCGGCGTCCTTGGCGGTCAGCATGATGATGGGGACGTCCGACTCGCTGCGCAGTCGCCGGCAGACGTCCTCGCCGGGCATCCCCGGGAGCCCGAGGTCGAGCACCACGAGGTCGGGGCGGCGACGGGAGGCGGCCGCGAGTGCCTCCTCGCCGGTCGCCGCGCAGTCGACGATGTGACCCTCACCCTCGAGATAGCCGCGGACGACCTCGGCGATGCGAGCCTCGTCTTCCACGACGAGGATTCGAGCGGGACCGTTCATCATCACATCATACCCGCACACCCCGGGGCGGGCTCCCGGAGCGCGGTGACCTCATCTGATAGGATGCACGGCACGCCCAAGGAGGTCTCCCCTGCCCAACCTCAAGGTGTATCGAGTCGCCTGGGTCGTCGCGGTGGTCCTCGTCGTGGTCTCCCTCTTCGCACTGCGCAGCCCAGACACCCCCAAGCTCAGCCCGGAGCCACCGTCGTTCGACGGGGCCGCCGCGACCGCCGATCTCAAGGCCATCGTCGAGCAGTTCCCCCAGCGAGTCGCGGGCAGCGACCCGGACAATCGCGCCGGGATCTGGGTGGAGCAGCAATTCCGGCAGGCCGGCCTCGAGACGCACATCGAGGGCTACGCGGCCAAGGTGAACGGCGAGGACGTAGCCCTGCAGAACGTGTGGGCCATCTCCAAGGGGCGCACGCAGGGGACGATCATGCTCGTCGCGAACCGCGATGTCTCTCAGCTGGCGACGCAGGGCGCCGGCGACAACGCCTCCGGGGTCGCGGCGCTGCTCGAGCTGGCGCGAGCCTTCACGGTCACGGCGCACGAACACAGCATCATCTTTCTGTGCACCACCGGCGACGCATACGGGGCGCTCGGCGCGCGGCGCTTCGTCGAGGACCACGAGACCGACGACCTCTACGCCGTCATCGCCCTGCGAGACATCGCCAAGCGCGAGGTCGATGGCGTCGGGCTCGACGGCTGGAGCCCCAAGCCCAGAGCGGCGCCTCCTTGGCTGTGGCTGCTCACGGCGCCCGCCGCGAAGCGCGACTCCAATCTGGATGCGTCGCTGCCCACCGTAGCCGCCCAGGTCCTGCGTCTCGCGGTTCCCATCAGCTCCGGGAGCCAGGGCCCGTTCGTCGCCGCCGGCGTGCCGGCCGATCACGGTCTCCGCCGCCGGACCATCCGTCAGCGCACAGAACGACACCCTCGACAACGTCTCCGCCGAGACGCTCACGAAGATCGGCACGACAGTACAGAACATGGTGATGGCGCTCGACGGCACCACATCCCCAGGGCAGGGCAGCGGCGGCGCCATCTTCTTGACCCGCAGGGCGACGCTGCCCGGCGGCGCGCTCGCGGCGATCCTCGCTGCGCTGCTGCTGCCGCTCGTCGCCGTGACCGTCGACCTCTTCGCCCACTGTCGCCGCGCCCGCATCGCACTGCGCCCGGCCCTCGTGCGCGCAGCACTGCATCTGGCCCCATGGCTTGTTCTCATCGTCATCGTGTACTTCGCGAACCTCATCGGCCAGTTGCCACGGAGCCCCGACGCGGTGATCCCGCCGGAGTCGCGGCTCGTGGAGAACCCGCGCTATCTGCGGGTGGTGATCCTCATGGCACTCATGCTTCTCGCGTACGCGTACGCGGTCGCCGTCGAGCGGCGCGTCGAGCGGCGAGTGCTCACCGACCGGCGCGCAACCATCTTCGTATCCCACCTGTTTCTGGTACTGATCGCGCTTGCGGCACTGCTGGTCGACCCGTTCTCGGTGCTCCTGGTGCTGCCGGCCGCCATCCTCTGGCCCCTGGCCAGACCCGGCGGCTGGGCGCGGTCCATCCTTCCGGTGTACCTGGGGTTCGCGATGATCCCGGTGCCGCTGATCTACTACGCGTTGCGCCTTGAGTCGGGCTGGAACGTGTGGTGGTACTTCTTCCTGCTCTTCGAGAACAGGACGGTGCCTGTGGGCGTCGTACTGGTGGGGGCGCTCTTCTTCTCGACGGCCGGCGTCCTCGCGCACACTCTTCACGAGCGCGGCCTGGCGCCCGGAGCGCTCACGTGGCCTGCAATCGACCGCCGCAGCAGCGATCGGATGAGCGACGCGGAGTGGGCGGCCGTCTCCGAGGTGTCCCTTCGGCGCACGCGACACGGCTCACGCCCGCGACGGCGCCGCCGGGGGGCGCAGAAGCGCTAGCTGCGCCCGGTTCGGCGTCGGCCGCTCTGGTCGAGCCGGTAGATCAGTAGTCTTCCTGCGACAACGACTCGTCGATGGTCGAGTCGGTCTCGGCGTCGAGCTTGACGTCCTCGCCCGACGGTACCGTCGTCTCTCCGCTATCGCGCGACAGCAGGGCCGCCTCACCGCTCATCATCGCGTCGAACGCCTTCGCCTTCAGGCGCGCCCTCGTCTCCTCGATACGGCGCCGCATCTCCGCCTGGTCGATCGACCCGCCGGCACGAGCCGTCGGCTCCTCGGCGACGGGCTCGGCGGCCGGAGCCGGCTCGACGACGGGTACGGCTGCGGATACCGGCGCCGCGATATCCGCTACCAGCCCGGGACGCTCCTCTCCCACGGCCTCAGCGGTCGGCGGTTCCTCCTCGGCCAAGGGGCTCTCCGCGACAACGACTCCCTGCTCGAGGACGGGCTCCTCCACGGCTTCGGGGAGGTCCTCGGCCACCGGGAGCTCAACGGCTGCCGGGGGTCGCTCGACGGCCGAAGACTCATCGACCACCGGCGCCGCTTCGACGACCGCGTCACCCTCGTGCGCAACGTCCCACGCGGGAGGAGCCGATGGCGTGGGCTCCTCGAGAACGGGCGGCTCCACCGCGGACTGCTCGGCGACGGGCTCCTCGACCACCGCCTCCGCCACGGCCTCTTCGACCGCAGGCTGCTCGGCGACTGCGTCATCGACCGCAGGCTGCTCGGCGACTGCGTCCTCTACCATCGCCTCCACCACGGCCTCTTCGGCCACGGCTTCGGTGACCACTGCCTCGACGTACGCTTCTTCGGCCACGATCTCGGCGGCGACGGCGTCCCTGGCCGCCTCCTCGGCCACAGCCTCAGCGGCGACCGCCTCGACAGCCGCTTCTTCGGCAACGGCCTCCGCCACCAGAGCCTCGGCCACAGCCTGCTCGGCGATCACATCGGCGACGGCCGCCTCGGTTACAGCTGCTTCGGCAGCCTCCGCGACGTCGGCGGCGGCCGCCTCTTCGGCGGCTTCCTCGACACTCCCGAACGGCTGGGCGATCTCGGACTCGACGGCCGCACGGGTCTCGTCGATGCGCGCCTTGAGGTCGTCGGCGAGCTCTTCGACCACGACGGCGTTCCCGATGTCGAGCGCCGGCTCGGGCGTCCAAACGCCCTCCGCCACAGGCTCCGGCGCCTTCTCCGCCACCGCGACACCCGCCTCGTCGTCCCACTCCCGCCCGCCCTCCGGCTGCGGGAACTCGACCGGTGCGGCAGGCAGCAGCCTGCCGGTGGCGCCGCCGACCAGCTGTCGGCGCATCTCGCGCCCGCTCTTGGGGGTGACCAGCACGGCAACTCCGGCCCCTATCACGAGCCCGAGCAGGAATCTCATCAGCTTCATCGCTGCCTCCTTGGCGGCTGCCCAGCCGTACGCCAGCCGTACGGGCGCGCGATGCCGGCGAACTGTTCTTCGGAAGAAAGGTGCCCGGACTTTACCAGTGTACAGCCCTGTATACGGTGGCGGTGGGGTGCAGTCCTGCCCGGAACGTCAAGCGAGACGCTGCGCCGTGACCCCACCCTCGTCGCCGGCGGTTATCAGGGCGACCCACCGAGGACCCCACCGTTCCGTGACCCGCGCCGCCGCCTCTGTGAGCGCGGCGCTCACGTCGGTACCGACGAAGGCCATCAGCGGCAACATCGGCCGATGCTCGATCTGAACGCGCACGCCCTCGTCGCCCTGCTTGACGAGGATCGGCTCCGCGCTTAGCTCCCGGAGCCTCGCCACGTTCTCCGGCGCCATCTCGAGAGAGGCGCAGGCGCCGGTCACGGCTGACGGCTGCATTTCGAGGTCGCGCTTGACGGAGCGCGCGTAGATCCAGACGCCGACCAGCGCGACGAGCGCGACGATCAGGAAGACAAGAACCCCTATGTACACGCTAGTCACGGCGCTCGTCACCTCTCAACTCGCGGTCGTCGTCGGCCGCCCGCCGTCTGGTCTCCGCCAAGCGGGCGGCGAGCTCGCTCTCGACTCCTCGTATCGGCACATAGTAGCGGCGTCCTGAGAGCTTGTCCGGCAGATACTGCTGGTCGACCCAGCCGCCGCATGCGTGCGGGTACCTGTACCCCACGCCGTGCCCGAGTTCCTTGGCGCCGCGATAGCTCCCATCGCGAAGATGGGCCGGCGGCGGCTGGTTGCCCTCCCGCCGCACGTCGTCGAGCGCCGCGTCGACGGCCCTATACGCGGCGTTGCTCTTCGGCGCGAGAGCCAGATAGGCGACCGCCTGGCTCAGGTTGATGCGGCACTCCGGAAGCCCGACGAACTCGACCGCCCGCGACGCCGCGATCGCGACCTGCAACGCCTGCGGGTCGGCGTTGCCGACGTCCTCGCTGGCGAAGACGATCATGCGGCGAGCGATGAACTTCGGATCCTCGCCGCCGGCGATCATCGACGCCATGTAGTAGATGGCCGCGTCGGGGTCGCTGCCGCGCATGCTCTTGATGAACGCCGAGATGGTGTCGTAGTGGGAATCGTCGCGGTCGTACGAGACGGGGGACTTCTGCGCCGCGTCCCTCAGGTCGGCGACGGTGAGCTCGAGCGCCACCGGCGAAGCGGTGCCCGCCCCGGTACGCAGCGCTGCCGACCGCGAACGCCAGGCGGTCTCGAGCGCGTTCAGCGCCACTCGCGCGTCGCCGCGCGAGATCCCCGCAAGAAAGCCGGGCGCGCCGCCCTCCAGCGTGACGTGCTTGTCGCCGAGCCCCCGCGCCGGGTCGACGACAGCGGCCGCGACGACCTTCTCGATAAGCTCGGGGGCCAGTGGCTCGAAGCGGTACAGCTGGCAACGGCTGATGAGCGCCGAGTTGACCTCGAAGTACGGGTTCTCGGTCGTCGCCCCGATGAGCGTGACGATGCCGTCCTCGATCGCCGGCAGCAGGGCGTCCTGCTGAGCCTTGTTGAAGCGGTGGATCTCGTCGATGAAGAGCACGGTGCGAGCCGCACTGAGGGCGCGGGCCTCGCTCGCGCCCTTGATCGCCGCGCGGACGTCGGCCGTGCCGGAGCTCACCGCCGAGAGCTGGACCAGCCGGGCGCCCGTCTCCGCCGCGATGAGCCGCGCCAGCGTCGTCTTGCCGCTGCCCGGCGGCCCGAAAAGGATCATGCTGAAGAGCTCGCCGCCGCGGATGGCCGCCCGGAGCACGCTCCCCGGCCCGACGATGTGGTCCTGGCCGGCGAACTCCTCGAGGGTTCGCGGCCGCATGCGCGCCGCAAGCGGCGCCTCGGCCGCGACCTGCGCGTCGCTCATCGAGAAGAGATCCATGCGTCAAGTCTACGCCAGGTGCTACTATCGAGCGCGATGCCCAAGGTGCTCGTCTTGAACACGACCTACGAGCCGCTCAACGTCTGCACGGCGCGGCGCGCTGTGGTGCTGCTTCTCAAGGGCAAGGCGGAAGTGCTTGAGCAATCCGGAGGGGCCCTTCGCAGCGAGCGCGCCGCCTACGAGGTCCCGCTCGTCATCCGCTTGAACTCCTACGTCCACATCCCACGTCGGGCGACGTCGGGGCGCATCTCCCGCCGCGCCGTATTCGCGCGCGACGGGCACCGCTGCCAGTACTGCGGCAGCACCCGCCACCTCACCGTGGACCACGTGGTGCCGCGCTCCAGGGGCGGCGCCGACACGTGGGACAACCTCGTCACGTCGTGCGCACCCTGCAACCGCCGAAAGGGCGACCGGCCTCTCCACGTAGCCGGCCTCCGGCTGCTGCGCGCGCCGCGCCAGCCGGGGCAGGCGGCTTTCGTGCTCCTGCACGTGGACCACGTCCACGAGAGCTGGCGTCCGTATCTGAGCTTCGCGTCCTGACCGGTCGCGTCCACGCATGAAGCGGGCGGCCGACGCTCTCGCGCCGGCCGCCCGCCGTGCTCGCTCCTTCGTCGCCCGCAGGAGTGGCGACGTCTCAGTCTCGCCGGCTCACGCCTCCGTCTCGGCGCGACCGCTGCGTCTCCGCATCAGGAACACCACGAGAAGGATGACGATGGCGGCAGCGACCATGATCGCGATGATGAGGGTCGTGCTGGAGCCGCCCGCCGCCTCTTCATCTGTCGTCACGCCGGGGTGCACCGCGACGTAGGTGTCCGGCTGCGTGTTGTACCACCAGGCGCCCATGTCCTGATTCGAGCGTACCCAGCCCGTCCACGTGCCCTTGTTGGCGGCAAGAAGGTCCTTCGGGTACACCAGCGGGATGTAGGGCGACTCGTCGTAGATGATCTCCTGCATGCGGTGGACGATGTCGATGCGCTCCTGCACGTCGATCGTCGTCTGCTGCTCGAGGAAGAGCTTGTCGTACTCCGCGTTCGACCAGTTGCAGTCGCTCCAGTACTCGATCGAGTCGGTGGTCATGATCGAGAGGATGAAGTTGGGGTCGACGTCGCCGCCCCAGCCCCAGATGAACAGGTCGAAGTCGGGGGCGAACTCGTCACCATCGTAGTTGTACTGCTTGTCGCCGAGGGCGCCGTCGTCGATGATCTGGTAGTCGATGTCGAGGCCCACGTCCTTGAACCAGCCGGTGATGAGCTTGCCGCAGTTCTGGCTCTCGGTCGACTCCGTGCGCGCGAACAGACGCAGCTTGATCGGCTTGCCCTTGTACTCACGGATGCCGTCGCCGCTGGCGTCGGGGTAGCCGGCCTCGTCGAGCGCCTGGCGAGCCTTGTCGAGGTCGAAGGTGTAGGCCTGCTCCGCCGGCGGCGTCCAGTGGAAGTCGGCCTCGCTCGAGTAGAAGTCACGCGTGACGAGCGAGTCGCCGGGGGCGGCGTTGCCGTTGTAGCCGATGGAGACGATCTTGTCCTTGTCGATGGCCCACTGCAGGGCGCTGCGGAAGGCCGGGTCCTGAAGCACCGGGTGACCGGTCGACTTCGGGAACACCTTCTGGTCGGCGCAGTTGAAGCCGAGCTGATCGAGGCCGATGGTCACTGCCTTGATCGACTCGAGGTCCGGCTCGTTGTTCAGCGGGTCGAACTGGGCTGCGGGGATGTTCCAGCCGCTCTGGATGGCGCCGGTCTTGAGGTCCTGCGCCATCGTGTCCGCGTTCTGGTAGGTCTGGTAGATGACCTCGTCGATCTTGGGAGCGCCGCGCCAGTAGTCCTTGTTGGCGACCATGCGCACGTACTCGCCCTTCTTCCACTCGACCACCTGGAAGGGCCCCGAGCCGATGATGGGCGGCGAGTTCTTGAACTTGTTCTCGACTTCCTTGGGGCTGACCTTGCTCCAGATGTGCTCCGGCAGGATCGGGATCCAGAGGCCGAGCATGTTCGCCTTGGGCTTGGAGCAGGTGAACACCACCGTCGTGTCGTCGGTCGCCTCGACCTTCTCGATGAACTTGACGTAGTCGGTGAACATCCCGAGCTCGTTGTCGATGATGTAGTTGAAGGTGAAGGCGACGTCTTTGGCGGTCAGTGGCTTGCCGTCCTGCCACTTCGACTGGTCGGTGATCGTGAACGTCCACACCTTGCCGTCGTCGGAGGTCTGCCAGTCGGTGGCGAGGCCGACACCGGGCACGTTGGCCAGGTCCTCGGCGCGGAAGCCGACCAGCAGCTCGTAGTTGATCGCCCAGATCTCGTACGACGACGACTCGTAGCCGATGAACGGGTTGAGGTTGTCCGGATCGTTCGTCCAGCCGAGACGAAGTGTCACTTTGCCGCCGTCGGCCGCCGGACTCTCGCTGGAGGCGAGCGCGGAGCCCAGACCCCACAGGAGCCCCACCGCCAGTAACGCGGCGAGCACCAGGATGAGTAAGCGGCCGCGACCTGTTCTGGATCGTGCAGACACGTGAGCTCCTTCCTTGTGACCTGCCGGTCGCCCCCCCAGGACCGACCGTGCCCGTCCTTGCTACTAAATCACGGATGTGGCGGTAGGGCCAGGCACCCGGATGCTATACTCCGCCGCGTGATCATCGACGACAGCAGAGAACCCCGCCTGCAACTCGGCGACGCCGAGCCGTTCCGCATCGACAGCGCCGAGGTCACGCGCGACATGGAGCGGTCGACGCTCACGCGCATCGTCGTCAACGGCGACTCGTACCGGCTGCCGGTGGGAGCCCGCATCACTCTTTGGACGGGCCCCAACGTCGTTTTCGTCGGTAAGGCGGTCGACGAGCATCATGTTCTCGACCTCCTCTCCAGCGAGACCGACGACGAGCTGACGGACGACGAGACCATCTGACCGCCCGGCGGCCAAGGAGATGCCGATGAAGGGCCTCATCCTGAGCGGCGGCGCCGGTACGCGTCTGCGCCCGATCACCCACACGGCCGCCAAGCAGCTCGTCCCGGTCGCCAACAAGCCGGTGCTCTTCTACGGGCTCGAGGCGATGAAGGCCGCCGGCATCGACGCCGTCGGCATCGTGGTCGGCGACACCCGCGACGAGATCGAGGCCGCGGTCGGCGACGGCAGCCGCTTCGGCCTCGACGTCACCTACATCCCTCAGGAAGCTCCGCTGGGTCTCGCCCACGCCGTTCGCATCAGCGAGGACTTCCTCGGCGACGAACCCTTCGTCATGTACCTCGGCGACAACCTGCTGAAGGAGGGCATCACGCCCTTCGTCCGCGGCTTCGAGGAGAGCCGGCCGGACGCGCTCATCCTGCTGCAGAAGGTGACCGACCCCCAGAGCTACGGCATCGCCGAGCTGGACGGCGACGGCAATGTGGCGCGGCTCATCGAGAAGCCCGCCGAGCCGCGCAGCGACCTCGCCCTCGTAGGCGTGTATCTGTTCACGCCGGCGATCTTCGACAGCGTCAAGGCGATCGCCCCCAGCGCCCGCGGCGAGCTGGAGATCACCGACGCCATCCAGCACCTCGTCGACCGCGGCCTGCGCGTGGAGCCGCACGTGGTGACCGGCTGGTGGAAGGACACCGGCAAGCTCGAAGACATGCTCGAGGCCAACCGCCTCGTGCTCAGCACGATCGCGCGGGACGTTCGCGGCGACCTCGTCGAGTGCACCATCGAGGGCGCCGTACAGATCGGCGAGGGCAGCAGGCTCGAGCGCTGCACCGTGCGCGGGCCGGCCGTCATCGGCTCCGGCTGCCGGCTCACCGACGCCTTCGTCGGCCCGTACACCTCGATCAGCGACGGCGTCGCCGTGGAGAACGCCGAGCTCGAGCACTCGATCGTCCTCGAGAACAGCCGCATCTCGCATCTCGGCACGCGCATGACCGACAGCCTGATCGGCCGCGACTGCGTCATCGCCCACAGCGAGGCGCGGCCGGTGGCCTACCGCTTCCTGGTAGGCGACTCGTGCCGGATAGGGATCCTGTAGCGAAGCGCCGATGATCGACGCAGTGAGCGGCCGGACACCGGCCGGGACAGGAGGTATCGCATGATCGACGGCGTCATGACCAAGCAGCTCAAGGTCGTGCCGGACGAGCGCGGCCGGCTCATGGAGTGCCTGCGCAACGACGACGATCTCTTCGTCCGCTTCGGGCAATTCTACATGACCACGACCTACCCGGGCGTGGTCAAAGGCTGGCACCTGCACGACGCGCAGTACGACAACGTCGTGTGCGTGAAGGGCATGATCAAGCTCGTGCTTCACGACGGCCGCGGCGCCTCGGGCGACGCAGCCGCGCCGGGCCATGCGGCGTCACCGACGGCCGGCCAGACCGATGAGTTCTTCCTCGGCGAGCACAAGCCGCTGCTGGTCCGCGTGCCGCCGGGCGTGTGGCACGGCTGGAAGTGCGTCAGCGTCGAGGAGGCGTTCATCGTCAACGCGCCGACCGAGGTCTACAAGTACGATGCGCCGGACCAACTCGAACTGGCGTCCGACCACCCGGCGATCCCGTACGATTGGGGCGTCAAGCTGCGCTAGGCGCGGCCGGCGACGACATGCCGCGCTGGTTCATCACAGGCGCCGGTGGCCAGCTGGCCACCGCCTTCGCCCACATCCTCGAGGGTGAGGTCTTCCTCAGCCGCGAGGAGAGCCTCGACATCCGCGACGCCGAGGCCGTCCGCGCTGCGGTACGCGGCTTCACCCCCGACGCAGTCCTGCACTGCGCCGCCTACACGGACGTGGACGGGGCCGAGACCGACCCCGGTCGCGCCGCCGCCGTCAACGTGCAGGGCACCCGCAACGTCGTCGAGGCGGTGCGCGGCACGCATACGGCCGTCGTAGCGTTCAGCACCGACTACGTCTTCGACGGGCGCAAGGGCTCGCCCTACGTCGAGAGCGACCGCCCGAATCCGCTCAGCGTGTACGGGCGCACCAAGCTCGAGATGGAGGAGGAGGTGCTTCGCTGGGTGCACGGCACCGTCTTCCGCACCTCCTGGCTCTTCAGTGAGACCGGGCGCAACTTCGTCAAGACGATCCTTGCCGCCGCGCGGGACCGCGACGGGACGGGCGCTCCGCTCAGGGTGGTCGACGACCAGGTCGGTTCGCCGACCTACGCCGGTCACCTTGCCGCGGCCGTCGACGAAGCGCTACTCAGCGGCGTCGGCCCCGGCCTCTACCACCTCGCCGGCAGCGGCTACTGCTCGTGGTGTGAGCTGGCCCGCGAGGTCGTCCAGCTCGCCGGGCTCGAGGTGGACGTGGAGCCGATCACGACCGCCGAGGCCGGCCGGGCGGCGCGCCGCCCGGCGTTCTCGGCACTCGGCAGCGAACGCCCCGTGCCGCGCCTGCCGCACTGGGCCGAAGGCGTGGCCGAGGCGGTCGACGGCTCATCGCACTCGAGTAACGGCGATTCAGGAGGACGCAACGTGAGACTCGTGGTCACCGGCGGCGCCGGCTTCATCGGCTCGAACTTCGTGCGCTACATGCTGGCGCGGCACGACGACGTCGAGATCCTCAACCTCGACAAGCTGACGTACGCGGGTAACCCCGAGAACCTCCGCGACGTCGAAGACGACGCCCGTTACGCGTTCGTGAAGGGCGACATCTGCGACGCCACGGTCGTCGGCGAGGCGCTCCGCGGCGCCGACGCCGTCGTCAACTTCGCCGCCGAGACGCACGTCGACCGCTCCATCAGCGAACCCCAGGATTTCATCCGCACCGATGTCCTCGGCACCCACACACTGCTCGAGGCGGTTCGCGAACTCGGTATCTCCCGCTACCTGCAGATCAGCACGGATGAGGTGTACGGCTCCACCGAGACCGGCGCCTTCACCGAAGAGTCGGATCTCGACCCATCTAGTCCCTACTCGGCCAGCAAGGCCGGCGCCGACCTGCTGGTGCTCGCCTACCACCGCACGTTCGGTGCGCCGACGCTTATCACGAGGAGCTCCAACAACTACGGGCCATACCAGTATCCGGAGAAGATCGTCCCGCTGTTCATCACCAACGCCGTAGACGACCAGCCCCTGCCCGTGTACGGCGACGGCCTCAACGTCCGCGACTGGCTGTACGTCGACGACAACTGCGCCGGGATCGACCTCGTGCTGCGCAAGGGCGCGCCCGGCGAGGTCTACAACATCGGCGGCGGCAACGAGGTCACGAACCTCGAGCTCACCGGGCGCATCCTCGAGCTGCTCGGCAAGAGTCCGGATCTCATCCGGTACGTCACCGACCGGCCGGGCCACGACCGCCGTTACGCCATCGACTGCGGCAAGCTGCGCAGCCTGGGCTGGAGTCCCGAGACGCCCTTCGAGGCCGGTCTCGAACGGACCGTTACCTGGTATCGCAACCACCCCGGATGGTGGCGGGCGCTCAAGTCCGGCGAGTGGCGCGAGTACTACAGCCGCCAGTACTCCGGCCTCGACTGACGCGGGCGCCGTCGCGCCGTCACCGGAGGCGACCGGCGACCGTCCGCGGTCGTCACCTCACGGCACGTTCCACACGGGGGTTCCGACACGCGCCCGCGAGTACAGCCAGCGGATGTTCGTGTTGGAGAGCCGCGTGCAGCCGTGTGAGTAGTTGCGCGGATAGCGATTCAGGAGCCATGGCTCGTTGGTGCCGTGGATCGCGTACAACCCGAGGTAGCGCATCCGCTTAGGCCCGTACGGGCCGTACATGTTGGGATCCTTGGCGTAGATCTTGAAGTGCCCCTTCGGCGTGGGCAGACCCGGGCGCCCAAGCACGCAGTCGAACACCCGGATGACCTGCCCGTACTCGTGGTAGTAGAGCTTGTACTTGCTCAGATCGACGAGGATCAGCCGCGGATAGCGGGTAGGCACGCCGTACGGGTTGCGACGGTCGTACACGGTGGTCTTCCAGCGGGCGCTGTAGCCGGCGACGTGGTCGGCGTCCGCTGCCATGCGCGCACGCACCACGAGAGCGCCCAGCTTGTCGACGCGCCACGAGAAGCGGGCGGCCGACGCATCATCGAGGAGCAGGTCCTTCATGACGACCCAGCCGTCGGCGGTCCGGCGCTGGAGCTGGACGGCGCCACCGGGATGGGCGGGGCGCACGGTGATCGAGAAGACGAGACGCCTGCCCTTGAGGACGGGCTTCCTGGTCGCGACCCGCAGGTTCAGGCGGGGGCGCACCGACACCGTCGCTTCGGCCGCCGCGGCGGCCCATGTCTCGTCGCCGGCGAAGTCCACCCGGTACGTGAGATCGACGCTCGGTCGCCGCGTCCACACGACCTTGCCGGCGGCGTCCGCGATGACGGTATCGACGAGCGTGAACCCGCTCTCCGTAGCGAACCGCCGGCTCAGCGTGAGCGTCGCCTTCGGGACGGAGACCTGCGCGACGATCCTCGTGGCGCTCCCGTGGGTGACGGTCGCCGGAGTGGCCGTCAGCGTGAGCGCCGGCTCGTCGGCGGCCGCCGCGACCATCGGAAGACAGGCCACGCACAGCAGGACGAGCATGATCAGGAAGAGGCCGGCGACGGTCTGATGCGCGCGCGAGTTCACTGGACCCCCAAGGTTCGATTACCTCATGAGAATCAGTGTACGGCACCGATCACGCCGAGAGCCAGTGCTCTACCGTGAGTCGGTCGTCTGCGCGGGACGACCGGTCGCTCTAGTCCACTGCGAGTTCGGACTTCTTGAGTAGCCGCCGGCCCCAGGCGAACGCCGACTTGTAGTAGCTCGAGGTGTTGAGCGAGCCGAGGGTCACGCCGTTGCTCGAACCGGTCGAGTGGATGAACCAGCCGCGTCCCAGATAGAGGCCGACGTGGTAGATCGAGCTGACGCTCGACTTCGGCCCGTTGGGCCCGAAGAAGATCAGATCGCCGCTCTTGAGCCTCGATCGCGTGATGCGCGGTTTGGCCCGCCTGGCCATCTCGGCGCCGCCGCGCTCGTTGACGGTGATCGGGTAGCCGAAGTGCATCTTCATCACGTAGAAGGCGAAACCCGAGCAGTCGAAGCCGCCCGACTTCTGGTACCCGTACGGCGAGTTCTTCGTCGGATACTCGCCGGCCCAGACGTAGGGATAGCCGACATACTTGAGCGCGAACTTGGCGATCTGCTTCTGGCGGGCGCTCAGTGGCGGCAGGGTGACCGTCGCAAAGTCGGCGAGGCCGTACGGCATCCACTCGCCGCCGACCTTGTACGCACGGTAGAACATGTACGCGACCTCAGCCCGGTCGATCGCCTGGTTCGGCGTCACCTCGTGACCGTCGTCGGAGCTCGGGTGGTTGAAGCGCAGCTGGAGTTGTCTCGACGCCACCACCCAGGGCAGGTACGAGGGCGCGCCGGTCTTCCAGCCGGGGTTGGGCTCCCAGCGGCCGGGCCGAAGGCTCGTGAGCAGCCGCCAGTCGGAGCGCGAGTAGCGCTCCTTGAGCCAGCACACCATCGCCACCTCGGCTCCGGCCGCAGTCACCGTCTTCGCCGGCTTGAAGTAACCGTCCTTGTCGACCGACAAGTAGCCGTACTTCACGGCCATCTGGATGACGCTGTAGTAGCGATGTCCGCGCGGGACGTCCTTGATGGCCACCGGCGTGATCTTCTCCCCGTAGTGGCCGGACGCCAGGACGAGCGAGCGAGCCAGATGCTGCCGGGTGATCGCCCGCTCCGGCTTGAACGCCGTGCCGAAGTCGTGCAGCAGGTGATAGCCGGAGGCGCTGCGATCGGTCACCGACTTGATATGCGCGTAGGCCCAGTGGGCCTTGGAGACGTCGGTGTACGTCTTCGCCGGGGCGGCCGGAGCCGGCAGCGCGACGAGCGCAAGCGCGGTCGCCGCGGCGAGGAGGAGCGGGCGCATGGGGATGGGGAGTCGATTCATTTCTCTCTGCTATCGGCGTGTCGGCCGGTGGCTTGAGCGCGGCCGGAGCCGCGAGCACGGCCCGCCTCAGGCTTTCGCCGCCGGCCGCGCCATTCCTTACGCGCAGCGTTGAGGGTACCACGACGCATCCTCCGACGCGTCCCGGGGGGACCGTGGCACAGGAGCGGTGAGAGGACTCAGCAGCCTCAAGGAAAGGAGATGCGGGTCGATGCAAGAAGGAGTCACGACTGCGACAACGACGTTTGCCCCGCCGGCACGGGGCACGTATCCTCAGCGAAGGAGGCTGCTGATGCCTCGACCCCCCATGACTCCCTCACTCGACACACCGACGCCCGCGACTCCCCGCCACCGGCGGAGCTTCCGCGTGCGGTCGGGCCGTGCCCTCCGAAATCGGCTGGCCCTCACCGTCCTGGTAGCCACCCTCGCCCTGCTCGCAACGGCAGGCCCCGCGGCCGCCTACTCGAGCCAGTACGCCTTCACCATCACGGGGCACGGCTGGGGGCACGGCATCGGTCTCTCGCAGTGGGGGGCGTACGGCTACGCCAAGCACGGCTGGGACTATAAGGCGATCCTCAAGCACTACTACACCGGCATCTCGTTCAAGAGCGTCGCCAACACGTCGATGCGCGTGCGCCTGCGCAGCGGGATCAGCGCCGTCAAAGTGACCTGTCCCAGCGCCTACACCGCCCAAGGCACAGGCTCCGCCATGACGATCCCGGCCGGCGCGACCGCGACCGTGACGTACACGGGCAGCGCCTACCGCGTCGTCGCAGGCTCACTGCGCAAGGACTTCAACGCCGCCGTGACGTTCAAGGCCACCAAAGGGTCGCTGCGCCTGCTGACGGCCAGCGACCTGGGCAAGACCGGCGCCTACCGCGGGACGATCCGGGTCATGCGCAGCGGCGGCGGTCTCATGATCGTCAATCACGTCCCGCTTGAGAGCTACCTGCGCGGCGTCGTGCCGCACGAGGTGTCGCCGTCGTGGCCCGCCGAGGCGCTCAAGACGCAGGCGGCCGCGGCGCGCGCGTACGCCCTCTCGTCGCGGCAGCCCAGCCAGTCCTGGGACGTCTACTGCGACGTACGTGACCAAGCCTACGTCGGCATCGGTATCGAGGACTCGCGCACGAACGCTGCCGTCAGAAGCACCGCCGGCGTCGTGCCGAGCTACGGCGGCAAGCCCATCATGGCGTTCTACTTCTCGTGCTCGGGCGGCCACACCGAGAACATCGAGCTCTCATGGTCCGGCGCTTCCAAGATCGCCTATCTGAAGGGCGTGAAGGACCCCTACGACTACTACGGCTCTCTCCACGACTGGGGGCCGATCCGGCGCACGCCTTCCCAGATAGGCAAGGCGCTGGCGGCCAAGGGCTCGCTCCGCGCCGTCTACACGGTCAAGCGAGGCTCGTCGCCGCGGATCGTCAAGGCCGCCATCGTCGGGAGCGGAGGGACGACATACATCGACGGCGGCACGCTGCGCGTCAAACTCGGCTTGAACAGCTCCTGGGCCGTCTTCACCAGCATGAGCATCAGCCCGGCGGCGCGCAACGCCGCGACCATCGCGGCCGGCAAGAGCATCACGCTCAAGGGACGCATCTACCCGGCGCTCGCGCAGGGCGCCAAGGTCTACCTCCGCTCGTACTACGACGGCTCCTGGCACAGCCGGGGCGTCACCACGTCACGCGCATCCGAGAGCCTCGCCGGCGGGTACACGGCGCGCTACTCCACGTACGCGTGAGAGTCACCCCCACGAAGACGACCAAGTACTACTTCGTGAAGGGCAAGGCGAAGTCGCCGGCAGACGACCATCAAGGTCAAGTGACGCAGATCGGCTTCTGCCGGCTCCGCGGCAGGGGCGGTGGCCCGGGCCTGGTGGAGGAAGCCCGGGCCACCTGTTCGCCTTCGCGGTTGGCGGCGGGGTAGGGACCGGCCGCCGGAAGGCATGCGGTAAGCTCATCGGCGCGGCGGCGCCGCGCCGCTCTCACATCCCGTCGTCGCCAAGCGACGGCGTCTCCGAAGTGGAACGCCTCTTCCGCCGTCCCCGAAGCCACTGCCGGCTGGTGGCGGTAGATCTCGCCCTCCACCATGTAGAGCACGTCCTCGGCGATGTTCGTCGCGTGGTCGGCCAGGCGCTCGAGATACCGGGCGACGCTGAACAGCAGCACGATGGCATCGAGGTGGTCGAGGTCCACGCGGATGACACGCTTGAGCTCCTCGATGAGCTCCAGGTACAGCAGGTCGATCTCGTCGTCGTCGGCCATCACCCGGCGCGCCATCACGGCGTCTTGACGCACCAGCGCATCGAGCGCCTTCTCGAGGATGGTCCCGGTGCGGTCGGCCATCACGGCGAAGCCGTCGGGAATGCTCACCGGGTGCTCGTCCACGAGCTGCAGACCGCGCTCGGCGATGTTGGAGGCGAGGTCGCCGATCCGTTCGAGCTCGCTGTTGATCTTGATGACGGCGGCGACGAAGCGCAGGTCGCCCGCCACCGGCTGGTAGAGCGCCAGGATCTTGAGGCACTCCTCCTCGACGTCGACCTCGTTCTGGTCGATGAGCTCGTCGGTGGCGATCACGCGCCGGGCCTTGGCGGGGTCGCGCTGCTCGATCGCCTGGAACGCCATGCGCAGGTTGTCCTCTACGAGCGCGCCCAAGGCGAGGATCTTGCGCTTGAGCCGGTCAGTCTCTCTCTGCAGATGCGTCATAGCGGCATCACCACTCAGCCGAAGCGGCCAGTGATGTATTCCTCGGTCTGCTTCTGCGCCGGGTTCGAGAAGATCTGCGTCGTCGGGCCGAACTCGACGATGTAGCCTTGGAAGAAGAAGGCCGTGTAGTCGCTGACGCGCGCGGCCTGCTGCATGTTGTGGGTCACCAGCACGATCGTGTAGCGGCTCTTGAGATCGAGTACGAGCTCCTCGATCTTGGCGGTCGCCACCGGGTCGATCGCCGAGCACGGCTCGTCCATGAGCAGCACCTCGGGCTCGGCGGCGATGGCTCTGGCTATGCAGAGACGCTGCTGCTGGCCGCCGCTGAGCGCGTTGCCGGGCTCGCTGAGCTTGTTCTTGACCTCATCCCAGATGGCCGAGCGCTTCAGCGCGTGCTCGACCCTGTCCGAGAGCTCCGACCGGCTGAGCTTGTAGTGCTGGCGCAGCCCGTAGGCGACGTTGTCGAACACCGTCATCGGGAACGGGCTCGGCTTCTGGAAGATCATGCCGACCCGCCGACGGAGGTCGAGCAGGTCGGTCTGCGACGAGAGGACGTTCTCGCCGTCCATCAGGATCTCGCCCTTCGCGCGCTGATCGCGGTACAGGTTGAAGATGCGGTTGTAGGTGCGGATGTGCGTCGACTTGCCGCAACCCGACGGGCCGATGACGGCCGTCACGCGATTCTGCTTGATCTCGATGTCGTTGGAGAAGAGCGCCTGCTCCTTGCCGTAGAAGAAGTCGAGTCCGCGCACCGAGATCTGGCTGGGCAGCGAAGCGAAATCCTCGTCGCCACCGCGCCTGTCCTCCGCGACCTCGAGTCGCGGGGGCACCACAGTGGCCTCACTGGTCATCTGTGTCGGTTCTTCCACTTTGGTCCCTACCATTTCTTGCCTCGCTGAAAGACGAGCCGAACCAGCACGTTCATGCCCAGCACGGCGATGATGATGACGAGCGCCCCGCCCCAGGCGAGCTCCTGCAGGTACGGGTAGGGCGAGCCGGCGAAGTCGTAGATCGTCTTGGTGAGGTTGGCGGTCGGCCCGCCGAAGAAGCCGCCGGGCCCGAAGAGCCCGGTCAGCCAGTACGGGCTGCTGAGCGCGGTGAACAGGAGCGGCGCCGTCTCACCGGCGACGCGGACGATCGCCAAGGTGGCGCCGGTGATCAGACCGCCCCGCGCCGCCTTACAGATCACGCCCAGCGTGACCTTCCAGCGCGGCACGCCCATGGCCAGCGCCGATTCGCGCAGCTCGTTGGGCACCAGGTTGAGGATGTCCTCCGTGGTGCGCGCCATCACCGGCAGCATGATGAAGGCGAGGGCCACAGCGCCGGCGATGCCGGAGTAGTGGCCCACCGGCCTGACCATGATCGCGAAGGCGAACACGCCGACGATGATCGACGGCACGCCCATCACCACGTTGGCGATCATGCGCACCGACGTGGCGAGGCGGCCGTTGCGCCCGAACTCGGCAAGGTAGACTCCCGCGAGGAAGCCGATGGGGATGCCGATCGCGGCGGCGAAGCCGGTGATCACCAGCGTGCCCACGATGGCGTTCGCCATCCCCGCGCCGGCCGAGGCGGTGAAGTCCTGGGGCGTCGACTGGGTGAAGAAGTCCCAGTTGAGCGCGGCGGCGCCGCGGACGATGACTTCCCACACGATGAACGCCATGACCGCGATGCCGAACCATGCGCCGATCCACGAGAGCACCTTGACGAGCAGGTCGACGGCCTTGCGACGCGTGACCGACCGGCGGCGCAGCGGGAGTGCCGACTCTGTCTGCGCGACGGCGCTCATGCCCTGCCTCCCGTGCTGCGCTGCACGCGCCGCAGCCAGAACTGGGCGGCGATCTGGAAGAGCACGGTGATGAGGAACAGGATCAGACCGAGCTCGATCAGCGCGCTCAGCTGGATCTCGTCGGTGGCCTCGCTGAAGGTGTTCGCGATGAGCGAGGCGATGGAGGTGCCGGGGTCGAACAGCGAAGTGGGCAGCTTGTCGTAGACGCTGCCGATCAGGAAGGCGACGGCCATCGTCTCTCCGAGGGCTCTGCCCAGCCCGATGAAGACGGCGCCGACGATCCCGCTGTTCGCGTAGCGAAGGCTGATCTTGTGCATGACCTCCCACGTCGTGGAGCCCATGCCGTAGCCCGCCTCCTTGGTGACTTGGGGAACCATGGCCATGACGTCACGCGACACGGCGGTGATGAAGGGCAGGATCATGAACGCCAGGACGATCCCCGCGGTGAAGATGGAGACGCCGCCCTGCTGGAAGGTCTCCCCGGGCTTGATGCCGGGGAGCTGCCCGAGTGGTGTGCTGAGCACCCAGGGCACGAAGGTGTCCTGCATGAACGGCACGACGACGAAGATACCGACCATGCCGAAGATGATGCTCGGGATCGCGGCGAGCATCTCGATGGCCGTACCCACGACGCGGGCGACGGCGGGGTGCACGAGCTCGACGAGGAGCAAGGCGATCACGAGCGCCAGCGGCACGGCGATGACCATGGCCACCAGCGTCGAGAGAAAGGTCCCGGCGAGGGCCGCGAGCGCTCCATACTCGCCGGTCGTCGGCGACCACGCGACCGTGGTGATGACGTGCGTCCCGAGCCCGGTGATCGCCGGCCAGGAGTTGTAGACGAGGACCGCGGCCAGGCCGAACATGCCCAAGGCCACGGTGAGCCCGCAGGCCGTTGCCAGGACGCGGAATATCGGATCCCCGAACCGGCCGCGGCGCCCGCGTGGCGTCGCCTCGGCGACGCCACGCGGGCCTTCCGCGCCCGGACGGATGTCAAGATCGACGGTGCTCATGGTCCCTACCTAACCTGAGTCGCGTCAGAAGCGGGTTCTGATCACTGCCAGACGGGCGTGCCCGCGGCGGTGACCGTGCTCCAGACGTCGCTTTTCACGAGCTCGTACACGTTGGCCGGGATCGGCACGTAGTTGAGCGCCTCGGCCGAGGTGGCCCCGTTCTCGTACGCCCAGTTGAAGAACTCAAGCATGGTCAGAGCGCGGTCGGCGTCCGCCTGGTCCTTCTGGACGAGGATGAATGACGCGCCGGCGATCGGCCACGTCTCCGTGCCCGGCTGGTCGACGAGGATCAGGAACATGCTGGGCAGGCTGGCCTCCCAGTCGGCCTCGGCGGCCGCGGACTGGAAGGAAGCGAGGGTCGGCTTCACGTACTCGCCGTCCTTGTTCATCATCTGCGTCGTGGTCATGCCGGTCTCGGCGGCATAGGCGTACTCGACGTAGCCGATCGCGCCGGAGAGCTGCAGCACGCTCGCGGCGACACCTTCGTTGCCCTTGCCGCCGACACCGGTCGGCCAGGCGACTTCCTTGTCGGCTCCGGCCGTCCACACATCACCGGCGGCGGCGGTCAGGTAGTTGGTGAAGATCCAGGTGGTGCCCGAGCTGTCGGAGCGGTGCACGACGCTGATCTTGGCGTCGGAGAGCTTGACGCCGGGGTTCAGATCGGCGATCGCCTTGTCGTTCCAGACCGTGATGTCGCCGTTGAAGATGTGGGCCAGCGTCTCGGCGTCCAGGCGCATCTCGTCCGCCGCGACTCCCTCGAGATTGATGACGGGCACCACGCCGCCCACGCACATCGGGTACTGGGCGAGCCCGGACTCGTCGAGCTCCGCCTGCTCGAGCGGCGCATCAGAGGCGCCGAAGTCGACGGTGTTGGCCTTGATGGCGGAGATGCCGCCGCCCGAGCCGATCGACTGGTAGTTGAGCTTGACGCCCGCAGTCGCGTTGTACTCCTCACCCCACTTCGAGTAGAGGGGATACGGGAAGCTGGCGCCGGCGCCGACGATCGTGCCGCTCGCAGCTGCATCCCCGCCCTCCGACGCGCTGCTGCTGCCGCAGGCGGCGACCGCGAGTGCCATCGCGACCAGCGCAAGTGCGGTGGCGGCGACCAGGAGGAGGCGCCACGGGCTTGCGGACTTCTTCATTCGGTGACCTCGCTTTCGCATCTTTGCATCGCTCTATGGCCTGGCGAAGGGCAGCGTGAGGACGCCACCGGAGAGGAGGCTACCGGCCCTCTGTTAGCGCACGGTTAGTGCGGGGTCAGCCGCCGACGAAGCCGAAAGCGGGCGGTGAACGAGGGGTGAGAGAACCGAACGCCCGGGCGGACCGCCGGGCGAGGACGCAGGCGTCAGCGTCGCGGCAGATGGATGCGGAAGGTGCTGCCGCGGCCGACGACGCTGTCGACCGACACGCGCCCACCGTGCACCTGGGCGATGTGCTTGACGATGGCGAGTCCAAGGCCCGTGCCGCCGAGATCGCGGCTGCGGGCCTTGTCCACACGATAGAAGCGCTCGAAAAGCCGGGGCAGGTGCTCCCTGCGCACTCCCTGCCCTTCATCGATCACGCTGACCACGATCTCTTCCGGAGCTTCCTCGAGCCTGACCTCGACCGTGCTCCCTTCCGGGCTGTACTTGACCGCGTTGTCGATGAGATTGACGAGCGCCTGCTCCAGCAGCGGTGGACTCACCGGCGCAAGAAGGCAATCCGGGCACGTCTGGCTCAAGGCGATGGCGCGGGCCTCGGCCTTCGGCCCACAGACGTCAAGCGCCACGCCGACGACGTCGCAGAGGTCGGCCTCTTCCAGCTGGAGCAGAGGGCTGTCCTGCGACTGCTCCAGCGTGGACAGCGCAAGCAGGTCCTCGATGATCGAGTTCAGACGGTCGGCCTGCCCGGCGATGATGCGCACGAAGCGCCGAGCCGCCTCGGGATCGTCGAGGGCGCCGTCTTCGAGGGTCTCGGCGAAGCCCTTGATCGAGGTGACCGGGGTCTTCAGCTCGTGCGACACGTTCGCGACGAAGTCGCGGCGCACCGCCTCCAGGCGCTTGAGGCGGGTCACGTCGTTCAACACCACGACGGCGCCGACGGCGGAGTCGGAGCCGCTCTCGCCGTGCAGCAGCGTGCCGTTGGCCTGCAGGTCGCGGTCCTCCGCCCCGACTCTCATCACGATGTCCGCCTCCACCGGGCGCTGCCCATCAAGCGCGAGGCCGACGACGCGCTGGAGGTCGGGGTTGCGGACGACCTCCTGGATGGACTTGCCTTCCGCCGCCGCGGGGACCGTGTCGAGCAGCCGGGCTGCGGCGGCGTTCACGGCGATGACGCGCTCATCGGTGTCGACGGCGAGCACGCCCTCGACCATGCTCGAAAGCACGGCCTCGCGCTCGTTGCGCTCGTGGGTGAGCGTGCGCAGCTTGTCGTCAAGCTCGGCGGCCATCCGGTTCAAGCTGTCGGCGACGCCGGCGAACTCCTCGATGCGGGGAACGAAGAGCTTGTGCGAGAAATCCCCGGCGGCGAGCCGCTCCGCGCCGGCGCTGATCTCTCGCATCTGGTTACTGATGCGCCGCGAGACGTAGAGGCCGATCACCCCC
The DNA here is from genome assembly GCA_963709345.1 of uncultured Actinomycetes bacterium. Classification (GTDB taxonomy): domain Bacteria; phylum Actinomycetota; class Thermoleophilia; order UBA2241; family UBA2241; genus CAIXSE01. Next base: position 276,672 of record CAVPVX010000001.1, read on the forward strand.
GCGATCAGGGCCACCGCAAGGGCGCTGGTCGCGATGCTCACGTACAGGGTGTCGAGTGCGTCGTTCACGGTGGTCAGAGTCACGGCCGTGCGTGCGACCGCGACGACGCGGCCGTCCTCCATGACGGGGATGGCGACGTACATCATGTCCTCACCCAGCGTGTCGCTGCGGCGGATCGCCTGCCCGCTGCGGCCCTCGAGCGCGGCGAGGTACTCCGGCCGATCGCCGTGGTTCTCCATCTGGCCGGGCAGCGAACCCGAGTCAGCGAGGACCACACCCGCGGCCGCGGCCGGCTGCCCTGCCGAGATGATGGTGATACGCGTGTCCGAGGCGGCGCCCAGACGGCGCACCAGCATCTGCAGTTCCGCCGCGGAGCCCGAATCCGCCTGCGCAGCCACCTGCTCCCGGACCAGCGACGCCCGGGCCTCGAGCTCGGTCGCGGTGTGGTCGACGTAGAACCCTCGGGCAGAGCGAACGGCGTAGAAGCCTACGGCCGCGGTGCAGAGCACCACCACGATCAGGTAGGTGGCGTAGATGCGCCAGAAGAGACGCTGCCTACGCACGGGTCACTCGTCCTGCAGACGGTACCCCACCCCGCGCACCGTCTCGATGTAGGCGCCGCAACATCCCAGCTTGCGGCGCAGCGAGACGATGTGCACGTCCACCGAGCGGTCGGTCACGAAGCGGTCGCTGACGAATAGGTCGTCCCCCTGGGCGGCGTCGACGATCTGCTGCCTAGTGAACACCCAGCCGGGGCGCTTGGCCAGATACTGGAGGATGCGGAACTCCGTGGCGGTCAGCTCCACCGGCTTGTCGTCGACGCTCACCTGGTGGCGACCGGGGCGGATGGTCAGCTGCTTGATGCGGATGGTCGCTTCGTCGTCGGGAGCCTGGTCGGCGCGGCGCAGCACGGCCCGGATGCGGGCCGTGAGGACCCGCGGGCTGAACGGCTTGGTCACGTAGTCGGAGGCGCCGAGCTCCAGTCCGGCGACCACATCCGCCTCCGTGCCCTTGGCCGTGAGCATGACGATGGGGATGGAGCGAGTCTTGGCGTCGGTCTTCAGCCGACGGCAGACCTCGAGCCCGTCCACGCCGGGCAGCATGAGGTCGAGCACGATGATGTCGGGCATCTTGGCGCGCGTCGCGACCAGAGCGTCTTCGCCGCTGGCCACCACGGTGACGTGATAGCCCTCTTTGTCGAGGTTGTACTTGACGAGCTCGAGGATGTCTCGTTCGTCATCGACGACAAGCACGTTCTCTCTGGCCATCGTCACATCCGTGTCGGGAATCGTGCGGCGCCGGCGCCGGAACAGCGCCGCACGCCCTGCAGGTCCACCATGAGACCCTAGAGACTCGATGTTAGGGCTTCGTTAGCATAGAGGCCATACCTGCGGCATCCGGCAGTGAGCCGTCGCCGCCCGGCGAAAGGAACGGCATGGACGCTCGAGCCGATGTCGTCGTGATCGGCGGCGGACCCGTCGGGGCCTGCTGTGCGCTCTGGCTGTCCGAGTCGGGCGCCCGGGTGACCCTGCTGGAGAAGGAGCCGGAGGTATGCCCTCCCGTCAGCGGCGCCTACGCGAACTGCGGGCTCCTGGTACCGAGCGATGTCCAGCCCCTCGCCTCGCCCGGCGCCCTCGGCCGAGGACTGCGTTGGCTGCTCGACAGCTCGAGCCCCTTCTACATCGCCCCGCGCCCGAGCCCGGCTCTGGCACGCTGGCTCTGGCTGTTCCGCGCCGCGGCGGCGCCGGAAAGAGCCCACGCGGCGGCGCCTCTCCTCAAGGCGCTGCACGCGCTGAGCGCCTCCTTGCACGACGAGCTCGCGGCTCGGCCTCAAGGGAACGCGGACGCGTTCGCCGGCGATGCTCGTGCTCGAGAGAACACGTCTCTGGGCTCACGCTGGGCCTTTCGCCACGACGGCATCGTCCAAGTCTACGAGGGGGCGGCCGCTCTGGCGGCAGCCGCCGAGGAAGCAGAGTCGGCGCGCGCCCTGGGCGTACGCGCCGAACCCATGGATGCTGCCGCGGTCCGGACCCTGTTCCCCGGCGCAAGCGGCCCCGTGGCCGGCGGCTTCTTCTTCCCGGACGACGGCCACCTCGACCCGATGCGCTTCACCCGCGAGGTGGCCGCGCTGGCGGCCGCAGCCGGCGCCACCGTACGCCCCGGTACCGAGGCGATCGCCCTGGAGCCGGCCGACCCCGGCGGCGTGCGCGTCGTGACGACGCGCGGCGGCGTCCTCGCCGATCAGGTCGTCATCGCCGCCGGCGCGTGGACGCCGGCGCTCACTCGCCGGCTCGGCCTGTCGCTTCCCATCGAGCCGGCCAAGGGGTACAGCGTCGACGTGGAGCGGCCGGCCGACTTCCCGGAGCTGCCCCTGTACATGGGCGACGCCCACTGCGTGCTCACGCCGCTCGACGACGCCCTCCGAATGGGCAGCACTCTCGAACTGTCGGGATGGGACATGAGGATACGGCTGCAGCGCGTCGCCGGCCTGCGCCAGGCCGCAGAGAGGATGCTGGGGATTCCGGCGAACGGCCCGGTCCGTCAGATCTGGCGCGGGCCCCGTCCGCTCACTCCGGACGGCCTACCGGTGATCGGGCGCCTGCCACGACAGCGTCGGGTGATCCTGGCCACCGGCCACTGCATGCTCGGCCTCTCCCTCGGGCCGGTGACCGGGCGCCTGGTCGCCGAACTGGCCGGCGGCGCCAGGCCGAGCATCGACCTCTCGCTGATGACGCCGGATCGCTGGATCTGAACGTCGCCGCGCGCCGTCAGCTCAGAATGGCCTCGTAGGCGGCGCGCCAGTCAGAGAAGTCGGCGAAGACGCGGTCGGGCGCGTACGCCGCGAGCTCGTCGACGCTGTGCTTGCCGGTGGCGACGGCGATGGCCCTCACGGCGAGCGAGGCGCCGCACTCGACGTCGGCCGGCGTGTCGCCGATCACGACGACGTCCTTACCCGCGAACGCGCGCCCGGTGAGACGCTCGGCGCGGGCGACGGCGACCGCCGGCAACTCGGTACGATAGGCGGAATCGGAGCCGTACGCGCCCAGCTTGAACAGCGGGTAGAGGCCCGTGGGCGCGAGCTTCACGCGGGCGCCTTCTTCGACGTTGCCCGTCAGCAAGCCGAGGAGCGCGCGGCGATCGGCCGCGAGCGCCGTGACCAGCTCCTTGATGCCGGGGAGCACCTCAACCTTCCCGTCGGTGATCTCGCCGGCGAGGAGCTCGACGTAGCGCGCGATACAGCGGTCGACCAGGTCGTCGATCAGATCGTCCGGCGTGCCGAGGCGCTCGGCCAGGTCGTGCACGACCTGCGGCTGCGTCTCGGCCTCGTAGCGGCCGACGATCGCCTCGACGTCCCCGGCGCCCCACAGGCCGGCGAGGTCACGGACGATGCCGGGGTCGGTGCGACCGTGGAAGGTGTAGTCGCCGAGCTCGCCCTCGACACCGTAGACGTCCCTGATCGCGCGCATGATGGCGCGGCCGCCTACGCCGTGAGCGTCGATGAGCGTACAGTCGATGTCGAAGAGGACCAGCCGTTCCATGGCCGGGCCAGTATAGCCAACCAGACGACGCGGCTCAGCCGAAGCGGTGGACGGTCGTGTCGGGTCGGCCCATCTGTCCGCAGCCTACGCGACCGAGAGCGCCTGCTCCAGGTCGGCGATCAGGTCGCCCGCGTCCTCGATGCCGACGGAGTAGCGGATGAGCCCCTCGGGGATTCCCATCGCCTCCCTCTCCTCGAGCGTGCACTCGACGTGACTGGTGGTCGCCGGCACGCCGGCGAGCGTTTCGACGGCCCCGAGATTGGCGGCCAGGTGAGCCAGCCGCAGTCGCGACAGCACGCGCTTGACTGCCTCGAAGCCGCCCTCGAGGGAGAAGCTGAGCATACCGCCGTAGCCGCGCATCTGCCGCGCCGCGACGTCGTGATGCAGGTGGTTCTCGAGACCCGGGTAGTTGACGGCTTCCACGGCCGGCTGTCGCTCCAGCCAGCGCGCGATCGTCATCGCGTTCTCGTTCTGCCGGCCTACGCGCAGGGCCAGCGTCTTGATGCTGCGCACGAGCAGGTACGCCGCCATGGGGTCGAGCGACGCGCCGGTGATCTCGCGGTAGTGATAGACCTTCCCGATGAGCTCCGGCGACCCGCAGAGCACGCCGCCGAGCACGTCGGCGTGCCCGCCGAGGAACTTGGTGGCGCTGTGCAGCACCAGGTCGGCGCCCAGCGCCAGCGGGTTCTGGTTGATCGGTGTGGCGAAGGTGTTGTCGGCGACGACGATCGCCCCCGCTTCCTGGGCCGCCGCGGACAGGCGGGCGATGTCCATCACCTTCAGCGTCGGATTGGTCGGCGACTCCAGATACACGAGCGTGCAGCCCTCGGCGATCGCGGCCTCGATCTGCTCGAAGTCCGTGGTGTCACAGAGCGTCACCCGCACGCCGATGCGCGGCAGGAAGTCGACGAACATCTGGTTGGTGCCGCCGTAGGTGTCCTTGACCGAGACGACGCGGTCGCCAGGAGCCAGCAGCGCCAGCAGCGTGTTGCTGACGGCGGCCATGCCGGTGGAGAAGCTCGTGGCCGCCGCGGCGCCCTCAAGAATCCGCACTTTCTCCTCGAAGGCGGCGACGGTCGGGTTGGTGTTGCGCGAGTAGATGTGGCCCTCGGCGCGGCCGAGGGCGGAGTCCACCCAGCCGTCCACGTCGTCGTAGCCGAAGGCGGCGCTGTAGACGATGGGCACCTGGGTGCCCCTGTGAGCGCGCGCCGCCTCCTCACCCCCACGCACGGCGAGCGTGTCCGGCGAGAGGCCTTCGGGCAGTCCTTGGTCGGTCATCGGGGGCTCCTTGACGAGTGACGGTCCCGGGTGGATCGTGCCGGCTATTCTCGCACATAGTCGGTCCCGGGCCGCCTCCGTTGCCGACCGCCCCACAGCACCGGCGACAGCGGTGTCACGCCGGGGCCGAGTCAGAGGCTGTGCCGGGAGAGCCGGCGTGCCGGCGCATGCCATCGCAGGCATCCGGCTCTCATCGTGCATCAAGGAGGCACCCTACCTGCCGGGGAAGGCCGCGCTGCCTTCCTTCCCGGTCCCAAGGGCACCCCAAGGCCAGACTGCCGATTCGGATGGTCGCCGGCGCGCACGGAACGGCGCCTTCACATCATCTACATATTGTCGAGCAATAATGTCAAGTATGGGGAGTCACCCAAGCTGCTCGCGATTCCGGAGAGGCTTAACGCCAGACACATGAGGAGAAGGAACGATGATGTGGGACGGTAACGGACCGTGGGCACACCCGACGGTCTGGGGAGGCGGAGGCTGGCTCATGGGTATCGGTATGTTCGCGGCACTGGTGATCGCCGTCGTACTCGTCGTGATCCTCGTCCGCAGCCTCAACCAGCAGACGCGTTCAACGACGTACGAGCAGTACCAAGCGGCTTACGGCGGGCAGTACACTGGGCAATACGGCGCTCAGCCGCCGGCGACGCCGTTGCCGGCGCAGCCGACCGTGCAGACGCAGCCCGAGACTCCGCGCGACATCGTGCAGCGTCGCTACGCGAGCGGCGAGATCGACCGCGAGGAGTACCTCCAGAAGCTCGCGGACCTCTGAGCCCGCAGCGGGCGCCCGGGCGCGAGAGACGGCCTCGCCTTCCGCGCCCTGGGCTCACCTGCCGCAACGTCACCCGGCCCTCGGTTGACCCAGAGCCGGACGGGCGAGTACGCTCGGAGTCCGTTGGGGAGTAGTCGGCTCGCGGGCAGCGAGTGGCGCGGTCGTCATCACGGGCCTCGGCCCCGGTCGCGCCGGCAAACGGCGAGACCTTCGGCACGCAAGCGTGCCGGGGGTCCTTTTTTTCGGCCGGCGCGAAGGGAGTCATGATGAGGAGCGCAGACCGATGAGCGGAGGCGAGCTCACGCACTGGGTCATCTTCTTCTGCATCGTCGCGGTGGCGCTCGGCATCGACCTCGGCTTCGTCGGCCGCAAAGGCAAAGTCATCAGTACGCGCACCGCGTATGCCTGGAGCGCCGTGTGGATCTCCCTCGGCCTCAGTCTCTCGCTGCTCGTCTGGCTCTGGTACGGCGGCGAGGCGGCGCAACAGTACCTCGCCGGCTACCTCATCGAAGAGTCGCTCAGTATCGACAACCTCTTCGTCTTCCTCCTCGTCTTCGGCTCTCTCGGGATCGCGCTGCGCTATCAACGCAAGGTCCTGTTCTGGGGCATCCTCGGCGCCATCGTCATGCGCGGCACGTTCATCGTCGCCGGCGTCGAGCTCATCGAGCGCTTCCACTGGATCATCTACATCTTCGGAGCGCTGCTCGTGTTCACCGCCTACCGGCTGATCCGTTCCCATGGGGTCAAGGTGGAAACGGAGAACAACCCCATGGTCCGCCTGGCACGCCGCGTCTTTCCCGTGGACGTCGAGTACCGGGGCAAGCGCTTCGTCGTGCGCCGGGGCGGCAAGCTTTTCGTCACGTCCCTGGCGATCGCGCTCGTGGCGATCGAGTCGGCCGACCTCGTCTTCGCCATCGACTCGGTGCCGGCGGTGCTCGCCATCTCCAACATCACGTTCGTGGTGTTCACCAGCAACATCGCCGCCGTCCTCGGGCTGCGCTCCCTCTACTTCGCGCTCGCCGGCACCCTCCAGCGTTTCGAGTACCTGAGCTACGGGCTCGCCGCCGTCCTCGGCTTCGTTGGTGTCAAGATGCTCGTCAGTGACCTGGTGCACGTACCGATCGTCGCTTCACTGGGCTTCATCGTCTTCGCCGTCGGCTCTTCGGTGCTGGTCTCGCTCTTGCTCACGCGCGGCGTCGAGCCGGACGCCGCCGTGCTCGAGGCGGCAGCCCACACCGACGGCGTCGGCAGCGACGAGGACTGAAGGCGCCGGGCCGCAGGGGCCTGCGGCGAGCGCGACGGTCGGGCGGTCCAACGGCACCAAGTGTTGATTGGATGGGCTCTCCCGGATATCATATGAATATCTGCTCAGATGTTCATATAAAGGATGAGCCATGCGCCCGGCGAGTGACGCTTCACAGCACGTGATCTGCGGCAAAGGCGATGAGGGTCTTGACCGCTGCGACACCTTCGTCGTCGACCCGGAGCACGTTCGCGCCGTGCGCGAGCGGCTCGTGCCGGCCGCCACGGCGGAGCGCATGGCGGCGACCTTCAAGGTCCTCGCCGACCCGAGCCGGTGCCGTCTGATCGCGGCCGTCATCGAGGCCGGCGAGCTCTGCGTGTGCGATCTCGCCGCGACCGTCGAGATGAGCGAGAGCAACGTGAGCCACCACCTCAGGGTGCTCCGCGACCACGACCTCGTGCGCGCCCGGCGCGCCGGCAAGATGGTCTTCTACTCGCCCGACGACGCGCACATCCCTCTCCTGCTCGAACTCACGCGCGAGCACGTCGAGCACGGGCCGGCCACCGCCGGCGAGCCGGGCCGCCCGGATGCCGCATCGCCTCGAGGACCGGCATGACCGAGCGCACCCTCGAGCTCGCGCTGCTCCTCCCTCGCCAAGCCGAGTGCGGCGGGTGCGTGAGCGAGCTCGGTCGCGAGCTGGGGCGCCTCGAGGGCATCCACGGCGCCGAGGCCGATGTTCCCCGCGGCCTGCTCACCGTGCGCTTCGACGAGCAGGTCCTGGCGCCGGCCGACATCGAGGTATTCGCCCACCGCGCCGGGGCTCAAGCGCACTGCGAAGCCCACTGCCCGCTCGGCACGCACCGGCACGCTACGCTCGACCTCAGCCGGCCCCTGCCCGGCGAAGCCGGCGCCGACGAACGCCGGCTGCTGCACGTCACCGGCATGGACTGCGCCGACTGCGCGGTCAAGCTTCAGAACGCCCTTCGCAAGGAACGAGGGGTGCGCGGCGCCGACGTCAGCTTCGGCGCCGCCACCCTGGCCGTCACCGTCGACCCGGACCAGACCGACATCACTCGCGTCTTTCGCGCCGTCCGCCGCCTCGGGTATGACACCGTCGAGCGCAAAGGGCAGGCGTCGGCGACGAAGCGCGCACCAGACGCCGGCCGGCGCGACAGCGTCGGGCGTGGAGGATCCGCGACCGTTGCCATCGCAGGCGCCGGCGCTTCCGCCGCCACTGATGCCGCAGACCGGACCCACCGAGAGGGACGCGGCTTCTGGCTGGCCGATCGCCGTGCCCTGCTCACGCTCGTATCCGGAGCGCTGGCCGTCGCCGGCTTCGCCTCTCTCGCGCTCGCGCCGGCGACGGCCGACTGGCTCTTCGCCCTGGCCGTTGTGAGCGGCGGCCTGTTCGTGGCCCGCGCCGCCTTCTTCAGCCTGCGCGCCCGGCAGGTCGACATGAACGTGCTGATGATCCTGGCAATAATCGGGGCCGGGGCCATCGGCGAGTGGTCCGAGGCGGCGCTGGTCGCCTTCCTCTTCAGCTTCGGAACCGCTCTGCAGGTTGCGACTCTGGAGCGTACGCGACGCGCGATCAGCGGTCTGATGAACCTGACGCCGCCCGTGGCGACGGTGCTGCGTCCGGTTGGACTGGGCCCTCCGAGCGAACAAGCCGTGCCGGTCGCCGACATCGCTCCGGGCGACCTGGTGCTCGTCCGTCCGGGCGAGCGCTCCGCCGTCGACGGCGTCGTGACGCACGGCACGGCGGCGGCCGACCAGGCTTCCCTCACCGGGGAGTCTCTGCCGGTGGCGAAGGCGCCGGGGGACCAGGTCTTCGCCGGCTCGATCATCGAAGGCGGCGCGCTGACCGTCCGCGCCACCGCGGGTGCGAGCGACACGACCATCGCCCGGATCGTGCACATGGTCGAGGAGGCGCAGGCCCGGCGCGCGCCCACGCAGACCATCGTCGACCGGTTCGCAAGCAGGTACACACCGGTCGTGGTCGCGCTCGCGGCGGTCGTCGCCTTCGTCCCACCGCTTCTGGGCGCATCCTTCGACACCTGGTTCTACCGCGGGCTCGCGCTCCTCATCATCAGCTGCCCGTGCGCGCTCGTGATCTCCACCCCGGTGAGCGTCCTGGCGGCGCTGGCGCGCGCGACGCGAAGCGGGGTCCTGATCAAGGGCGGCGTGTACCTGGAGCAGATGGCCGGGATCAAGGCGATCGCTTTCGACAAGACCGGCACGCTCACCGAAGGCCGCCCCCGGGTGACCGACGTCCAGACCTTCGGCGACACCACCGAGGTCGAACTCCTCAGCATAGCGGCCGCGCTGGAGCGCTACAGCGAACACGCTCTGGCGAGGGCGATCGTCGAGCGCTCGCAGGCAGGCCCAGACCTCGGCATCCAGCGCTTCCGCGCCATCGCCGGCATGGGCGTGCGCGCCGAGCTGGACGGCCGGGTCCACTACGTGGGCCGGCCCGGGCTCCTCGGCGCCCACGGCTCCGATCCAGCGCTCCTCCGCACGATCGCCGGACTCGAGCGCCAGGGCAAGACGACGGTGGTGGTCGGAGACGCCTCCGGCGCCATCGGCGTGATCGCCGTCAGCGATCCCCTGCGAGCGGGCGCCGCAGAGGCCGTCGCCGAACTGAGGCGCCTCGGCGTGAGCGAGGTGGCGATGCTCACCGGCGACAACGCCAAGACGGCGGAGGCGGTGGCCGCACGTGCCGGCATCACCGACGTGCGCGCGGGCCTCCTGCCCGCAGACAAGGTGACGGTGATCTCCGAGCTGCGCGACCGCGCCGGCGCGGTCGCGATGGTAGGCGACGGCGTCAACGACGCTCCAGCGCTGGCAGCCGCGTCCCTCGGCCTCGCCATGGGAGCGGCCGGCACCGACGCAGCCCTCGAGACAGCGGACATCGCCCTGATGGGAGACGACCTGGGCGCCGTGCCCGCCACCGTCCGCCTCGCACGGCGGACCACCCGCGTGATCTGGCAGAACATCGTGTTCTCGATCGCCGTCAAGGCGGTCTTCCTCGTCTTGGCGCCCCTCGGCCTGGTGAGCCTCTGGCTCGCCGTGTTCGCGGACATGGGGACATCTCTGCTCGTCACCGCCAACGGCGTGCGCCTCTATCGCCGCTGACCGGTCCCGCCTGACTCGCCCCGTTCGCTCCTCCCTGCGTGAGTAGGGTCCAGTACCCCTTTGCCTTGGGCCCCAAAGAGCACATGATGGGGGGGGTGTGCCCGAGGAAAGGGTCAGCCGCATGTGCGGTCCCTGTTACCTGCGTGCAGAGCTCGGCACTTCACACGTCGACGTCATCACGACGTGCGCGGTCGACGACGCCCTTGGACCGCCGCGCATGGCCGGCTCTCATCCGCGAACCGGAGTGGCAAGCGGACCGTCCGGTCCGAATCCCGGACTCGGGGCGTGACCCGTGCCCACCACCCCCGACACCCTGGAAGCGGCGATCACGCGCCTGGCCATCCACGACCACCTCTGTCTCATCTACGAATCCCGGGCCGAGCAGTTCGCGGCCGTCATCCCCTTCATCAGCTGTGGCCTCGACGCCGGACAACGTTGCGTCTACATCGCCGACGACAACACCGCCGGCGACGTCATTGTCGCCCTGCGGGACTCCGGCATCGATACGGATGCGGTGATGACAAGCGGCGCCTTGCGGATCCTCACCAAGCGGGAGTCGTATCTGCGCAGCGAACGCTTCGACCCGGACGAAATGATCGCCTTCCTCGGCACCGCGGAAGACGAGGCGAGAACCGACGGCTTCGTCGCCCTGCGCGTCACCGGAGAGATGACCTGGGTGCTCGATGGGGAGCCGGGCACCGAGCGTCTCTTCGAGTGCGAGGCGAAGCTCAACCGATTCCTCCCCGATCACGACGTGCTGGTGATCTGCCAGTACGACCGCCGACGCTTCGCGGCGGGAGTGATCCTCGACGTAATCCGCACCCATCCGGTCGTCATCGCCGGCGACACGTTGTGCGACAACATCTACTACGTCCCCCCAGATGGATTCCTGCGGGGCGGTGATTCCGGCCTGGAGGTCGACCGGATGCTGGCCGCCTTGCGGGAGATGCGATCGTCACAACGGGCCCTCGAACGCGGGTCGAAGGCGTGGTCGACCACGTTCGACGCGATGAACGATGCCGTCTGCCTGCTTGCTCGCGACGGCACGGTGATACGCGGCAACAGCGCCATGGCCGCTCTGGTCGGCCGCACCGCGGACGAGATCGTCGGCGCCAGGTGCCATGAACTGGTTCACGGATCGCACTCCTTCGACGAAAGCTGCCCGTTCCAGAAGATGCTGCGCACCGGCGAGTGCGAGAGCTTCGAGATGTCACTCGGTGAGCGCTGGTTCCAGGTCACCGCCGACCCGCTCTTCGGCGACGCCGAAGAGATCGTCGGCGCCGTGCACATCCTCCGCGACATCAGCGAGCGCAAGGAGGCGGAGCGCGCCTTGGCGGCGGAGACGCACAGCCTGAGCCTGATGACGGACCTCGCCCTTGACCTTGCTTCCCTGGACGCCGACGCGGACATCGGCGCCTTCATCGCGGACCGGCTGATGGAGGCGACTGCGGCCGTGGCCGCCGCCTTCACTGAGTACGACCCGGACGAGCGCGTCCTCGTGACCCGCAGCGTGGTCCTCCAGCCCGGGATGGCAAGCCGGCTTGCGGCGCCTCTGCTCAAGCGGATCTCGAACGCGAAGTCCCCGGTGAGCGATGAGGCGTACGCGGAGATCCTCAGTTCCGTCGTGGGCGTCCGCCCCACGCTGGCCGAGGCGTCGTTCGGAGCGATCCCGCCGCGAATCGGCGCCACCGTGCAGAGGCTGCTCGGCGTCGACAGGTTCCTCGTGATCGCGTTCGTTGTCGAAGGAGAGCTCTTCGGCACCGCTATCGTTGGGCTGAAGAGGGGCGCACCGGAGCCGCCGCGGGCGCGGCTCGAGTCCATCGCCCACGTTGCCGCCGTCTCGCTGCGGCGGCGGCGCGCAGAGGACGAACTGCGCTCCAGCGAAGCCAAGGCGCGCTTCTGGGCCGAAGTCGTCGAGCACGCGGCGGAGCCGATCGCCATCGGCTTCCCGGACGGGCGTCTGGGAGACTGCAACGAGGCATGGTGCAACCTCACCGGCTACACGCGCGAAGAGCTCGGCTCCACCGACTGGGCCACCGTGCTCACTCCGCGTGAATGGATGGAGCCGGAATCCGCCGCGCTGGCCGATCTGGAGCGCACCGGGCGACCGGTGCGCTATGAGAAGGAGATCATCCGCAAGGACGGCACACGAGTGCCGGTCGACATGCTCGTGCACGTGGCCCGCGACCAGGAAGGTCATGCCCTTCATTTCACCGGATTCGTCACCGACATCTCGGAGCGCAAGCGGTCGGAGGCGACGATCCGCGGGCTGACCGCGGACCTCGAGCGCAGGGTCGAGGAGCGCACGCGGGAGCTCACCATCGCCAATCGGAGGCTCCAGGAGTTCGTGTACTCCGTCTCACACGACCTGCGCACGCCGCTACGCGCCCTGGACGGATTCAGCCTCAGCGTGCTCGAGCGCTGCGGCGACGTCCTCGACGAGCAAGGACGCGACGACCTGCGCAGGGTCCGGGCGGCGGCGCAGCGGCTGGGCCGGCTCATCGACGGGCTGCTGTCGCTGGCCAAGGCCGGGCATCGCGCCCCGAGACTCGAAGAGACCGACCTCTCGGCCATAGCGAGGGGGGTCGTCGAAGAGCTGCGGCAGGCCGAGCCCGAGCGCATCGCAGAGGTGGTTATTGAGGCTGGGCTGATGGCCGAGACGGATGCGGTACTCGCCGATGTCGTCCTCGGGAATCTGCTGCAAAACGCCTGGAAGTTCACGTCGCGAGAGCAGGTGGCTCACATCGCCGTCGGCGCGGCTGTCCGGGACGGGAGACCGGCCTTCTACGTACGCGACAACGGCGTCGGCTTCGATCCCGCGTACGCGAGAAAACTGTTCACGCCGTTCGAGAGCCTGCACTCTGCCGCCGAGTTCTCCGGAACGGGGGTCGGGCTCGCCACGGTCTCCCGTACGCTCGAGAGCCTTGGCGGCACCTGCTGGGCGGAGGGAGCGATCGGCGAGGGGGCGACCTTCTACTTCGTCCTCGCGGCCGCGACGACCTAGCGGTAGACTGGGCGGCATGACGACCGTGATCTACACCAAGCCGGGTTGCCCGTACTGCGCCGCCGCCAAGCAGGACCTCGAGGCGCGCAGCGTCGACTACGACGAAATCGACGTGTACACCAGGGCGGGAGCCCGCGAGCAGCTCGCCGAACTCACCGGAGGCATGAACGTGGTGCCGGTGATCATCGACGACGACGACGAGGTGCACGTCGCCGCCGGAGGCGGCTGAAGCATCTGACGGGCGCGCGTGCCGCGCCCCGGACGCGACGAAGGGCGCAGCCGACAGACGCCGGCCGCGCCCTTCGTCGTCCCTACTTCTTGACCGGTAGCCCTGCCTTCTTCCAGGCCATGAGGCCGCCGTGGACGTTGGTCACCTTCGTGAACCCAATGCCCGCGAGCCGCTTCGCCTGTCGCGGACTGCGATGGCCGCTCAGGCAGATGACGAGGACGTCGTCGTCGCGCCCCAGCCCGGTCGCGTCCTCCTTGATGAGCTGCGGGGGCACGCTCCGGGCTCCCTTGGGGCGCCCAGCGTGCGCGAACTCCCTCGGGGAGCGCACGTCGATCAACTTCGCGCCCCTCCTGCTGCGGGCAAACGCCTCACGCACATCGATGGTCTCGACGATCGTGTCGCGCCCGGATCCGGCTGCGCTGCCCGCGCCGAGCCTCCGTGTGAACGGCCACATGGGTGCTGCTCCTTGCCGGGTGGTCAGACGGGTGCGCTGTCGCGCTGAGGTTCCTCGACCAGCGTGTCGTACAACACCTCGAACGGGCCGCTTGAGAGGATGGACTGCAGGGTCTCGTAGATCCTCTGCACCGGCGGGCTCTGATAGAACTCGTCGTGGAGTCGCAGGTCGTCCCACTCGGTCTCGAAGACGAAGTGGATGTCCCCAAGGGCGGCCTCACGGCCCTCGTCCCGCAGCGCGCTGGCGAGCGGCGACATGCCGAACGAGCGGAGAACGCGGTGCGCCGTGTGCCCGGGGGCGCCCTGGAGATACCCGGCAAGTTCCTGAAGCGCTCGCTCGGCGCGGTGTTCCGTGCCTTTGCGAACGCTGAACATCGTTTGGCCGATCATCATCGGAGTCACTCCTTCACGGAGACTGCATAGCCTTTGTACCCGTACGCGCCGGGATGGAACGGCGACCTGGGGGAACGGCACCTCGACGAGCCCGGCACACGCCGGCGTCGGTGGCCGCGAGAGCTCAGCGCACCACCTGGCGGAATGCGGCGACGAGCTTCGGCGTCTTGACCGCCGCCTCGCCCTCGCCGCTCCAGACGATCTTGCCGGCGCGGTCGATGATGAACACCATGGGGCGAACGGTGCCGTCCTTCTTGAGTGCACCGTACAGCTGTGCCACGCTGCCCTCGTCCGACAGCAGCGGGAACGCGAGGCTCTCCACGCTCGCGGCCAACGCCCTGACGTCGTCCCGGCCGGCGTCGCAGATACCGACGAGCTGACCACGGAGACCCCAGAGCGTTGCCGCTGCGGCGCTCAGCTGCTTCAGCATCCGGCCGGCACCCGGGGACTGCGTCGGAACGAAGATTATGACGGGGAACCAGTCTCCGCGGTACTGCTTGAGATTGATCTCGCTGCCGTCGGCGGCGCTGAGTGTGAACGTCGGCGCTTCGCGGCCGACGCCGAAGTCGTAACCCACGTCGGGTACCTCCTGACGGTGCAGCGGGCAACGCCCGCGCGTGTCAGGAGGAGTGTATCAAAGCGACGGACGACGCGATCCAGACCGGCGATACTGAAGAGGCCCCTGACGAGTTCGCCGCAGATCACCGAGATGCCGCGCTCCCGTGCCCTGCACGCGACGGAGAACAACACAGCGGCTCCGGTGGAGTGGACGAGATCCGACCCCGTCATGTCGATGATCAGGCGCCGCACACAGCACTGGCGGCACGCCGGGTTCTGCTGCTTGAACGCGGGAGCGGAGACGGCGTCGACGGCTCCTCGAACGCTCATGACGTCGACACCATCGGCGAGCGACTCGAAGCTGATGTGCATCCCTGCTCTCTCAAGACTTCAGCCCCGATCCGGTGACGCGGCCCGGGGGCGGCGAGTTCGTCCGTGCCGACCGGCGGAAGTGGCCCACCGGTCGCCCCCGCTGACCGCGGAGGCGCCCGAGGCGCAGGCCGGCGTCGTTCGCGCGGCAACCAGAGCGCTCGGATCCTGACCGTGCGGGCCACCGCATCCGCCGGTAGAGGCCTTGGTCATCCCGCTCGCAGCCCGTTCGGACCGGCCCGGCGGG
Organism: uncultured Actinomycetes bacterium; assembly: GCA_963709345.1. Classification (GTDB taxonomy): domain Bacteria; phylum Actinomycetota; class Thermoleophilia; order UBA2241; family UBA2241; genus CAIXSE01. The sequence goes on from CAVPVX010000001.1 coordinate 291,892, forward strand.
GCGGAGGCCGGCTCGCCACGGGCGGGGTGCGGCGCGGCCCATGAAGGGCCCCAGACCGTACTCGATGAACTCACGGCGCCTGCCGGGGGGTCGAGTGGAGACCAGGCCCGGCGGCTACCCGGCCAGGGGATGCGACGGGGCCGGGCGGCAAGAGCGCCACCCGGCCCCGTCCGGCCGTGTCATTCCTGGAGGGCGGCCGCCCAGAGGCGGGCCGTCCCATTGCGGGTCAGAACGCCCTGTAGTACTCCCTGGCTGCGGCGCACACCGGACACCTGTCCGGAACATCGCCGATCACCGTATGCCCGCAGACGAGGCACACGCTCACGGGCTGGTCGGCGACGTCCCTGCCGGCGAGCACCTCGTCGTGCGCATGCGCATACATGCGCCTGTGGTCGTGCTCGGCCTTCACCGCGTAGCGGATGCTGCGACTCGCTTGGGCATTGCCCTGCAGCTTCGCGACCTCGGCGTAGGCCGGGTACATCTCGTCGATCTCGAAGCTCTCTCCCTCGAAGGCCGCCCGGAGATTGTCGGCGGTCGCCCCCACGCCGTTCATCACGCGCAGGTGGTTCCTCGCATGCCTGGTCTCGGCGAAGGAGATGGCTCGGAACAGCCGGGCCACGTTCGGATACGCCTCTTCCTCCGCCTGCTCGGCGTAGACCATGTACTTCGCGGCCGCCTGGCTCTCACCGCCGAACGCCGCTCTCAGGCTCTCCCCGGTCATAGCGTTGAGGTCTTCGGGCTTGGGGAGTCGCATCTCGAAGACGTCCTTCATCAGAACTCCCTGAAGTGGGGCCCGGCAGTGCCGCACTGCGGGCACTCGTCGGGTGCGTCACCAATGACGGTGTGACCGCAGATCGGGCAGACGCGCACGGCGTCGACGCCAAGGTCGGCCTTGCCCTCCACGCCCTTCAGCGTGCTGTCGTAGATGCCCTGGTGGTCCATCTCGGCCTTGAGTGCATAGCGGATGCTCGTCTGGGCGCTGCCGTTCTCCTGAAGCCTGGCGACCGCGTCGTAGGCCGGGTACATCTCGTCGATCTCGAACGTCTCGCCGCCCCAGGCGGCCTTGAGGTTCTCGCTGGTCGTGCCGATCCTGCCGAGCACGCTGAGGTGGTTGCGCGCGTGCGTGCTCTCGGCGTAGGCGACGGCACGGAAGAGACGCGCGACGTTCGGGTAGCCTTCGGCGTCGGCAACGTCGGCGAACGCCAGGTACTTCTGCGACGCCTGGCTCTCGCCGGCGAGCGCAGCAGCGATGTTCTCCGCCGTCATCGCGCCCTTGTCCTCGGGCGCCGGCGGTACGTTCATGAAGGGGTCGGCCATGGTCTCGTATGCCTCCTTGGGTGCGGGCCCGGCCTGGCTGCCGGCCTGAGCCCAGGTGTGCGGATCGGTCTGAGGTTCGTCTCTCGGAAGCGTCTGCGGCGGCGGCGCGTGGCGCTCAAAATTGAATGCTGCGCATGCTCTTGGCGGCCGCGGCGCTGCTGCCACTCAGACGGCCGCCGTATGCGACCTGAGGGCGGGCACCAGCCGGTGCAGGACGGCGTGGATCTGGCGCGGGCTCACGTGATCGAACAAGGCGTAGTAGGTATCCGGGCGTGATTGACTGCGCGTGAACTGCGCCAGGTCCACCGTCGAGCCCGCGGCGGTCGCCTCGCGCGCCTGCTCGCCGTCTATCGCGAGCAACGCAGCCGTGGCCGGGACGCTGGCGTCACTGCAGATCTCCGCGATGTCCTGGGGGTACGTCCACAAAGAGAAAGCCAAGGGTCTATCGGCGACCTCGCTCAACACCAGGCGGACTCCCGGCTCCACCTCACTCGTGAAGTCGAAGTGCCGACGGTCGGCGCCGCGCGCCACCTTGATGACCGTGCGGACGCGCTCGAGCTTCTCGCCGAACGTGGCAGGAACAGGACGCGCCATGGCAGCCCTCCTTGAAACCACCCCTTGAGCCTTCCGGAGCCGCGGGGCCGGTTACGCCTTCTCAGCACGTCAGATGCCCGCGGCCATCTCAGAATAAACCCGTTCGCGACAGTGGAAACGGATGCGACGGCTTGGTCCGTCAGCGCCGGATGACGGGCAGGACGTGAGCCCGCAGTTCGATGTCGTGGCGCTCCCCGGGGCGGTCTCGTACCCACCGGCGGCGGCGACCCGGGCGATCACTCTCAGCGGGCCGCGCGTCGCGAGCTTGCGACCGACCGCGGTGACGGGATACATGAGCGCAGTCGGGTAGTCGCCGGACCCGGACGCCCTGCGCACCTTGCCCGTCTTGAGAGCCGGCACGTCCCACCCGAGACGCGTTGCTCGCTCCCGTGCGGCGTCCACGATCTCACCGGCGTCGCCATCGCACGGATCCCCCATCTCACCGGTGGGATCGAGCACGAATCAGTCCGGCACCGTGACGCTGCGCTCGACAACCTCGCCGAACACGGCACTCACACCGAGCTCCTTGGCGGCGGCCAGCGCGTGGCGCCCTTCGTCGACGATGACGGCTCCGGCCGCGCGCGGCTTGGCGTACGTCGAGGGACGCACGAACTCGCCGACGCGGCATGAGTAGGCGAACGGCAGCTCCGGGACACCGGACCAAGGAGCCGCAAGCGTAGCCAGCGGCGCACCAGACGTGTCGTCGGCCCACGCCTCGAGCGCGGCGAGGGTGAGCACGGGGAGCTCGCGATGCGGACGGGTCACACGCGCCGACAAGCGCCCGCAGGCCATCGAACTCGGCAGCGGCCCACTCCTCGTACATGTCGGCGTCGAGCACGAGGACGGCGCTCGAGCGGGGCGCTGTGCTGCGCTCGGAGGCGAAACGCTCCACGACCGCGTCCAGCAGTCGCGGTGTGGCGCGGGCGGGCGGGGCGCCGGCGTCAGCTGGCGCCAAACCCGCCGCCGCCTCCACCGCCTCCTCCTCCGCCGGAGAATCCACCCCCGCCGCCGGAGCCGGACGACGAGGACGATGTCGCCACCGAGACGGCCGCGCTGAAGCTCTGGTTCATCTCGCTGAACGCGGACATGCCGCCACCGTCGCCGGGCAGAGCGAACCAGAGGACGTACGAGGTCCGGAAGCCCGGGTCGTCGATCACCGCGGGCACCTTCACCGCCATCGCCTTGACGACCTGGTCGGCGATGCCGAAGACGACGGCATACACGAGGAAGTGCTCCCAGAGGACGACGGCATCCGGCGGCTTCTCCTCCAGCCTGCCGAAGTCTTTGAGGTAGCGCTCGAGCGCCTCATACTGGGCGTGCAGCTCCGCAGCCTCCTGCGAGCGCCGCTTGATCGCGCGCGCCACGAAGATCAGGACGACGCCGACGGGAATGCCGAGGAAGAAGAGCCACCAGCCCGCGAAGACGGCCGCCGCCCCCGCGGCAGCGATGGCCGCGAAGGACACCGCCGACCCCAGAGCGGCGAGCCGAGTCGCCTTGGCGTCGAGGAACTTGCGGCGCTCGGCTTCCTTCTTCGCCTTCTTGATCCAGTCGGCATAGCCGCTGGCGAAGGCGGACTTCTTCTTCTTCGCCAGCTCCTTGAGCTCGCTGAGCACCAGGGTCGAACCGCCGGCGATCTGGTGGAACAGGAACTGGACCAGGTCGCGTTCGTAGACGAGCAGTTCATCCACCCGCTCATCGTGGAGCGTCAGCCGGTAGCTGGTCGCCTCACCTTTGCCGAAGAGCTTCTTCTTCTCGACGGTCACGCGCTCCAGGTCGATCACCTTGCGGTTCACGAGGTCGAGCAGGGTCGCCGTGAGGTCGTTACGGCCGATGGTCCCCATGCGCAAGATGGAGGCGACCATGGCCGGCGGCTGCTCCGGCTGTGGCAGGTCCCGCAGATACTGCGCCTCGAACTGGGTCTTGGGCTCCCGTCCGTACTTGAGGTAGAGCCATGCGACGAGCACCAGAGCGATGAGCGGGACGCCGAAGCCGATCACCGCCCAGAAGACGACCTGGACGCGCGCCCAGAGCCGGTCGCGGTTGGCCTCGTCGGCGAGCGCCTGCTCCTCCGCCAGCACCTGCTGCAATCTGGGCTCGGCGACGGGAGCCGCCTTGCCGAGCGCGTCGGCGGGAAACGCGATACGCGCTTCGACGAAGGTGTTCGCCGGCAGCGGGCTGACGGTCATGCGCACGCTGGCGTCGGGCTCGATACTCACGTTGCCCCACAGCGGGCCGTGCGCCCAGGCACGCACCTCGTCGCGGGTGACGCCATCCGGCAGCCGCACCGTGACGGTGACGTCATCTGCGGGGATGGGGGCCTCGTCGCCCACGAATTGCCAGTAGAGCTCGGCGGTGTCCCGCCACCGCTTCGCGGCGCCGCGGGCGACGTACTCGATGGTGAAGCGCGCCGCCGAATCCGAGACGCGGAAGTTGAGCTGCACGCGCACCGTCGAACTGCCCGTAGCCGTGAAGGTGCCCGGGGTCTTCGCCAAGACGTCGTCGTCACGCGTGTACGCTACGCTGCCCGACCCGTCGGGGCCGGGCCCACTTGCCGCCGTCACGTCGATTCCTTCCGACCCCCTGGCGGATAGGTCCCAGTAGACAACGGAGAAGCTGCCGTCGAAGTCCAGGGTGCGTGACTCGCGCACGCGTACGTTCCCGTTCGCGAGCACCTGCGCGTCGATGGTGACGTCGCGGATACCGAAGTCCTTGGCCGCCGCGGGGCCGGCCGTCAGGCCGGCAAGGCCGGCGGCCAGCGCCACGAGAGCGAACGCCACCATGAGCGCTCTGACCGGCCGCCGTTCCCGTCCTGCCGGCCTCACCGTCTCAACTCGCTCGCTCATGCATCCTCCGGTGGTCCGCGCCGCCCCGGCGCGCTCCGCGCGCTCCCATGGCGCGCCCACGACGATGCTACCATCGGCCGCGTCACGGGACCCGGCCGAACCCGTTCGCAGGCCGGCCGAGCCTCGGCTCGGAATCCCCCGCCAAAGAGGATTGCGGTGGTCCAGTTCGTGGAACAAGACGCTGAGTCGATCGGACGGCAGTCGGCGGCGGAACTACTTGAATGTCTATGCAACGGGGCCCCGCAGGGGGCCCCTTCCGCGTACGCCGGGGGCACGCGGGTAGCCACACCGTTGCCCACCCGGACAGCACCTGAGCCGGGCTCCGCCTCATGGATGGCGCGCAGCTGCCGTAGTAGACCAGTGGAGCTACTCTGGATGTAGTCGTGAACCGTGCGCGCTCAGCCGTCGCACCGAGCCTCGGTAGGGCGATCCGCCCGCCGGCGTCGGCCTTCGGCGTGATCCTCCTGCTGCTTGCCTGCTGGTTGGCTTCGGCGCCGGCCGCCGGAGCAGCCGTGAACACTGCGGCTCCGAAATCCTCCGTCAAGCTGGTCTTCATCCACCACTCGACCGGCAGCGCGTGGCTCGACGACGGACACGGCGGCCTCGGCAGGGCGCTGCGCGACAACAACTACTTCGTCAGCGACACGAACTACGGCTGGGGGCCCGGCTCGATCGGCGACTCCACGGATATCGGACACTGGTGGACATGGTTCCGAGGCCCTTCGGCTCCGACCTACGTCGCGGCCCTGTACGGCGAGAGCGATCAGCACTCGAGCTACTCGAGGCTGGCCACCGACCCGGGCGGCGCCAACGACATCGTCATGTTCAAGAGCTGCTTCCCGAATTCGGAGCTCAGGTCGCCCTACTCGCCGATGCCGGCGATCAGCGACAATCCACTCAAGGGAGGCTCGTGCGGCGGGGAGGACTTCACGGTCGCCAACGCCAAGGGCATCTACCTCGACCTGCTCGAGTACTTCGGCGCGCACCCCGAGAAGCTGTTCGTGGCCGTCGTCGCTCCACCGGTGACGAGCCCCGACACCCCCGGCGGAAGAGCGCTCGCGAACTGGCTCGCCGACGACTGGCTCCATGACTCCGGCTACACCGTCGGCAACGTGGTCGTGTTCGACTACTACGACATCCTCAGCAGCAAGACCGGCGGCGGCACGAGCGACGTGGGGCTCGCCACGGGCAACCACCACCGCGTCTGGAACAACGCCGTGCAGCACAAGACCGGCGGCGCGAACCGCCTCGCCTACCCCAGCGCCGGCGGCGACAGCCACCCCAACGCGGCCGGAGACCGCAAGGCCACGACCGAGTTCCTGCCGCTCCTGAACGCAGCCTACAACGCCTGGAAGGGCGTTCCCGGCGGCGACTCCGCCCGTCCCAGGACGTCGGCGCCGCGCGCTGCAAGCGTGCGACGCGGGCGTGTGGCGACCCTCTACTACCGCGTTGACGACGATCGCAGCAGAATGGCCACGGTCGTCATCCGCGTCAAGACGCGCTCGGGAAGCCTGAAGAAGACACTGGTCCTGGGCATGCGCGGGACCGGGGCGCTGCGCAAGGCGACGTTCCGGTGCACGCTGAGCAGAGGGACGTACCGGTTCTGGGTGGACGCGCGCGATTACTCCGGCAACCCCACCCGCATGCCACTCGGCAACAACCTGATCCGAGTCAGGTAGCGAGCGCAGCGCGCGCTACGGCTTCGCCCGAGTCGTTCGCTACGGCCGCCTCAGCCCGAGCCGATCCAGCTCGGCGTCGGCCAAAGCGCGAACGTCACCGCTCGCGACGTCGCTCCACGGGTCGGCAGTCACTGCGCGCAGACGGTCCCACGGCAGTGACGCGCAAGCGCGGCGCGCGAGGTACTGCTCGAAGGCAGGGTCTCCCGCCACCCCCGGCAGCGCCTCCGCGATAGCTCCGACGTACCGTCGCCAGCGGACGCGCGCCGGCACGTACAGGATGAGCACCAGTGCCGCCGGCAGGATGCCCACGCCCAGGCCTGCCACGACCGCGGCGCGCAGGATTCCGTCGCGACTCTCCTGACCGCTGGCCTCGACCTCGACGCCCATCCGCTCGATCTCTCCGGCGAACTCGCCGATGCGGTCGCCGACCAGCGGCAGACCTCCCACCACCCCGAGCGCTTCGCCCGTGTCCTTGACCGCCGTGCCGATCTTGATCACGTCGGCGCTCAGCTGCGACTGCGCCCTGATGTCGTGCCAGATCAGCACGCCGAGCGCCGCCCAGACGACGATCCACGCGACGACCCCGAGGTCGAGCCAGCGCACCGCGCGGGCGCTGAGGAACTGCGTGCCTTCGTGCATGGCCCCCTCCTGATAGACGTCCCTACTCTACCCGCCGCAGTGAGGATGAGCGCCGGGCGAAGCGGCCGGCGGCGCTGGGAGCGGGTGCGCGACCGCGTGCGATATGCTCCCCGGAGACCGGAGGTGACAGCCATGGCAGACGTCGACGCACGCCCGCCGACCCCGCGCGAGACGGGGTTTCGCATGCCGCCTGAATGGGCGCCGCACGCTGGCTGCTGGATGTCGTGGCCCTGCCGCACCGAGAACTGGGATGACATCGAGTCGGTGCGCGCAAGGTACGCCGAGGTCGCGCGCGCCATAGCCCGCTTCGAGCCGGTCACCATGACGGCGAACGCGGAGCACGCCGCGGCGGCGCGCAGCGCACTCGCCGGCACGGGCGACAGCGACGTGGTCGTCGTGCCGAGCGACGACTCGTGGGCCCGCGACACCGCGCCGACCTTCGTCGTGGACGGCCGCGGCGGCCTCGGCGGTGTCGACTGGCGGTTCAACGCCTACGGCGGCATTTACGACGAGTACGCGCGTACCGCCAACATGGCGAAGCGGATCCTCCACCTGCTCGGGGCGAGGCGCTTCGCCGCGCCGATCGTCCTGGAAGGCGGCGCGGTGCACACCGACGGCGAGGGCACGTTGCTGACGACCACCGAGGTCGTGCTGGACGCGCGCCGCAACCCGGGGCTCCAGCCGGGAGACGCCGAGAGAATCCTCTGCGACTTCCTCGGCGGCGAGCGCGTGATCTGGCTCACGAGCGCGCTCGACCACGACAACACCGGCGGCCACGTGGACAACCTCGCCTGCTTCGTCCGGCCGGGAGTCGTCGCGGCACTCGGCAGCGCCGACCGCGACGACCCACAGCACGCCGCCGTGCAGGAGAACCTCGGCCGGCTGCGCGCGGCGACCGATGCCGCCGGCCGTGTTCTCGAGGTCGTCGAGTTGCCGATGCCGACGCGGCCCGACCACCGCGGGCGTCGGCTCTCACCGAGCTACGTCAACTTCTACATCGCGAACGGCGGCGTCGTGATGCCGGAGTTCGGCGACCCTGCGGACGAAGAGGCGCGCGAGACGATCGCGCGCCTCTTCCCACGCCACGTCGTCGTGCAGGTCCCCACGCTCGAGCTGGCCAGGGCCGACGGAAACGTCCACTGCATCACCCAACAGCAGCCGGTGGCCCGACGGTAGGCGGCGGGGAGCGAGACGAGCCCTGACACGCTCGCCAAGCCGGCGGAACGGCGGCGCGCGAACGATACGCGCGCCTGACTCGTTACAGAGATGCCTGATCCGGAGTCAGGAGGGATCTCCGGCGAGCCCCTGAGAGGTGGAGGTTGGAGACGGCCGACGGCTTAGCCGCCGGCCGTTCCACGTACGCAATCGACCGCTCAAGCCGGCTTCACCCAGACGCCGCTGTAGTAGCAGCCGGGGACGAGCGCCTTGCCCGAGCTCCGGCCCTGCTCCGTGAAGCCGGCCTCCGCAAGGAGCCTCTGAGCCTCGGCCGCAGGCATCCCATGCTTCGGGGAAGTGGGCTCGCGCACGAACAGGCGCCCGCCCGGGCGCAGCAGACGCGCGAGCTCGGCGACGACGGACGGCCGGTCGGCGGGTGGGATGTCGTGCAGCATCCAATGGATCAGCACGACATCCAGGTCGGCGGGTGGAAGGTCCATCGCGCGCACGTCGCCGAGCCGGTACTCGACGTTGGTGTGGACACGCAGGACCCGTTTCACCACGCTCTGCCAGCGCGCCGAGACATCCATGCACGTCAGACGCCCGCCGCCGGCTTCGAGGCGCTTCGCGAGGTGGCGGGCGGCGGCTCCGCCGCCGCTTCCATAGTCGAGCACGCTCTCGTCGCCGCGCAGGCCCATCTCGTCGACGTACCGGCGATAGAAGCCGCTGAGCAGGCCGTTCGCGACGAGCCGCGACTCCAGAATCTCCATGCGGCCCGGCTCAGGCCCCGGAGCAGTGGCCCCTCGGCCGGCCGGGGTAGCCTGCCCAACGGCAGCCATCACTTCACGCCGTCCCCGGCGTGCCGGGCTTGCTGCCGGCCCAGTGGGCGAGGCGCACGACCCAGCCAATGGCCGTGCCTGCACAGAGGATGATCGGGAGCCCCCGGGTGATCCACGCGGGAGAGTTCAGCCAGTCGCAGATGGCAACCACGATCGCCACTCATATGACCAGGCCGACGACATCCAGCATCGTCCTCTTCACCGCTCCTCCTCCTATCGCTTTCCTCGCGGCCCCTGAAGGACGATGATAACGCCATCATGCGCATCGCGTTCCTCGGCGACAGCCTCACAGAAGGGTGGCCCGGAGCGGCGTACTTCCCGCTGCTCGACCGGCGGCTGCGGCGGCACGAGTTGCTGAATCGGGGCCGGGCCGGCGACACGGTGGCTGAACTCCGGGCGCGGATGCGGATCGAGGGCCTCGCGCCGGTCGACCTCGCCTTCATCTGGGTCGGCGCCAACGACGCCGTCATCGGCGCCTGGGACGCATCGGAGCCGGGCAGCGGCTGGAGTTGGCCGGAGCGTCTGCAGCGGATTCGCAACGAGTACGAGTCGCTGCTCGAGTGGACGGAGACACGCACGCCGAGAGTGGTGCTCGTCCGCCCGATCATCCTCGAAGCCGAGGGCTCGCTCTGGGAAGAGCGCGCGGCGGAAGTCGGCGGGGTCGTGGCCGGGCTCGCGGTCGCGCGCAGCGCTCGCCGCCAGCTGGACCTGCGTCCCGCCTTCGCCGCCGCGCGCGCGAGCGCAGGCCCCTTCACGACGGACGGCGTGCACTTCACCGATGCCGGCGCCGAGGTCGTGGCCGACGTGTTCGCGGCCGTCATCCTGGAACTCGAGGCCGAGGAGGCCGGCTCATGAGGCCCCTGCACAAGATCGCCCTCGCCGCCGTTACCGTGGAGGTCCTCGGCGCCGCCTACTCGTTCCTCGTGCTGCCGCGCATGCGCCGCTGGGGCGCGACCGATGAAGAGGTGTCGCGCACGCTGCCCGGCGACGACCTCGTCGGCGAGCCCGTCTATACGACGACCCACGCCGCCACCATCGCCGCGCCGGTCACCGCCGTCTGGCCCTGGCTCGTCCAGATCGGCCAGAACCGCGGCGGCTTCTACAGCTACGACATCCTCGAGAACCTGATGCGCCTCAAGATCCACAGCGCCGACGTGATCCACCCCGAGTGGCAGGAGCTCCGCACCGGTGAAGACTACGTGACGCTCGACCCGGACGAGTACATGAAGATGACTGTCGCCGTACTCGAACCGGAACGCGCCTTCGTGATCCGCAGCGGAGCGCCCGGCGAGCCGCCGCAGACGCCGGGCAGCTTCTTCCGCGGCGAGCTCGCGTGGTCCTGGGGATTCTATGTCGAGCCGCTCGACCAGCGCACCACGCGCCTGATCGTCCGCTCCCGCGGCGCCTGGCGGCGAACGGCCGCCGCCGTCTGCGCACAGGTCTTCGGCCTCGAGCCCGCGCACTTCATCATGGAAGAGGGCATGCTGCGCGGCATCCGCGACCGTGCCGAGCAGGCCGCCCACGGGAGCGCCCCCGTCGTCGCCGAGGGCGGCTGACGCACTCTCCGCCGTCGGCTACCTCGGATGGGGTACGCGTCGAGGAGCGACGGAGAGACCGGGGGCTCGCGCCGCCTCCCGCTCGATGCGGCCCCGCGTACCCCCGCCGGTGAGCCGTCTTCCCGACGGGGAGAGAGGCGCTCCCCCTGCGGTGGCTCTCGCGCAAGCCGCATATCCCTCCAGCGCGTTGACCGATTCACCACCGTTGGGCGATTCGCCGCTCACTCCCTCCCCGTAGCCTCTCTTCAACGACTCAACCAGGAGGAGAGCGACATGCGGCAGACCACCACCCAAGAACGCGAGAGCCTCGTCGAAGCGCGAGACGCCCTTGCCCAGCTCGAACGCCAGTTCACCGGCGAGTCACGGTTCACCGAACGCCCCGAGGGCCGCGCGGTCGTGACCGCTCGCGGCCTCAGCCGCACCTACGGCAAGGGCGACGCGAAGGTCCACGCCTTGCGCGACGTCGACATCGACATCACCGAGGGCCGGCTGACGGCCATCATGGGCCCGTCCGGCTCCGGCAAGAGCACGCTCATGCACATCCTCGCCGGCCTCGACCAGCCCACCGGCGGCCGGGTCAGCATCGACGGCACGGAGATCACCCGGCTCAAGGAGAAGAAGCTCACGCAGCTGCGCCGCGACAAGATCGGCTTCATCTTCCAGAGCTTCAACCTGCTCGCGACCCTGACCGCCGACGAGAACATCGTCCTGCCGCTCTCGCTCGCTCGCCGCAGGGCGGATGAGGCCTGGCGGCGCACCGTCATCGAAGCCGTCGGTCTGCAAGATCGCCTGACCCACCGCCCCGCGGAGCTCTCCGGCGGCCAGCAGCAGCGCGTCGCCGTCGCCCGGGCGCTCATCACCCGGCCGGCCGTGCTGTTCGCCGACGAGCCGACCGGCAACCTGGATTCGCGGACCGGCGGTGAAGTGCTGGATCTGCTCCGCCACAGCGTCGACGAGTTCGGCCAGACCGTGATCATGGTCACGCACGACGCCAATGCGGCGAGCATCGCCGACCGCGTCGTCTTCCTCAAGGATGGCCAGATCGAGCTCGACGAGGACCGCATGACCCGCGACGCCATCTACGACACCATCAAGAACCTCGAGGTGACCCGATGACCCGCCTCGCCTTCCGCAGCTTGGCCAGCCGGCCGCTTCGCACCATCCTCACGCTGCTCGCGATCCTGCTCGGCGTGGCGATGATCACCGGCACGTACGTGCTGACCGACCAGATCGACAACGGGTTCGCCAGCACCTTCGAGAGCAAGTTCAAGGGCACAGCCGTGCAGGTCCAGCCAGAGCGTTCGTTCACCAGCCTCGAGGGCGACGCGATCCAGACGCTCGACGACGACCTCGTTGCCCGAGTGCTGGCAGCGCCCGGCGTGGACAGGGCCGCCGGAACCTACGAGACGATGGGCGCCGCGATCGTCGACGGCAAGGCCGTCGAGAGCGGCTCCGCGACCCTGCTCACGACCGACCCGGGCGAGCCATTCAGCCAGGCGACCCTGGTCGCCGGCCGAGAGATCCAGGGTCGCAACGAGGTCTCGATCATCAAGAGCTTCGCCGACGAGGCCGGCCTCAAGCCCGGCGACACCTTCACCGTCGCCGCCCCGGCCGGCCTCCAGGAGGTCAAGGTCGCCGGCGTCTTCGAACCGGACGATTCCGGGTCCCTCGGCGTCTCGGGCGTCAATACGTTCCCCATCGTCGTCGACGGCCGCCTGCAAGACGTGCAGCGCTGGGGCGGCGAGCCCGGCAGGATCAGCGGCATCTCCGTCTCCGCGGATCCGGGCGTGACGCCGAAGGAGCTCGCCGCGAACGTCAAGGCCGCCCTGCCGGCCAGCGTCAGCGTCAAGACCGGCGAGCAGGCTGCCGCCGACGCGACCGCCGAGACGGCCGACGCGATCGGCTCGTTCCTCACGCCGGTGCTCCTGGCGTTCGCCGGCGTCTCCGTCTTCGTCGGCGCGTTCATCATCTTCAACGCCTTCAGCATCACCGTCGCCCAGCGGCGCCGCGAGTTCGCGATGCTGCGCGCCCTCGGCGCCAGCCGCCGCCAGGTGCTCACGTCGGTGGTCGCCGAGGCGCTCACGCTCGGCGTGCTGGCCTCGGCGGTCGGCATCGTCGCCGGCCTCGGCGTCGCCAAGGCCATCAACGCGCTCTTCACGGCCGTCGGCGCCGATATCCCGACGGCAGGCATCGCACTCGAACCCAGGACCATCCTCATCGCGGCGCTGGTCGGCGTGGGCGTCACGCTCCTCTCGGCGCTCACCCCGGCCCTGCGCGCCACGCGCGTGCCGCCGGTGGCGGCCCTCCAGGAGGGCGCGACGCTGCCGCGGACACGCTTCGCCAGGTTCACCACCGTCATCGCGCTGGCCTTCGCGGCGCTCGGCGGCGGCTCCCTCGCCTACGGCATCCTCGCCGACGGCGGGACCAACGGCCGCCTGCTGTTCATGGGCCTCGGCGCGCTGCTGCTCTTCGTCGCCATCGCCATGCTGGCCAAGTTCGTCGTGCGACCGGCGAGCCGGATCATCGGCTGGCCGATGGAGAAGCTCGCGCCCACCAGCGGCCGCCTGGCCCGCGACAACGCCGGCCGCAACCCGAGCCGCACGGCCGCCACGGCCGCCGCGCTCATGATCGGCCTCGCCATGGTCGTCTTCGTCGCCGTCTTCGCCCAGGCGATGAAGGGCTCGTTCAGCGACGCGATCAGCACAGTCCACGCGCGCCGACCTCGTCGCGCAGGACCAGAGCGCATTCCTCACCGTGCCCCAGAAGACGGTGCGCGGCCTCGAGCAGGTGCCCGGCGTCGAGTCCGCCGCCGGTGTCGCCTGGGCGGCGCTCAAGGTCAAGGGCGCCGGCGTCATCACCGCCAACGCCGTGGATCCCGCGGTGTGGCCCGAGGTCTGGGGCCACGACTGGCGGCGCGGCGGCAGCGACGACCTGTTCGCCAAGCTGGATGCCACGCATGTGATCCTCGAGGACGGGTCGCCGATGGCCGCCAAGGCCGAGGCCGGCGACACGATCACGGTCACCAGCCAGAGCGGCAAGAGGGCCAACCTCACGGTGCTGGGGTTCTACCGCGACCAGATGGCCTACACCGGCATGATGGTCAGTCTCGACACGCTCAAGAAGCTGGACGTCCCGACCGCGGCCGGCATGACGCTGGTCCGCACCGACGGCAGCGACGGGACGCGGGCGGCGGTCCAGAAGGCTCTCGCCGAGTTCCCGACGCAGACGGTCCAGACCAAGACCGAGTACCTCGACGCCATCAACAAGCAGGTCGACCAGATCCTCATGATGTTCTACGGCCTGCTGGCCATGAGCGTGATCATCTCGATCTTCGGGATCGTCAACACCCTGGTGCTGAGCGTGCACGAGCGCACCCGCGAGATCGGCATGCTTCGCGCCATCGGCGCCACCCGGCGGCAGCTCGGCCAGATGGTGCGCTACGAGAGCGTGATCACCGCCGTGATCGGCGGCGTGCTGGGCACGCTGGTCGGGATCGCCATGAGCTACGTCCTCGTCACACAGATCGGTGGCGACGGGCTGGTGTTCAGCCTGCCGTGGCTGCAGTTGGGCGTGTTCCTGATCCTCGCCGTCGTGGTCGGCGTCGTGGCGGCGGTGCTGCCGGCGCGCCGCGCCGCCGACACGCGGATCCTGGAGGCCATCCAGTACGAGTGATGCCTCGAGTCGCACTGCCTCACCGAGGCAGCGGCGTTCGAGAGAGGGCCGGGGCGGCGTCAGCCGCCCCGGCCCTTCTGCGTCATCGCGCTCGTAGCCCCGCTCCGTGCAGCACCGCCTCGTTGACCCCGACCGTCAACCAGCGACGTGGTCGCGCATGTCGACGTCGCCACCCGGCTCTACCTCGATGTCGCCGGTCGCGACCCGGAAGACGACGTGGGCGACGCGCTCCGGCGACATGCCCTGCATGTCGTTCATGCGCGTCGCCGTCACCGTGGGGTGCACTGTCACGAAGCGCTTCCCCGGCCGCTCGAGCGCCAGAGCCTTGATGAAGCCGCGCAAGCCCCACTTCGTGGCGCAGTAAGTCGGCGGCGTGCGTGAAGGATGCAGGGTCGCGGTGCTGCCGATGGTGATCACCGCATCGTCCACCATCGGCAGGAAGCTCCACGTGAGCTTCATGACGCCCTCGAGATTCACGGAGAGCTGCGACTCGAGCTCGCCGAAGTCCTGCTCCAGGAACGGGCGCCAGACGATCATTCCGGCGTTGTTCACGAGAATGCCGACGGAGCCGAAGCGGTCGACCACGGCCTCGACCAGCGTGCGGATGCTACCGTCGTCCGCGAGCTGGAGCGAGCACGTCAGCACATCCGGAGAGCCGAGACCGCGGCAGAGATCGGCCACCTCCTCAGCCTCGGCGCGATGTTCGAAGTAGGTGAGCGCCAAGCGGCTCCCGGCGGCGGCGAACCGCAACGCGATCTCGCGCCCGATGCCGATGCTCGCCCCCGTGACGAGGACGACCTTGTCCGCCAGGTCGGTGCCCACATACACATGCTACCCGAGACGACGAGCCCGCGACCGCATCCGTCGAGGGAAGCGCCGCCCGAACTGACTACGCGGCATCTGTGGTGCAGCGGTGCGGTCGTCGGCGCTCCGCGCTGGTCAGTGTGTCCACAAGCTGGTCCACTGTGCGACCGCGCCGCTGGTGGTCTTACCACCGCCCGTCAGGTACCGTGCAGACATGAAGGTCCTTGTCGTTGGAGCAACAGGCCGTACCGGTAGACTGCTGGCATCCGGCGCATTGGAGCGCGGTCACGAGGTGACCGCGCTGGTGCGCGCCCCGGAAAGGCTCGGCGACCTGACCGGCAGGGTCCACGTCGTCGCCGGTGACGTGCTGGACGGCGGCCTGGTGAGCGACGCCGTCGACGGGCAGGAGGCGGCGCTCGTCTCGCTTGGAGTGGCAATGAAGAAGGGTGATCCGGCCGTCAATGCCCAGGGCACCCTGAATGTGATCCGCTCGATGCAGCGCTACGGCGTGCGCCGGCTGGTGGTGCTGTCCTCCGGAGGCATCCAGCAGGGCCGCGACTCCAACCTGTCTTGGGCGTTCGACCGCATCATCAAGCCGCTGTTCCTCAAGCATGCCTTCGCAGACCTGCGGCGCATGGAGACGAGTGTCCGCCAGAGCGAACTCGACTGGACGATCGTGCGCGCCTCCGGCGGGCTGGTCGACGGCCCACCACGCGGCGGCTACCGGGCGGAGCCCGGCTACTCGATCCCCGGCGGACGGCGCATCGCCCGCGCCGACGTCGCCGAGTTCATGCTCGACCAGCTCGTCCTGCGCAGCGACATCGGGCACGCGCTGGCTATCGCCTACTGAGGGCCGGGCCGGCGGCGCCCGCCGGCCATCGCCGGCGCTTTCTCGGCCGCCGTCACCGAGCGTGTCTCATCCGCGCCCGAGCTCGAAGCGCAACGCCGCCTTCACGCTGGGGTACGTGAAGCGGAAGCCGCGCTCGCTGAGGCGCGCCGGCTCGACGCGCTGGCTGGCGAGGAGCATCTCCTCGCCCATCCCGCCAAGCCCGTGACGCAGGACGAAGCCGGGCGCCTTCAGCACGGCCGGACGGCGCAGCACGTGCGCGAGGGTCCGCGTGAACGCAGCGTTCGTCACCGGCTCGGGCGCGGTCATGTTGACCGGCCCTGAGAGCCCATCGTCACTGATCGCCCACTCGAGCGCCGCGAGCAGATCGTCGAGGCCGATCCACGCCCAGTACTGCGAGCCGTCGCCGAGCCGCGCGCCCAGACCGGTCTTGAAGGCGGGGAGCATCGTCGCGAGCGCCCCGCCGGCGGCGCTGAGCACGATGCCGAACCGGGCATTGACGACGCGCACCCCGGCTTCGGACACGGGAGCGGCAGACGCCTCCCAGGCGCGGCACACATCGGCAAGGAACCCCGCGCCGAGTCCGGCCTGCTCGGTGATGACATCCGCCCCGCGGGAGCCGTAGGCGCCGACGGCGGATGCGCTGACGAACACCCGCGGCGGCTGGTCCATCCGGGTGATCGCCGCGGCCAGCGTCTGCGTCGCCTGCACGCGACTCTCGAGGATCGCCTTCTTGCGGGTGGAAGTCCAGACGCCGGAGATGGTGACGCCGCCGAGGTTGACGACGGCGTCGACCCCGGCCAGGTCATCGGGGTCGAGCTTCCCTGCCGCCGGGTCCCAGGCGATCTCGTCGTCGCCGGCCGCGGCGCGGCGCACGAGTTTGACGACGCGGTGCCCCGCCGTCGTCAGGTAGTCGGCGAGGTGCGCGCCGACCAGGCCGCCGGCGCCGGCGATCGCCACCGTCATCCGCGGCCGGCCGGCCCAGACTGCGTGGCGCTCGAAGTCGCGCCGGGTGCGCTCGTGGCGGAAGCGGAAGAAGCGCTCGAGCGTCCTTCCGGCCGGCCCCTCACCGACTGCGTCGGTGATGCCTCCGGCCGGCAGCCGGTACTCGATGTGGTCGATCAGCTCACTGCGCTCGTCGTCGACCGGGACGAACCGGTGCGTGTGCTCCCACGCCGAGAAGGGGCCGTCGAGCTGCCGGTCCACGAACTGGCGTCCGGGCACGCTCCCGCCCATCTCGGCCGTCCACCGCCGCTTCACCGGACCGAACCGGACCTCGAAGGCGACCCGCCCGCCGGTGACGTCACCGCTCTGCTCGAGCACGCGCAGCTTCTGCCACGGCGGCGCGAGTCGCTTGAACGCGCCGGGACGGGCATGATACTCGTAAAGCTCATCCGCCGGCGCCGGCATGATGCTCCGCCACTCGAAGATCGGCATCGGACCCCTCCTCGCTCGACGAGCAGGTCTTACCCGCGCGCGGCGGCGGTTAGCCCGTGCCACGGCAGGGAATCCCGACCGGGACAGATATGTATTCGATGGAAGGACGGCGCCGTGTCTCGGGATGACGGTCTCGATCGCAGTATCAGCGCCGACGACCTGCGCCGGGATTTCGGGGAGTTGCGTGCGGTGGACGGCGTCAACCTGCAGATTCCCGGCGGCCGCATCTTCGGGTTTCTCGGCCCCAACGGCGCCGGCAAGTCCACGCTCGTCAGGATCCTCACGACGATCCTCGACCCCACATCTGGACGCGCGACCGTGGCCGGCCACGACGTCCAGCGTCAGGGCGGGAAGGTGCGCGAGGCGATCGGAGTAGCGCTGCAGGACGTGGGGCTCGATCCGCTGATGACGGCGCGCGAACTGCTGATGTTGCAGACCGAACTCTTCGGCACTCCGCGCGACGAGGCGCGGGCGACGGCGGGGAGGCTCCTCGTGACCGTAGGGCTCGACGACGTCGACCCGAAGAAGCGAGTCGGCGCCTACTCCGGGGGGATGAAGCGCAGGCTGGACCTCGCCCTGGCGCTCGTCCACGACCCGCGTATCCTCTTCCTGGACGAGCCGACTACCGGTCTCGACCCGGCAAGCCGGGCGGCGATCTGGGAGGAGGTCCGCCGCCTCAACGACGAGTCCGGCATGACGATCTTCCTCACCACCCAGTACCTGGAGGAGGCCGACCGACTCGCCGACGAGGTGGCCATCATCAACAAGGGCAGGATCGTCGCCCAAGGCACGCCGAGCGAGCTCAAGCGACAGGTCGGCGACGAGGTCGTCGAGTTGCAGTTCGCCTCGCGCAACGACGCCGCGAGCGCCGACGCTGCGCTCGCGGCCGTGGCCCCCAACCGCCAGCCGTCCAACCGCGAGCTGCGACTCTACTTCGGCCGCGCCGCCGAGAACGTGCCCGAGCTGGTGCGCGTGCTCGACGGCGCCGGCATCCGGCTGCAGGGCCTGACGATCGAGCAGCCCAGCCTCGACGACGTCTTTCTGCGCGTCACGGGCACGGCGCTCGAGCATGAGGTGGATGAGGCGTCTGCCGCGGCAGACGCGAGCGCCGAGGTGCCGGCATGAACGACATCGTCCTCCTCATCGGGCGCTCCCTGCGCAATGCCATCCGCCAGCCGGCGACGATCATCCCCAACATCGGGATCAGCGTGTTCTTCCTCTTCGTCTACAACAGCGGGCTGTCGTCGGTAGCGGAACTGCCGGGGTTCCAGGGAACGTACTTGGGATTCATCCTGCCGGTCAGCATCGTGTCGGCCGCCGTGGGTGGGGCCGGCCTGGCCGGGCAGACGCTGATCAAGGACATCGACAACGGCTACTTCACGAAGCTCCTGCTCACTCCGACCCGCCGGCTGGCGGTGATCTGGGGACCCATGGTCGCCAGCGCCATCATCCTGACCGCCCAAGTCGTGCTCGTGATGCTGCTCGCCCTGGCGATGGGGCTGGAGGTGGCGGCGGGTCCGGGCGGCTTCGCCCTCGTCGTCGTCCTGGCCTTTCTCTGGGGTATGGCTTTTGCCGGTTACGCCGCCTTCATTGCGCTGAAGACGAAGAACGCCGCGGCGGCTCAGGCGGCAACCTTCGCCTTCTTCCCTCTCATCTTCCTCAGCTATACGTTCGTGCCCGAGGAGTACGTGACCGCCGAGTGGCTGCGCGTGGCGGCGACGATCAATCCCACGACCTATGTCTTCGACGCCATGCGCTCCCTGCTCAACACGGGGTGGGACATGACGTCGCTCGCCGTCGGCTTCACCGTCACACTGGGGTTCGCGACGCTGACCGGAGCGATGGCGCTCTGGGCGGCGCGCGGGGCGACGAAGATGACGTCGTAGCCGTCGCCGGACGGCGCCGCACGAGCCGGCAGCGGGAGGAATGCGGCTCCGGCCCGGCGGCGGAGGCGAGACCGGAGAAGCCCTAGTAGACTCCGGGGCATGCGTGTCTCCCGCCTCCTGCCCTCACGCCTTCGATCAGGCGCCGAGATCCTGCGTCTGCGCGACTACCGAAACGTCCTCATCGCGCAGAGCGTCTCCGTGTTCGGCGACGGCATCACGCCGGTCGCCCTCACCTTCGCCGTGCTCGATCTCACCGGCTCGGGAACGGACCTCGGCATCGTCCTCGCCGCGCAGAGCCTGCCGCTCGTGCTGCTGGCGCTGGTGGGAGGCGTGTGGGCGGACCGGCTGCCGCGCGCCGCCCTGATGCTGACCAGCGACCTCGTGCGAGCAGCCGTTCAGACGATCGCCGCCGCGCTGCTGCTCACCGGCACGGCGCAGATCTGGCAGCTCGCCGTGCTGGCCGCGATGCACGGCGCAGCCGAGGCCTTCTTCCGGCCGGCGGCGGGCGCCATCCTCCCGCAGGTCGTGCCCGCGTCGCGGCTGCAACAGGCCAACGCCCTGATGGGCATGAGCGACAACTTCGGCTGGATGGTCGGTCCGGCGGTGGCGGGCATTCTCGTGGCCGTGGTCGGCCCGGGCGGAGCGATAGCCGTGGATGCGGCGACATTCGTCGTCAGCGCCGCCTTCCTTGCCACGCTCCGCGTTCCCGCGGTCGTGAGCTGCGCGGCAGCGAGGGGCTTCATCGCCGAGCTGAGCGCAGGCTGGCGCGAGGTGAAGTCGCGGACCTGGCTGTGGGTGATGCTGCTGCGCGCCTCTCTCGTCCTGTGCATCGTGATCGCGCCGTTCCAGGTGCTGGGGCCGCTCGGACTCCGCGAGCAGGGCTACGGAGCGGCCGCCTGGGGCTGGCTGCAGGCTGTGTTCAGCGCCGGCATGATCGTCGGCGCCTTCATCGCTCTGCGCTACCGGCCGCGACGCCCGATGATCACCGTGTGCCTCACGGGGAGCACGGCCGTCGCGGCGCCGCTCGCGCTCGCGGCGTTCGGCGACCCGTGGGTGCTCGGTGGCGTCTACGGACTGCGCGGCGTGGCCGTCGGCATCCTCGTCACCGTCTGGAACACGACGATCCAGACGCAGATCCCCAAGGCATCGCTGGGCCGAGTCACGGCGTGGGACTGGATGGCGTCGCTGGCGCTGTGGCCGGCCGGCCTGGCGGTGGCCGGCCCACTTGCCCAGGCATTCGGCGTCACGACCATGGCCTGGGCCACGGGCATAGCCGGGCTGGCCGCGGCCTTCTGGGTACTGCTCGTGAAGGATGTGTGGCGGTTGCGGCCGGCTGCGGCGCTGGCCGGTGAAACCGATCCGCCGCAGCCGGCTGCATCCCCTTCGCGCGACCAAGGCGTTCCGGGCTGAGACCGCGCTCCGGCCCCTCAGCTCGAAGCGCGCTCCTGCTGCCCCCTGCGACCGCTGGCGTACAGCACGATATCGAGGATGATCCCCGCAGCGAAGACCACTGTTCCCCACCCCTGCAGACCGCCGAACGAGTTCTCGGCGATCGCATAGGCGATGGTCGTGCACGGCACGAAGAGGAAGCCGATGAAACCCCAGATGAAGTGCAGGCCGATGCGGCTGAGGTAGTCGGTGAACAGCCAGAGGCCGAGCAGGATGATGCGTGGCGAAGCCGCGAGCACACCGACGATCAGACAGCACCCCATTCTCGCTCCTTCCATGAACCCGCGCAGTTCATCGCTCTCTCAAGCACCGCTCATGCAACGCTAACACGACTGCGGCAGTCTATGGGCGTCATGATCACTCGCAAGATGAAGATCAGACGGCGCCTGCGCAGCGCCCGCGCCTCAGCCCTGACCTCCGAGGAGCGCCAGATGGAGCTCCGAGAGGCCGAGCGGAACCGCGCGCAGGACGACGAGCGCCGCGAGGCGGTCGCCGACATCGACCTGGGCCCCCCCGGGACTCGAGCCGACACACCATGAGCGCGGCGGCGGACCTCCCCACCCGCCCCCAGGCCTGACGCCCGCCGCCGCGCGTCGTTCTCCTCCCACTGGGCACATCCACCCGAGCCGGTCAGCGCGTGCATCATGCCCAACGGCCACCCTGGTATCTCTGCCGTTCCGCGGGTACCTCTCAAAGTGACACGGTCACGCTTCGGAAGGAGGAGCCATGTTCGAAGTCTCGTGCAGTGATCTGGGCATCACCGGCTGCGAGTACGTCGAGTCTGCGCCCTCGCTGAGGAAGCTCGAGTCCCGCGTGCTCGAGCACGCCCGCGACGAGCATCCCGAGCTCATCGCCGGCATCAGCGAGAAGGAGCATGAGGCGCTGATTCGGCGCATCGCCGAATGCGCCCACGAGGTCGCAACGGCCTGAGGAGTACGCACCGTCACTGTCGTGGCGGGGCGCCGGGAGGGCGCCCCGCCTGGCACCTTGCGCTCACTCATCGCTCATCAGCGCCTTGCCGGACCGGCGTACAAGGGTCGGTCTGGTCCGCGCCGTCTGCGGCGATGAGTTCGTCGTGCCGGTCGAGGTGTACAGCGCTCATTCGAGCGTCGTGCAGTTCCCGTGCTGCGGGTGCACGGAGCTCTTCCTGCTGGTCTTCGACGAGAGCCTCACCTGCCGCGTACAGCGCGGCGCCGCGGCATGAGACAGGACCGGCGCGGCGCCGTCAGGGGCGAAACCCGGGCACGTTGACCCGGAGCCGCCAGCGCCGGACGAACGGCCCGTCCGCCGGCCCACCGCGCTCGAGAAGCGAGTAGCCGGAGCCGATCAGGCCGCGCCACGTCCCGAGGAGCGGGGCGTCCGGCGGCAGCAGGCCCAGCCGCTCCGCCAGGTAACCCAGACGCCTCGGCGCCGTGCCGCCGGCGAACCGCTCCAAGTACCGGGTGAGCCGCTCCAGGTCGAGGTCGGGCCACGCGCCGCTCAGAGCCGTGGCGGCGGCGGGCACGCCGCCGCACAGATCGCTGCGGTCGAACATGTCGACGACCGTCCGCTCGGGATCCGTCACGCGAATGCGAAGACCCGGCACGCCCGCCAGCACGTCCCCGAACATCCGCTCCGGTTTGATGAAGACGAGTTCGAAACGCACGCCCAGAAGCTCCGTTCGCATCGCCTGCTTACGCTTCGGGGTGATGAAGAAGACCGGCGCGAAGCCGGGTCCTACGGACGGATGCTCCGGCTCCCACCCCCACCAGCGCATGGCGGTCGCGTAGGCAGCCGCACCCTCGGGGGCCAGCAGCGAGCCCACGACCAGCGCCTCGGAGAACCGGCTGTCCACTGCTGGGCACACGCCGACATCGTAGCGCACTCGCGGAGAGGAGGCCCGAGGTCGTGCTGCGGCGACGTGCGCGCACCAGGCCCGCTGGGCGTGCATGCTCTGCGCCGGCGTCGCACATGAGGATGGGCCGCGGCGAGCGCCTTGCGCTCGCCGCGGCCCAGAGGGGCCTACGGCACCCCGGGCGCCAGGAGGAAGGCGCGCCGGGCGATCGGGTCACCGGCTCGGTGGGGGCGCACCGTACATCTGCCGGGCCCTCTGACGGCCGGGGGGGCAGCCGTCACAGCCGTACTTGGCTTGGTCACACCTTCTCAAGTGAATATGAAGCCTGTGTTCAGGCCGCATTGAGCGACGTTAGGACGGCGTTTGGCTTACGCCGTCCTCGCCGGTCGTTCGAGCCCGCCGCACTTGCGCCAGCGCGGCATCCACCCAAGAGAGGCAGTCGGGATCCGCACGGGCGGCGACGAGGTAAGGCTCTGCGGCGCCTCCCAGCTCCAGAAGCACCTCCAGGGCGACGCCCTTGACCCGGTCGTCGTGGGCACCGCAGAGCGCCGCGACGAGACCACCCGCCGCGATCGCGGTATCCAGGGTGCGCAGTACCTCGCCGGCGCGCTGCGACACGGGTCCACCTACGTCGTAGACCTCGCCCGCCATCGCCGCCAGCAAGGGACCGACGCTCTCCGCCCCCCTGGCGACGAGCGCCATCTGGGCCTCGTCCACGAGGGGGAACGTCTCGGCCGTCAGCGGCAGATCGAGGAGCGCGAGCAGGGCCTCTGCGGGAGCGTGCTCCCGGTGCTCGCTCAGGAATCCCGCGATCGCGTCGCAGGCGTAGTCCTGGTCGGGGGCCGTCCTCGCCTCACGGTATGCGTCGGTCACCTGGCGCGCCAGCGCGACAAGGGCCTCATCGTCAGTCCGGTAGTGCCGCATGCTCGCCTTCTACGCCCCGGCGACGTCGTCGAACAGGGCGGCGAAGTCACCATAGCCCTCGGCTTCGAGCCGATCTCGGGGGATGAACCGCAGAGAGGCGGAGTTCATGCAGTAGCGCAGCCCGGCGGGAGGCGGACCGTCGGTGAACACATGACCGAGATGCGACCCGCTGCCGGCGGAACTCACCTCGGTGCGCACGGAGAAGAGCTTGCGGTCCTCTCGAGTGCTCACGGACTCCTCGCGGAGAGGTCTCGTGAAGCTCGGCCAGCCGGTCCCCGAATCGTACTTGTCACGACTGCTGAACAGGGCCTCGCCGCTCACGACATCGACGTAGATGCCGTCGCCGTGCTCCTCCCAGTACTCATTGTCGAACGGCGGCTCGGTGCCCTCTCGCTGTGTCACGTCGTATTGCAGAGGGGTGAGACGCTGCCGCAGTTCCGCATCGTCGGGTCGTTCGGCGGTCATGATGCCTCCAGTGGTCGCCTGCCGTGGGCCTTCATCCACTCATCGTGGGTGGGCACCGGCTCCCCCACCACGTAGAGGAAGAAGTAAGCCCCCGTGTCGCCGACGAAGCGGAACTCCCCGCGCAAGGCGGCGACGGTGGCCTCGAAATCCCGATGTGAGCGTAGCCAGCCCTTGAAGCCGCCGGACTCCTTGTCCAGCGTGAGCATGGCCTCCGCGTTGGTGATCGTCGCCTCGATCTTCCGCCGGTTGCGGATGATCCCCGTGTCCGCGGCGAGACGCTCGAGGTCGTCGCCGGAGAACGCCGCGACCGTCGCCGGGTCGAACGCGGCGAACGCCTCGCAGAAGCCGTCCCACTTGGCTTCGACGACCCTCCAACTCATACCACTCTGGAAGACGGCCTTGGTGAGGACCTCGAGGTAGTCGGCGAGTCCGTCGGGTTCGATCTGTGAAGGCGCCTGCATGGCATGACCTCCGCGTTTCGTTGTCGGCAGAGGCGGGAGTCTGACTCCGGTCGCCCGCCTCGTGCCCACTATTCCCGCGAAGGGCCCCTCTCCACGCACGCGCCGGGAGACCGACGCCCGGATCGGGCGCCAGGCCTCAGTGCAGAATGGTCGCGTCGGAACCGACGGGCGAAAGATCGGCGTCGACGAAGGCGTCGATGACGGAGCGCACGTCCGGGCGATCCTCGCCGGCCAGGACGCGGAGGCCTGCCTGGAGACAGCTGAGCAGCACGCGCTTGCCGATGCCGGCGACGATGACGACGTCGACCTGGCGCTCACCCAGTGTGAGCACCGGTGAGAGGTGGCCGCCGTGACCATGAGGCTCGTTGGCTACCACGGTCACGTCGATGACCGAGCCGTCAACGAGGTCGACGATGGTGAAATTCGGGCTGCGGGAGAAGCGGCCGGAGCGCGCCGCGTCGAGGCCGCCGGGAGGCTCCGACGGCACGGCGACGCGGATGATGGGTCGGTCGTCGCTGCTCATGGCTTCCTTCTCGATGGAAGAGCGGAGCCGCTAGCGTACACCGGTGAGGCGGCGCGCGCCGTCCCCCACCGACGCGAGAGTCGTCGCGCACCTGGATTCCGGGGTCGTCGCGCGCCTGGACTCCGACCTCGGTGCGCCGCGATGTGCCTTTCTTCGTTCGGCGGGCTATCCTGAACCCGAGACCACAGTATCGACCATCCACCGAGGGAGCCCGCATGCCGCTCGGAGGCTATTGCACCGTCTGCCAGCGCTGGGTCTGGCTCACGCCATACGGCGAGTGCCAGAACGGCCATTCCGCGCTCGCCGTCCGCGATATCCAGCAACTCAAGCCGCAGAGTGAGCCGGAGGTCCTCGTCGGGGAGATCGTCGACGAGGGTCCGCGGCGAGCGCGGTTCCGCTGGTGGTGGCGCCACTCGTTCTGGGTCGGCTGGACGTTCACGCTGGGCTTCATGAACTGGCTCGCGTTCATCTATGTGGGCGTCAAGGCGCGGCATACACCGTGGACCCTGCTCGGTTTCGCCTACATGGTGCCTCTCATCCTCACGATCCTCGCGATCGGCACCCCGCTGCTGCAGGCCGCGATCGTCGTCCAGCTTCTGGCTTCGGCGGCGTCGGTCGTGAACGCCCTGTACATACGTCCCTATTACAGGGCGATCATGTTCGGCGACGCCTCGCCGCGGTCGCTGCCGGCCCCGCCGCAGCCACCGGCGCTGTCGGCGGGAGCACGGCCGCAGCTGCCGAGGAACATCGACGAACGCGCCGCCGACGTGCTGCAGCCGGCGCGCCGTCAGGTGGACGCGATCCTGCGCACAGCGGGTTCCGTCGGCAAGCCCGCTGTACGCGACGATGTGGTCGGCCTCTGTGCCACCGCCGACCACATCATCGCGGAGCTCGCGGCGCAGCCACGCAAGCTGGACGCCGCGCGCGGCTTCCTCACCTACTACCTCGACGCCGCGCAGCGCATCGTCGAGGGCTACGTGAATCTCGCGCAGCGCGGCAGCACCACACCCGACATCAACCAGACACTGGAGCGCGCGGAGGCCTCGCTCAAGGTCGTGCAGCAGGCCTTCGACCGCCAGCTGGCGAACGTGCTCGAGGACCGCGCCATGGACCTCGACAGCGAGATCGAGCTGCTCGAGCGCACCGTGCGCAGCGAGACCATGTACACCCAGACCGGGGAGCTGCAATGAGCGACGAGATCCAGAAGCAGGATGCACCGCCGGCTGCGCCGGACGTGCCCGCCACGGCCGGCGTGCCGTCGACCCCGGCAGCTCCGGTCGGCGACCAGCCGGCCGTCGGCCCACTGAGCCCCACCGACCTGGCGCGCGTCGCCGAGATAAGCGCCGCCGTCGACGTGAGCGACTCGCAGTCCGTGCTCGCCTACGGTCTCCCCGCCCAGAGCCGCATCGCCAACTTCGCCGACTCGCTCCTCGGCGACGTGCGCAACAAGGACGCCGGCAGCGGCGGCGAGGCGCTCAACGATCTGCTCAAGAAGGTGCGTGAGCTCGACATCGACGCGCTCAGCGCCGGCACCGGCAAGGCGAAGATCCCGCTGCTCGGCCGTTTTGCCAACACCTTCGAACGGTTCGCGTCTCGCTACCAGAAGGTAGCGACCAGCATCGAGCGCATCGTCGACGCGCTCGAGCGCTCGCGCATGGCCCTGCTCAAGGACATGACCGTCCTCGACAAGATGTACGAGCTCAACCTCGACTACCTCAAGCAACTCGACGTCTACATCGCCGCCGGCGAGCAGGCGCTCAGGGAGCTGCATGCCGTCAGGATCCCCGCGCTGGAGGCCGAGGTCGCGGCCAGCAAGGACGTCATGGCTGCGCAGCGCCTGGCCGACCTGCAGCAGGCGGCGACCCGCTTCGAGCGCCGCCTCCACGACCTCAAGCTCACGCGCATGATCGCCATCCAGTCGGCGCCGCAGATCCGCCTCATCCAGAGCAACGACCAGAACCTCGTCGAGAAGATCCAGAGCTCGATCCTCACGACGGTGCCGCTGTGGAAGAACCAGATCGTCATCGCGATCAGTCTGTACCGCCAGCAGAAGGCGGTGGAGCTGCAGAAGCAGGTCACCGACACCACCAACGAGCTCCTGGCCAAGAATGCCGAGCTCCTCAAGGACGGCTCGGCCAAGGTCGGGCGCGAGGTGGAGCGCGGTGTCGTGGACGTCGAGACGCTGCGCAAGGTCAACGACGACCTGGTGGCGACCCTCGAGGAGACGATCCAGATCCAGGCGGAGGGTCGCGCCAAGCGTCTCGAGGCCGAGGGCGAGATCGGGCGCCTGCAGGTGGAGCTGCGGCAGAAGCTCATCGAACTCCGCTCCCAGGCGCCACAGATCGGCGCCGCCGATGAGACTCCGCGTCTGACGTAGCGCCCGCGGGCCGGCCACGGCAAGGCGTGTGGCCGACGCCGGCCCTCTGGGCCGGCCCTACCAGCCGGTCGTCCCCGGCCCGCCCTTGAACGGCCCCTCGATGCTCGCCGTTATCCAGCCGCCGTAGAAGTCACCGGCCTGCACCCGGACCTGCTCGTCGTCGACGTAGGCGGCGTCGACGCGGCCTGGGTAGAAGGCGATGTGGTCGCGGAGCTCCCCGTAGCCCGACGCAGGCTGAGGGTAGTACCAACCCGCGTCGCGGACCTCGCGCTCCCCCACGACGAGGTCGTAGTAGCTCGCCTCACCCTTGAACTCACAGTGCGAGGTGCGCCGGCTCGGGCGCAGATGCTCGCCGCGCACGTCGTCCGGCGGGATGTAGTAGACGGGCGGGTGACTGGTCTCGAGGACGCGGAGCGACCGCGTCGTGTCGGCGACGACGACGTCGCCCACCACGACGCGGATGTGCCGCGCACTAGCCTCCACCCGCGGTGGCCTGGGATAATCCCATACGGATTCCATCACGCCGCCTCCGGTGGCCAGGCTACCCGGCCGCCGGCGACACGATCACCTGTGACAGCCGCTCGAGATACCGGGCGATCACGCGCCGCTCCTCGGCAGGGAACTCGTCGGTCACCGCGATGACCTCGCCGGCCATGCCGTGCACCTGCGCGAAGATGCGGTCACGACCTTCCGTGGTGAGTCGCACGCCGACCCTGCGCCGGTCGGTGGGGTGGGGCTCACGGGCGATGAACCCGCGCGCCGCGAGCCTGTCGAGCATGGCGGTCATGGCGCCGGTCGTCATATGCAGGCGGTGAGTGAGCTCCGTGGGCCCCAGCGGGCCATGCAGCGACAGGTGCGCGAGCGCCAGGAGCTCGCCTCCCGAGACACCCAGACGATCGCACGTCTCCAGTTCCATCTGCGACATCAGCACGTCGAGTCGGCGCACGGCCATGGCGATGTCCTTCGCCGAGTACCGGCAGCTCGTTCCTCGTCAGGAGCTGCTTCTTCACCAATGAGTCCCTTCATGATTGAGATACTTCACATGGGGTAATTATACCGCGTCACAGCGTCTCTGTCATCGGCTCTGACGCACAGCAACGACAGCACTCGAAAGGGAGTACCAGAATGAAAGCCTCAGTTCTACCGATACGACGGCCGGCAAGCATCGGCCTTCTCGCACTGGCGCTGGTCCTGGCTATCAGCCTCTTCGTTCTCGTGGCCGCTCCGCAGGCCGACGCGGCGAAGCTCCGCCTCGACGGAATGCGCACGACACTCATAACGGATCCCGGAACCACAGGCGTTCTGTTCGGCGCAGGAATCATCCCGCTCCCCGTCGCGCCCACCGCTGTGGCTCCCAAGGACGACTCCGCCCGCTACCGCTTCCCCATTACCACCGGCAGGGTCGACGCCAAGACGACGGCCGGGTACATCAAGCACTCCGGCGGACTCCTGCTCGCCAGGTACAATGCCGGCTGGACCGCGCTGAAGCTGACCGACTTCCGCATCAACGTCACCGGTACGCCGAACCTCTCGGCGGTCGTGAATGGTGGCGCCGCGTGGTCATCGCCGATCTCGACCTCGGCAAGGCTGAGATCAAGACCTACACCAAGAAGCATCGCACCTATCGCACCGTGAAGAACGTCGGCGTCACTCTCAACGCCACGGCGATGGGCGCCATCAACGGCACCTTCGGCACCGCCCTGCCCGACAACGTCTTGCTCGGCACGGCGAATGTCTGGGCCCGGGTCGCTCGCTGACCTCGGTGAAAGCCGCAAGACAGGATTGGTGACTGGAGAGGGGCGGGGGCCGGAAGGGCCTCCCGCCCCCTCCGTTGGCACGGTCGTTCGAGCAGCGCCGAGAGACTGGAGGCGATGCGGGGCCGCGAGACGACGCAGAATCCGGTCTCCTCTGCCGCCTCCGGCGTTCGCACGAAGCCGGACTCGACCCCGTGCCGATTCCCAGCCGACAGCCCCGGCCCAAGCGCCCTGGGCGCCTCATAGCTCCGTGAGGCAGAGCCTCCAGAAGGCCCTCCACCGATCCGCACCGGCACTGCCGAGCAGCCTGCCGTGCTCGACTCCGACCACTGATGCCTCGCCACCCCGCTTGGCCGTGACGGATTCGGTCACCTTGGAGCCGTCGACCAGTCGAGCACGCCAGTACCTCCACTTCTCGGCACGGCTCATGCCCGGCTCTTCCTCAAGCGGCACGCCGGCGGGCGCGGGCAGCCCGGATCGCCGGCGGCCGTACGAGTCAGCTCCCGGGCTACCCCCCGGAACCGTTCGCGGGCCACCGCCGCGACTCGTCCGCCAGCACTCGCCGGAGTTCGGCGAAGAAGCGCTCCCTGGCGCGCTCCGTGCGCACCGCTTCACCGGCGGACAGAGACATCTGATCCTTGAAGCGGTGCGCTTCCGGCTCGACCTGCAGAACGTACGAGTTCACCCACTGATCCCAGAACCAGTCGGCCGACCCGAGCTGCAGGTACGCCGGGTCCGCCGAAGATATCCGCGACAGCCTGTCGAGGAACGCCCGTCCGCGATCGCTGTTCTCGATGCAGAAGGCGATGTAGGCGATTCGATACCGCACCGAGCCCGCGTGTCCATCGGGAATCGCAGCCACACTGTGCTCGTCCTGCCCCGGCGAAGTCAAGAAGTGACCGTAGCAGGCCTGCAGGGTGAAGCAGTGAGGCAAAGCCGCGAACGCCTGGACGACGTCGACGATCGGGCCGTCGAGGTCGCTCTGATCCGAGTCGCCCAGGACCGCCCGCCGTTCTTCGACGTATCCGTTGGTCGCCACCAGCTGCCTGGGCTCGGTGAAGGTCTCCAAGGATCCTGTGCCCTCTCAGCGTTGCGTCGGCGGCTGCGCGTCGCGGTGCCGGACAAGACCGGCGGGGGGAGGGGCGCTCGACACATGCGTCTGCAGAACGCCGGCCCTGGTGTCAGCGTCCGGAGGCCAGCCCGATCCGGCATCCGTCGCCGGCCTTGGTCGTCTTGTCCTCCGGGTCATGACAGACATGCCGCACACACTACCGCATCAAGAGCTCGGGTTGCGCCCGGTGGCAGGCCGACGAGCGTGCTTGCCCGGCGCAACGGCACTTGCGCATGGAGAGGCGCACTCCACGGAGACGCTCGCGGGCAGCGGGATCTACGATTTCGCCGCGACCACCGTCAGATGGTAGGGCAGCTCCGATCCGGACTCACGGGCCTCGATCTCATGGAGGCCCATCGCCGCGACCAGATGGCGAACAGCCGTCAGACCGAGCACATGGTCTACGGGCGGCCCGACGGGTCGTTCACGGTCGTCCCAGTCGAGCACGATGAAGAGGCCGCCGGGACGCAGCAACCGCACGACCTCGGCAAGAGCCTCCGGCTGATCGTGCAGGTGATGCAGGACGTCGACCATGAGGACCCTGTCGGCCGCGCCGTCGGCCGCGTCCACGGAATTCGAATCCGTCTCCACGATCCTCACCCTTGCGGCAAGATCCGGCGTCAGCCTCTTGCGCAGCACGTCTGAGAGCTCGGGGAGCGCCTCGACGGCGATCACGCGGCCCTGCGGCAGAGCCGCCGCGACGGCTGAGGTGTACACACCCGTGCCAGCGCCGTAGTCGACAACGGTCTCGTCGCCCATGAGCCGAAGCAACGAGACCACGGCCGACGGGGGCAGAGCCTCGAGCCTCGCCGGGTCCGAGAGCCTGCCACCGTGCTTCGGGTCGAACGCGTCCGCCATCAGGCGTCCGCCACGGCCGTGGCGACGGTCGTGATGTCGAACTCCGGTGGCTGATGCAGGTGCTTCTTGACGGCACAGAGGTTCATCGCGTTGATCACGGCGGAGCGATACTTCTCCGGGAATCCGGCGGGCAATTCCAACTCGAGGTCGATCCTGTCGATGAGGCCGGCTGCCGGATCGAAATGCTGGCGCATCGTGATCTTCGAGCCCTCCGGGTCGATGCCGCGCTGCTGCATGAAGCCCAGCGCGTAGATTCCCGCACACGTCCCGATGGAGGCCAGGAACAGGTCGAACGGGGCGGGTGCGGATTCGTCGCCTCCTCCGCGCTCCGGCTGGTCGGTCGCGATGGTGAATCCGTTGTAGTCGGCATAGACGCGCTTGCCGCCCGGGAAGTAGATCTGCATGTCCATGGTCGGTCCCTTTCCTGCGCACACGCTCGGTCTCTCACTACGGTCGTCACTTGAAGTTTGCCATGTTGCGAAATTTCGAAACTTGGCAATACTGCACTCATGACTGCTCGCCACACGCCTGTCGACCGCCAACGCTGCGCCATCCACGCCGCAGTGTTCTCTGCGCTCGCGAATCCCACGCGTCACGAACTCATGCACCACCTCTGCGAGGCGCCCCGGACGCCGAGCGATCTGGCCAGACTCCTGGAGGTGAGCCGACCCAATGTCTCGCAGCATCTCGCCGTACTGCAGCATGTCGGCCTTGTGACGCGCACGCGCGAGGGCGGGCACGTGCTCTGGCACGTCATCGACCCGCGCCTCTCGGAGGCGTGCACCCTCATCGACGAGATCCTCGGCCACGAACTCGCGCTTCGCGCCCACGCCCTCGAGCCCTCTTCGACCAGATAACCGTCCCGGAGACCCAGCATGATCACCGTCAACGAGTACGCCTGCCCCAAGAACCATCCGTGCCCTGCAGTGCGCTACTGCCCTGAGGGCGCCATCACCCAAGACGACATCCACTCGGCGCCACACGTCGATCACGACCTCTGCACGGACTGCGGCGCCTGCACCAGCGTCTGCCGCGTGTTCGGGCAGGTGCCGGACGCGGTCGGGGTGCGCTGATGGCCCATATCGATCTCGTCTGCCGCGACTGCGGCCACCGCTTTGAGGTAGTGACGCGCATCGCGATCCGCGAGAAGCAGAAGCACTGCCCCGAATGCCGCTCGCAGAATGTGCGGCAGACGATGGCCGGCTTCTTCAGGAACGGCCCGCTGTCAGACCCGTCGTGCGGCGCCCCTCAGCGCAGCAGCGGGTACGGCTGAGGCTGCTGACCCGCGGCGCGGTCGCGCCGCAACGCAGAAGCCCGGATGGTCCAGAGACCCTCCGCTCCCGGGCCGTGAGGTGCGCGGTCGACGCCGGGACAGAGTGCCCAGAAGCACCTCCCGCATAGCGTCGAGACCCTCGATCACGCGTTCGTCGGCGAGGGAAAGTCGAATCGTGACGGCCCCAGCGCACGCGACAGACCAGCGACCAGCGACCAGCGACCACTACAGGCTATTCGTCACGTACTCGGATTCACATGGTTGCCCGCAGGCGATGTGGGCGAGGCCCTCAGCCGGCTCCCACACCATGCTGACCGTGGTCACGCTTTGACCCTGGTCCGGGTCATCGTCGTCCCAGTGAGAACAGATGCTGAACGGCGCGTCGGCGTGGTCGCTGAGCACAGCCTTCCCGAGCTCGACGAGATCGGCGCCGGCTGCGACACCGGCCGCGAGCAGTTCGGTGGCGCGAGCACGGCGAAGCGGCGAACCCTCTGACCCGGTGGCGTCACCCAGCGCCAGCTCCGGCGACACGTAGTGATTCGTGTGCGCGAAGAGCTCGCCGCCGTCGATGAACACCCAGCGCTCCCCGGTCGTCTCCAGGTCCCACACACGTCCGCCCGCGTCGCACAGAAGGTGGTTCGAGCCTCGCGCTCTCGGCGACCCCGCGATCAGGTCGCGGGCGCGCTCCAGGTCGGGCTGCTCGAGCACGGCGGCGAGCAGGCAGTTGTTCGGTACGCCGACACGCTCGTCTCTGTAGTACACGGTGTTGGCGGCTGAAGCCAGGCCGTGCAGGCTGACGCCGGTGATCGGCAGGCTGTAGGCGGCGCCCACGCTGAGGTACGAAGCCGCGCCGCCCGGCACGCCGGACCCCACGACGCGGACCTTGCGGACCACGAGGCCCTCGACGTCTTCGGGGTACCAATCCTCGTTGTGACCGGAGACGACGCGCCCGCCGACGACGACGGCGAACGAAGTGCAGTGATCGGGTGACGGACGGATGCGACCGTCGCGCCTGGCTTCTGGGACGCCCGCGCCCGACCCACCGCCGGCTGCGCCGCCTTTCTCCGGCCAGACCCGGTCGGCCGCGCAGGTGAACTCCTCGCTGCAGTTGAGGGCGAACAGGTGCTGAAAGGGAGCGTTCGCGCCCTCCGCAAGGCCGCGGATCTGGTCGACGGCCTGCGGGACGTAGTTCCTCGCAGGCCGCAGATACGCCCGCGAGCGATCGGCCGCTTCCGCGAAGCCGAAACCAGCGTACAGGGGCAGGCGCTCCTCATAGGCGGCGAGGCCCTGCGCGACGAGGTCGCGCGCCGCCTCGCCGATCTGCCGCCCCACCTCACGGTGCGTGCCCGAAGCTTCGATGACTGGAGGACGATGGCTCATGGTCCGGCCATCCTTACATGCCCGCAGTGTCCTTGCACAGGTCGGTCCGGCTCGAGTCTCGGCACCGGGGACACGATGTTCGACGATCGGCGACCAGTCTCCCCGGGTAGTGCCGCTTGTCAGGTGTTCGGCGACGGCGATTCGGACTCGGAGCAGCGGGGAATCTCGGTGCCATGGACGGAGACCGTGGATTTCGCTTCTCGCCGCGCCCCAACAGAGCCGCCGAGATCAAATGGAGACCGTGGGGCGAGCCCGCCTTCGCGGAGGCTCGCCGTCTCGGGCGCCCCGTGCTTCTCTCGCTCTCGGCCGTCTGGTGTCACTGGTGCCACGTCATGGACGAGACGAGCTACTCCGACCCGCGAGTGATCGCCGCGATCAACGAGCGCTTCGTTCCTATCCGCGTTGACAACGACCGCCATCCCGACGTGAACCGCCGGTACAACATGGGCGGCTGGCCGACCACCGTGTTCCTTGCCGCCAGCGGCGACGTCCTCACCGGCGGCACGTACCTGCCCCCCGACCAGATGCTCGAGAGCCTGGCCCGCGTCAAGGAGTTCTTCGATGCCAATCAGACGGCCGTCCTGGCGCTCGAGGCCACGAGACGGGCCCACGTCGCCGACACCGCCGCAGCGTCGAGGCAGATGGGCGGCCTCCCGCTCAGTCACGAGAAGGCCCTCGGCGCGTTCGGCGGCGACCCCGACGTACCGGGCGACATCTGCGCCGAGGTCGCCCTGCAGATCGTACGCGGCTTCGACCCCGTGCACGGAGGCCTGGGCGCCGACCCCAAGTTCCCGCAGCCGGACGTCTTCGGCTTCGCGCTCGCGTACGGCATCCTCCGCGGCGACGACCCCGAGCATGTGGCGCGGGGCAGTAGCGCGCTACT
Source organism: uncultured Actinomycetes bacterium (assembly GCA_963709345.1). Taxonomy (GTDB): domain Bacteria; phylum Actinomycetota; class Thermoleophilia; order UBA2241; family UBA2241; genus CAIXSE01. Next base: position 326,452 of record CAVPVX010000001.1, read on the forward strand.
GCGCCCCTCACGCGTGCACGAGGTCGTGCGGGTGACCCTGACCTCCATGGCCGCGGGCGGCGTATACGACCACGTTGCCGGCGGGTTCTACCGGTACTCCACCCAGCGTGACTGGGGCGTGCCACACTACGAGAAGATGCTGGAGGACAACGCCCGGCTCGCGCACCTCTACGCCGACGCCGCACTCGCGGCCCGCGGCAACGACCTCGGTGATGAGGCCCTCTACCGGCGCACCGTCGAAGAGGTCGTGGACTACCTGCTTGCGGCCCTGTGGCGCGGAGACGTGCCGGCGTTCGCCGGCAGCCAGGACGCCGACGAAGAATACTACCTGCTCAGCACCGACGGCCGCGCGGCGCTGCCGGATCCCTTCGTCGACCCGACCGTGTACGTGGACTGGAACGCGCTCGCCGCCCGGGCGCTGCTCCGGGCGGCCCCCATTCTCGAGCGTCCGGAACTGGTCGATCGCGCCCTGGAGTTGCTCGAGTATCTGCTGGCGACGGCGCGGCGCGGTGATGCCATGGCCCACTTCCTGCTGCCCGACGGCACGGCGGGTGACGGCGCCCCGCTCCTGACCGACCAGGTCGGCGTAGCGGCCGCGCTCCTCGACGCGTACGAGGTGACTGCCGAGCGACGCTGGCTGCAGCGCGCGCAGGCCCTCGCCGGCTGGGCCGGCGAGCATCTGCGCGCGCCCGACGGCCGTCTGCACGACCGTCTGGCAACGCCGGGCGAGAGCGCCGGCCTCTTGGCCACCCCCGTCCCGGCGATCGACGAGAACGGCTTGGCGGCGGAGGTGTTCCTGCGTCTCGAGGCCTACACAGCCGAGGCGCGCCATCGCGAGAGCGCCCTCGAGATCCTCGCCGCCTGGGCGACGCACTACGAGCACCACGGCGTGGCCGCGGCGCCGTACGCACAGGCGCTCCTCCGTTACCTGGAGCGTCCCGACCACATCGTCGTGGTCGGGGGACGCGACGACCCTCGAGCCCAGCGTCTACACACAGCCGCGCTCACCTCACCGCGTCCGTTGCGCACGGTACAGTGGCTCGACCCCGCCGACGCGGCGGACGCAAGGCGTGCCCGCAGCGCCGGCCTGCTCCCCGCGGCGGATGGGGAGCCCGGCGCCGATGAAGCCGCGGGCCCGCCCGAGATCGCTGCGTACGTCTGTCGCGGCACGGCCTGCTCTCGGTTCGAAGCGTGAAGCGGTCCCGGCGGACGCTCGGCCCTTGAGCGCTCGCCGTTTTGCGATGAACCGGCTCATGATGATGCAGACGACCGTCACGGAGGCCCGATGATCACGCTCTACCAGGTTGAGTGGTGCCCCTCCTGCCACCGCGTGCGGCAGGTCCTGACCGAACTCGGTCTGACGTACCTCGCAGTCAACGTCGCGGCCGACCGTAACGCGCGTGCGGAGCTCGTGGCCCTCGCCGACCAGTCCGGCGTTCCCGTGCTGACGGATGGCGACAGGATCTACGGCGATTCCGACGAGATCATCGCGTACCTCGGAGCCACGTACCCGCCCCCCGCGGACGCCGGCGAGCACACCGCACACGGCGCCTGGCGCGCCGTCAGCGCCGTGTCGCTGGCGCCGCGCGCCGCCCTCGCCCGCCTCAAGGACCTGCTGCAGCAGAACGGCTTCAAGGTGATCGCCCAGGTCAAGGGCCCAAAGATCAGCGAGCGGCTGCCCAGGGACTACGCGCTGCTTCAGGTCGCGGTGCCGGTCGCGGCCGTGAAGGCCGTGGAAGTCGACCCCATGGCGCCGACAGCGGTGCTGCTGCCGCTCGCAGTGGTCCCGACCCAAGACGGCAACAGCGTGATCGCCGCTGCCGACCCCGTAGGTCAGGTGTGGCTGTTCGGCGAGCCCGAGCTCAACAAGGTGCAGGCGGCCGTCAAGAAGCGGCTGTCCGAGGTGCTGAAGGGACTGTGAGCCCGTCGCTCATCCCCAGCGATACACCCGCAGGCTGAGCACGCCGGCGACGACGGCGACCACAGCAAGCACAATGGCGGCGGTCCAGTCCCACGTGCCGCCACTCCAGGCGCCCTGCAACAGATCGACGCCGTACGTGAGCGGCAGGAAGTCACCGATCCTCTTCATCGTGTCGCTCATCACCTCCATGGGCACGGAGGCTCCGCTCAGGAACAGCATCACGAAGAAGAGCATCAGGCCCGCGCCTTGGGCGGCGCGCGGGCTGGGCATCACCGCCCCGAGCAGCGTACCGATGGCCGCGAAGGCTGCCGTGCAGAGCACGAACCCGGCCGCCAGCAGGCCGAGGGAGTCCGGGAAGTGCACCGGGTAGAAGGCGGCCGCGAACGCGGCGACCAACACCGCGCCGATCACGCCGAGCACCAAGGCCGCCAGCACCTGCGAGCCGAGGACGGACCAGATGGGCACGAGCGAAGCCCGGAAACGGCGGAGCACCCCCCCGCTGCGATAGTCGGTGAGCCGGGCGGGAAGCATGATCACGCCCACGGACATCGTCACTACGGCGATGTAGGCCGGCGCGTAGTAGTTCATCGCACCCGCCCCCGCGAACACCCGGTCGTCGGTAGCGCCGGGCTGGTTCCCGAACACTTCGCCCAGCACGAACATCAGCACTACCGGAAAGGCAAACGTGAACACGATCGTCATGGGCTCGCGCAAGAAGAGCTTGAGCTCGATCCACGTGAGCTTGAGCAGGACCTTCAGACCGCCGGGATGACGGATGCGGCGCCCGGCGCCGCCGGCATGAGGCATGCCGCTGCGGAGCGGCATCAGTCTTCCACCAGGTGTCCGGTGAGCTTGAGGAACACGTCTTCGAGGCTCGGCTCGACGACTCGGAGGTCGTCCGGAGCGAGGCCGCGGTCCACGAGAGCCGCGGCCACATGGGCGAGCAGCGGGCCGGTGCCCTCTACCATGACCCGAGGACCTCGTCGAGTGACGCTGCGCGCGCCCGCCACCTCGCTCAGCCACTCGAGCTCGGGCACGCCGCAGGTGAACACCACCTGCTCGAACGGGTCATACCGGACCACCAACCCGCGTGGGGTATCGAGAGCGATCAGGCGGCCCTTGTCGACCACCGCGACACGGTCGCAGAGCCGCTCCGCCTCGTCCATGAAGTGAGTGACCAGCACCACGGTGGTGCCGCGGTCGCGGATTCTCTCGATGAGGTCCCAGGCGACGCGGCGGGCGGCGGGGTCCAGCCCCGTCGTCATCTCGTCGAGAAAGACGACCTCGGGTGAGCTGACCAGCGCCAGAGCTATGAACAGGCGCTGGCGCTGCCCTCCCGAGAGACTCGAGAAGGAAGCGTTCCGCTTCTCCGCGAGCCCCCACTGCTCCAGCAGGGTGGGCCAGTCGACGGCTCCCGGGGCGAGACTGGAGAAGAGGTCGAGCGCCTCCCACACCTTGAGATGGTCGGGGAGGTGCGACTCCTGCAGCTGGCAGCCCATGCGGCCACGGAGGTCGCCGGCCTGCGTGCGCGGGTCCTTGCCGAGCACGCGCACCGTGCCGGCGGTGGCGGTCCGCAGCCCCTGCACACACTCGACGGTCGTCGTCTTGCCGGCGCCGTTCGAGCCGAGCAGACCGAAGATCTCGCCGCGCTCGACCTCGAAGGAGATATCGTCGACCGCCACGACGTGATGACCGTAGACCTTACGCAAGTGCTCGACACTGATGACGGAGGCCATGCCGTTGAGCGTACCCTACGGCGCCGGAGTCACGCCGTCGGCGCGCTCGTGCACCCAGACCGGCTCCAGTGTCCCGTCGGGGAGCTCGAGGTCGACGACCAGCTGGCCGTTCCCGCCCTGACTGACCCGCAGATCGGACTTGCGCGGGACGCCGGGAGGTGGCGAGGCGTTGGACTCGCCGTCGACGTTCGCCAGCACGCATGCGATGTACCCGTCTTCGACCGTGCCGAGGACCGTCCGATCCATCCCGCTCGTCAGGTTCACGAACGTGAGCGACGCGCCATCAACCTGCAGCGCAATGCTGAGCGTGAAGTCCGGATTCGGCGTTCCCGCCTCGACACGGTGCCACGTCCCGACGTAGGCGCCGAGCCCGCTGACGGCCGAGCCGCCGACGCGGAGCGTGCCGCGCCCCCTGGTCACTCGAGCGTCGTGGAATAGCCGCCGAACAGGGACATGCTACCGGGCGGCTGCTCGGGGTCGCTCCAGCGACCGAGACGGCGAAAGCGCTCGCGTCGCTGCCGGCGGCGTGCCTGCGGAGGTATCTGGTCGAGCTCGGCGAGGGTCTCCGCGATCGCCTCGCCGAGCCGCTGCGCCGTGGCCTCCGGGTGGTGATGAGCGCCACCGCGAGACTCCGCCACGACGCGCTCGACGGCCCCGAGCTGGAGCAGGTGCGAGGCGGTCGGGCGCAGCGCCTCGGCCGCCTGCGGCGCGAAGTCGGCGTCACGCCACAGGATCGCGGCACAGCCCTCGGGGGTGATCACCGAGTACGTGGAGTTCTCCAGCATGAGCACACGGTCGGCGACCGCGAGGGCGAGAGCTCCGCCGGAGCCGCCCTCGCCGATGATGGTCGCGATCACGGGCACGGTGAGACGGGCCATGGTGAGCAGGCTTTCCGCGATGGCTCGCGCCTGCCCGCCCTCCTCCGCGGCGACACCCGGGTACGCACCCGGGGTGTCGACGAAGGTGAGCACCGGCAATCCGTGGCGCTCCGCCAGCCGAAACAGCCGCTGCGCCTTGCGATAGCCCTCGGGTCGAGCCATGCCGAAGTTGTGCACCGTCTGCTCGTCGAGGGTGCGCCCCTTCTGGTGGCCGACGACGAGCACGGCCCGGCCGTGGAACCAGCCGAGCCCGCCGACGATCGCCGGGTCGTCGGCGCCCAGGCGGTCGCCCTTGAGCTCCTCGAACCCGTCGACGAGCAGGCCGATGTAGTCGCGCGTGCGTGGGCGCTCCTTGTGGCGCGCCAGCTCGACGGTGACCCAGATGTCATGGCGACTACTCTCGCGCCGGAGGCCCCTCAGCCTCCCCTGGATCTTCTCGATCTCCTCTGACAAGTGAACGCCGGGCATAAGTGGCAAGCGTCCGAGCTCGCCCAAGCGTTGCCTGAGCCAGCCGGCCTGTGCGTCGTGCTCCCGCTTCGTCTCCTTCTCCTCGGTCAGGTTCCTCACCCCCTCCCAGAAGTCGCAGGTAGTTGCCGACCTTGACCCGGAGGTCCTTGCGCGCGACGACCGCGTCGAGGTGGCCCAGTTCCAGATTGCGCTCGGCGCTGCCAAAGCCCTCGGGCAGCGTCTCCCGCGTGGTCTCCGCGATCACGCGCGGACCCGAGAAGCTGAGCAGCGCTCCGGGCTCGGCGATACAGATGTCGGCGAGCGTCGCGAAGCTCGCGACTACGCCGCCGGTGCATGGGTCGACGAGGACGGCCACGAACGGCGATGTGGCCTCGTTGATCACGTCCACCGCGCAGCTTGTCTTGGCCATCTGCATGAGGCTGAGAATGCCCTCCTGCATGCGCGCGCCGCCGGAGCTGCAGACCGCCACCAGCGGCAGGTCTTCCCCGGCGGCCAGCTCGGCGCTGCGCCAGAGCTTCTCGCCGACGACGCTGCCCATGCTCCCGCCCATGAAGCCGAAGTCCATGACGGCGAGCACGCACGGCGTACCGTCGATGCTCGCCGTGCCGGTGACGATAGCCTCGCTCAGGCCGGTCTTGGCCTGTGCCTCGCGGACCCGCTCCGGGTACTTCTCGACATCGGTGAAGTCGAGCGGGTCAAGCGTCGTGACCATCGTCCACAGCTCACGGAACGTGCTCTCGTCCGCAAGCTGCCGGATGCGCTCACGAGCGCCGATGCGGACGTGGTGGCCGCAGTGCGGGCACACCATCAGATTGTCGCGGACCTCGTGGCTCCTGGCGCCCTCGCCACACGAGGGACAGACCCATTCGGGCTTCGCCGGCTCGTTGTTGCGGCGCTCGATCTCGACGGTGACGTTCATGGGTGAGCGACTGCCCTCTTCGGGGGCCGGGTCACGACGACGGCCTCAGCCGTCGTAGCGACGGAAGACGAGGGCGACGTTGTGACCGCCGAAGCCAAAGCTGTTGCTGGCGGCAACGTCGACCTTCTGGAACCTCGACTCGAGCGGCACGTAGTCGAGGTCGCACTCCGGGTCGGGATCGGTCAGATTGATCGTCGGCGGAATCAGGCTGTTGACCATGGTCAGGACCGTGGCGACCGCCTCGATGGCGCCTGCGGCGCCGAGGCAGTGGCCGATCATCGACTTGTTCGACGAGATGGCGACTTCGTACGCGTGGTCTCCGAGCGCCTGCTTGATGGCGCGGGTCTCGGCGATGTCGCCGGCGCCGGTCGCGGTGCCGTGCGCGTTCACGTAGTCGACCGCGTCCGGCTCGAGCCCGGCCTCCGCCAGGGCCATACGGACCGCGCGGGCCTGCGACTCGCCGCTCTCGTCCGGCAGGGTCATGTGGAAGGCGTCGCTGCTCATCCCGCTGCCGGCCAGTTCGGCGTAGATCCGGGCGCCGCGAGCCTGGGCGTGCCCGAGCTCCTCGAGCACGAGACAGCCGGAGCCCTCGCCGACCACGAATCCGTCACGGCCGGAATCGAACGGCCGTGAGGCGTGCCGGGGATCATCGTTGCGCGTGCTCAGAGCGCGCGCCGCCGCGAAGCCGGAGATGCCGACGGGGCTGATCGGCGCCTCGCTGCCGCCGGCGAACATGACGTCCGCGTCGCCGTGGCGGATGATCCGCGCCGCGTAGCCGATCGCGTCGGACCCGGCGGCGCACGCGGTGCAGGTGGCGCTCAGCGGGCCCTTGGTACCCAACTCCAGTGAGACATGCGCGGCGCCCATGTTGGGAATCATCATCGGGACCAGCAGCGGATTCGTCCGGTCGGGACCCTGATGCAGCAACTTGTCGGTCTCGGTGTGCAGTGTCTGCAGGCCCCCGACGCCGCTGCCGACGACCGCGCCGACCCTGTCCGACTCGGGCCGCGCGTCGAACCCGGCGTCGGCGGCCGCGTCCTTGGCCGCCGCGACGGCGTAGCGGCTGAAGAGGTCGAGTCTGCGCACCTTGCGCTTGTCGATGTAGGCCTCGGCATCGAAATCCTGGACCTCGGCGGCGATGTGGACCTTGTAGCCCGTCGTATCGAAGCGGGTGATCTCGCCGACACCGGAGTCACCGGCGATGAGACGGCGCCAGAAGGTGTCGACGTCGTTGCCGAGCGGCGAGATCACGCCGAGCCCGGTGACGACGACCCTCCGATTCTGTGCGAGTGCGCGTTCCACGAGACTCCCGTCAGATCCCGAGGCCGCCGTCGACGGGCAGGACGACGCCCGTGAGGAACCGCGCCTGCGGCGAGGCCAGGTAGACGACCGCAGCGGCAACATCCTCGGTCGTCCCGATGCTCTTGAGTGGTGTCGCGTCCACGATCATCTGCCTCGTCTCTTCCGGCAACGCCTGGGTCATCGGTGTGTCGATGTAGCCGGGAGCGATGGCGTTGACACGCACGCCGCGCGCGCCGAGCTCCTTGGCCAGCGACTTGGTGAGGCCGATGATCCCCGCCTTCGCCGCAGCGTAGTTCGCCTGGCCCGCGTTCCCGCGACGGCCGACCACACTGGAGAGGTTGATGATACAGCCGGCGCGGCGGCGGAACATCCTGCGCGCCGCCGCCTTGCTGACCAGGAAGGTCCCGCGCAGGTGAGTCGCGATCACCGCGTCGAAGTCCGCCGGGTCCATCATCATGGCCACGTTGTCGCGAGTGATGCCGGCGTTGTTGACGACGATACCGAGTGGGCCGAGGTCCTTCTCGGCACGCTCGACCATGCCGCTCACCTGCTCCTCGTCCGATACGTCGCCCATGACGACGAGTCCCCTGCGCCCGAGCCCCTCGATCTCGGCAACCACCGCGGCGCAGGCGTCGGCGCCGGCAAAGTCGTTGACGGCCACGTCGGCGCCGGCGGACGCGAGGGCGAGGGCGATGCCGCGGCCAATACCGCGGCCGGCACCGGTCACGAGGGCCGTCGCGCCGGTCAAGTCCAGTTCTACTGTCACACGTCCTCCAGATAGCGGCCGTCGTCGCGCAGCGCCTGCAGCGTCTCCAGGTCGGAGACGCGAGCGGTCTGCGCCCGAGGCTCGATGCGCTTGACGAGGCCGGTGAGCACCGCGCCCGGGCCGACCTCCAAGTACGAATCATAACCCGCCGCAAACAAGGTGCTCACCGACTGGCCGAAGCGGACGGGTGAGATGAGCTGCCGCTGCAGGAGCTCAGTGAACGAATCGGTCTCGAAGTCGACGCTGCAGCCCGAGAAAAACGCGGGGTCCGGAGTCCTCCACTCGGTGCGCTCGAACTCCTCCCGCAGCGGTTCGAGCGCCGACTCCACGAGCGGCGAGTGGAAGGCGCCGCTCACGGCGAGCGGGATGACTCTCTTGGCCCCGGCCGCCTTGGCCTTCTCACCGAACTCCTCCAAAGAGGCCTTGCAGCCGCTCACGACGACCTGGCCGGGACAGTTGAAGTTAGCCGGCCAGACGCCGTCCTGCTCGGCGCAGAGCGCGTCGATGACGGCGTCGTCCAGCCCGATGATCGCGGTCATGCCGCCCGGATTGGCATCGGCGGCGCGCAGCATCTCCTGACCGCGCCGCCGCACGATGCGCAGCGCGTCGACGAAGTCCACTGCGCCGGTCGCGACCAGCGCTGAGAACTCACCCAGGCTGTGTCCGATAGCCACGTCGAAGCGTAAGCCCTCTTCGCGCAGAACGCGGAGCATGCCGACGGCTGCGGCCAGAAGCGCCGGCTGCGTGAAGTCGGTGCGCGAGAGCTGGTCCGCAGGACCTTCGGCGCAGAGACACTCGAGATCGTAGCCGAGCACGACGGAGGCGTCCGCGTAGGTCTCGCGCATCGCGGAGTGCGCGGCGACGAGGTCGCAGCCCATGCCGAGGGCCTGCGATCCCTGGCCAGGGAACATGACGACGAGTCTCTGCACGGGGGCTCTACAGCTCCCACTTCGTGAGGCAGGAGCCCCAGGTCAGTCCCGCGCCGAAGCCCGCCAGGAGCAACGTGTCCCCCTTCTTGAGGCGGCCGCTCTCGCTGGCCTCGTGCAAGCAGATAGGGATCGATGCGCAGGACGTGTTGCCGTAGCGGTCGAGGTTGGCGAACACCTGGCCCTCGCGCATGCCCAGCCGGCGAGACGCCGACTCGATGATGCGGATGTTGGCCTGATGTGGCACGAAAAGGTCCACATCTTCGACGCCGATCCCCGCATCGTCAAGCACCTTGCGGCACGACTCGGCGACCGTGCGCGTCGCGAACTTGAACACCTCGCTGCCGCTCATGTGCATGGCGTGCTCGTGGTCGCGGACCGTCTCGAACGTGGCCGGCATGCGGCTGCCGCCGGCCGGCACGAGCAGGTCTGCGGCGCCGCTGCCGTCGTTGCCCAGGTCGAAGCTGAAGATGCTGCCGTTGTCGGTGGGCTGCACGAGCACCGCGCCGGCGCCGTCGCCGAAGAGCACGCAGGTGCTGCGGTCCTCCCAGTCCACCATCTTGCTGAGCACCTCGGCGCCGATCACGAGGACGTTCTTGTAGATGTTGGCCGAGACGAAGGCGGTGGCGATCGCGAGGCCGTACACGAAGCCGGTACAGCCGGCCTGCACGTCGAAGGCACCGGCCTTGGTCGCATGTATCTTCTCGGCCACGATCGACGCCGTGGCGGGCATGATGTGGTCCGGCGAGATCGTCGTGACGATGACGAGGTCGAGCTCGTCGGCGGCGAACCCGGCCGACTCGAGGCAGCGGCGCGCGGCGATCTCCCCGAGGTCACTCGCCGCCTGGTCGACCCGTGCGATGCGGCGCTCGCGGATGCCGGTCCGAGTGAGGATCCACTCGTCCGAGGTATCGAGGAACTGGCTGATCTCGTCATTGGTGAGCACGCGCTCGGGCACATGCACACCGAGAGCGCTGATGCGCGCCCCGCGCACGAGGCCGCGACGGAGACCGATCACAGCTTCGCCTGTCCCGCGGCAACGGCCTCCGCGTCGACGATCGCGAACAGCAGCTCGCCGCGGCACGCCAGCTGGCCGCCGACGGTCGCCTTGACCTTGGCGCGGCCGACGGGTCCGTGGACAGCGACGATCTCGGCCTCGAGACGGAGCGTGTCGCCGGGCTTGCACACGCGCTTGAAGCGGACCTTGTCGATGCCGGCGAAGAGGCCGACCTTGCCGCCGCCCGGGCCCGCATCGGCCGCTGAGTGGGCGGCGGCCGCCGCGCCTTCTGCGGGCGGAGCGGTGGCCGCCGCGATCGTCGCCGTCTGGGCGAGCGCCTCGACGATGAGCACGCCGGGCATCACCGGGTTGCCGGGGAAGTGCCCGGCGAACCAGTAGTCGTCGTCGCGAAGCGTGCGCGTCGCTACGCAGCGCACGCCTTCGACGCCGTCGACGACTTCGTCCACGAGCAGGAAGGGCGGCCGATGCGGAAGCAGGTCGAGGACCTGCTCGTGGGAGAGATTCACAGTGTCTCCAGTTCCCTGGAGCGGCGCAAATGCCGGCGCTCGAGCTGGATGATGACGGCGGCGGCGGCGATGCCGGCGCCGATGACGTTCTTGACGGGGATGGTGCGGCCCCCCGGCAGCGGGATGCGGCCGAGCGTTTCGTCGAGCCTGTCCAGCGCGTCGTTGACGGCTCGGCCGAACGGCCTCAGCGAACCGGGAGCCGGCTCGGCCTCAACCGCGGCCATGACCCTATCGGCGAACCCCGGCGGCGTGGCCAGCTCGAGCCGGCCCCACTCGGCGAGCGCTACGCGCACCGCGGCCGTCTGGGCGAGCTCCGCGGCGCAGTCCGGGCAGAAGCTCAGGTGAGCTTGGAGCTCCGCGACCTCGAGGTAGCCCGTCTCCCCGTCGATGTACTCGTTGATGCGCTCGCGAAAGTAGCTGCAGTCCATCAGCGAGCGCTCCGCGTGCCGGCGCCGGCGGGGCCCGTACCGGGCCCGGCGCCCTCCGCCCGCAACCGCAGCCGCAGCGAAGCGCGCCCGCGATGCACCATCACCTTGACCGTGCCCAGAGGCCGGCCGGTGAGGTCGGCGATCTCCTGGTACGGCAGCCCGTAGACGTCGCGGAGCACCGTCGGGACGCGGTAGTCCTCAGGGAGGTCTCGCAGGGCCGAAGTGAGCGTCGCCGACGTCACACCCTCGCCCAGCTCCGGCGTGGAGTCGTCGACGAGTTCCGGCACCTCGACCGGCTCGGGACGGCGCTTCTCGCGGCGCTGGTAGTCGATGGTCGACGAGAGCGCGAGCCGGAACAGCCACGTCGAGAAGGCCGCCTCGGCGCGGTACTGCGGCAGCTTGCGATAGCAGCGCAGAAAGGCCTCCTGCGCCGCGTCTTCGGCGTCGGTGTGGTTGCCGAGCACGTTGTAAGCCACCGAATAGACCATGCCCTGATAGCGCTCCACGATCAGTTTGAAGGCGTCGGCGTCGCCCCCGGCCGCGCGCAGGACCTCTGCGGGCGTAGGGTCGGGCAACGCTGCCCACTTGTGGAGTTTAGACGCAGACATGCGGCAGGGAGTTACACCTGATCCGGGAGCGGATTCGAAAAGCAATCAAGTGTACACCCGCGCCGACCGGCGCTCGGCCGCCACCCCACCCGGAGCGGATCGCGCGATTCCGGTATCCTCAGGCTGGGCGCCGCAGCGATGCGCCGGCCGCGATCATGAGGAGACGTGCGGCTACAAGCGCGGTCAGCCCCTGAGAGTCACGCTCGGGGACGAGCTCGCAGACGTCCACGCCGGCGAGCTCGCAGCGGCTCGCCGTCGCGCGCACCAGCCGGGCGAGCTGCCAGAACCACAGGCCGCCTGGGGCCGGCCAGAGCGTCCCGGGAGCGCAACTCGGGTCGAGCCCGTCGACGTCGACGGTGATGTACAGGCGGTGCGACGGGTCGAAGCGCTCGACCAGTTCGTCCAGCGCCACGGCGCCGCGCTCGTGGACCTCTTCGGCGCGCACCAGGACGTTGCCGGCAGCGCGCGCGGCGAGGACCTCTTCTTCGCGCGCGCTGCCGACGTCGCGGAGACCGACCTGCACGATCGTGCTCACCCAGGGCAGCTCGCGCAGCCGCCGAATGGGGCTCGAGTACCCGTCTCGCAGACCGGCGACCTCCTCGCGGAAGTCGAGGTGGGCGTCCACGTGCAGGACGTCCAGCGGCCGGTCGTCCGGCAGACCGCGGACGATCACCGGAGGAGCCGAGTGGTCTCCTGCGACCACCAGCGGCACCGCCCCCGCCGCGACGAGGTCGCGGACACCGGCAGTGCCGGCGGCGAGGTCGTCCGGGATGGCACCAAGCTCGGCGTCACCACAGTCCACGAACCCGGCGGCGGCGCCCGGCGGGACGAGCGGGCCGCCGAGGTCGAAGTCGTAGTGGTCGAGCGCCGCTGCGTACGAGGCCGCCGCCCGGCGGACGGCGTCCGCGGCGCTCGAGCCCACCTCGGGAACGGCCACGCCCGCTGCGGCAGGCGGCTCGGCAGGCGGCTCGTCGCCGTAGGGCACGTGCAACGGCAGGCCAAAGAATGCGAAGCGTCGTGCGTCGCAGGCGCCGGACGCTCGCAGGTCGGCCGGCGCCAGGTACGGCGCCCCCAGAAACGTGTCACCTGCCGGCCTGCGGGTCATACGGCCATGCTACCCGACGCGGGAAGGGGACGGGAACGACCGGGAACCGCCGCCGTGCCCCAGGTCGCGCACAGACTGGGCTTGACCCACGTTTCGCTCCGACCCTCGATCCGCCGCCGCGAGGCGTGGTCCGGCGCCTGGGTGTCGCGTTCGTGGTTACCATGAATGTCGAGCAGCACGACGACTGAATGCCACCCTGACGCCGTCGCGCAGGCCTGGTGAACCGTGATTGCGTCATACCCTGGTCTGTAGTCGTCTTTCGGTGGCGCCCTGATCAGATCGCGGAGGACGCCTCCACGCGCGTCGCCTGGTCGGCGAGAGCCTCGCCCAAGAGCGTCTCGAGCCCGGCGTTCTGCTCGGCTGTGAGCATGAAACCGCGCACATCAGCGAGGAGGCCGGCGAGACGCGAGCGGACGCGGTCGCCGAGCGTCGTGGCACCGTCGGCCGCCCAACGATCGTGCCCCGCGTGGTCGAGCAGCGACGGCGTCCAGAACTCCCGGTGGTGCCTGCGCGTGTACCTGGTCGCAAGGTGATTGCCGCCGGGTCCGGCGGCCTTGATCTCGTCCATGGCGAGCGCGTATTCATCCACCGAGACCTCCCGCATGAACTGGCGCGCGTAGCCCACGAGCTCGTCGCCGAGGACGATCGACTCGTAGGAGCTCTGCAGCCCCGACTCAAGGTAGCCGACGTCGTGCAGCAGCGTCGCGCGGGAGAGCGAGCCGTAGGCCATGCTCAGTGCGGCCTCGGCGCTCCACTGCTCGTCCAGGATCTTCGAGTCTGACATGCCTGCGTACGAGAAGCTCGGCAATCCGTAGTGGCGAGCCATATCCGTGCCGACCTGCTGGGCCAGCAGCGCATCGGGCGCGACGTACGGATCGGTCATGGTGCGCATGTCCATAGCGCCGGCGCCGACACCGTAGACGAACGGCGCCCCCGCCTTCACGGACTGCTGCAGCACCAGACCACTGAGGGTCTCGGCGTTGCCGACGAGCATCGCCGCCGTGATGCTCCGCGGGCAGGTGGCGCCCATGTTGGGGGCCGGCGCGTAGATCAGGGGGATGAGGAGATCGGCGCAGCCGATCACCTTGGTCAGCGCGTCCGCGTCGTGCATCAGCGGCGGCGACGGCATCGCGTAGATGCCGAAGCTCTCCTTCTCGCCGCAGAGCGCCGCCATCTCCTGCATACGAGCGAGGACGCTGCCGTCGCGCGGCGCCACGAGCAGCGGCTTGCGGGTGCCGCGCAGCATCGCGACCACCTGGACGAGGTCGTCGATCTCCCGAGGGGCGTCCTCGGGCAGACCCATGCTCATGACGAAGTCGATGTTGGGGAGCTTCTCGCAGAGCGTCGCCATGCCCTCGACATCCGCACGACGGACGCGGCGACGCTCGCGGGTGTCGGGGTCGCAGACGTAGAGCACATCGGAACCTGTGCCGAAGTAGACCTCGCCGTCACGAAGGATGAGCGGCTCAGTGTCGCCGCCTCGTGGCTTCAGCAGCCACTCGCGCGGCGCCGTGCGAAGCGCCTCGTCGACGAGCCGCGCGGGGATGCGGACCCGACGACCGTCGACCTCGGCGCCGGCGGCGCGAAAGCGCTCGAGCGCGGGCTCGTGACGAACGTCGACACCGACACCCGCGAGCAGCTCAAGAGTGGCCTCGTGCAGGCGACGGCACTCGGCCTCGCTCCAGAGCGTGAGTACTGCCTTCGACATGCCGCGGCTCCTCTCGCCTTCCTGACTGAGGAGTCAACCTATCACGAGCACGAAATGGTATGTCAAGCAGGTATGTGGCAATGCTACTCTTCACAAGTGAACGCAGAACAATGTAAGATGCGCCAAGTAACCTCTCTCGCCGACAGGGGGTCGCATGGATGGAAGTGCCTCGAAGACGCCGGCTCGCGGAGAGCCGGTCTTCGCGCCGTTCGGTGACGACAACGCCTGTATCGAATGGCTCTGGGCCACCCTGTATGCGCCCGACGGCGCCAGCACCGTCTGCCGCCGCTGCCGTACCGTGCGCCGCTTTCACCGCGTCTCGCGCCGGCGTGCATACGCCTGCGACCACTGCGGCACGCAGGTGTATCCCACAGCCGGCACGTTCATGCAGGGCTCCGGCCTGAGCGTCGCCACGTGGTTCACCGCGGCGACGCTCGTCGCCGGCAGCGAAGGCGGTATTGCCCCGCGCGTCCTCACCGACGAACTCGGCGTGAGCTACAAGACGGCGCTGCGCATGAAGCGGAAACTGGAGGATGCCGCGGCGGGCAGCCCCGACGCCTCACTGCTCGAACGCTTGTGGCGGGACGCCGGCGGCTCCGGCGGGACCTTCGCGGCCGGCGCGCCCGCTCGCGACCGGTCGTCGCGCGCCCGAGAGAACATCCGCGCCGCGGCCTGCCGCGCCTTCGCGGCGCGTGGCCCGTCGGCGACCCGGATCGCGGACATCGCCCGGGAGGCCGGCGTGTCGAGCGCGATCATCCACTACTACTACAAGTCCAAGGATGAGGTGCTCCTCGCCGCCCTGCAGTGGGCCAACGAGCACACGAGCCGCCGCCTGGAGAAGCTGCGCGAAGAGACAGACGATCCTGTGGAGCTGTTGCGTCTGACGATCGACCTCGCCGTGCCCACCGAGGGCGTGCTGCGCGACGAGTACCTGCTGTGGATCGAGACGTGGGCGCGCGTGCGGCTGCACCCCAAGCTCCTGGCCGAGTGTGTGGCCATGTCGGCGCGCTGGACAGGCTTCTTCCGGGAGCTCGTCGAGGAGGGCGAGGCGGCCGGGGTGTTCGACCCCATTGCCCCGGCCGCCGAAATCGCCGAGCGCGTGGTCGCACTCTCGGACGGCCTCAGCTTCCGCTCTGCGATCGGCTACACCGCCATGCACGAGCAGCGAGTCCGGGAACTGCTCGTGAGCTTCGCAGCCGAACAGCTTCGCGTGCCGGCCGCCGAGCTGGTGCGCCGCTGACGGTCCGCCCCCGCAGTCGATTATCCCTGTGGCCGGCTCGCCCTCAGCCGACCCCGAGGATCGTCTGACGGTGGCCACGGCCTCGATCGCGTCCTCGGCGTAGCCGTCGGCGCCGATCTCGTAGCCCTCCTGGGCGAGCCGCTCGACGTCCTCGGCCTCGCCGTCGATCACGGTCTGCTTCATCTGTGCGTAGAGCTCTTCGGACACTGGGGATCCTCCTTACGACGCTTGGTCGCCGCGGGCGTCCGCAGGAGCGCGATGGCTTCTGTCTGGAGTCCCGGCGATAGGGGCTGGTCATCTGGCCCGTCAAGCAAGTACGCGAGTGAACCACCAACGCCAGGTACCTGAAGCAGCGGTGAGCGCAGCAGGGAGATCGGCGGACTACTTGTCTCTCAGGATGCGGCCGAAGACCTCAGACGCCACCGGGAATGGTGGCTCGCGGAACGTCGAACTGCGATGATGCCGAGAACGATCACAAGAAAGGACACCCGGATGCCTGCCCTCTTCGATCAGACCCAGATCGGCACGATGAGGCTTGCCAACCGCTTCGTCCGCTCCGCGACCTGGGAGGGCATGGCGACCGACGACGGATGCTCCACGCCCGAGCTTGACGCGTACGTCGCGAGGCTCGCCGAGGGAGGCGTCGGTCTGACCATCAGCAGCTACGCCTACGTGAGCCCCGAGGGCAGAGATGCACCGGGCCAGCTAGGCGTCTGCTCCGACGAGCACGTTCCCGGGCTGACGGCGATGGCGAGGGCGACACACGCGGTAGGTGGCAGGATCGCCCTCCAGCTCGCCCATGCCGGCTGCTTCGGCGAGCCGTCGCTCTCGGGGTTCGAGCCCGTGGGGCCGTCGTCACTCGAGACCCACGACGGACCGGTGGGACGTTCGCTGTCCGGAGCCGAGCTGGCCGAGCTGCCGGCAGCGTTCGCCGCCGCGGCCGAGCGAGCCCGGGCAGCCGGCTTCAACGCCGTACAAGTCCACGCGGCTCATGGCTACCTGCTCAGCCAGTTTCTCTCGCCGTACTTCAACCGGCGCACGGACGGCTACGGAGGTGGCTTCCAGCAGCGCACCCGGCTGCTGCTCGAGGTCGTCGCAGCGGTGCGCGACGCAGTCGGGAACGATCACCCAGTACTCGTCAAGGTGAACGCCGAGGACTTCCTTCCCGGCGGCCTCTCGGCGGACGACATGCTGGAAGTCGCCGCCAGACTCGAAGCGGCCGGCGTCGACGCGATCGAACTGAGTGGCGGGACCGGCCTGGAGGAGGGGCTCAGCTTCTCCCGCATCGGCCGCCCCGCGGCCGGTGAACCCGAGGCCTACTACGAGGACGCCGCGCGGCGATTCAAGGCCGAGATCGGCGTCCCGTTGATGCTCGTCGGCGGAATCCGCACCTTCGAGACCGCGGAGCGCCTCGTGGCGGAGGGCGCAACCGACTACATCGCCCTGTCGCGCCCCCTCATCCGCGAGCCGGGGCTCATCGCCCGCTGGCGCGCCGGGGACACGGCACCAGCCCGCTGCATCTCGGACAACGGGTGCTTCGACGCACCCGACGAAGGCCGCGGCCTGTTCTGCCCGGTCGAGGAGCGCGAGGCGAGGCGCGCGAACGGGTGAGCACACTCACTCCGGGCCGACGCCGATGAGCCTCGGCTCACCCGCCGGCTGCGGTCAGCGCTCGCGCAGGAACCTGTCGAACGCCTCCAGGCCCGGCTCGAGGCCGAGCCGCCCAAGCCCGACGCGGAAGTGGTCCGTAGGGGTCTCGGCGATCTCCGAGTAGTAGATGCTCGCCGGCAGCACCAGGACGCCTTCCTTCATGAGGAGGTCGTGGCAGAACGCCTCGACGTCCCCGCCCTTGTACCGCGGGAAGCAGACGCACCCGCCGACCGGCGGCTGCCAGTCGAAGAGCTCCTCCCAGCGGGCAAAGAAGTCGTCGAAGAGCGGCCGGTTGGCGGCGATGACCCCCCGGTTGCGCTCCCAGATCCGTTCGCGGTTGCGGAGCGCGAGCGCCGTCAGATACTCCGTCGGTCCCGCGTTGCAGATCGTCGTGTAGTGCTTGCGCTTCTCCAGCCGCTCCAGCAATCCCCGGTCGCGACAGGCCAGCCAGCCGATGCGCAATCCCGGCAGTCCGTAGGACTTGGAGGCCACGTTGAGTGAGACGGCGGTCTCAGACAGGTCCGCGGCCTGCGAGATGGTCCGCGCGGGGTCGAACTCGATGCCGCGGTAGACCTCGTCGCAGAACAGGCGGATGCCGCGCGCCTCGCACATCGCGGCGAGCTCGCAGAAGACGGCCTCGTCGGGAACGTGGCCGGTCGGGTTGTTCGGGAAGTTGACGGCGACCAGCTTCGTGCTCGGACGCAGCAGGCCGCGCAGATCATCGAGGTCGAGGGCCCAGCCGTTCTCACGGCGCATGACCAGAGGGCTGACATCCGCACCTGTCGCAAGGGGCACGGTCTCCATCGACTGGTAGCAGGGCACCGTGACGACGGCGTGGTCACCGGGCCCGACGAGCTCCTGCATCGCCCAGAAGAGAGCCTCCTGAGCGCCGGTGAAGGCGAGCACGTGCTCCGCCTCCACGCGCTCGTAGGTGCCGGCGACTGCCTCGCGCAGGTTCTCGCTGCCCCACGAGTCGATGTACGTGAGCGGCATCCGCATGAAGCCTTCGCGGTCGGCGTCGCTACCCATGGCAAGGAGCTCCTCGAGGGTGATGCTCTCGGCGTCGGATGCGGTGAGGTGATGCCGAACCGTGAGCTCCCACTTGCCGAGGAACTCTTCGAGACGGAACGTGCGCAGCGGCTTCATGAGCGTGCCTCCTTGAGCAAGGCGTAGACGGTGGTGCGGGACACGCCGAGGGCGCGACCGGCGTGAGCGGCGGCGTGGCGGGTGGCAAACAGGCCGCGCTCGTCCATGAGGCGGACGAGCGTCAAGCGCTGGTCACGGGTGAGGCGGTCACGACGGAGGCGGCGCGAGCGGCACTCCTCGTCGACCAGGAGGAGGATCTGCTCGCGCCAGTCGCGGTCAAAGAGCTCGGGCGGGCGCCCCTGGACTGCGGCAGCGAATCGCGTCAGCAGCTCTATGGTGCCGTCGAACGGCGAGCGGTCGAAGTCGATGCAGAGCAGACCGCGCTTGGCGCCCTTGGCGTTGTGCAGAACAACGCTTACGGAAGTGAGCGCGCGCCCGTCGGCCAGGACCTTCGGGTAGGGGCCGCTGACGCGTGCGCCATCCGAGTACTCGGGCAGCTCGTCGATCAAAGATCTGTCACCGACCCTGCGCTCGGAGATGGGGTTCCAGATGGCGGCGATGCGGCCACGGCGGATGTCGTGGATGGCGACTTCGGCGTACGGATGGAGCAGCGCGACGACAGCCTCACAGACCGGCACATGCGGCTCAAGCCATGCGGGGTGACTTGGTCTCATGGCCGAACAGTATGTCCGTTCCGAACAGTCTGTCAACAAAGCGGATGGTCATGCCGTGTGCATCGGGCTTGACGCACGCGGCCGGGCGGTCCCGGAGGCGGGAATCGCCGCCGGCGTCGCCTACCCGGATGGTCCGTGTCAGGCCAGCGGCTCAAACCGCGCCTGGAAGAAGCGCAGGTCCTTCGGCTCGTAGACCATCTTGAGGCCCTTGATCGCGTCGCGATGATCCCACACCTCCGCGACCGATTCGGCGACCACGTCCATGTGCGCCTGCGTATAGACGCGGCGCGGGATGGTGAGGCGCACGAGCTCGAGGTTGGGGCGCCGGTTCTCGCCGCTCTTCGGGTCGCGGCCGGCGGAGACGTTGCCGCGCTCCATGGCGCGCACGCCGCAGTCCAGATAGAGCTCGGCGGCCAGCGTCTGCGCCGGGTAGGAATCCTGGTCGAGGTGTGGCAGGAAGGCCTTGGCGTCGAGGAACACGCCGTGGCTGCCGATCGGCACGACGATCGGCACGCCGGAGTCCTGCAGCTTCTCGCCGAGGTACTTGACCTGCCCGACCCGCGCCCGTATGTGGTCGTGCTGGACGCTCTCGCCGAGGCCGATGGCGACGGCCTCCATGTCGCGGCCGGCCATGCCGCCGTAGGTGTGCAGGCCCTCATAGACGACGACCAGGTTGCGGCAGGCCTCGAAGACCTCCCACTCGTTGAGCGCCAGGAAGCCGCCGATGTTGACGAGCGCGTCCTTCTTGGCGCTCATCGTGCAACCGTCCGTGAGGCCGCAGATCTCGAGCACGATCTCGGCCACGGACTTGTCGGCGTAGCCGGGCTCACGCTCCTTGATGAAGTAGGCGTTCTCGGCGACGCGCGTGGCGTCGTGGATGATGCGGATGCCGTGCTCGTTGCAGAGGGCCCGAACCTCGCGCAGGTTCGCCAGGCTGATCGGCTGGCCGCCGGCCATGTTCACGGCCGTGGCGATGCAGACGTAGGGGATGTGGTCGGCGCCGACGTCGTCGATCACCTTGCGCAGCTTGTCGAGGTCGACGTCGCCTTTGAACGGGTGCAGGCTGGCCGGATCGTGCGCCTCGTCGATGATCACGTCGACGAAGCGGCCGCCGGCCAGCTCCTGGTGGAGGCGGGTCGTGGTGAAGTACATGTTGCCGGGGATCACGTCGCCGGGCTTGATCAGCGTCCGGCTGAGCAGGTGCTCGGCGCCGCGGCCCTGGTGCGTGGGCACCAGGTACTTGTAGCCGTAGATATCCTGGACGGCCGCCTCGAGATGGTAGAAATTCCTGCTCCCGGCGTAGGCCTCGTCGCCGAGCATCATGCCGGCCCACTGGCGGTCGCTCATGGCGCTGGTGCCGGAGTCGGTGAGCAGGTCGATGTAGACGTCCTCGCTCTTCAGGAGGAACGTGTTGTAGCCGGCCTCGCGGATGGCGGCCTCGCGCTCCTCGCGGGTCGTCATCTTGAGGGGCTCGACCATCTTGATCTTGAAGGGTTCCGCCCAGGAGCGTTTGCGCGGCGCGCTCATCCTTCCTCCAGTACGTGCGATGTCGGTGGGCGGGCGACGCAAAGCAGCGGCCGGGCCCGGAACGCCACTTTCCATCAACAGTTGTCAGAAGTCAAGCAATACAGGACTTGCCTGCAAAGAACCCTCTTCCCGCGCTGCTTTGACGGTTTGGCCCGCCTCAGCTACAGTGCGGGACGATGCCTGCAGCCACGCCCCGCAACCCCACCGATACCGGCGTGCCGGCCGAGCGCTGGCCGGCCAAACTCGTGGGGAGACGGCTGCGCGAGGCGCGGCGGACCCGCGGACTGACGCTCGACGACGTCGCCGGCCAAGCCGGCTTCACCAAGTCCTTCGTCAGCGCCGTGGAGCGGGGTGAGACATCGCCGTCGATCGGCTCGCTGTACCGCATCTGCGAGGTGCTCGGCATCAGCATGTCGGCGCTCTTCGAGACGGTCGGCGCGCCTGAGAGCAACGTGGTGCGACGCACCGATCTCAAGAGCACCTACTTCGGCGGCGAGGGTGTCGTCAACTACATGCTCTCGCCGCGTGCGGAGCGCCGCGCGCAGGTGATCGAGACCCACATAGCGCCCGGCGGCTCGCCGGGTCCGGAGCCCTGGTCACACGCCGGCGAGCTGGTCATGGCGACGGTGCTCGAGGGAACGGTCGAGTTCCGCTTCGGCGAGCGCAGTACGACCCTGCAGGCCGGCGACACCATCAGCTACTCGCCGGCCGACCCGCACTCGTGGGGCAACCCGGACGATGAGCATCCGGCTGTCGCGCTCTTCTTCGAGGTTCCGGCGGAGTACTGAGCCGCCGAGCCGGGGCCAGGCCGCGCTAGCCGCCCTCGGACGCGGCGAGAGCCCTGTACACCATCTGCCGCGTATCGGCGATGTGCTCCCGCATCGTCTCGGCGGCTCGGACGGCGTCCCGGTCGTGCACCGCCGCGATGATCCACTTGTGAAACGCGTGCACGTCCTCGGCGCGGTGCTCGTGGAGCGCCTGCTCCACCGGCAGGAAGAGCTCTCCCCGGACGGCGATCATCGCGGCCTCGAGGCGCGGGCTGTGCGCCGCCAGGGCGAGCGCGTCGTGGAACTCCACGTCCCAGCGGAACAGCGAATCGCGGGTCTCGCGGTACATGGCATCCGCCGTCTCGATGCGGCGCAGCTCTTCGGCCGAGCGCTGCTCGGCCGCCAGGGCCGCGATGCGCGTCTCCACCGTCGTCCTGAACTCGAAGATGTCGTCGAGGTCAGCTGAGTTCCAGCGCATCCAGTCCGTCCAGCAGCGTAGCAGCGTGTCCATGTCGCTCACGCGGGAGCCGCCGTACGCACCCTTGCTCGTCTTGAGGTACCCGGTGGCCTCGAGCGCCTTCAGTCCCAAGCGAAGGGTGACGCGCGAGACACCAAGTCTCACGGCGAGATCGCGCCCCGGCGGCAGCCGGTCGCCGGGCCGGAGTTGACCGGAGAAGATCAGCGAGCGGATGTAGCGCGCGGCACGATCGGCCGCCGACTCCGCCAGCAGCGTGGCGGAGGACCACTCCGGGGAATCGGACACGTCCCCGGGCGGAGTCGTCTGGGTGGTCTCTGCCGAGTCGTCAGCCATCGCCGCCAAGTCTACCCGTTTGAAGCCGGCAGCCGGAAGAGAGCGCCGTCAAGAGCGGGGGCCGCGCGTCGCGCGGCCGGACGCCAGAGAGCCGATTCGATTCCTCCGACGTGGGTACACGCAGTCGGGAAGCGTCCAGCTATTCCCTTGGGAGGCTTTCTGCACATGACCGATGGGAGCAACGAGCCGCGGCTCAGCGACGCTGTGGGCGAGCACGGAGGGCTTGACCGACGCCGTCGCGGCGCTGCGGCCGAGGCGATCGAGGCAGTCCGGCCGGACGGGGCCGTCGCGGGAGATCGAGTGGCTCGCTTCGGCCCTGCCTCCCGCGCTCGCGAACGAGACCGTCATGAGCCTCGTGTAGATCAACCTGTGGGACAATGCCGTCACGTGCACGTCCCCGCACCCGCGAGCCCGCATCGAGATCGGGGCCCGCAACGGCGCGGACGCAGCAGTCTACCGGGTCCGCGACGACGGGGTGGGGTTCGACCCGGCCTACACGGACAAGCTCTTCGGCGTGCTCCAGCGGCTGCATCGCAACGAGGTGTTTGAAGGCACCGGCATCGGCCTGGTCACGGTCAGAAGAGCGATCAAGCAGCTCGGCGGGCGCACCCGGGCGGAGGGGGCCGCGGAGGCCGGAGCGACCTTCTACTTCGCGCTTCCACGAAGCAAGGGTTGACCCGGAGGCATGGCGCGGCGAGCGCCGTGACCGGTTAGCCTCGGGGTAAGCTCATGCGCAGATGAAGACCTTCTGGCGCATCCTCAAGCTGCTCGGCGACTACAAGTGGCTCACCTTCGTGGGCTTCACGCTCGCTTTCGCCCAGATGGGCCTCGGGCTGCTCGTGCCGCGCATCATCCAGCTCACCATCAACAACGCGCTGATCGGCGGCGATACCGGGCTGCTGGTCACCTACGGTCTCGCTCTTCTCGGCATCGCCTCGGCCCGCTTCGTCGTCGCCGTCGGGCGACGGCTGGCCAGCGGCAAGGCGAGCCTCGGCATCGAGTACGACCTGCGTAACCGCATGTGGAGCCACCTGCTCCGACAGTCCTTCGGCTACTTCGATCGCTGGCCCACCGGGCAGCTCATGAGCCGGATCATGAGTGACGTCCAGAACGTGCGCATGTTCCTCGGCTACGGCATCGTCTTTTTCGCCACCAACATCGTGATGATGATCGCCGTGGCCGCGATACTGCTTCTGCTCGACTGGCGGCTCGGGCTGATGTCCCTCGCCTTCCTGCCCTTCTTGCTGCTCGTGACGGTGCGCTTCAGCCAGCGCCTGCAGCCGATACTCAAGGACGTGCAGCAGAGGATCGCCGATGTGACGGCGACCGCTGAGGAGAACGTGGTCGGCAGTCGCATCGTGCGCATCTTTGCGCGCGAGGATGACGAGCTCGAGAAGTTCAGCAGTCGCAGCTACAAGGTCTTCGAGGCCAGCGTCGCGGCGGCGCGTACCCGGGCCGTCTACATACCGCTGATCGCGTTCATTCCCAATCTGGCTGTCGCCGTCCTCCTGTACTACGGCGGCCGACAGGTGATCCAGGGTCAGCTGAGCCTGGGTGCGCTGGTCGCCTTCTACAGCTACCTGATGATGCTCGTGTATCCGGCGCAGGTGATCGGCTGGCTCACCGGTCTGGCACAGCGGGCGATCGCGAGCGGCGAGCGGGTCTACGACGTCTTGGACTCGCCCCTTGAGATGACGGAGCGGCCGGGCGCGAAGCCTCTGGTCGGGCCGCTCGGCCTGCCGGCGGAAGAGGGCGCCGGGCCGGCAGGCCCCGCCGGCACCGTCACCTTCGACGACGTGTGGTTCAGCTATGTCGACAGGCCGGTGCTGCGAGGCGTGAGCCTCGAGGTGCCGGCCGGCCGCACCCTCGCGCTTGTCGGCCACACTGGGTGCGGCAAGACCACGCTGACCAACCTCGTGCCGCGCTTCTACGACGTGAGCGCCGGCCGCGTCCTCATCGACGGCCAGGACGTGCGCGACCTGCGGACCGCCGATCTGCGCGGCCACATCGGCATCGTCACGCAGGATCCCTTCCTCTTCAGCGCCTCGATCGCCGAGAACATCCGCTTCGGACGGCCCGAGGCGAGCGAAGAGGATGTGCGGGCGGCGGCGCGTACCGCGCAGGCCGACGACTTCATCGAGGCACTCCCCGAGGGTTACGAGACGGTCGTCGGCGAACGCGGATTCACGCTCAGCGGCGGCCAGCGCCAGCGCATCGCGATCGCGCGGGCGCTCGTCATGGACCCGCGCATCCTCATACTCGACGACGCCACCAGCAGCGTCGACGTCGAGACCGAGTTCAGGATCCGGGCCGCGCTGACGGAGGTGATGCGCGGCCGCACGACCTTCATCATCGCCCATCGGCCCTCGACCATCTCGCTGGCCGACGAGGTCGTGGTGCTCGATCACGGCCGGATAGAGGAGCGCGGCACCCACGAGGAGCTGATGGCGGCGGGAGGCCTCTACGCGCACATGTTCGGCGACGCGGAGCGCGCCGGTTGCGACCTGGATGTCGTGGCGGCGGGCGAGTCCGCGGCGGAGGCCGGCGGCGCGACAGGCCCGGCCGGCTCGGGGAGCGCCGCCTGATGGCCGCCGCCCGCCACAGCCAGCGCGACGCCGGGGCCAGCCTCGAGGAGCTGCGCGGCTGGCGCGCCTTCGTGCATCTGGCGCGGGAGCTGAAGCTCGCCCGGCTCGCGCGCCTCGCCTACCCGTATCGCCGCCGCGCCGCGCTCAGCATCGTCGCCATGCTCCTCGTGACGCTCAGCGGACTCACCGTGCCGTACCTGCTCAAAGTCGCCATCGACGGCGGCATAAGCGCCGGCGACGTCGACGTCCTCACCTGGGTGATCGTCGCCTTCATCGGCGTCAGCCTCGTCAACCTCGGCGCCAGCTACCTCCAGACCTATCTGACGAGTTGGGTGGGCTCGCACATCATCTACGACCTGCGGCGCCAAGTGTTCGCGCACTTGCAGAAGCTGAGCCTCGACTTCTTCAGCCGCCAGAAGACGGGCTGGATCGTGAGCCGACTCACCAACGACATCGACGCCCTGGACCAACTCGTCACCGAAGGCGTCACTTCGCTCATCACCAACTCGCTGACCTTCCTCGGCGCCATCGCCTTCCTCTTCATCCTTGACTGGCGACTCGCCCTGGCGACCCTCACGATCATGCCGCTGTTGATCGCGGCAACGCTCGTCTTCCGCTCCCACTCGGCGCGCGCCTACGCCGAGGTGCGCAACAAGATCGGGGACGTAAGCGCCCACCTGCAGGAGTCAATCTCCGGCATCCGCGTACTCAAAGCCTTCCGCCGCGAGGCGAGCGACTACGAGCGCCTGGCCGTCGCCAACGCGGCCTATCGTGACGTCAACATGCACACCGTCGTGCAGAGCGGGCTCTACTTCCCGTTCGTCGAGTTCATGTCGGCCACCGCCGTGCTCATCGTGATCTGGTACGGCGGCAGGCTGATCGGCGGCGACACGCTCGAGATCGGGGTCCTGGTCGCGTTCATCGGGTACCTGAACAGCTTCTTCGACCCTCTGCAGCAGCTCAGCCAGCTCTACAACACCTTCCAGGCGTCGATGGCCGCGGTGCAGAAGATCTACACGGTCCTCGACACCGAGCCCGACATGCTCGATGCCCCCGATGCGGTCGATCTGACCGACGTGCGCGGCTTCGTGGAGCTGCGCGACGTCACGTTCGGCTACGACCCGGACAAGCCGGTGCTTCACAACGTGAGCCTGCAGATCCCCGCGGGGAAGACAGTCGCGCTCGTCGGCGCCACCGGCGCCGGAAAGTCGACGGTCATCAAGCTGCTGGCGCGCTTCTACGACCCTACCGACGGATCGGTGCTGGTGGACGATCACGACCTGAGGCAGGTCACGGCGAGTTCGCTGCGCGAGCAGCTCGCCGTCGTGCCGCAGGAGGCCTTCTTGTTCAGCGGCTCGGTGATGGACAACATCCGCTTCGCCCGCCCAGCGGCCGTCGAGGACGAGGTCAAGCGCGTCGCGCGGATCGTCGGCGTGCACGACTTCGTCGAGGGCCTGCCAGACGGCTACGACACCGAGGTCCAAGAGGGCGGCGCCGCGCTCAGCACCGGGCAGCGCCAGCTCATCAGCTTCGCGCGGGCACTGCTCGCCGACCCGCGCATCCTGATCCTGGACGAGGCCACGAGCAGCGTCGACGCCGAGAGCGAGCGCCGCATCGAGCGCGCCATGGAGGTGCTCTTCAGCGGCCGCACCAGCATCATCGTCGCTCACCGGCTGAGCACCGTGCGCTATGCCGACGAGATCCTGGTCATCGACGCCGGCAGGGTGGTGGAGCGCGGCGATCACGCTACGCTGGTCGCCGCCGGAGGCCGCTACGCCGGTCTCTATCGCGACTGGGAGGCGACAGGGATGGCGGTCTGATCGGCCCGGCGGCGCTTCGCGAGTCAGGCGCACGGCGTCGTGCCCACGGCGGCCTGTGTACGGTCGGGGCGGAGCGAGGGCCGCGCCGTCGCGTGCCGGCGGCTACGCCGACAGCTCCGCGACGGCGCCGGTCTCGCGCGTCACATACCCTCCAAGGCCGTCGATGGACCGCTTGAAGTCGTCGTCGTTGAGTAACGCGAGCAGCGGCGCGAGCAGCTCGCTCTCGTAGTGCTCGCGCGGCGTCACGAGGTCGTAGCGCTCTTCGATCACCGGCACGAAGTCGAGGCCGTGAGCACGCGCCGCCGGCAGGATGCCGAGCGCGACATCGGCGGCGCCGGATGCGACAGAGCGAGCGGCCGCCTCGTGTGTCATCACCTCATCCTCGTAGCCGACGACCGTGACGGGGTCGACTCCGGCGACCGCGAGCAGCCGGTCGAGCCACAGACGCGTCCCGGAACCGCGATTGCGGTTCACGAGGCGTGCGCGCCCAGCGACGGCCTCAGCGAGGCCGGCGAAGCCGTGGGGGTTGCCCGCCGGCAGGATGAGCCCCTGCTCGCGGTGGGCGAGGGTGACCAGCACGAGAGCGCGGCCCGGGAACAGGGCCCGCGCGTACGAGCGGTTGAACTCGCCGCTCTCAACGTCGAACAGGTGGCAGCCGGCCATGTGCCCAAGGCCGTGCCGCAAAGCGATCAGCCCCTCGAGGCTGCCCACGGCCATGGTCACGACATCGGGCGCCGTCTCGTCGTCGCGCAGGCGGCGCGCCAGCACGTCCAGAGCAAGGTCGTCGCTGCCCAGGATGACGAGCAGCCCACGCGCTTCGGGCTCCGGCAGCACCATGAAGTTGACTGCGTAAGCGCGCGCCGTAGCACAGTAGAACTTCTCGACGTAGCCTTTGGTCGACCGCGTCTCGACGAGGTCCACGAGCCCCGCTCGTTCGAGGCTCAGGATGTGATGTCGGACCCAGGCCGGGTGGTGCCCGACGGCGTCGCCCAGCTGGGTGAGGGTCGCCTGCCCGCGCATGAGCAGCCTGAGCAGGCACAGCCGCTCGTCGTTGGCGAGTACGCGCACCGTGTCGATGGCGTCTATGTGACTGATCTCTTCCACGGCGGGGTTCCTGGCGAACTGCGTCCTTCGACGTACCGGCCTTTAGGCAATCCTTAGCGTCGCCCAGAGTCGCAGCCGCCTGCGCGGGTGTCAAGCATCCGCGGGCGCTCCCGGCGGTGGTACGCTGCGCGGGCCCATGGCGATGGGTGCGCGCACGTCGCGCCACGCCAACTGGAAGACGCTGACGAAGATCGCGACCCCGGCGCTGACCCACAGGACGGTGGTGATGCCGAAGGCATCGGCCAGCGGGCCGGCCAGCGCCAGCCCCGCCGGGTAGAACGCCAGGGAGCCAAGGTAATCGTAGCTCGAGACGCGCGAGATCATGCGAGGAGCGACCACGCGCTGCATGCAGGTCGTCCAGAACGGGTCGTAGAGACCCCACTCGACGCCCATGGCCATCATCGCGAGGTACAGCATCCAGACGGGAGCCTCCACGGCGAGCAGGGCGACCGGGAGTGCAGCCAGGCTCATGCCCGCGGCGATCACGAGCATCGGCCGGCGCGGCCGCCAGCGCAGGCTGAGCAGGCCGCCGGCGATCTGGCCGAGGCCCATCGCGGCGGAGGTGAAGCCCCAGGTGCGCGCTCCGTCGTAGACATCGCGCGCCACTATCGGCCCCAGCACCTGGATCGGTCCGTCGATCGCGAAGAGGAACATGGAGGCGCCGGCGACCATCACCCACAGCCAGGTGTGGCTGGTGAACTCCTGCCAGCCGGCGGCCAGGTCGCGGAAGAAGCTCCGCCCGGCGACGGAGCCGGCGGCCTGAGCGTCCACGAGGCCCGCTTCCTCCACCGGCTCCCGCCGGCCGCGAAACGCCGCCGGCCGAAGCCGCAGCAGGAACCACGCGCTGACGAGATACGTGAGGCCGTCGATGCCGATCCCCCAGCCGGGGCCGACGGCGGCGACCACGAGGCCGGCCGAGAGAGCGCCGATCGTGATCGAGCCGCTCATCACGAGGCTGCTCAGCGCGTTCGCCTGCTGAAGACGTCCCTCGCTCACCACCTGTGGAATGAGCCCGATCGCCGCCGGCCGGAAGAACGCCTCGCACGCGCCCATGCCGACCTGCAGCAGCGCAAGGTGCCAGACCTCGGCGACTCCGGCTATGAGCAGCCCCGCCGTCGCGCACTGCAGGCCGAACCGGACGACGTCGGCGACCAGCATGACCTTCTGCCTGGGCAGACGATCCGCCCACACGCCGCCGATCAGCAGGAAGACGGCCAGCGGCACCAGATTGGACGCCTCGACGATACCGATGTCGGTGGCCGAGCCTCCGATGTCGAGGACGGCGAAGGGAAGCGCGACGATCGTGAACATGACCCCGACCACGGAGGTCGCCTGGCCGAGGAACAGCTTGCGATACTCGGGTTCGCGCAGCGCTGCAAGGCTGTCGGAGAGCTTGCCCACCTACTCGATGCGGGGCAGCCACGCAAGCCAGCCGGGCAGCCACCAGCTCCGGCGCCCCAGAAGTCTCATCGCGGCAGGGACCATCAGCACCCGTATCACGGTGGCGTCGAGCGCCACCGCGACGGCAAGCCCCACGCCGATCGCCTTGGTGATGACGATGGACGTGAACGCAAACGACAGGCCGACCACCACGATGATCGCCGCCGCGCTCGTGATGATGCGCCCGGTCCGCGTGAGCCCGAAGGCCACCGCCCTCACGCTGTCGTGGCTTGCGTCCCATTCCTCACGCATGCGTGAGAGCAGGAAGACCTCGTAGTCCATCGACACCCCGAAGACCGTACAGAAGAGGATCACTGGCAACTCGGCGTCGACGGCGCCGGAGGCGTTGAAGCGGAACAGCCACTCGAGGTTGCCCTCCTGGAAGATCCAGACCATGGCACCGTATCCTGCGAGCAGCGAGAAGACATTCATGATCACGGCCTTCACCGGCAGGACGACACTTCGCAGCAGCAGGAGCAGGACGAGGGCGGTGACACAAACGACGAAGACGATGATGCCGGGGAAGCGGCGGTAGATCGCGTCGACGAAGTCGAAGACCGTCATGGACACACCGGTGACGTAGATGATCGTCCCCGGAGGTCCGCCGGCCTCGAGGATCCCGACGGCCAGCTGCTGCGCCTCGTCGGAGGTCGGCCGCTGCTCGGGGACGACGCGGAAGAGCGCCGTTCCGGGCGCGGTGGTCGCCCCAGCAAGCCTGAGGGCGGACTTGCGCTGCTGGGCGCCGAGCAGCCCCCGGATGACCGCCGGCAGATCGGCCGTCTCGGCGCCCGGCCGCTCGCCGGAGTCGGACTCCGATGCGTCCGCCTCGCGCACGCTCCGCCAGAAGCCGGCCGCTCCGGCGGCCGACTCAATGCCGGGCAGATTCACCACACTGGTAACGCGGTCCACGCCGGGTAACGTGTCGAGCTCCTGCCCGTACTCGAACAGTCGCTTGAGGTTTTCCGGCGCGAACGGATCCTCGTCGCCCCCCCACGTCACGAGGACCTCGACCGGCGAGAGCGCCGCCACATCGAAACGCTCCTGCAGGATGTCGTAACCCTGCCGGGCCTCCGAGTCGCGCGGCAGGGCCGTCGCACCGGGGATCTCCGTCTGGATGCCCAGCACCGGCCAGGCGAAGACAGCCACCAGAGCGACGGTCCCGATCAGGACGGGGATCGGGTGCCGCATGACCCAGTCGCTCCAGCGTCCCCAGAACAGGCTGTCGCTCCCCGTCCGGCCGATGACGCGCAGCGAGTTCACTCGTGGGCCGAGGATCCCCAGCAGCGCCGGGAGAAGCGTCAGTGCGGCGAGCACGCTGAAGAAGACGACGAGCGCTCCGCCCAGCCCCATCGAGCGGAGGGACATGTACGGGATGCTCATCAACCCGAGCAGGCCGACAATGACCGTCAGGCCGCTGAAGAAGATCGACCGTCCGGCGAACTCCACCGTCGTCTCGACCGCTTGGGCAACGGTCTGCCCGGCCCCAAGCTCCTCGCGGAACCGGCCCACCATGAACAGGGCGTAGTCGATACCGACGGCGAGACCCAGCAGGGTCGCGACATTGAGCGCGAACACCGAGATGTCGACGGCCTGGGCGAGCAGCCAGAAGCAGCCGAGGGTCACAGTGACAGCCATGCCCCCGCCGATCACGGGAAGGCTCGCCGCCACGAGCGTCCCGAAGATCAGCACCAGAACGAGGATGGCGACGGGGAACGTGTAACTCTCGGCCTTGCGCAGATCCTCCGCCGAGCGCTGCTCCAGCTCGGCGTACACGGCAGGATCGCCGGCGAGGTACGTCGTCAGGTCCGTCGGGGCGAGAGCGCGCCGCAGCGCCGGGGTCTGCTTCTGAACCTCCTCCGTTGTCCCGTCGAACTCGAGGACGGCGAAGGTCGCCTTGCCGTCGCGGGAGATGAACCCGGCGTCGCCGGTGGTGAACGCCGTCGAGACGCGAGTGAGGCCGTCGAGGCCGGCGTCCTCGACGCCGGAGAGGGCCTCGTCCATCTGGACCCTGAAGGCCGGGCTGCGCGCCGGCGTCACGTCGCTCGTGAAGACGATGGTCAGGCTGGAGGGGCCGAACCCGAGACGCTCCTGCATCTGGCGCTGGCCTCGCTGCGACGGCGACTCCGGGTTGGTGAAGCCGCCGCCCTTCAGCTGCGACGCCACATCGAGGCTGGCGACGAGGCCGGCGGCGAACGCCAGAGCCCACAGGACGACGATGAGTCTGCGGCGGCGGTACGAGAACCGCCCGAGCGCGGCGAACACCCCTGTGTCCCTCCTCACGAGAAGGCCGCAGCCGGCCGCTCACCGAGCGGGTGCGGCCGTTCAGAACGATATACTACGCGCGATGAGTCGGCCGTCTCTCGAAGAGCCCGGGACCGTGATGCCAGGACCGCGCGAAAGGACATCGGCAGGTGGAGTCGTCGTCCGCACGGACGGCGGCGTCGAGGTCTGCCTCATCCGGCCCGCGGGCCGCTCGGTCTGGGGCCTCCCCAAGGGCGGCGTCGAAGAAGGGGAGACCCACGCCGAGGCCGCCCTGCGCGAGATCTCCGAGGAGACCGGCCTCTTCGGCACCGTCGAGCAGGAACTGGGCACCATCGACTACGCCTTCTATTCGCGCGAGCAGGGCGACCGCATCCACAAGACGGTCCACTACTTCCTGGTGCGAGCGACCGGCGGCGACACGTCGCACCACGACCATGAGGTGAGCGAAGCCCGCTGGGTGCGGCTGCGCCAGGCGCTGCGGCTCATGACGTATCCGAACGAACGCGAGATGGTGCGGCGCGCCGCGACCGCGCTCGGTCGGCCGGCCATCGACTGACGGCGGCGCCAAGCTGGACGGCCGAGGCGCCGGCCGGCGTGCAGCTCAGATCCACACCAGTGGCTCGTGCTCGACGCGGGCCTCCTCCAGGGTCCGCTGTAAGCCCGCGAGCATCTCCGCCGCGCCGACATCCACGAAGTCGTAGTGCGCCAGAGCGAGCCAGGACTCGGGCGTCACGTGATGCCCGGCGCACTCCCGCATTCCGCGGCGCAGACGCTCGGCCGCTCCGGTCAGCCCCCTGCGGCTGATGTCGGGCAACACCAGCACGAAGCCCCCCCCGTCGGTGAGCCCGATGCTGTCGTACCGACGCAGATTCTCGCGCAGACACACGCCGATCTCGTGCCGCATGGCACGCCGCCTCGCGTGGGCGACGACTCCGTGCCCCTGATCCGCCTCGCTGAACGCCAACTCGACGAGACCGAGCGACAGGTCCATGCGCTGGCACCGCTCCACCTCAAGCGCAAGCCGCTCCGCAAGCTCCGCGGGCTTCATCGCCCCGGTATCGAGATCGATCGGTGAGGATTCCGCCGCCGCCCGGCGTAGCCGTTCGATGGTCTCTTCGAGCCCGGCCGAGTAGCCGGAGGCGATCCGCGTGAGCGCCACATGCTCCAGATCGAGGAGGCTCCGGCCTGCCGTCTCGGCGCCGAGATCCCCGCTCGCCTCGATGTGCGCGCGCAGTTGTTCGCTCCCGTCGCTGAACGCATCGAGCAGGCTCGCTACCGGCACGCGCTGGCTCAGGCCCGCGCCCCGGGCGACTTCCTCGATGGCCGTGAGGAACGGCACGTCGTCACCGCCGAGAGCCAGGCGAAGGCAGGGCAGAGCCGGTTCCCAGAGACTCCGAGAAACGTCTCCGAGCTCGAGTTGCGCCAGAACCGCATCCCCGGTCGATACCACAGCCACCCCTTCGGTGCGTGGTCCCGCATAGTGATCATCTCTATCAGGGATTGTACCGTCGGGGCTCGAAGTACACACACGTTGGAGTGTACGCGACGAGAAAGGCGAGGCAGACATGAGCGTGACGCTGCTCGGCACGATGGGGTGGATGCCCAGCGACCAGCGAGAGACGACGTGCTTCGCCGCTCGCTCCGGCCCGGACCTCTTCGTCTTCGACGCGGGCACCGGACTGCGCAGGCTGCTCGATCCCGCCCACGCGACGCTCCTCGAGGGCGCCGGGACAGTCCACCTGTTCCTCAGCCACTACCACCTGGATCACGTGTGTGGACTCGCCTACCTCCCCGGCGTCCTTCCGGGGAGGAATGTGGTGCTGCATCCGCCGGACCGGGCGATCACCGGCGTCGACCCGCACGACGCCGTCGCCGGAGTGCTGCGCAGACCGTACAACCCCGTCGACCTCGCGGACATGGGCCGGGTGCAGGTGGAGCCGCTCGCGGCCGGCGCCAACGACGTGGCCGGCCGCACCATCCGTGTGCGTGCACAGCGTCACTCCGATGTCAGCGTCTCCTTCCGCGTCGACGACGAGTTCGTCGTCGCCACGGACACGTCGCCAGACCCGGGCCTGCCGGCGTTCGCCTCCGGCGCACGCCTGCTGCTGCACGAGGCGTGGTACTGGGAAGACGATCCCGGGCTGAGCTCCATCCCGCCCGATCTCCGCCCCGGCTACGCCGCGCACAGCGAGGCGGCGGAGGTGGCGCGGCTGGCGGCGGAGGCCGGCGTGGGCCGTCTCGTCCTCGTCCACCTCAACCCGCTGGCCGGCGAAGACTCCTTCGCGGGCATGCTGGAAGTGGCCGGCGCCGTGTTCGCGCGCACAGAGGTGCGCCCCGACGGCGCCGTGCTCCCCACGGACTCCGGCGATTGACACGCCGCGCCGCGCTCGTGAGGATTCATCCCATGGTGCACCCGTGATCCGATTTCGCGACAAACGCTTTCTCGCCGTGGCGGGGGCGCTCGCCGTCCTCATCATCTTCGTGCTGCCGTCGTTAGTGGCCTTCCGCTACTCGGCGCCGGAGCAGCGCGGCGAGTTCCTGACCCATCCGTGGCGCGGGTGGAGCTTCGCCTACGCCGCCCTCGCCGTGCCGGGCGACGCCAAGCTCAAGACCTCGGGCATGGCCCTGCGCAAGGCCGACTGGCTGTTCAAGGGCACCGTGGTGGACCCGCGTGAGGTGCAGCTTCTGTTCGTGGAGAAGGCCGAGCCCTACACGTTCCGGCACGCTGTCGGCGGACGCACGATCACCGGGAGCGTCGTCCCTACCTATCGCTTCATCTGGCAGGTGCAGGGCGCGGTGATCACCGTGTCCGATCGGTCCGACACCATCGTCGCGTTGCTCGACTACGACACGGGACGCGTGCTGTACGACATTCGCGACGACCTGACGGCAGCCGACCTGACGCCACCGGACGGCACCCCGGCTCCAAACCCGTCGCCGTGACGCCGGCGCACGCCTGAGGAGCCACGACCGGTGGCGACGACCGAAACTCCCGACGAAGGCGCGACAGCCCGCGGCTCCGGGGCGCCCGACGAACCGGAGCCGGCCGAAGCACCGGCTGCCGGATCCGCTGCCTCCCGGCCGCTGACGCGGGCGATCGTCGTCGCCGCCGGCAGCCGGCTGTTCGTGTTCGCGGTCGCTTTGGCGGCCGCCACGTTCGTCGGCATTCGGGGCCTGCCCGTAGGCTGGCGCTTCCCCCTACACGCGGAGGTGTTCGACGGGTGGCTCGGCGCCCTCTTCAATCCCTGGGCCCACTGGGACGGCGTCTGGTACATCAAGATCGCGACGAGCGGCTACGCCGACGCCGATGGCAGCACCGCCTTCTTCCCGCTCTTCCCCCTGCTGCTCCGCTACGTCGGGGTCGGCCTCGGCGGCAATCTCCTGCTCACCGGCATCATCATCTCCCTGGCCTGCTACGCCGGCTGCGTCTGGCTGCTCTATCGTCTCGTGCGCTCCGATTTCGACGACGCGATCGCGAGCCGGACGGTGATCTATCTCTCCGTCGCGCCGCTCTCGTTCTTCCTGCAGGCCGTGTACACGGAGTCACTGTTCCTCGTCCTCTCCCTGGCCTGCTTCGTGTTCGCCCGCGAGGGCCGCTGGCGGCTCGCAGGCGTTATGGGGTTGCTGGCGACGCTCACGCGGAGCACCGGCGTCCTGCTGCTGGTCCCCATGGCCTTCTACTACTACCAGCGCCGCGGCTGGAGCCTGAAGAAGACAGATTCGCACGTCGCCAATCTACTCATGGTCGTCGAGGGGCTGCTCGTCTGGATGACCTACCTGGCACTCGCGTTCGGCAAGCCCTTCGCCTTCTCGACCGCACAGTCGCAGTGGGAGCGGGGCTTCGGGGCCCCAAACTACACGATCGTCCGAGGAATCGTGGCCACAGTCTGGGGCCTGCGTAAGGTGGTGTCCGCCGAGTACTACCGCGTCTTCTGGGAGGTACCGCGACCGGGGTCCGACTACAGCACCGCCGGCACCAACCTCCTCAACCTCCTGTTCCTGATCGCCGCCGCCCTGCTGCTCTGGTACGGAGCCCGGCGCCTGCCGGCGGCGTACTCATGGTACGCTCTGGCCGCGCTTGCCTACCCGCTCTTCTTCCCGTCCACGTATGTGCCGCTGATGTCGTACCCGCGCTTCACCCTGACGGTCTTCCCTCTCTACGTGGCGCTGGCTGTGTTCACGCGCGAGCGGCCCAGGACGCACAAGGTGGTGGTGGTGGTGGGGCTTGTCCTGCTGGCGGCCCTGACCGCCAAGTTCGCGACCTTCAGTTGGGTGGCGTAGCCGGCCGCGTGTCGCGGCCGACTCAGGGCTGGAGCGTCACGGCAGCGTCGAGGAACCCGGCGATGCGGTCGCCCCAGGCGAAGGCGACGACAGCGTCGCGCCGGGCGCGGTCTGGCTCCCCTCATCCGCGCCCGCCCGCTTGAAGACGAAGACCCCGTCCTTCGCGTAGACCGACTGGAAGCGGCCGTCGAGCACGAGCCGCCCGAGCGCCTGCGCATGGAGGCTCGCGTCTTCCTTGTCGTAGAAGAACGGCCGCTTCTGGTCGACGATCACCCAGTCCGCGTCGTCGAAGTAGGGAAAGACGTAGGCGACGCGACGCGCTGCGAGTTGCGCCCCGGCGTTGTTGTTGGCGGAGACACTCACGCCGTCCGGTATGAGCGCTACCGCCTCGTCAAGCGCGACCGCGTGCGCGCTCTTCGCGTAGTCCCGACCGTCGTAGGCGGCCCCCGGCAGCGAGAACGGAAGTGGCCCGAGGATGTAGTTGCCGGCGAGGGCGGCGAGAAGCACGGCCAGCGCCAGCGTGCCACGTCGCACCCGCTCTCTGCTCATCACGTTCTCGGCCCGGCCGAACCCGCCCCCAAGCCAGCGCCACAGACGCATCACTCCGAGGACGGCCGCGGCGTAGAGGTAGGGGATTTCGAGCGCCGTGTAGTGGAACTCGATGCGACGCTGGAACGTCGTCGCCGACAGCGCGTTCAGCGCGTACTCCGGCAACGCGACGAGCACGGTGAGCGGGCTCAAGAGCGAAGCGAACGCGAACGGCCAGAGCAGCTTGAACCAGTAGCTCAGGTTGTCGACGGCGGTGAAGTCGGCGAACGTCTGCGCGGGATTCGCGAGCACGTTCTTCACGACCTCGGCGGCGCCGTCGCCATAGTCGCCGTAGCGAGCGACGAACGCGCTCTGGTCGCCGTTGTAGTGCGGGATCACCATCCAGACGGCCAGAACGAACCACGCCACCCCGACGATGCTCACCAGGAGTGGTTTCCACGACCGCTTGCGGATCGCGAAGTAGCCTCCCATGAAAGCGACTACGAGAGGCACGGTCTCCTTGCACGATGCGGCGAGGATGAGGAAGATGGCCGCCCGCACCCACCGGCTCTCCTCCATGTACAGGAAGGCCCACAGTAGAAGCGGCGTGGCGAGCGCGACGGGGTGGAACTCGTTGAGGACGAGGAAGCCGAGTGCGGGATAGAGGAGATACGCGCCGGCCAGAAGGGCGCCGGCGCTCGGGTCACGCGTGATGCGCGTGCCCAGCCGATACGCCGGCCAGGCTCCGGTCGCCACGATCGCAGCCTGGGCGACCAGCAGCATGACCGGACTCGGCCACACCAGCCACGGAAGCGCGAACAGCGCCAGTATGGGGTCGACGTGCGAGCCGAGCCGCGACATCTGCCGCGGCACCGTTTCTCCCGTTGTGATCTCCAGGAAGCGGCCGTTCGCGGTGTTGTACACGGCCTGCACCATGTTGCCGAGATCAAAGCGGGCGTCCATGTACGCGCGGTACTTGAGCCACGAGAGAAGGGCGTAGATCGCGGCGAAGAGCACGGCGCCCCCGATGACGTACAGGGCGCGGCGCCGGAAGAGCACCGCCATCTCGTCGGGAGCGAGCTCGCCGATGGCGCTCCGCGCCGCCCGCCGGTCTGAGCCCGCGGCGGCGGGCGGCGTGCGTGTGTCACGGCGACGACTCATCCCATGACTCTCCGGCGCGTGACGAGCTCGATCGCGACCACGATGCCCACGAACGCGAGTTCTACCACGGTCACCAGCACGCGCAACAGCAGTGCCCAGGCGAGCGCCACCCCGCCGGGCAGCCACGCCGCGAGCGACGCCGTGAGGATCGCCTCGCGTACGCCGATACCACTGGGGAAGAAGAACGCCGCCATGCCCGCCACGTACGCGAACGCGTAGGCCACGATCACCAGCGGCAGGGCCTCGATGCCGAGCCCGGTGGTCGCGTGCGCCAGGAGCCACGCGCCCGCGCCCGCGATCAGCCACCCAAGAGTGAAGTAGCAGAGAAGCGCCAGCACGGGGCCGAAGCCGAGGGTGATGTCAAGTGGTGGGCGTTTGAGCAGGCGCAGAGCCCTGCCGGCCAGCGGACCGAACAGCCGCGGGTGCATCAGGGCGATCAGGACAGGGATCGCGATGAGGCTCAAGGCGGTGAGCCCGGGGCGGTACTCCCAGAAGGGGAAGAGCAGGGCGACGGCGAGCAGCGCGGAGCAGACGCCGAGTGCCTGCTCGTAGACCATGGCTGCGCTCACCCTGTCGACGGGCAGGCCCTGCGCATGGCTCATCCAGGCACGCCCGACGAACATGAACACGGTGCCGGGGACGTAGCGCGCGAGGACCGACTTGCCCCAGACGGAGGTCGTCGGCCAGAAGCGTCCCCCCACCCCGCATCCGCGCAACACGAGCCACCAGGCGACGGCCTGCGCAAGGTAGAAGAGCAGGAAGGCGACGACGGAGAGCGCGAGCCAGCCCAGGTGGAGCGACCACTCGTACTCGCTGATGCTGTGCCACGAGCGCACGAGATACGTGGCGAGAAAGTACAGCGTGGCCGCGATGAGCGCGATCTGTGCGAGGCGCAGAAGCAGGCGCCGCCGGGGCGAAGAGCGTCGCGGTGAGGCGGCCCCCAGGCCAGACTGTCCCTGCGGCTGCTCCAGCCCCATCACCGGCCCTCCAGCGCCGCGAGCAGGCCGGCCGCGACCACGGCGGGCGTGAACGCCCGCCGGTAGAGTGCGAGCCCGGCCTCCCCAAGGCGGGTCCGCTCGGCATCGTCGAGCAGCTTCCGCAGCGCCCCGGCCAACGCGGCGCCGTCGCCGGCCGGAGTCAGCAGCGCCGTCTCGCCGTCGTGGAGCCACTCGCGGGCGCCGGCAGTATCGGCGGTGACGACCGGCCGGCCGCAGGCAAGGCCGTCGTAGACCTTGTTCGGGACCACGCGGCCGGCTTTGTCGGAGCGGCCGAAGACGCCCATGGTGACGTCCGCATTCAGCGTCCTCTCCCGCAACTCGCGCGGCGGCAGAGCGCCGACCCACTCGATGTTCGTGAGCCCCCGGGCGGCGATCTGCCGGCGCAGATCCGCCGAAAGCTGCCCCTCGCCGACGAGCACGAAGCGGAAGGGTTCCGCGCGCAGAAGCTCCGCGGCGGCCACGACCGTCTCCGCGCCGTGAAGCGGGCTCCACTTGCCGTACTGGAGCACGACGAGCGGCTCACCAGGGGGGAGCCGGCGCGCAACGCCGTCGGCGAGGGGCTCCGGCAGAGCGCCGACCGGGGTGACCGCGACGCGCCGGCGCGGCAGCTTGAAGACATCCTGGAAGTAGGCGGCGTGCGCCCACGTGTCGGCGAGCACCAGATCGGGTGTCTTGAAGGCGACGGTGTCGGCGGCACGGACGACCCGGGCCTTCGCTCCACCGTCGGGGACAAGCCCGCGGTCGCCGGCAAACGTGTCCCACAGCGAGACGAGAGGGTCGAACACCAGGCAGGACCGACACATCGTCGCCAGCAGCCGACCGAAGGGAACCAGGAAGTGGCCCGGATAGCCGACGACGACGGCGTCGACGTCCAGGCGCCGGCGATGCTGGAGGACCAGGCGCAGGTGCGCCGCCGCGATCCCGGACGCGAGGTGCGCGGCGCCGCGAACGCCGGCCATCTCGGCGGCCGTCAGCGACGGGAGCGGCGACTGGAACTCCTCGACCCGGATCCCGTGCTCGCGGAGCCCCTGGATGAGCACGGCGTTGCGCGGGTACGCCGGGTCGTACGTGCCGACGTAGGCGACAGCCCGGGTCACGTCTGCGGGTTGCCGACGGAGGCGTCCCGCTCGAGCACCACGACGACCTGCGCGGCGTCCGGCCCTCTCCGCGCCCGCGAGTTGGCGATCAGCTCGCCGATCAGCCCCAGACTCAGCAGTTGCACGCCGACGATGATGGACAGCGCCCCGAGCAACAACAGCGGCCGCTGCCCGATCGGGTTGCCGAAGACCAGCTTGTCCACGGTCAGGTATGCCTCGACGGCCAGGCCGATGAGGATGAGAAGCGTGCCCAGCCCTCCGAAGAGGTGCTGCGGACGATGCTGATAGCGCCCGAGAAAGAGGACGGTGAGGAGGTCGAGATAGCCGCGCAGATACCGTTGCCAACCGTACTTCGAGCGGCCCGCTGTGCGCCGCCGATGGCTGACCTTCACCTCGGTGACCTCAAAGCCGGCCTGCGCGGCGACCACAGGGATGTAGCGGTGCAGCTCGCCGTACACCGAGATCGTGTCGACGACGTCGCGACGATACGCCTTGAGGCCGCAGTTGAAGTCGTGCAGCGGGATGCCGGTGGCACGCCGCACCGTCCAGTTGAAGAAGCGTGACGGCACCGTCTTGTTGATGGGGTCCTGCCGCCGCTGCTTCCACCCCGAGACGAGGTCGAAGCCTTCGGAGAGTGGAGCCACGAGGCGCGGGATCTCGCCGGGGTCGTCCTGGCGGTCGCCATCCATGGTGACGATGACGTCTCCGCGGGCGGCGGCGAACCCGTGGGCGAGAGCGGCGGCCTTGCCGAAGT
Organism: uncultured Actinomycetes bacterium; assembly: GCA_963709345.1. Classification (GTDB taxonomy): domain Bacteria; phylum Actinomycetota; class Thermoleophilia; order UBA2241; family UBA2241; genus CAIXSE01. Next base: position 366,526 of record CAVPVX010000001.1, read on the forward strand.
TCCGGCGCAGCTTGACGACCCTCACGTCGTCGCGCGACCCGGCCAGTTGCTCCATGGTCGCGAACGAACCGTCCCGCGAACCGTCGTCGACAAAGACGATCTCATAGGGCGCCGCGTACGCGGCCAGAGCCTCGTCGATCTCGGCGACGAGAGGCACGAGGCTGTCCGCCTCGTTGTAGACCGGAATGACCAGTGAAAGGAGTGAGCACATTTCGGCTCACTAGGATACATCCTTGCGGCAACCCGCGAGCATGAAGCCGCCATGCCTGCGCCTAGGCTTCGACGTCTTCGCCCGCTCCGCACGGCTCTTCGGTGTCGCGGCCGCACCCCGGGCGACCGGAGCCGCCGCATCCATCGTCCGTCCCTTCACGTCCGTCGTCCGCTTGCCCGAAGGCATCGAGAGCTCGGCGCCCGATCACCTGGACGTCGTCGTGCACGCTGCTGTTCAGAAGCGCCGCCAGCTGCGCGCTCCTGACCTTGAGCTTGACACCGAAGAACTCGACCTCGCTGCTCTCGGGTGTGCCGTCGTCGGACGCCTGCATCGATACCATACGAGCAGCATCGGCGAGACGGCCGGCAATGCACAGGGCGCCCTAGACACATGTACCTGGGCGCTGCGGGTCGAACCCGCCCGGCGCGGCTCCCGTCTCCTACCACGCGGAGACAGGCCCAGCAGCGTGCGGCGTTCCGCTGGCGGGCGCGATGGACGCTTGGTAGCATGGGGGGATTCCCCGTCGGCCGGGGTCTGGGGAGGATGCGGATGAGCAGGAGAACTTGGCTCGCGCTGGCGATCGCCGCTCTGGTGGCGGCGTCGTTCTCCGCGAGCGTGGTCGCGGCGAAACGCGCCACTGAGGACCGCCCTCGATACGTCACTCGTGGCCTCGACTACCTCCACTCCCGCCAGGCCGACAACGGCGGGTTCGTCACGCCCTCGAACACGGCCTGGGGCATCCTTGGCGCCGTCGCCAGCGGCGAGCGGATGGGCTCAAGCGCCTGGAAGGTCGGCGGCAAGAACCCCTTCGACTACCTCGAGAGCATCAACCATGAAGCCGCTGCATCCGGCGCCGGAGTCGACAACGCTCCGGTCTACTACGCGCGAGCCGTCATGGCGTACGTCGCGGTCGACCGCCGTGATCGCGTGTTCATCGCCGGCACCCCTCGTGTCGACCTCCTCGCGAAGCTCTACTCCTACCAGAACTGGTCGGAGACCAAGCCGGATCCTCTTCCCTCCATCTGGGGCAGCTTCTCGCCGTCGACCTCGATGCGTCAGTCGAACGCCGTGCACACCACGAGTTGGGCCGTGCTCGCCATGCACGCGTTCGGCCTCGACGACGAGCCTCGTTACGCCGCAGCCACGCAGTGGCTGGCCGGGCAGCAGAAGGCGAGCGGGGGATTCCCCAGCGAGGCCGACAAGAACGCCGATCTCCTGAACACGGCCCTCGCGATCCAGGCGCTGGTCGCCGCGCCCGACGGGACGGTGCCGGCGACGGCACTCGAGGCGGCGCGCCTGTATCTCAAGGACAACCAGAACGACAACGGCGGGTTCCCCGTCGATCCGGGCGAACGCACCGATGCGGAAGCCACGGCCGCGGGGATCCAAGCGATCCTCGCACTCGGCGAGAGCCCGGAGGACGACTACTGGAAGAAGGGCGTCAACACGCCCGTCTCCGCGCTCGGCGTGCTCCAGCGCACCAACGGTTCGTACAAGCTGACGAGCGTTTCGAGCGTGCGTCCGCTGGAGGTGACCGGCTGGTCGCTCGTCGCCATGAGCCGCAGGAGCTTCACTGCTTTCCCGAAGACGCTCGGCCAAGCCGAGACGGCCTTCAGGTTCCGTCCCCGGTTCCGCACCATCTCCCCGAAGAACGGCGCCAAGTTCAAGACCACGCGCATCGTGCTCATCCGGGCCACGTACACCGACTTCTATCCCAAGGGGACCGGCATCAACACCTCCGCCAGCCGCGTGTACGTCGACAACGTGAACCTGAGCCGGGCGGCGAACATCGGCAAGTACGGGCTGCGGTTGCAGCTCAAGGACGTCTCGAACGGCACGCACACGTACAAGATCGAACTCGTGGACAACGCCGGCAACCGCAAGGCGCTGCAGCGCAAGTTCACCGTCAACGTCCGCACACCCGCGCCACAGCCCACGAGCACCTATCAGCCGGCGCCCGCGCCGGTCTACCCGCCCGTGTACCCGACACCGACGCGCACCACCTATCCCGAGCCGGCCGACACCGGCGTGCCCGAGCCCTACGAGACGGTGACTCCGTATCCGTACGAGAGCCCCAGTCCCTACCCCTCGGGCAGCGGCCAGCCCGTCGTCGGTTCGCCGCTGCCTTCCCCCAGCGCGTCCGCTGGAGTCGGAGCGTCCAGCGGGGGCGGTAGTGCCGGCGGGTTCGTGGGTGGTACCCTGCTCGCCATGCTGCCCATCGGCGCCGCCGCGTCCTACCTCGTGCTTCGCCGCCGCGAGGACGTTCTCGGCGAGGCCAGCCAGGGTGCCGTATTCGGCGGCGGCGGCAGCGCTTGGGAGCGCATGAACGCCACCCTCGCCAAGTCCAAGGACCTGACCAAGCCGACGTCACGGAAGTGAGTCCCCGTTGAACGACATCCAGCAGCTGATCTACGACATCTCCCGGATCCTGCTGTGGCCCGTACTCGTCGCCGCCGTCATCTGCCTGGTGTGGGTGCTCATCGAGTTCGGCGTGATCCTGTACGAGATCTGGCTCCGGTTCCGCTACCGCGACCTCGACGCTCTCGAGGTCAGGGCGCTGCGGGCGCGCAAAGCCTTTCGTGACGGCAAACCTCGCACCGCGTACCGCTATCTGCAAGAGAATGTGTACTCGCTGGTCGTCGTTCGCTTCCTCTACGATCTGATCCGCAACTATCAGACGGAGCGCCTGGCAGCCAAGCCGCTCAAGCTCCTGCAGGAGTACGAGTTCTTCACGATCAAGCGGCTCGAGCGTACGCGCATCCTCGTGCGCGTCGGCCCGATGCTCGGCCTCATGGGCACGCTGATCCCGCTGTCGCCCGCGCTGGTTGGCTTGGCCACGGGCGACACCCAGGCGCTGGCGGACAACCTCGTCACCGCATTCTCGGTCACCGTCATCGGCCTGCTCATCGGCGGTCTCGCCTTCGTGATCAGCATCATCCGTGACCGCATGTACTCTCAGGACATCTCCGACATGGAGTACCTGCTTGAGCTGATCGAAGGCTCTGACGTACGCCTGCGGTCGGGACGCCGGCTCTCCAAGACAGGGGTCTGGGACGCGGATGCCGAGATCGCCTACGAGGTGAGTGAAGAGGATGCCGAGAAGACCGCGGTCGCCGTCTTGCCGGAGACGCCGGAGGAGCCGCTCCTGCCCGTCGCCGCGCCGCCCGCCGCGCTTCGTCCACAGCCCGCGGGCGCGCCGGGAGCGGGCGAGGAGCCGGGGGCGGGTCTCGCCTTCGACGACCCGCGCATGGACTGGACGCGGTACGACGACCCCTTCGCGGACCTCGGGCCCGTAGATCCCGAAGGCACCGATGATCCCACGCCGCGCGGCAAGAGCGGCCCCGTCCGGCATCGCTGAGCAGCCGTGTCCGCCGCAGACGATCGCCCCATTCTACGTAACCGCGGGACCGTCATGGGCGCTCCCGACGGCGGCCTGCGCTACATGCGCCGGCGGCGCGTCGGCACCACCGACCGCAGCGGCGATCCGCTCGACGGTGTCGTCAATCTCTTCACTCTGGCCGTCGTGCTCGCCGTCGGCTTCCTTGTCGCGGTGCTGACGGCGGCAGGCCTGAGCGGGCTCCTCACCAGCGAGAACATGACGATCGTCACCAACCCGGGCACTCCCGAGATGCAGGTGATCGTCAAGGAGGGCGACACGATCTCCAAGCTCGATATGGAGCCTGGTGGTGAGGTCGAGGGTATGGGCACGCTGCTTGGGTCGTTCTACGAGCTCTCCGACGGCACGGTCGTCTACGTACCGGCGGGCGACGCGGCGCCGCCGGACGCGACGCCGTTCCAGGATGCCACGCCCGCGCCGGAAGCGACCGGCTACCCGACGCCGGAGCCCTACCCGACGACGACGGACCTGCCTACGGCGTACCCGTCGGTGACGCCGACCCCGGGCGTCACGCTCACGCCGGACACGGGCGGCGAGCCGCGCGGCACGCTCTGACGGCAGGCGCGCCGAGACCGACGGTCCCTCAGGGCGACATGGCGCTGAGGCTCCAGAGCGCGGTCAGGCGCCGAGTGAGCGCAGCAGGTGCACCAGACGATCGAGCTCGGCACGATCCTTGAAGGCTATCTGGATGGCGCCGCCGCGCTTGCCGCTGCGGATACGCACGGGCGCCTCGAAGACGCCGTAGAGCTCGTCGACGAGTCCCGAGTAGTCGGGGCCGGCTCCAGGCCGCGCCGCAGGCGCGTCGCCCTCCGGCCCCTGCTCCGCCAGCTTCCTGACCAGCGCCTCGACCTGGCGCACGCTCAGCCCCTGTGTCAGGGCAAGGCGGGCCACCCGGCGGCGCTCCCCGTGGTCCGGCAGGGCCAGTAGCGCCCTCCCGTGCCCTTCGCTCAGCTCGCCGCTCTCGATCAGCACCTGCACCTCGTCGGGAAGGTCGAGCAGGCGCAACAGATTGGTCACCGACACGCGGCTGCGCCCCACCAGCTCGGCGATGCGGCCGTGCGTGAGCCCGAACTCGTCGGCGAGCGCCGCATAGGCCTGCGCCTCCTCGATCGCGTTCAGGTCCTCGCGGGCGACGTTCTCCGCGAGAGCGATCTCGAGCGAGGCGATCTCATCCGCAGGGCGCACCAGCGCGGGGATCCGCTCCAGCCCCGCGAGCCTCGCGGCGCGCAGCCGCCGCTCGCCGGCGATGAGCTCGAATCGCGGCTCGTCCCCCGAACCACCCCCGCCGGGCGCGGCCTGCTCCGGCAGCGGCCGCACGACGACAGGCTGCACGACGCCGAGAGCCTTGATGGACGCAGCCAGTTCCTGGAGCTCCTCACTGCGGAACGCGCGGCGCGGCTGCCGCCTGTTGACGGTGATGTCGCTGGGTGCGAGCTCGCGGAGGCGGCCCTCCGGCGCTCCCCCGCCACCACCGGTGCGGCCGAGAGCCGCCCGGCTCTCGCCGATCAACGCCCCGAGACCCTTACCGAGGGCCTTCTTGCCGCCGCCGCCCGCCGCGTGGCTCTGCGGCCTCGCGGGCGGCACCGCCGGATCGTGTGCGTCAGTCACGGGAGACGACCTCCTTGGCGAGATCGAAGTAGGCGTCGCTGCCGACGCAGGTCGCATCATAGCGCGAGATCGGCAGTCCGTGACTCGGCGCCTCGCTGAGGCGCACGTTGCGCGGCACGACCGTGGTGAAGACGTGCTCCCCGAGATGCTCCCGCACCTCACCGGCGACCTCGCGCCCCAGCCGGGTGCGGCCGTCGTACATGGTGACGACGACGCCGAGCACCGCGAGCTGCGAGTTCAGGTGCTCCTGAACCAGTTCGACCGTGTCCAGGAGCTGCGCGAGGCCCTCCAGCGCGTAGTACTCGGCCTGCACTGGGATGAGCACCTCGCGCGCGGCGACCAGCGCGTTGATGGTAAGCACGCCGAGGGACGGCGGGCAGTCGATGAAGACGAAGTCGTGGTGGTCGACGTGCCCCGCCAAGGCGTAGTCGAGGACGTACTCGTTGCCGTCGGCATTGGCAAGCTCGACGACGGCGCCGGCGAGATCGGGGCAGGCGGGCACCAGCATGAGGTGGTCGATCGACGTGGCGACCGTCGCCTCGGCGACGCCGGCTGCGCCGCCGAGAACGCCGTAGCTGCTGAGTCTTGAGTCGGCCGTGCGCACGCCCAAGCCCGCCGAGGCGTTCGCCTGGGGATCCAGATCCAGGAGAAGGACATCGAACTCAGCCTCTGCGAGACACGCGGCGAGGTTCACGGCGGTGGTGGTCTTGCCGACCCCGCCCTTCTGGTTGGTCACGGCGATGACGCGGGTCACCGGGCTCCTTTCGCGGGGAATCGATACTAGCAGATGACGCCATGCCTGCCGGCGGGCGACCGGTCAGGCGCCCAGGGGGCGTTTGGCCGCGATGCCGGCGCGGCGCGGGAGACGCTCCGACGTCGGTCCGGTCTTGCGATACACCACGGCGACTGCGCCGCGAAGCGGCGAGTGCGGCAGCGTCACGGAGGACTCCGGTGCGAGGCCACAGAGTCGCGCCGCCTCAGCGCCGGCAGCGCCCTCCTCGGCGACGGCCCGCAGCGTCTTGCTGGCGATGAGCACGCCCCCGGCGGCAAGCAGAGGCGCGGCAAGCTCGACGAGGACGGGCAGCGACGCGACCGCTCGGGCGAGCACCACCGCGTACGCCTCGCGGTCAGGCCGGCCCACGGCCGCGAAGTCCTCGCTGCGAGAGCAGATGACACGGGCGCGGGACGCCAGGCGGTGACGCCGATGGCCTCCTCGAGAAAGACGCACTTTCCGGACACGGAGTCGAGCAGCGTCAGCGAAGTCGCGGGCAGCGCCACCGCAAGAGGGATGCCCGGGATACCGGCCCCGGCGCCAAGATCAAGCCAGCGCGCGCTCTCGCGGTCGCGCAGCTCGGCGACGTCGAGCAGCGCCAGAGAGTCGCCGAGCAGCGTATCGACGACCTCGGCCCGGTCCCTGATCCCGCTGACGTTGCCGCGGCGCCACCCGAGGAGAAGGTCGACGTAGCGGTCGAGCGCGGCGTGCTGGGCCTCATCGAGGCCGTGACGGGCGACGAGCACACCGAGTCCGCCGTCGCTCCTTGTCGGGTGCCCGTCCATGGCCGGAGCCTACCACGCTGCGGGAACGCCCGATCTCAGCCGGCTCCCGCCACCTCGCGCAGCGCAGTCAGGAGAGCGTCGACGTCGTCCGGGGTGGTCTGCCACGAGCACATCCAGCGAACGACGCCCGCTCCCTCGTCCCACACGTAGAAGTGGTAACGCTCGTGCAGGCGCTTGATGACGATGGCCGGCAGGGCCGCGAACACCGCGTTCGCCTGTACGGGATAGGCGAGGCTCACGCCCGGCACCGCAACGGCGCCGTCGGCGAGCCTCCGCGCCATCGCATTGGCGTGACCGGCCGTCTCGCGCCACAGGTCGCCCCCGAAGAGGCACAGGAGCTGGGCCGAGACGTAGCGCATCTTCGAGGCCAACTGGGTTCCCTGTTTGCGGGCGTACGCGTATCCGGCCGCCAGTTCCGGCCTGAGGAAGACGGCGGCCTCGGCCCCCAGCAGGCCGCTCTTCGTGCCGCCGAGCGTCAGCAGGTCCACGCCGGCGTCGGACGTGATGCCGCGCAGTTCCACGCCCAGCCCGACGGCCGCATTGACGAGGCGCGCGCCGTCCACCTGGAGCAGGAGACCAGCGGCGTGAGCCACCTCCGCAAGCGCCGCGATCTCCTCGGGCGTGTACACGGTCCCCAGCTCTGTCGACTGAGAGATAGAGACCACCCGGGGTTGGACGTGGTGCTGGTCGCCGAAGCCGACGAGGCGGCTGCGCACGGCCTCAGCCGTGAGCTTGCCGTCGGGCGTCGGAACGGTGATGAGCTTGGCGCCCGCGATCCGCTCGGGCGAGCCGCACTCATCGACGTTGATGTGCGCCGTCTCCGCGCATATCACTGCGTCCCAGGGCCGCAGGACTGCGGCAAGGGCGGTGACGTTACCGCCGGTGCCGTTGAAGACGGGGAACGCCTCGACGTCGCCCAGCAACTCTCTCAGTCGCTCCCGCACTGCCGTCGTCCAGGGATCGTCGCCGTATGCCGGCGCCCAGCCGGAGTTCGCCTCGGCGACCGCATCCAGCACGGCGGGGTGCGCGGCGGCGTGGTTGTCGCTCGCGAAGAGCGTGAGCGGAGCGCCTGCGGCGCCGCTCACGCCGCCGCCCTCCGCCCCCCGCCGGCGGCTCACGCCGCCACCTTCTTCTTCAGCGACTCGTAGAACATGCTCAGCGGGAACTCGTCGTCGAGGACCCGGTCGATCCACGCCCGCGGGTCCGCCTCGTCGCTGTACACGCGCGCCGCCTCCCGCCACTGTGACGAGACATTGGGCGTCACATACCTCGATACGAGGTCGTGGGCGGCGATCCAGTATGTGACCCTGCTCGTCTCGATGCCATGCCGGTACAGTGCCTCCACAAGCTCGCGGAGCTCGCCGACCGCGTCCTTCACACGCGTCCAGTCGATGAGGAGGCGGTTGTCGGTCCAGCGCACGACGCCTCGGTCGTGCAGGTAGCCGAAGAGGAGCTGGCCGCCGAGGCCGTCGTAGTTGCGCACCCGGTTCCCGGTGATGGGAAACCGGAGGATGCGGTCGAAGAGGATGGCGTACTGGATGTAGCGAGCGAAGGGGAAGCCTCCGCGTGCCAGCTCACCGGCGGTGCCGTAGGTGGCAAGGTCCACGCGGAGCTCCTCAAGCGAGTACATCCAGTACGGGAGGCGCTGGCGGATCATGAACGGATCGAACGGCAGGTCGCCGTGACTGTGCCAGCGATCGTGGATCATGTCCCAGAGGATGTAGGTCTCGAGGGCCAGGTCGGCCGACGCGACGAGCGCCGCGGCGTCAGGGGGCAGATCGATGCGCAGCGCCTCCGCGGCGGCGGCGGTCGCGCGGCGGAACCGCGCCGACTCGCGGTCGCAGAAGATGGCGCCGAAGTGGTTGGTCGGGCGCTCGGCGACGCTTACCGTCTCGGGGAACAGCACCGCGCACTCGCTATCGTAGCCCGCGGTGTTGTCGACCAGTTGCACCGGCACGAACTTGGCGTTGTCGTACAGCTCGCGCTCGATCTCGGCGACGAACTCCGGCCACGGCGTGCGCGTGATCAGAGCCTCGAAGCGCGTGTCCGGCGAGCCGTTCGGCGTGTACATCGGGAAGACGACCAGGTGTTCGGTGCCATCATCACGACTGCTCTCCGGGCGGAAGCGGTCCAGAGATATCTGGAAGTCGGGCTTGGAGAAGCCCCCATCCGTCCACGCCAGCAGGTCGGCGCCGACCTGCTCGAGGTAGTCAGCCTGGTGCGAGAAGCGCGGCGCGAGATCGGCGATGGCATCGATCATGGCCGCCACGTGCGCCCGTACCTCGCTCTCGTCGTGCTTCCCAAGGTGCACATGGCCCGTGGGCTCCTGCAGCAGCCGCAGCGCGCCCGTCGCCGTCTTGAGACGGAGCCACGCGGGATCTCGCGCCGCCTCCGACTCGACCGGCGTGGAGTCGGCTCGAAACGCCGCCAGCGCGGCCCAGTACACGGCGTTGAGCCAAAGCCTGCGATGGTCGCCGTCGTTCAGGTGGTCGTCGCCGAACAGATCGGAGTCCGCCGACACGACGACGCGTCCGTCGCCGTAGTCGAAGGCGACGAGCAGGCCGGCGCCGACCGGATCGGCGGACGCGCCGGCCCGGAGCGCCGTCGTGCCCGAGACGCCGGCGGACACGACGCCCGCGCCGAGGAACCGCACGTCGCTCACGAGGTGCAGCAGGCCGGGAGAAGCGGCCGACGGCCCAGCCTCGGCGTGCACCCACTCGGGCGGCTCACCATGCGCTCCATAGTCGCGCACGGTCGCGCTCTCGACCCGCGCGCCGAACCGGTCGAGCAGCTCGTTCAGGCCCTCGCCGTACCTCCCCTGCTCCTCGTCGGCGAGCACGATCAGACCGCCCCCGCCGGCCACGAACGCTTCGATGGCCTCGAGTTCGCCGCTGGAGAACGACGGCGGGTCGTCGGACGCCGAGGGGGTCAAGCGGCGATTGCTCGGGTGCGCGATCACGAGCACGGCGGCGGCGGCGAGAGTCTGGCCATCCAGAAGCCCGTCCGTGTGCGCCGCCACCTCGAAGTCACGAAGCGCCAGAACAGCGGCGGCCCCCGCGTACGACGCTGCAGCCGGGTGCGCCGGCCGCATCCTTCTCGCCGCATCGCCTCTGATAGACCAGGCCTCGCCGTGACGCTCGTCGAAGAGCACACGGGCGACCTTGCGCCGGTGCACTGTCTCAAGCATGTCGTCCTCCTGACGCCCTTGACTCACGGCGCGTCTCGCGCACGGCGAGACGTCTTGAGCCCTTCGACCCGTATGTTCCAGCTCCGGTGCCCGCGCCAAACCAGCTACGGCGGCGGTGCGCGCGAATCAGGTCAGAAGTCGAACGATGTCGGCGAAGGGACGGGCCGCCCGGCGCGACCGGCGGAGGACGGTCAGGCGTCGCGATTCTTGGTGAGCACGAGCACGGTGCCTCCGTCGTCCGGGCGGGAGAGGTCGAAGTCGTCGACGACGGCGCGGATGATCGAGATACCCATGCCGCCTTCGCTGAGGCGGATCTCGGGAATCGCCCCGCACTCGGGGCAGTCGGCCTCGTTCTCCTGGAACCCGTCGCCCTCGTCGCGGATGAGCACGGTGACGCGGTCGGAATGGATGGTGAACTCGAGGTGCACGAGGCCGTCGTCGTGATCGTAGGCGTGCCGCACGGAGTTCGAGCACGCCTCCGTCAGCGCCAGCTTGAGGTCCGCTACCGCGTCCTCGGAGTAGCCTCGGGAGCGCAGCAGACCCGAGAGGGCGAGCCTCCCGAGCGCGACGTACTCGGGCTTAGCCGGAATGTCGAGTTTCACGTAGTCGTTCACGACGAGGAATCCTATCCGCTCCTGGGCTGCCGGGCCAGTCACGCTCGATCGCGCTTGCACGGACAGTCACTTCTTCACGGTCGTCCGGACATTCACGTTGGTTCCACACATCGCGCACAATGTTCCCCGAAGCGCCACATCTTCAACCGCGTAGCCGGTGCGCCTCACCAGAAGGCGTTTGCAGTTCGGGCACACCGTGTTCTCGCCCTCGTGGCCGGGCACGTTGCCGATGTACACGAACTTCAGACCGGCATCGTAGCCGATGCGCACCGCGCGCTCGAGAACGGGGATCGGTGTGGGCGGTAGGTGCGAGTAGTCCAGATATGGCATGAACCGGGTGACGTGCCAGGGGGTCTCGGGACCGAGCTTCGCGACCATCCACTCGGCGATGCCGCGCAGCGTCGCCTCGTCGTCGTTGAAGTCCGGGATCACGTTCGTGACGATCTCGACGTGGCAGTCGAAGTCCTTCTTTGCCCGCTCGGCGGCCGAGAGGACCGGCGCCATGCCGCGGACGCGGCACAGCTCCTGGTACTGGTCGTCGCTGAAGCCCTTCACATCGACGCGGTACGCGTCGATGTGCGGCGCCAGTGCATCCAGAGCCTCTTCAGTGATGTAGCCGTTGGTGACCATCACCGTGTAGAGGCCGTGCTCGTGCGCCAGCTGGGCGCCGTCGAGGACGTACTCGATCCAGATCGTCGGCTCGTTGTATGTCCAAGCGACGCCCTGGCACTCATTGTTGGCCGCCAGGACCGGCAGGTTGCGCACCGGCAGGTTGCGCAGATCGCGCACCACGTCGGCGGGGTCGGCGTGAGCGATCTGCCAGTTCTGGCAATCGCGGCAGGCGAAGCTGCAGCCCACGCTGCCCAGCGACAGCACGGTGGACCCGGGAAAGAAGTGGTACAGCGGCTTCTTCTCGATGGGATCGGCCATCACGCTGGAGACTCGCCCGTACGTAAGGGCGTACAGCGTGCCGCCACGGTTGGCGCGCGCCCGGCAGGCGCCGCTCTTGCCGGGCGCGATGCGGCAGAGCCGGGGGCAGACGTGGCACTGCACGAACCCGTCCTCGAGACGCTCGTAGAGCATCGCCTCGTGCGGATCCGGGGCGGCCGCCTTCAAGTCAGTTCCTGAGGCCGCCGCAGTCCGGCGATGTTGTAGGGAGAGTTGCACGAGACGGCGCCGCGCCCGACCCGGCGGAACTCCGCCTCGGTCCACGGGTGTGTGGCGATAATCGCGGGACCGATGTCGACGTAGGCGGCGGGCCGAGTGCCGTCAATGGGGTCGACGATGAGGACGAGCTCCGGGTCGCTCGCGCCCTGCAGGCCACAGTCCTCAAGACAGAAAGCCCACCTGGGCAACTCGTCGCGGTGACGTCTGCAGAGAGCGACGAGCTTGCCGGTCGTGTCGTTCATGGATCTCCCGTGTCGGCGCGGCCGGCGAGCGTCGCCGGCGGGGGTGCACATTCTACCCTGCTATACTCGTGATGCCGACCGTTCGCCGCCGCTCCTGCCGGATGCATACCCGTGACCATGACCCCGCCGCCCCCCAGCTGATGACCGCGCCGCCCGCTCCCGCCGGGACCATCGCCTACCGCGGTTCCGGGGATTCTCTCTACCTCAACATCACGAACCGCTGCTCGAGCTCCTGCATGTTCTGCCTGCGCGAGTGGACCGACGGTGTGTACGGAGAGCGGCTCGTGCTCGACCGCGAACCGGAGGCCGACGAGGTCACGCAGGCGATTGAGCTGGCCTTCCTGGACGCGCCCGCCTCGGAGGTCGTCTTCTGCGGCTTTGGTGAGCCGACGATGCGCCTCGACGTCGTTCTCGCCGTAACCGAGTGGCTGCGCCTCCGGCGTATCCGCAGCCGGCTGGACACGAACGGGCACGGCCGGCTGCTCAACCCCGAACTGGACGTGCCGGCGGCCTTGGCGGCAGCCGGCCTCGACGCCGTCACGGTCAGCCTCAACGCCGCCGATCCTGAAACGTACGACCGGCTCTGCCGCCCCGTCTTCTCCAAGTCCTACAGGGCCGTGCTGCGTTTCGCCGAAGAGTGTCTGGAGCGTGGAATAGAGACCACACTGACCGCCGTCGACCACCCGGACGCGGACCTGCCCGGGGTCGCCGACCTGGCGGCCGCCATAGGCGCCCGCTTCAGGGCCCGCGCCTGTGCGGCGCCCATCGCTCGTCAAGCGGCGCGGAAGGGAGATAGCTGATGGCCGAATCAGGAGCGCGCATCCTGCTCGTCGACGACGAGGAGGCGATCCTGAAACTCCTGCGCTTCCCGCTCGAAAAGGAGGGCTATCAGGTCGTGAGCGCACGCGACGGCGACGAGGCCCTCGAGACTTTCGCGCGAGAGGACTTCGACCTCGTCATCCTCGACATCATGCTGCCGCACATCGACGGTATGGAGGTCTGCCGTCGCATCCGCGCCCAGAGCATCGTCCCCATCATCATGCTCACCGCGAAGAGCGACGAGTTCGACAAGGTGCTCGGCCTCGAGATCGGCGCCGACGACTACATCACCAAGGACAAGTTCAGCCTGCGCGAGTTCCGCAGCCGCGTCCGCGCCCAGCTGCGTCGCGCCGAGATGAGCCGAAGCGCCGAAGCCACGAAGAAGGAGGTCATCACGATCGACGACCTCAAGGTCGACGTGCTCAAGCGCAACGTCGTCGTACGTGGCGCGAAGGCCGATCTTACCTACATCGAGTTCGAGATCCTGAAGACCCTGATCTCGCATCCCGGCCGCGTGTACAGCCGTCAGCTCCTGCTGCAACTCGTCTGGGGCGACAGCGACTACCGTGACTCGCGGACGGTGGACGTTCACATCCGGCACCTGCGTGAGAAGCTCGAGACGGATCCCAAGGATCCCGAGTTCATCTTCACGGTGCGCAACATCGGCTACAAGTTCCGCGAGTTCTAGAAGCTCACGGCGCCGAGGCGCCCGAGGCGTATGTTCCGCTCAGTCAAGAACTGGCTCACTCTTCTCATCGTCGGCCTCGTCGCGCTGGCGATGCTGGTCGCATGGGTCTACGTCGTGCCGCCTCTCCGCGGTCGCCTGGTCGAGCAGAAGCTGGTCGACGCACGAGGCAACGCCCGGCTGATCAGCGAGACCGTCAGCCAGTTCATCGCATACAACGCGACCTCCGGCCAGCTCAGCGTCTTCGACGAGAACTCCCTCGACCGCACCGTGAGCAGCATCGCCACCCGGTTCGGCGGTCGCGTGATCGTCTACACCCGGAACCTCGTGCCGCGGAAGGACTCCGGGGGTCAGGACCCCCTCGACGTCGCGGACTACCCGATGCTGGAGGAAGCCGTCAGGCGAGGGCGCGTCACCCAGGGCACGGTGACCACCGCGAACGGGCGCGTCGCAGCAACGGCCGTCCCTCTGTACTCGGCGAATGCGGGCCGCACCGTCGTCGCCGGCGTGCTCGTCATCTCGTCGCTCGAAGACGTGGACAACGCCGTCGAGGCCGTCCAGCGGCAGCTGCTCCTCGCGACGATCCTTGCCCTCGCCATCAGCCTGATGCTCGGCTACATGGCGTCGTTCTTCATCGCCCGCCGGCTGAAGCGCATCGAGCGCAGCGCCGAGGCGATCGCCGGTGGGGACCTCTCGATCAAGGTGCCCGAGACGCTCGAAGACGAGATCGGCCAGCTGGCCGACACCTTCAACGTCATGGCCGACAGGCTGCGCAGCGCCTTCGCTCAGGTCGAGTACGAGCGCGACCGCGTCGAGGTGCTGCTCAACGACCTGAGCGAAGGCGTGATCGGCCTGTCGGCTGACGGCGAGGTGACCATCGCCAACCCGGCGGCGGCCATCCTGCTCCAGGCGCCGATCACCGTGGGCGCGACCGTCGAAGAGGCCCTTCCCGCCGACGTCGTCAACCTCTGGCACGATTCGCGCGCCGACGGCTACGCGGACATCCTGGTGTTCGCCCACGGCGACGTCACCCTGGAAGCGACCACGTATCCGGTGGGCAGCTCCGCCGACTTCACCAGCATCGTCGTGCTCCGCGACGTGACCGCGCAAGCCCGCCTCGAGCGAGCGCGGCGAGATCTCATCGCCAACGCCTCCCACGAGTTCAAGACGCCGCTCTTCTCGCTCGCCGGGTCTCTGGAGCTCATCGACGAAGGGGAGCTGAGCCCGGAGGAGCAGCGTGAGTTCCTGCAGATCATGCGCCAGCAGGTGGACCGCCTGCGCAACATGGCCGTCAGCATGCTCGACCTCTCGCGCGTGGAAGCCGGGTCCTTCGAGCTGCACCCCGAAGAGGTGGGCCTGGTCGATGTCGGGCGGTCTGTCCTCGACGAGTTCCAAGCCCAGGCGCAGACGAAGGAGTTGAAGCTGGAGATCGCCGGCGACGAAGGTCACACGGCATGGTGCGACGAGCAACGGCTCGCACAGGTGCTGCGCGCGCTGATCGACAACGCCGTGAAGTACTCCCCGTCCGGCAGTTCGGTGCGTCTGACGACGTCGGTCCTGGACGCGGATGCCGTCGTCTGCGTCGAGGACGACGGGCCGGGCATCTCCGTGCAGGAGTTGCCGCACGTGTTCGAACGCTTCCACCGTGGCCGCGAGGAGCGCAGCACGACCACCGGCGCCGGATTAGGTCTCTCGATCGCGCGCGAACTCACGGAGATGATGGGCGGCAGCATCAGCGCCGAGTCGCCGGGCAGGGGCGGCGCGCGGTTCATCCTGCGGCTCCCGCGGTCGCCCGACAAGCGCCGCACACGCTCCGGCTCGTGAAGACGCAGCCGTCGTCGGCGCAGCGACTTCACGAGCCTTAATGGCCGCGGTGGGGTTACTCAACACGGGCGTGAGAGCAATTAACACCTGCGGGGCATGTAGGACGCGAGCGCAGGCCGGGGCTGGAATGGTGTTCAGGCCTTTCTCGGCACGGCATTCCGGAAACGAAGGGAAACGACCATGAAGCTCAGAGGGTTCCTGGCGGGGCTCGCCGGAGGCGCGGCCTCCGCCGCTCTCGTCGTCTTGCTGCTCGTGTTCGTGTTCGATCTCGGCGGAGTCGAGCAGACGATCGTCCAAGCCATGCCAGAGACCCCGGCCACCTACGCGCCGGCATCG
Organism: uncultured Actinomycetes bacterium; assembly: GCA_963709345.1. Taxonomy (GTDB): domain Bacteria; phylum Actinomycetota; class Thermoleophilia; order UBA2241; family UBA2241; genus CAIXSE01. The sequence goes on from CAVPVX010000001.1 coordinate 382,173, forward strand.
TCCACGGGGCTCACGCCCGACCAGATCTATCGCGACCTCTCCGGCGGCGTCGTCATGGTGCTGGCCCGGTTCGACAGCGCCGGCACGGATCAGTTCGGGCAGACCCAAAGCGGTCAGGCGCTGGGCACCGGGTTCGTCGTCGACGATCAGGGCTACGTGCTGACCAACGCCCACGTGGTCGAGAGCGACACCGGGCAGCGCGCCGGTGCAGTCACCGTCGTCTTCAACGAGGGCGGCTCGGAAGGCAGGCGCGTCGCGGGTGAACTGGTCGGCGTCGACGCTGGCAGCGACGTGGCCGTCATCAAGGTCGACCCGAAGAGGGTCGACCTGAAGCCCCTCCCCCTCGGCGACTCGGACGAAGTCGTCGTCGGCGAGTCGGTGGTCGCCATCGGCAACCCGCTCGGCTACGACTTCTCCATCACCGCCGGTATCGTCTCGGCGACGGGCCGGAGCCTGCAGGCTCCCAACGGGCAGACCATCCCCAACGGCATCCAGACTGATGCGGCGATCAACCAAGGGAACTCCGGCGGACCGCTGATTGACAGCGCCGGCAGAGTGATCGGCATCAACGAGCAGATCGCCTCACAGGGAGGCGGCAACGACGGCCTCGGGTTCGCCGTGCCGATCAACACAGCGATCCGATCGCTCGAGCAACTCAAGGCGACCGGCAAGGTGAAGTACGCCTGGATGGGCGTGGGCCTCAAGACGCTGACGAGCGACATCGCGGGGATGTTCGACATGGAGACGCAGGGCGGCGCCCTTGTCGAGGAGGTCTCGCCGGGCAGCCCCGCCGGCGAAGCCGGGATCAAGGGCGGGGACCAGACCGTCACTGTGCAGGGCGAACAGTTCACTATCGGCGGCGACGTGATCGTCAAGGTCGACGACACGGACATCGAGAGCGCGGACGACCTCATCGCGTTCCTCGCCAAGAAGAAGCCGGGCGACGAGGTGACCGTGACCGTGGAGCGTGACGGCACGAAGCAGCAGCTCACCGTGACGCTGTCGGAGCGACCCGGCGATCTGTAATGCCGCACGCCGACGCTCAGTAGCCCGGGATGACCGGGTTGAGCGCTGCCTCGCGCCTGACCCGGTCGTAGTGGGCGGCGGCTGACACAGCCGTTCAGCCGCCGCCACTCACCCCATGGGCGATCGCCATGCTGGTCTCGAAGTGCGACCGCCGCGACCCGGCCCACTGTTTCGGGTACGGTACCCACTCTTTTTGACAGACCGGCCGTCTCGGGTGTATACCGGGTGTCCGGGCCCATAAGGGCTCCCGCATCGCCCGAACACAGGAGAACCGCTTGTTGAGCGAGCCGCTCGACGACCGCATGCGCACCCTGCTGCCCATCGCGCGTGGCCTGGCCAAGATGTTCGGCCCCGGCTGCGAGGTCGTACTGCACGACATCCGCCGGCTGCCGCACTCCATCGTCGCCATAGAGAACGGATCCGTCAGCGGCCGCACGGTGGGCGACGTGCCGACCGACCGCATGCTGCGCAACCTGCGCAACACCGGCGATGCCCAGGACGTACGCCTCTACATCTCCTCCCACGAGGGGAAGATCCTCAAGTCGCTCGCGGTGACGCTTCGCGACGAGGACGGCTCGCCGTACGGGCTCCTCGGCCTCAACTACGACATCTCCGAGGTCGTGCAGGCACAGCGCACGCTTGCGGACTTCACCGCCGTCGGCCCACTGGGCAGCGCCCGAGCGCCGGAGACCGGCGAGATCTTCGCCGGCGACATCCGCGAGGTGGTGGCGGGCATGATCACCAAGATCGTGAACGAGATGGGCAAGACGCCGGCGGCGATGTCGCGCGAGGAGAAGATGGAAGTGGTCTCCCAACTCGAGGAGCGCGGCGCCTTCCTCGTGAAGCGATCGGCCGAGCAGGTCGCCGAAGCTCTCGACCTGTCCCGGTACACGATCTTCGCGTACCTCAAGGAGATCCGCCACGGCGCCGCGGCGCAGCCCGCCGAACGCGGTGGCACACAGCCGGCGCGCGCCACGGACGGCGAGAGGAGCCTGCGATGACGCCGTCGAGCCGCGACGGCATCGCCGAGGTCCGTCCGGAGACCGCGACGGTCGCCGCTCTCTGCGACATCCTCGCCGGATCCGGCAGCCGCTCGATCGCCGTCGTCGGTCTCGTCAAGAATGCCGGCAAGACGACGGTCGTCAACTCGCTCATGGCCGGCTGCGGCCGCCTGTTCGGCCTCACCTCGCTCGGCTTGGACGGCGAGCGCACCGATCACCTTACCGGCCTCGCCAAACCGAGCATCGCGCCGCCGGCAGGCACGCTCGTCGCGACGACACGGGGCTCGCTCGAACGCTCGCGCTACCCCATGGCTGCGCTCGAGGAGTTGCCCTTCCGCACACCGCTCGGATGCGTCGTGCTCGGGCGCGCCTCAGGCGAGGGCGCCGTCGAGGTGAGTGGGCCCACGACGCTCGCGGAGTTGCGCGTCACCATCGATCGCCTGCAGGCGCTGGGCGCCGACCAGGTGCTCGTCGACGGCGCCATCAACCGCATCGGCAGCGCCTCGCCAAGAGTCAGCGACGGCGTCGTCGTCTCCACCGGCGGCATGGTGGGGGACACTCTGGACGACGTTCTTGAGACAACTGCCTGCGCTCTCGACCTCCTCATGCTGCCAGAGGTGAGTGCCAGGACTCGCGCGGTCGTCGAGCGGCACGCCGCGGAAGGGGCGCGTGCCGTCGCCTTCGCCGCCGACGGGTCGGCCACCGCGCTGGACCTGACGACTGTGGTCGGCGAAGGTGTCACCGTCGCCCGGGAGCTCGAGCGTCTCCAGGCGCGTACGCTGTTGATCGGCGGCGCTCTCACGCAGGAGTTCGTCGACGACTTCACCCGCATCCTGCCGCCGCGCAGCGACGTATGCGTCGTCGTCCGCGACGCCACGGTGCTGGTGCTGCCGCCGACGATGATCGACCGCTTCATCAGGCGCGGCATCCGGCTTGAAGTCCTCACGCCGCTGCGCGTGCTCGCTCTCACCGTGAATCCGTTCCGTGTGCCGCAGCCGTACCAGCCCAAGGTCTTCTTCACCGCGGTCGCCGAAGCCGTTGGCGATCGCGTTCCTCTGTTCGACGTCGTGAACGGGTTTACCCGGCTGCCTGCGGGCAGGCCCGCAGGCCCTCGCGTCGTTGCCTCTCCCTGACGAAAGTGGGTGATCATGTGAACGATGCGCTTCGTCTGAATCCCGACCTGGTCGACCGCGCCCGCGCCGCCGCCAGCGCGATCGCCGACGACATCCAGCAACACATCGAAGAGCACACGACCGACACCACCGAGCGCGCCACGCTGCGCCTGCTCGGGGTCGCCGGGGTGAACGAGATCGATGTGCCTTATGTGAACATCGTCGCCGAGCACGCCCGAGAGTTGCTGCCGGGCGGCATCATGCGGCCGTTCGTCGACGCCATGCTGCAGTCCGGCAGGGACGCCCAGGCGCTCGCCGAGGCCGTCGCCGCAGGCGAACTCGAGCTGACCGCAGTACCGGAGGATCGGCGCGCCGCCGCAGAAGCGCGCGGCGAGGAGCTCGCCGGGGAAGGCGTGGCGCGCATCGACGCCGTCCGTGCGCGTCGTAACGAGCTCGTCGCCCAGACCGGTGAGGCGCTCAAACCATACGTGTACGTGATCGTCGCGACCGGCAACATCTACGAGGATGCGGCGCAGGCCAAAGCTGCGGCCCGTGCCGGCGCCGACGTGGTCGCCGTCATTCGCACGACGGCGCAGAGCCTGCTGGACTACGTCCCCTTCGGCGAGACGACCGAGGGCTTCGGCGGAACCTACGCCACGCAGGAGAACTTCCGCCTGATGCGCGCCGCCCTCGACGAGGTCGGCGAGGAGCTCGGCCGGTACATCCGTCTCTGCAATTACGCCAGCGGCCTGTGCATGCCCGAGATCGCCACCATGGGGGCGCTCGAGCGGCTCGACATGATGCTGAACGACTCCATGTACGGGATCATCTTCCGCAACATCAACATGGAGCGGACGTTCGTCGACCAGTACCTCAGCCGCCTGATCAACGCCCGTGCCGGCATCATCATCAACACCGGTGAGGACAACTACCTGACCACCGCGGACGCCTTCGAGAAGGGCTACACGGTCGTCAGCTCGGACTTCATCAACGAGGCGTTCGCCCTGCGCGCCAACCTCGAGCCCTGGCAGATCGGCCTCGGTCACGCCTTCGAGATCAACCCTGCCAAGCCTGACCAGGTCGTCTACCAGATCGCCGATGCGCAGCTCGTCCGTCAGCTGTTCCCGGGCTACCCGCTCAAGTACATGCCGCCCACCAAGTACATGCCGGGCGACATCTTCCAGGGCCACATCATCGACGGCATGTTCAACTTCACCGGCATCTTCACCGGCCAGGAGATCATGCTGCTGGGGATGCTCACCGAGGCCCTGCACACGCCGCTGCTCCAGGACCGTTACCTGAGCATCAAGAACGCCAAGTACGTCTTCGAGAGCTGCCGCGACCTCGCCGGCGAGGTCACCTACAAGCCTGGCGGGATGATCGAGCGGCGCGCCAACGACCAGTTGGCGAAGGCCGTGGACCAGCTCGAGCACGTGCGCGACATCAGCCTCTTCCAGGCACTGGCGAACGGCGAGTTCGCCGACGTCAAGCGTGAGCCGAGCGGAGGTCGCGGCTTCGAGGGCGTCTTCAAGGTCACCGCGGACTACTTCAACCCGTTCTTCTCGGCGCTGCGTGAGGGCCGGATGAGCGGCGCTCCCGAAGGTCCGGCGCCCGGCGGCTCCGCGGCCAAGCAGAAAGAGGGGCAGTGATGTTGATGCGACCGTACGGTGATACTCGTGATGATGGTGTCATCCAATTCTCCTTCACGCTGCCCATGGCGTACTCGGTCAAGTCGGCCGACGTCGGCAAACAGTTTCTCGAGAAGCTCGGCTTCCACACTGTCGGCATCGCCGAGTGCAAGGCGATCGACCCCGAGTACACCTTCTTCGTCGCCTACGGGCGCACCGACACCGGTATCGACCCCGACGAGGTGAAGGGCGACTACCTCGAGGTCGACGAAATGGATTACTACGCCATCAACGGCCTCATCAGGAACGAGCTGGGCCGCAAGCTCAGCGTCGTCGGCGCCGCCATAGAGAGCGATGCCCACACGGTGGGCATCGACGCGATCATGAACATGAAGGGCTTCGCTGGGAACTACGGACTGGAGCGCTACCCGGAGATGGACGCGCTCAACATGGGCTCCCAGATCCCGTGCGCGCAGCTGCTCAAGACGGCGCTGGACCGGGAGGCCGACGCTATCCTCGTGAGCCAGATCGTCACGCAGAAGAACATCCACGTTCAGCACCTTACGCAGTTGATCGAACTGCTGGAGGCCGAGGGCGTGCGCGAGCGTTTCGTACTGATCGTCGGAGGGCCTCGCATCAACAACGCATTCGCCAAGGAGCTCGGCTACGACGCAGGCTTCGGCCCTCGCACCACACCGCTCGAGGTCGCGTCGTTCCTCGCGCAGGAAGTCGCGCGACGCCACGAGAGCGCCTGAGCATGCAGCTGTTGCAGCTGTTGCAGCTAGACAACAGTGTCGTGATGCAGGACGTGACTACCTCGGCGGAAGCTCAAGGCACACACGCAACGGCACCAGGAGGCCAAAGTGTCTGAGAACGATATCGTCATCCTTTCCGCGGTACGCACCGCACAGGGCCGCTTCCAAGGCGGCTTCGCCGGCACACCGGCTCAGGAGCTGGGCGCGGTCGCGATGACCGAAGCGATGAAGCGCGCCGGCGTCACCGGCGACCAGCTCGACGAAGTGCTGTTCGGCAACGTGATCCAGGCGGGCCTTGGTCAGAACGTCGCTCGCCAGACGGCTCTCAAGGCCGGCATTCCGGACCACGTGCCCGCAGCGACCGTGAACCGTGTCTGCGTGTCCAGCGCCGCGGCGCTCGCCTGGGCTGCGGCAAACATCAAGGCCGGCGACGGCGAACTCTACCTGGTCGGCGGCACCGAGAACATGACTCGTGCGCCGTGGTTGCTGCAGAACGGCCGCGGCGGCTACCGCATGGGCATGCCGTCCGCCGAGATGTTCGACGCCATGGTGCTCGACGGTCTTTGGTGCGCCATCGGGGGCACGCACATGGGCCTTACCGCTGAGAACCTCAGCGAGCAGTTCGACATCAGCAAGGAGCTTCAGAACGAGGTCGCCTACCAGAGCCAGCTTCGGGCGATCGCGGCGATCAAGGCCGGCAGGTTCAGGGATGAGATAGTCCCCGTCGTGATCCCTCAGCGCAAGGGCGATCCCAAGGTCGTCGACACGGACGAGTGCCCTCGCGAGACCTCGCCGGAGATCCTCGCGAAGCTCAAGCCTGTATTCACGAAGGATGGCGTGGTGACGGCAGGCAACGCATCGGCGATCTCGGACGGAGCAAGTGCGTTGGTCGTGACGTCCCGCAAGAAGGCAGCGGAGCTGGGCCTCAAGCCGATCGCCCAGCTCGTGAGCTACGCCACGGCCGCCGTCGACCCGTCGATCATGGGTCTGGGCGAGACCAAGGCCGCACAGCTGGCGCTCCAGAAGGCTGGCATGACAAGCAAAGACGTGCAGCTCGCCGAGCTGAACGAGGCTTTCGCCTGCGTCGCAGCCCTCGCCACGCGTGAACTCGGGCTCGATGCCGGGATCGTGAACGTGAACGGCGGTGCCGTTGCCCTCGGACATCCGCTCGGCAACACCGGCACACGCCTCGTCGTCACGCTCATCCACGAACTGCAGAAGCGCGGTCAGGAGATCGGGCTCACCGGCGCCTGTGTGGGCGGCGGCCAGGGCGCCGGCTCGGTCATCAAGGTAGAGGGTTAGCGCAAACGGCCAAGACCACCGATGGGGGATGCCGCGCGCGCAAGCCGCTCAGGTCGTTGAGCGCAGACGGGCCTCCGGGGAAAGGGAGCGAGTATGAATGAAGGCAACAAGTTCGGGGCTCACAGGGTCATCGAGCCCAAGGGCGTCCTTCCGCAACCGGCGTGGCGCGTGGACAACACGATGGAGATCTTCGACAACGAGATCCTCATCGACGTCGACACACTGAACATCGATGCGGCGAGCTTCACGCAGATCGAGGATGCGGAGGGCGGCGACGTTCACAAGATGGCGCGTCACAGTCTCGACATCATCGCCAAGCGCGGAAAGCACCACAATCCCGATACCGGATCGGGCGGGATGCTTCTCGGCACGGTCGCCGCGATCGGCACGAGGCTTGCAGATCGCGACCTCAAGGTCGGCGATCGCATCGCCACGCTCGTGTCGCTTTCCCTCACCCCGCTCAAGGTTGATGAGGTCATCTCGGTCAACAAGGACACCTGCCAGGTCAAGGTCAAGGGCCAGGCGATCCTGTTCGAGACGGGAATCTACGCGAAGATGCCGGCCGACATGGATGAGGCTCTCGCTCTGGCGATCTTCGACGTCGCCGGCGCTCCGGCGCAGGCGGCGAAGCTCAGCAAGCCGGGGCAGACGGTATTCATCATCGGCGCTGGCGGCAAGAGCGGCCTGCTGTGCGCGTACGAGGCCAAGAAGCGCGTCAAGCCTACCGGCAAGGTGATCTGCCTGGTTCACGGCGACGCCGGCAGAATGCGCCTCGAGAAGGCGGGGTTCGCCGATGTCATCATCCAAGGATCGGCTACGGACCAGCTCTTCGTCTACGAAGAGGTGAAGAAAGCCACGGACGGCGCGATGGCCGACCTTACGATCAACTGCGTCGATGTCCCGAACACGGAGATGGCCTCCGTCCTCGCGACGAAGGACGACGGGATGGTCTACTTCTTCAGCATGGCGACCAGCTTCACATCCGCCGCCTTGGGCGCCGAGGGCATCGGCGCCGACACGCTCATGATCATCGGCAACGGCTACACGAAGGACCATGCTGTGATCTCACTCGAGGTCGTGCGTGAGAGCCCGATCCTCATGGAGCTGTTCAAGGACACCTACGCGACGGGCGCGGGGAATCCCGAGTCGGTGAACCTGAAGGCGTAGAGCCGACACCTGTTCACCCGGCGCAGAGATCGTGCGCAGCCAAGCAACGACGAGGGGCCCTCATCTGGGCCCCTCGTCGTTCGTGAGTTTCACGTGAAACAGTGGGGGTGTTCCGACCGTGCCCCGCGTCGCCCCTCAGCCACGGCGCCGCAAAGCCACCCGCGTCTCGACCCCCGAGTCGAGCGGCGCGGTTTCACGTGAAACCGCGCCGCTCGACTCGCATCGTTCCGATCGAATCCCCCACATGGAGGCGTCGTCGAAGAAGGCTCTCGCTGAAGAGAGGGCACGAACGCCGATGCCCTTTCCACGGGCGGGCGATGGAGCTCCGCGAGGCGCGAGACGCAGCAGGGGACAGTGCGTGGCGGCGGACCAGCCGTCCATCAGGCTGTTCCGCCGCCACGCTCGAGCGCGACCAGACCAGACGGGCGAGCGTCAGATCGTGGTGGTGCCCGTCATGCCGCCGCACTGGCCCGTGCCTTGACCGTTGCCGCCACTGTGGCCCAGGCCTTGACCGTTGCCGCCACCGTTGCCGGCGCCCATCATGCCGCCACCCTGGCCGCTTCTGGAGCCCGGTCCAGCGCCCTCAGGCACGTCGACACCGTATTTCTCGAGAAGGCTGCGCATGTCATCCCAGTACCCGTCGCGAATCTCCTGCAACGCAGCCCGGGCTTCGTCAGTCCGCACGTCCGCACCGTACTTGTCGCGCCAGGCAGCGCGGGCCTTCTCAAAGCCGCCTCGAAGGGCCTCCCGCTCCTCCAGAGCCTGCGGGTCGTCGGTCAACGCGGTGCAGGCGCCGGCAGGAGCCTGGGTGCTCGGTGCCGCCGTCGCGCCCGACGCCACTGCGACCACCGACAGAGCCATGACGGCCACCCCAGCGGCCACGAGGAGGGTCTTCCAGTGTCCCTTCATCCTTGCTACTCCTTACTCTGCGCGGACGAGGCCGTCTTCCAGATCTGCCTCCCGGCCACCATCCAGGTGGGGATTCCGCAGTTGCATGAACTAGACTAGACGCGAAGTTTGAACAGCCTGTGAACCACTTCTGCCGGAGTTGTGAATCGCGTCCGGGCATGCGGGACCGGCCGGCCGCCGCCTCTGCGGCGCGAACGTCGCCCGACCGACGCCCCCCGCGCGAGGGTAGAGATGAGAGACGAACTGCGACCACCGGAGGCTCCTGTGAACGAAGACGCGGTCCTGCACGCACTCTCCGCCGTCAATGATCCTGAGCTTCAGCGTGACATCGTTGATCTCGGCATGGTCCGTGATGTCGTCGTGGACGAAGGCCACATCGCCGCCACCATCGTCCTGACTACCGCGGGGTGTCCCCTGCGCAACCAGATCCGGGCGGACGCCGAGCAGGCCCTGGCAGGGATCGCCGGAGGACGCAGTGTGGATGTGAAGCTGGATGCCATGTCGGATGACGAGCGGGGCGCCCTCACCGCTCGTCTCAAGGGCCGCGACCAACTCGTGGAGTCGCTGTTCGGACCGGGCTCGGCCACTCGGACCATCGCCATCGCGAGCGGCAAGGGAGGCGTCGGCAAGAGCACCGTCGCGGCCAACCTCGCCACGGCGCTGGCAGCGACAGGGCACGCCGTGGCGCTGATCGACGCCGACGTGTACGGACCCACCATCCCACTCATGATGGGGCTCCCCTCCGTGCCGCCCGAGACGTTCAACGGCAAGATGATCCCGCCCCAGGCCCACGGCGTGAAGATCGTATCCATGGGCTTCTTCCTCCCCGACAACGAGCCTGTCGTCTGGCGCGGGCCAATGCTCGGCCGCGCCATCGAGCAGTTCCTCGGCGACGTCTTGTGGGGCAGCCCGGACTACCTGCTGATCGACCTTCCTCCAGGCACCGGCGACATTGCGCTCACGATCGCGCAGATGATCCCGGGCGCCGAGCTCATGATCGTCACTACGCCCCAGGAGGCTGCCGCACGTACCGCGGTGAAGGCCGCGAAGATGGCGCAGATGACGAAGCAGCGAGTCCTCGGGGTGATCGAGAACATGTCCTACTTCGTGTGTCCGTCCTGCAACGAGCGCCACTACATCTTCGGGCGCGGCGGCGCATTCGAGATCGCCAGGCTCATGGATACCCGGCTCCTCGGCCGCATCCCGCTGGACGAAGCAACGCGCGAGGGCGGTGACCGCGGCCTACCGGCGGCGCTCGACCCGTCCACGCCCGTCGGCGCCGCGTTCACCGAGATCGCCAGGGCGATCGCGAGCGTCGACGATGCGTCCTCTGGGGCCTCCGACGCGACCCTCGAGGAGAGCTGACCAGCGGAGCCCTCATTATACGTAGTTCCTCGTAGGTCTGACTGGGGGAATGTCCCGGTCGGACGCGGTTCAGGCGGGGTGCCGCGCTGCCGACGAGCCATCCGTGAAGGCTGGCCCACAGCAGCGTGACCATGCGCGCGGCCCGGATGCGACGTCCACGCCGCGAGGCGAAGTGCGGTCGGTCCTCGCCGCGACCGCACACGACATGTGCGAAGCGGCTCGCGTCCCGTTCTGCTGCAGCAGCAGGATCGCAGGCGACTTCGCCGTCGTTGTCGCGGCACAAGCCTCCGGGCCCCTTCAGCGCCGTCGCCGGGCGGCCTCTGGCGGCTGGACGGTGCGCCGCCGGCCCGCCAGGTGGCCACTACCGGCCAAATCGTGGTCCCTGCCAGCCACGACGACCTCCGTCTGACGCCGAGACGCCGCGAGGCGCTCGCCGGAGATGCCGGTCTCGGCAGTCTCGCCTTCGTTCCGCTCACCGCAGCCTCGGGCGTAACGGGTCTGCTGCTCCTCGGTGATCGCCGCCCCAGGAACCTCTCACAGTCGCTCCGCCGGCCCCGACCATGTGCTGCGCGTCATCGCGCACCGCTTCGGAGCGCTCTGTCGGGCTCCGATGGTCGATGTCCACGCCGTGGACAGGGGAGCGGCTGCGCCCGGTGGTCGGCTGGACGGACCGAGGCGGCACCGTCGCCCGAGAAGGCGCAGAGCCGAGTCCGACCGAATGGCCGCTCACCGGAGCAGTGGTAGCCACCCGGCGACCGGAGGTGGTATCGACCAGGGATGATGCCCGCCTCACGCCGGCGCAGGCTGAAGCGCTCCGGGCACGCGGCGCCTCCTCCGTCCTCATGCTGACCCTCTTCACCAACGCACGCGCCGTCGGAGTGATCGAGGTACTCGACACCCGACCCCGTGACTTCGTCGAAGCAGCACTCGAGGCACGGACGCTCGCACAGGTAGCGGCCCATACCCTGGACAAGGCGCTGCTCCTCCGGCAGCTGGAGCAGCGCAACCGGTGACTATGCGAGACCATCCGGCTCGGCGGCCGCGTCAACGAGACCGCAGACCCGGCCACGATAACCGACTTCGTCGCCAGGCAGCTGGTGGAGGCGCTGGGCGCCACGTGATGCGAGATCCACAAGGTCCAAGCCGGCGAACTGCACCGCCTCGCCGCTGCGGACGTCCGCCGCGAGCGCCGGGACCCGGAATGCGGAAGCCCGGCGCCGACGGAAGACCTCCCCAGCCGGCCGCGCGCCGCGCGCGGCCGGGACATCCTCGTCGTCGCGGCCACCGCCGACCCCAGGACGCCCGAGGAGGAGCGCCAGGGGCGCGACCGAACACAGCCGTTCCACGGGATGCGGTGGAGGACACGCCGCACCGCCCAGCGTCCCGCTGGAGCGCGGACGCGCGGACGCGCGGCCGCGCCCACAGGCCCACTGGCCTTCCGAACTCCACCAACACCCCATCTGCGCGTTGCCGGTGACAGCAGCGAACGACTTTGTATAGAATTGATGAGCTTTCTGTGCAACGGCCCACTCCCGACACCATGACCCATATGCGCGTAGGACGAGCGAACGGAGAGGACTGGCTCCGCCTCGGCGAAGCGGCCGAAGCACTCGGCGTGAACAGCAACACGGTGAGGCGGTGGAGCGATGCCGGCAAACTGACCTGCTATCGCAGCCCGGGAGGTCACCGCAGATACCGCCGCCGGGATGTCGACTCCCTGCTGCAAGCAGAGATCGCGAGCCCGGCGACCGCGTCCTCGGCTCCTCGGCGCTCCGGGAGTCCATCGAACGACGCGCATCCAGATCAGGACCTCGCCCCGCTCATCGCGCTTGCGCGTGCCGCCGCAGACGGGGTGGGGGTCGACGCGTACCGGCTGTCGGTAGAGGGAGCACGCGAGGGATGCTGGGTGCTTGCGGCACCGAGCGGACGGGCGGACGGGCGGCCGACGATCACTACGGCCGAAGCGTTGCCGGCCGCGGCCGCCGTCCTGCGCACGGGACAGCGCATGGTGATTCCCGACGTCGCCGCGACGAGCCTGCTGACCCTCGACGAGGCCGACGCTCATCGCATGGAGGGCGACAGGGCGGTTCTCGCGGTACCGTTGACCATACCGGCGCCCCTAGTCGGTGCGCTGGAGCTTGTCGAGCGCGGTGAACCGCGCTCCTTCGACGGCGCCGGCGTCGCGTTGGCCGAGTTCATGGCGCGGCAGATGAGCCGCATCATCGGCGGCGGGGACCCTGACGTGGCGACCCCGCCTCGCGGAACGGTGGCGGGGGACTCTCTCCCGTCACCCTTCTCCTCCGGTGGGAAGACGAGGGGCGGCGACCGGCGACCGGCGGCGAGCCGGCCTGAGGCGGATCTCGATGCGGATGCGACGCACGCCGACGTCGAGACCCTGGTGAATGCCGCAATGAATCACCTGCGCGAGCTGACCGGGGCGGCCACCTGCACGCTGTACCGCGCCGGGAGCGAGATGATGGCGCCGTTCCCGGCAGGCGGCTCCCCCGGAGCCCTGCCGATCCGTGACGGCGCCCCTTGGCGTCTGGAGGAGTACCCCGCCGCCGCCGAGGCGGTCGCGACCGGCGCGCCGGTCGTCTGTGGTCCCGAGGACACTCTCGAACCATCGCCCCGGACGGTGACACACCTTCTGGAATCGCGCCGGCTCGTCGGCGCCCTCCTGCTGCCTCTGGTCGTCCATGGCCAACCGGTCGCGGTCGTGGAGCTCGGCATGACGGATCCGGACGTGCTCCACGCTGCGAGAAGCGATGCGGAGTTCGCCGCGGATGTTGTGAGAGCGACGCTCGGTGTCGACGAGGTGATCGCCGACCTGCAGCGAAAGAACCGCGATCTCGGTGCGGTCATCGAGGCGAGCCTCGAGGATGCATCGACGCTGGGCGGTGGCGGCGTCCTGCAGGCAGTGGTCAAGCGCCTCTCGAGACTCGTGCCGGCGCCCGTGACCGAGGTCTACGCCGTCGAAGGCGAGTCGCTTCGCGCTCTGATGAGCTACGACGGGAAACGCTTCGACACCGAGTGGGAGGGCATGCTCCTGCCTCTCCGCCGCTATCCGTGCAGCCGGCGCGCCGTCAAGACCGGCGAGATCGTCGTCACCACGGGGCTTGACGACGCGCTCCTGGACGACGAAGGCCGGCACTCGCTCGAGAAGTGGGGCTACCAGTCGCAGCTCTCCATGCCCCTGAGCTCGCGCGGAAGGGTCATCGGGCTGATCGAGCTGTCAGACCACGAGCCACGAGACTTCACTCCCTACCTTGAGTTGATCCACGGCCTCGGCCAAGTCGCGTCCCGCGCCCTCGAGACCGCGTCGCTTCTGGAGCAGGCCGAGCGACGCAGCCGGATCCTCAACGAGCTCGTCGAGCTCGGCGCGCTGGCGTCCCGCTCGCGCGATCTGGACGCTTTCCTCCACGGCGTCGCGGCGCGTCTCGTCGTCGCCCTGGACGCCGCCAACTGTGACGTCTTCAGAGACGGCACGGAAGGCCTGCGTTGCGTCGCGAGCTATGACCGCAGCGGTCACGACGAAGCCGCGATCGGCACGATCCTCGACGCCGACAGCTACCCGACGGTGATCGCCGCCATGAATGCTCATCGACTGCTCGTCGTCTCGAGCTCCGACGACCCCAAGCTCAGCGAGCGGGAACGGCGTACCTACCGCGAGTACGGGTTCGCGAGCGAGGTGTCGATACCGCTCGTCGTCAACGACCGGCTGTACGGCATGCTCGACATCTACGACACACGGGAGCGCGACTTCGGCGAGTACCTCAGCTTCCTGCGCAACGCAGCCCAGACCGTCGCCGGCGCCGTTGAGAACGCCCAGCTCGTCGAGCAACTGGCGCACCGCTCCAGCGTCCTTCGGGACATCGTCGAGCTCGGCGCCGCGACGTCACAGGCCGCCGACCTCGGCGAGGCCCTTGCCGCACTCGCCGAAAGGACGCGCGACACCATCGGCGCGGCCGATTGCGACATCTTCACCCTCCAGGACGATCGGCTCCGCTGCTTCGTCAGCGCCAACCGCGACGGCTTCGACGCCAGCGTCGTCGGCCGCGCGCTCGACATGGAACGTTTCCCCGCCACAGAGCTGGCCGTGCGCAGCGGCCGGCCCATGACCATCAGCAGCCTCGACGATCCGCGGCTGACGAACGAAGAGCGAGCTAGCATGGGTGAGCACGGCTACCAGAGCGAGTTGTGCATCCCGCTGATGGACGGAGACAGGGCGATCGGCCTGATCGACGTGTTCGACACGCGGCCGCGCGACTTCGGCGAGTACCTCGGCTTTCTGCAAAGCGTCGCGCAGACGGCCGCCGGAGCCATCGGGAGCACCGCTTTGCGAGACGAACTCGAGCATCGCAACACGGAGCTGGCCGACCTCGTCGACCTGGGTGAGGCGGTCTCCAGCGCCGGCGGGCTCACGGAGCTGGCGCATGCCGTCGGCCCACGAGTCGTCGCGACCATGTGCGCCGACGGCTGCCAGATCTTCAGTCTCCGCGGCGGCAAGCTCCACTGCGTGCTCACCTACGAAGACGGGGCGTTCGACGAAGAGTACGTGGACAAACCGCTCGACCTCGACCTGTTCCCCGGCACCCGAGACGCCATCAGCCGGCGCGAGCCCCTCGTGATCGAAAGCCCCGACGATCCGCGCCTCAGCGACTACGAGCGCGGCCTCTTCCACGAGTCCGGGTCGCAGAGTGAGATCTGCGTGCCCTTCGCGCTCGACGGGAGAGTCGTCGGCCTCCTGGACGTGTACGACCATCGCCGGCGCGACTACGCGGAGCACCGCGGCTTCCTGATGAGGGTCGGCCAGATGATAGCCGGCGCGTTCGAGAATGCGCTCCTGATGGAGCAGTTGGAGGAGAGCAACCAGACGCTCAGGCTCCTCGTCGAGTCCGGTATCGAGTTCAGCGCGTCCCTCGACCTCGACGACGTGCTTCAGAGTGTGGCCCGAAGGCTCTGCTCTGCCGCCGGCGCGCCGAGCTGCGACATCTTCACGCTGCACGGCGACTCGATGCGCTGTGCGTGCAGCGTCGAGCGCGGCACGCCGGACACTAAGTACGTCGGCGCCGACTACCGCTTGGCCGCACTCGACCTCGCGCGACTCGCCATCGAGACGCGCCGGCCCGTCGCCGCAGCCGATCTCTCCACTGACCCGCGCGTCTCCGCCTTCGAGCGCAGGGAGGACCTCGGCTGGGGCCACCGCGCGGTGCTCGCCCTGCCGCTCATCAGCCGGGGCGACGTTATCGGCATCGCGGGGATCTACGACGACCATCCCCGCGACTTCGAGCGTCTCGACATGCTCCACGGTCTCGCCCAGGTCGCGGCCACCGCGCTCGCCAACGCGACCCTCTTCGACCGTCTCGATCGGGGCGCCTAACGCATGCGGCTCGTCGGTGAGGCGAGTCTGGAGCTCTCCTCCTCACTCGACCTCAAGGAGATCCTCGTCGCCAGGTACGGCGGCGAAGAGTTCGCGGCCATCCTCATCGACACCTCGGAGGACGGAGCCCTCGAGGTCGCAGAACGCATCCGCTCCGGCATCGTCGAGACGCCCTTCGCCTCGGGCACGGATTCGCTCTCCATGAGTATCAAGGTCGCCGCCTGTCCCAAGGATGCGAAGTTCAAGGACGAGTTGGTCGACAAGGCCGACTGGGCCATGTACCTCGCCAAGCGAAGAGGCCGCAACAAGGTGATGACCTTCGGAGCGGAGCACGGGGTCGACACTACCGGGCAGGCGACGCTGGAGGGACCCGACCACGTCGCGGCGATGGGCGAGCTGGTCGCGGCGCGAGAGGCCTGTCGTCGGCGGCGCTCGATCGGTGCTCGCGGCACTCGCGCTCGACGTGAGCCGCGAGCTCGGCGTCGACGCCGGGGAGATCCGGGCGGCGGTGGCCCAGGCCGGCGAGGGCGAGCCGCGGAGCCGTGCGGAGCAGATCGTGGCCCTGTCGGCGGCGTATGAGGCCCTCGTCGCGGACCGCCCCTACCGGGCGCGCATCTCGGAGACCGAAGCGCTCGAAGAGGCACTCGCGTGCCCCGCGCTGACCGGCGGCGACGAACTCGGCCGCGCCTTCGAGCGCGGGCTCTCATGCCGCTCCCAGAGAGAGGCAGGCCCCGGAAGTCCCGGAAGGGATTCCGCTCCCGTCCGGCCGGCCACCGGGGCCACAGCCTCTGACTCAGCGCGGGCGCCGCGCCCGAGCGGCGCCCTCAAGCGGTGATGAAGGAGCAGAGGTACTCGCCGACGTCCCTGTCGGCGCCGGAGAACTCGAGCGTCTGAAGGATGCGGCACAGCGTCTGGTCGTCGCTCACGACCGTCGCGCCGAGATGCGTGTACCTCGCCAGCACCTCATCGGCCGCCCTCTCCTTCTCCTCACGCGTCACGATGTCCTCCCAGGGGGTTCCATATGCTCCACTGGCAGTGTCGGCCCGGGAGCACGCGAGCGCCATGGGACTCGCGTTTAGGGAGCCGTGCCCAGCCCGAGCGGGAAGGCGCGCGGGTCGCGCGCGCTCGCGCCTCCTCAGAAGTACGACTTCAAGGCGCCGCGCCGACGGATGTCGACGCTGGCGCAGTGGAATCCGCCGCCGATCGTCTCGAAGTCCCAGAAGGGGCACTCGATCGGGTCGAAGCCCCACTCCTTGAGCCGCCGGATGAAGCGCTTCTCGCCGGCCGACACGACCACCCGCGTCTCGTCGAGCATCACCACGTTCATCATGATCCAGCGGCTGCAGTTGTACATGGGGTGCGACTCGGGCATCTCCGGCTCGGGGCACACCAGGATGTCCCAGCCGGCCTTCTCGAACAGGTCGGGGACCTTGACCACGCGCTCGGGGTTGATCAGGAGCTTGCCGGGTGCGAGCGGCTGGAACGTCGCGTCGATGTGCATGGGGTGGGTGTCGTGAATCTCGACCTCGTGGACGGCGTACTCGTCACCGAGGTGGCGCCGCAGCCAGTCGATGCCGAAGCGGTTGCAGCAGCTCGAGCGGGCAATGAAGACGTCGCGGCCGCACTTGATGGCGTCGGCCGCGTCGAACATGGGCTCGTACTCGGTGGGCAGGAAGCGCTGGGGTTCGTTCTCCTCCGGCGCCACGAACCCCGGCGTGAAGCTCTCGTCCGAGAGCCGCGGCGGCGGCGCAGCGACCCAGCGGGCGCCGCCGCGAAAGTACTCCTTGCAGAGCTCGCGGTACGCGAGTCGCTCGGTGGAACGGCTCCGCCAGCCCATCGGGGCCTCGATGATCTGGTCGCCGATGACGAACAGGACGTCGCGCGGCATCAGCGCGTAGCAGCTGCTCTTGACCTGCCAGTCGGGCGTGCTCAGCGGCGCCTCGTAGGAGTACGGTTCGGGCTGACGCACCGTCACGCCCGCCTGCTGCAGCACGTCCATGAAGGCGTCAAGGTCGCGCTCGGCCTTCTTGAGCATGTCCGCGGGCCACGGCGTGCCGCCGTGCTGCTTGAAGAAGTCCCACTGCCCGCCGTCGTGCACGACGGCGGGCATGATGACATCCCAGGGCGGCACCAGCGTGGTCTCATCGACACGCCCGACGACGATCTCCTCCAGCGGGTCCCATTCATTGTAGGTACTGACGACGTTCATGCTTCCTCCTCGCGACTACATCGCGAGGGCGCCCGCGCCCCCGCGTGCCGACTGGCCATGTGCGCCCGGCTACGAGGGCTCAGGCAAGCCGCTTGGCCATACCGGCGACGATCTCGGCGACGACGCGCGCCGCCGCCCGCACGGAATCGTCGTCGCCGCCCATCCCCGACCGGGCTCCACACACGTCGGCGGCGGCCAGCAGGCCGGTCGCCACCGTGGCGACGCCCTCCGCCAGTTCGCGGCTCGTGAGACCGACCGGGTCGTCCACCCCCGCCAGTACCTCCATATCGACTGACAGGTAGACCGCTTCGGTGCCGGTCGTCGCCGCCTCGAGCGCCTCTTCCGCGATCGTCGGCATGCCGTCGCGCGCAACGTCGGTAACGCCGTATCTGGACACGCCGAGGCCGTCGAGGACGCGGCGGGCGGGCGCGTCCGGGGGAGCCTCCCGCCCTCCGATCAGCACCAGGTTGGCTGGGACGACGACGCCGAGTTCCAGGGCCCGCGCCCAGCGCGACGAGGCCTCGTACCGCGGCTCAGCGGCTATGTCGTAGGAGGGGCTGAAGGCGACGATGCCGAGCCTTCCGCGCAGCTTGCCCGAGAGCACCTGCAGCACGGGCAGGCTCGTGAGGCCGTCCCCTCCGAGCACCAGGGGCACGGCGCCGGCTGCGAAGACATCGGCGAGGCGCTCGTGAACTCGAACGAAGGTCGTCTCGAGATCGCCGGAGGCGGCCACATCGCCGTAGTCGACGCCGCGCAGCGCCGTGCCGCCCCAACCGGCGTAGGCCGCCGAGGCGGACCGTACAGCCGCCGGAGCGCCGGGCGCGCCGCCCACGGGCACACCGACCGCCGCAAACGCAGCGCCGGAGAGCGCCTCCGGGTCGTCCACCTGGGGAAGTCCCATGAGGCCGGGCCCGGGCGGTGAGCCGGCGGGTTCGCCGCCGGCTGCAGCCCAGAGCCTCCTGATCTCGCCCGGATCCACCGGTCCGTCACCAGCGGCGCATTACGCGCTGTCGCTCGACGTTCTCCTCGACGAGCTCGATGCCGAGTCCAGGCCCTTCGGGCACGAGGACGCGCGAGACGCCATCCGCGACCTCCTGCCCGAGGCCGCGGCCGATGTCGTGGGTCATGCCGCCCGGCCGCCATGGCAGATCGGCATCGCAATGAGTCGCGTTCGCAAGCGCCGCGTTGAGGTGGAAGTGCGCAGCGAGCCCGATCGAGCTCTCGCCCATGTTGCCCATCATCACGCTGATCCCAGCCGCCTCGGCGATGGCGTTGACTTTGAGCGCGTTCAGGATGCCGCCCGTCTTCATGAGCTTCACAACGAAGATGTCGCACGCCTCCGCCTTGGCGCACGCCAACGCCTCTCGCGGACCGCGCACGCTCTCGTCGAGTGCGATAGGGACGTCGACGTGGCCGCGCACGAAGCGTGCCGCCTCGAGGTCGTCCATGCGCACCGGCTGCTCGGCGAACTCGATGCCGTGCCGCTCCAGCAGCTTGATGGCGCGGACCGCCGTCTTGGCGTCCCACCACCCTTGGTTCGCGTCGACGGTCAGGCGGGCGGCGGGACCTGCGGCCTCCCGCACGGCGGCAACGCGCTGTTCGTCGCGCTCGGGGGCGTCACCCGTCTTGATCTTGAACACGGTGACGCCTTCGGCGCTCATGGCGCGCGACTTCGCGGCGAGCGTCTCCGGCTCGTCCCAGCCGAAAGCGACGACCTCCGGCAACGCGCGTCGCGAGCGGCCGCCGACGAGATCGAACAGCGGCCGCCCAAGGGCCTTACCCTGCAGATCCCACATCGCGATCTCCAGGCCGGCTCGGGCGGCCTGGTTGCCCACCGTGTACAGCTCGCGCTCCCAGCAGTGGACGATCGCTTCGACGGCGAAGGGGTCCTTGCCGATGACGGAGGGCGCGAGGTACTCGCCGATCACGTCCTGCACACTCCAGAGCGTGTCGCCGGTGAACTCGTATGCGGGGCACGCCTCGCCGATACCGGTGATCCCTTCGTCCGTCTCGACCCGGATCAAGTCGCAGGGGCCGATAGCGAGCGCCGACGAGGCGATCACGAACGGCTCATCCATGACCAGCTCGAGCGTGTCGACGTGCACTGCGGTGATCTTCATGGGCGACGCTCCGCGAAGGAGGGGGATCGGTGTCCGGCTGCAAGTCTACGCCATGAGCGAGCCGCCCGGCGATGGCGTGGACGCCCCCATAACGCACGCCGGGGCCGCAGCGCGCACCGTCGCGGACGCTTGTCCGCGCCCGCCGGCGGCCATATCATCTGGCAGCCTGCCATCCACCTTCAGCAGCATGCGGACACGCGAGGAGAGCGGCCATGACGAGCCGGATCCACTTCGAGAGCCACATCGAGAGAGCCGGGTTCCACAGCCCGCTGGAGGGCATGGAGTTCGCGGAACAGACCATCGAGGTGCGGACGGACCCGCTGACCGGCATGACGGCGGTCGCCTCCGAGGGCCTTGCCGAGAAGGAGGAAATGTTCCTCGGCAAGACCGACTGGGAGTACACGGACGAGCTCGTGGCAAAGAGTCGCGAGAGTTGCTTCTTCTGCCCGGAGAAGGTCCAAGACGCGACGCCGCGCTACCCGGACGACCTGGTGCCCGGCGGCCGCCTGCAGCGTGGCCGGGCCCTCGTCTTCCCCAACCTGTTCCCGCTGGCCGGCGTGCATGCCGTGGTCGCCTACCCGGAGAAGCACTATCTGCGGCCGAGCGAGTTCACCCCAGACCTGCTCGAGGAGGGGCTGGGCGCGGCCCTCGACTTCATCCGCCGCGCCGAGCGCCACTACCCGCACCTGGTCCACCTCGAGCTGTGCTGCAACCACATGCTGCCGGCCGGGGCCAGCCTGGTCCATCCTCACCTGCAGGTCTTCGGCGGGGAGACGCCGCCGTGGCAGGTCGACATGTACTGGCGCAGGTCGGCCGAGTGGCTGGCCGCCAACGGCGCCGGGTACTGGCAGGAACTCGTCGCGCTCGAGAGGGAGCTGGGCGAGCGTTACATCAACGGGTCGGAGGGCGCTCATTGGCTCACGCCGTTCGCGCCCGCCGGCGCCCGCGAGATCATCGCCGTCGTGCCGGGCGTCGACCGCCTCTCCCGGCTCGGCGACGATCACGCGCGAGGCCTCGCCGCCGGCCTATCCAAGGTCCTCTCGTGGTACGAGGACGAGGGCCTCTCGGCCTTCAACTTCACGCTCTTCGGCGGGCCGCTGCGCGGCCACGAGCCCGGCCTCCCCGTGGTGCTGCGCGTGATCGCCCGGACGGCCTTCAGGCGCGACTACCGCACCGACGACTACTTTCTCCAGAAGCAGCTCGGAGGAGAGCTCATGTTCACGCCACCCGAGACGATCGCGGCGCGGCTGCGTGAGCGTTTCGCAGACTGAGCGTCTCGCCGGGATGCCGCTGCGCGAGCGGCTTGCCCGTCCGGCGACAATGCCGCATACTACTGAATCCCAGCCCGTCTGGGACCGCGTGGGGCATTAGCTCAGCTGGGAGAGCGCCTGGATCGCACCCAGGAGGTCAGCGGTTCGATTCCGCTATGCTCCACCACCCCTTCTCCAGCGTCCGCTCTGCGTCTCGCGCCGCCTCCCTTCCCGCCTCGGCGGACCCGCGCGCGCTTCCGGCTCATAGTCCGCGGGGTCGCGACCGATACTCCTCAGTGTGAGACGCGACGAGAGGAGGCTCCGGTGGAGCTGGACGGAGCGACCATCGGGATCATCGGCGGAATCGTGGGCGTCACGGCCGGTTTCATCGGCGGTGTCGTCGGCACGCGTGCCTCGGTGAGGAACGCGCGCTCGCCCGCGGCGAGGGCCTTCATGGTGCGTATCGCGACAGCCTTGTGGGTCGTCATCGGAGCGATGATGGGGCTGCTCGTCCTCACCCTGCTCGGCGCGTTGCCCTTCTGGACTTACTGGGCCGTGTTCGTCCCGCTCATGTGCTGCCTCGGCCCGCTGATCGTGTGGACGAACCGCCGCCTGAGAAAGCTGGAGAGCGGCAGCCCTGTCGCCGGCGGCGCTACCCCTCCGAGTCGTCTATCCCCACGTCGGTGAGCTGAACCATCGGGGCGTCCGGATCGAAGCGGACGACGCGTGATCCGCACTGAGGGCACACGGGCTGCGGAGCGTCGGCTGAGAACTCGTCCCCGCATTTGAGGCACGAGGCTGCCGCCGGCTGGTGGTCCCATGCGGCGCGGCGCCCTTGAACAGCTCGTCCTCGCTCGTGAGCATCTCGACGCATGTCTCGGCGGAGTCCCGGGGGAAGTCGGCGGCCGGTGTCATGACGAGAAAGACATCTGTGACCCTGGTGGCGTGGTTGGCGACGGCGGCCTCTCGCGCCCGTTCGATGAGCCCTTGAGTGATGCCGGGTTCGTGCGCGGTCCTCGCCTCTGTCCGTCTCTTTCTGATTCGCCCCCAGTCCTACCACGCCCGGCGTATACTCGTGCGCGGACCAGGCAGGCGCTCGGGGTCGCACGGCCCCGGATCGGAGGCTTCGGCACATGGCGGGAGAGATCGAGTTCACCAGCAACACCAGCGACCTCAGCTCCGACAACGGCTTCCAGTTCGAGTTCCGCTGCGACCGCTGCGGCAACGGCTATCGCACGGAGTTCGACACCTTCGAGCTGAGCGCCGCGACGAACGTGCTCGACGGCGCGAGCGGCCTGCTCGGCGGCTTCTTCGGACAAGCGGCCGATGTCGCCCAACGCGCCAAGTCGGCCGCGTGGGAGAAGGCGAGCGACAAGGCGTTCAGAAAGGCGGCCGAGGAGATCCGCCCCAAGTTCGTCCAGTGCCCGCACTGCAGTTCCTGGATGTGCCGGGAGCAGTGCTGGAACGAGAGGAAGGGCCTCTGCAAGCAGTGCGCCCCCGACCTCGGCGTCGAGATGGCGGCCGCCCAGGCCGACAGGTCCGTCGAGGAGGTGTGGGCGCACGCCAAGATGGCCGAGGAAGACAAACACCTCACCGAGGCCGACTGGCGGGAGGGCATCACGGCCTCCTGCCCCAAGTGCGGTGCGGCGCAGGCGACCAACGCCAGGTTCTGCGCCCAGTGCGGGACCGACCTCAAGTCGTCGCCGCACTGCACGCAGTGCGGCGCCAAGCTGCAGCCCGGAGCGAAGTTCTGCAACGAGTGCGGCACGAAAGCCGGTTGATTACTGCGTCTATCGCACGACTCCCGCTGCCTTGGCGCGACGATTCTACGAGAATCGTCGCGCTAACGCTTGTCTCCCTCCGCTGCATCTGGTAGAACCTGAGCGTCAGTGGACGTCCGCCGCACCCGGCGCCAGCCGCCCGGGTCGCCGGTCATGAGGAGGGAGACGAGCAGATGAAGGTCCTTATCGTCGGCGCGGGCATGCAGGGCCAGGTGCTCACCTGGAACCTCGGCCGCAACCCGGCAGTCACCGAGATCGTCGTCAGCGACTTCGACGAGAAGCGCGCGCAATTCGTCGCCGGGCAGGTCGGCAACGGCAAGGCCACGGCGATGTTCATCAACGCCTCCGACGTCGACGCCGTCGCCAAGGCCGGCGAGGGCTGCAAGCTCATCGTCAACGCCGTGATCCCGCAGTTCAACAAGTCGATCATGCAGGCGTGCCTCAAGTGCGGCGCCGCCTACATGGACATGGCACAGGGCCAGACGCAGACGCAGACCATCGACGAGGCGTACCTCGACCAGATGACGCTCGCCCCCGAGTTCGCCAAGCAGGGCATCCTCGCGCTGCTCAGCACCGGCATGGACCCGGGCGTCACCAACACCTTCGCCGCCAACGGCTACGAGGACCTCGACAAGTGCTTCGAGATCCGCATCAAGGACTACGCGGTCTTCGAGAGCCCTGTACCGTTGCAGGTGTGGAGCCAGGAGACCTTCTACACCGACTGCGCGCAGCCGCCGCTGCTCTACGAAGACGGCGAGTTCAAGCGGGTCGAGATCTTCGGCCGCCGCGAGCACTACGAGTTCCCGCAGCCCTTCGGCCTCGGCGCCGTCATCTGCCACGACCACGAAGAGGTCAGCACCCTGCCGCGCACGCTCCCCAAGAAGTACGGCGACAAGGGCCTGCGCTACGTCGACTTCAAGATGGGCGGGCCTGAGGACGGCATCGACGCGGACCTCGCCTTCGTCAGCTCGGGCATGGCCAGCAAGCAGCCCGTGACGCTGAAGGACGGTAGTAAGGTGCGGCCTATCGACGTCTTCGTCGCGTCGATGCCTCCGAACCCGCCGGCAGACGAGCTCGCCAAGCTCGCGCTCGCCGGCGAGATCACCGACTACGGCGTCGTCACCGTCGACTGCATCGGCGAGATCGGCGGCAAGCCCGCCTCCGTCGGCTACAACATCTTCCCGCCCGACATCAAGTACGTGAACAGCCTGATCCCCGGCGGCACCAGCGTAAGCTACGGCACCAGCACTCCGTCCAGCATCTACGCGGAGTTCATCGTCGAGGACAAGATCGCCACCAAGGGCATGGTCTGCCCTGAGGAACTGCCTCGCGCCGCACGCGACGCCTTCATCGCAGAGCTCGGCGAGCGCAACCTGCCGGTGACCCGCAAGGACGTCGTCACTGCCAACTGAGGCGCCCGACAGGATACGCCTTGGGCGCTCTCGAAGCCGGGAGCGCGGAGGGCCGGGGCTGCGAAAGCGCCCCGGCCCTCCTTTCACTCGAGGCGCTGGTGGCTCCATTCCTCGAAGCGTCACAGGGTGAAGAGGTGATGCTCGGCGAACGCCTCGAGCGACGCCTCCCAGACCCTCGGCTCATCGACCCCAAGCCGGAGACGCCTGGCCTCGACGCAGTCGAGCAGCGTCGCGGCCAGACCAGTCCCACGGTGGTCGGGATGCACGAAATGATCGGCGGGCACTTCTCCCGCGGTCTCGGGCCACACCCAGGCGACTGCGACGACTTCGCCCCCTGCCGCGGAGACGACCCACCAATCCCGGTCGATGCGGCATTCCGTATCTCTCCACTCCGTCGCAAGGTCGTCCAGGTGCCCACGCGCCTCACCGGTGTCGTAGCACTCGGCCGCGTCCATCACCGATCGGGCGGCTGCGACATCGACAGGCCCGGCGTGACGAAGAACGTAGCCGTAGGGAGCAGGCACGGTGGCTCCGAGTGAGTCGGACGGGCACGACCGCGGAGAGCACCTCGGCCGCCGAGGACCGCTGCGCCCAGCCTACTCCTCCACGCCGCAGAATCGCAGCGCCGCGAGAAGCAGCGTCTCCGCGGCGGTGCGTAGCTCGGCGATCGAGACGTACTCGTCGGCCATGTGCGCGACGCCCACGTCGCCGGGGCCGAACAACACCGTCGGGATGGCGCCCACGTTGACGAGCAGGCGCATGTCTGCGCCGTAGGTGACGCCCTCTATCGGTGCCGGCGCCCCCGTGATGGCCGTCGCCGCATCTACAACCGCCCTGACGATCGGATCCGCCGCGGCGGTCACAGCGGGGTCGAAACGGCCGCCCCACCACTCCACCTCCGGCGGATGCTCCGAGAGCCAGGGGTCGGCCGCCGCGGCGCAGGCGATGGTTTCTTCGAACGCCCGCCGGGCCGAGGCTGGGTCCTCGCCGACGGCGACGCCGTAGCGCCCCTCAGCCACAAGCACATCTGGCACGCTGCTCGCCCAGTCGCCGGCGCGCAGGGTGCCCACCTCGATCGGCCACGGCAGCCGGTAGCGGGCAAACAGCGGTGAGCGGGGGTCCCCGGCCATACCGGCCCCCATCGCCGGCGTGTCGGTCGAGCCGTCCGCGGAAGCGCAGGCGACGCCGCAACGCTCGGCCTCCAGCCGCCTCAGCGCCGCCAGCAGCGGCATTGATTTCTCGACGGCGCTGACGCCCTCTTCACGCACGCAACCGTGCGCCGAGAGGCCGCGAACGGTGACGCGGAACATGAGCGAGCCGGCTTGGGCCGCGACGACGCGAAGGCCCGTGGGCTCGACGACGATCGCCCCGTCGGCAGTGTGGCCGCGCAGAATCGTGGCCAGCGTGCCCGTGCCGCCGTCCTCTTCACCGACCACGCTGGCCACCGAGACGCGGCCTCTCAGCCGGACCCCGGAGTCGCGGATCGCCTTCACGGCGAAGAGCGCGCAGCAGAGGCCGCCCTTCATGTCGACGGCGCCGCGGCCATACACCCGGCCGTTCCTGACGGCCGGCTCCCACGGCGGCGTGGTCCATGCAGCCTCGTCACCCACCGGGACGACATCGATGTGGCCGTTCAGCATGAGGTCGCGGCCGGAGGCGGCGCCTGAGGCAGTCCGGCCGGCTGCCTTCTCCCCGCACCAGCACACCACCCCGAGCGCCTCATCTCGATCCACCTCGTGGAACCAGTCGGGGTGACGGCCGAGCTCGTCCAGGTCAACGGGCCAGACGTCGGTCGCCAGACCGGCGCCGGCCATCCACCCGGCGACGCGGCGCTGGGCGCGCGACTCGTGGCCGTCGAGGCTGGGGATGGCGATCAGCTCGAGAAGAAGGGCGACCAGGCCTTCGTGGTCCAGCGCAGCGAGGGCACGCCGCTCGACCGCGCTCGGCACGGCGCTCGCGCGCGGCGACCTGCGATCATCGGCGGCGTCATCATGGCTCGTCACGCTTCGCTCACTCCGGGTCGCGCAATACCGGCCGCGTCAGGCAGGTCGGCCCGCCCTCGGCCTTGAACGACAGCGGCTCCCCGGGGAAGGTGACGACCTCGCAGTCGGCCATCTCGAGCAGTTCCTTCGTCCCCGGGCTGCTCTCCAGCATGATGCAACGTCGTGGCGCGACCGTCAGCACGTTGGTGGCCTGCGTGTGCAGAAACTCCTCCTCGGGCACCTCGAGCAGCCGTACGCCGCGGCGCTTGAGCTCGGCCCAGAACGCGGTCGGCATCAGCGGCGGGTACGCGACCGCGAGATCGACGTCCACAGGGCTGATGAGACTGAGCAGGTGCAGGCAGGCGTCGGGACCGGTGAAGAACGGCAGGTCAAAGTCGAGCACCGTGACGCCGAGCGGCTCGAGAAGGACGCGGAGCTGGCGCACACCCTCCGCGTTCGTCCGAAAGCCGCGGCCGACTGCCAGCGTGTCGTGGTCGAGCCACATCGTGTCTCCGCCCTCGACGCGTGCCTCGCCCTCGAGGCGACCGTAGATGGGCACACCGCAGCCCTGCAGAGTCCGCCCAAGCGGCTCTTCCTCACCGCGGCGCGCCTCCTTGCCCATGCTGAGCAGCAGTGTCCCGCGATCAGTGACGAGCGCCGGGTCGAACACGAAGACGCTGTCGCTGTGATCGGGGAGCGGCTCGTCGTGGTACAGGACCTCGACGTCCCAGGCACGCAGCGCGTCGGCGAAGGCGTCGTGCGCGCCGCGGGCGGCGTCGAGGTCGATGGCGCTCGTGTAGTGCCACGCCTTCGGGTCGGCGGCGGCCATCGCTTCACCGGGCCGCCGCATCACCACACGGCGCAGGCGGCCGACCATTCCCTGCGCACCGTGACCCTCAGCCATTCGTGCCTCCTCGTCCGGTGGCGGCAGCTTCCGGAGCGCCGGGCTCGCCCTCGCGCCACGCCCGCAGGCGGCCGAGGCGGCCTACAGGGCCGTCAAGCGCCGTGTATCTTGCGCTGCCACGGGGCCCACGACGTGGGCCGGTTCATGTCGGCGTACTGATGCACGGGCGTGTCCGTCGGGTTCCTGAGAACGAGCAGGCCGTCAACATCGACGACGGCTACGCTGGACCCCTGCATGAGCGCGAACAGGCTCAAGATGGCAACCGCATCGGCGCCGC
Organism: uncultured Actinomycetes bacterium; assembly: GCA_963709345.1. Taxonomy (GTDB): domain Bacteria; phylum Actinomycetota; class Thermoleophilia; order UBA2241; family UBA2241; genus CAIXSE01. Next base: position 409,753 of record CAVPVX010000001.1, read on the forward strand.
CGCCGAGCTCGTCCACCGAGAGCGTGTGGTTGGAGAGCACGCGCTTCCAAGTGGTCGTGAGGCGCTCCCAGGTGAGGTCGACCCGCACACCGCGAACGAGCAGGGACGCGTGTGCGTCGTCGGACGCGACGATGCGGCCCTTGCCGCGCCAGAAGATGAGCGGGAACTCCGTACCGATCATTCCCTCGCTCCGGTGCTTCATGGTCTCGATTGAGATCGCGACGTCGCCGGCCCTATCCATGTGCGTTCCGGCATCGCCGCGCTTCATCACGTCATCGGGGATCATGCTGCCTCCCGGGGAATGCTGCCACGCGTAGTCTATCCCGGGCGTCGCGACGCGAGCCAGCCCGGTCGGCCGCCGGCGTGAACCGCCGGCTCGTCCCGGGCTCAGGGCCTCGGCACGAGCCCGACGCGCTCACGCACCTTGGCGAGCGTGCGTGTGGCGATGGCCTCCGCACGCTCAGCCCCGGTCTTGAGCACCTCGAGGGTGAAGCTCTTGTCCGCCTCGAGTTCGCGGATACGAGCCTGGATGGGCGAGAGAGCCTCCACCACGACCTCGGCGAGGTCGGCCTTGAAGTCCGCGTACCCTCTCCCCTCGTAGCGCCGCTCGATGTCGGCGACGGAGTCGCCTGCGAGGATGCTGTAGATGTCGAGGAGGTTGCTGAGCGCGGGCTTGTCCTGCCCACCGCGCACGTCGGTGCCTGAATCGGTGACCGCACGCCGGATCTTCCTGCGGATGACGTCCGGCGCGTCCATGACGGCGATGTAGCTGTTCTCCGACCCGGCGCTCTTGCTCATCTTCTTCGCCGGGTCGTCAAGGCTCATGATGCGCTTACCCTCGGTGCGGATGATGGGCTCCGGGACGACGAACGCTTTGCCGAAGGCGTTGTTGAAGCGCTCGGCGACGTCGCGCGTGAGTTCCACGTGCTGCTTCTGATCCTCACCCACCGGCACGGCGTCGGCGCGATAGAGCAGGATGTCGGCGGCCATCAGCACCGGGTAGTCGAACAGGCCGACGGGGATGCTCTCGCCTTCGGCCCCGGCGGTCTTGTCCTTGTACTGCGTCATGCGACGTAGTTCGCCCATGTAGGTGATCGTGTTGAGGATCCACATGAGCTCGGTGTGCGCCGGCACATGGCTCTGCACGAACACGATGGACCGCTCAGGGTCCACGCCGGCCGCGAGATATGCGTTGGCGACGTCGATGGTGTTTCGCCGAAGATCGGCTCGCGCCTGACGCACCGTGATGGCGTGCAGGTCGACGATGCAGTAGATACAGTCGTGCGTCTCCTGCATGGCAACGTAGTTGCGGATAGCTCCGAGGTAGTTGCCGAGATGCAGCGTGCCCGAGGGCTGGCTGCCGCTGAAGACCCGCGGCCGGCGCACGGGCTTCGCGGTCTCGCTCGGCACTGAGGTGTCGGCGGCTGCGCTCACGGCTGTGGAGTCTACAGAAGCGCGGGCGAGCGGGCTACCGCGTCTCGCCGGTACGTCCCAACACGCGCCCGGGCAAGAGCCACACGGGGGACGCACCCAGGAGAGCTGTGGCGCAAACACGGGGCATCGACGACGCACCGATCGCGCTGATAGGGGCCGAGGACGAGGTCGCCGTCTACGAGGCCATCGGCCAGGCGATACGTGACCTGCTTCCGGACGCCTACGTCATCGCCGGCTCTCTCGCCCCCGACAACGAGACGTTTCGCGTGTGCTCGGTGCGGGGTCTGGGGTCGTACTCGAGAGCCGTGCGCAAGACCCTCGGCGTCGATGTCGACGCGTGCAGGGCCGGCGGCGCGCGCCGCGAACACCCCATCGACGACCGGACCGCCTCGCCGGCCGCGACCCGAAAGCCGTCATGACAAGGGGGCGTGATGAGTTCCGTCACCGTGGATCTGCGCCTGCAAAGCGTCGACGACTTCTTCCGCACTCCCGACATCGACGCGTTCTCCGAGTGGTACGAGGCCTACAGCGAAGAGCCGGCCATCGAGTACGTCGCGGCCTGCGTCGGTGACGACCCCGGAGCCGATCACGTCGACGTCGTCATCCGGCTACCGGGAGACGGCGTCACCGCAGATGCCGAGGATCGCCTCCGGCGCGCGATCACGAGGTACTGCGACGGCCGGCTCCTGATGGTGCGGCGGGAGGCGGCTCGCAACAACTCGCGCGGCTGGCTCATGCTGGCCTTCTCCATCGTCGTCGTCGCCTTCTTCGTCTTCTCGGCCCATCGTCTCAGCGACTCGCCGATGGAGCCTCTCACCATCGCCGCCGAGGGACTCAGCATCGCCGCTTGGGTGCTTCTGTGGCATCCCCTCGAGGCACTGGTCTTCAACCGCTGGGATTACCGCCTCGACCGGCGCGTGCTGCACACGATCCGCGACAAGTCCCATGTGCGCATCGTGGCGCTGGACGGGCCCGACGACAGCTGATACCGCAGCCGGGTCCGCATCGCCGCCGCAACGGTCCTGAAACGGCCTGTGATTGCGACCCGTGGACGACTGGTGCTACGCTGCCCGGGAACCGAGGACGTCCGGCTGAAGGTCGCGTGAGAGCCCGCCGCTCGAAGAAGAGAGCGGGCGCCGAAGGGGCAAGGATGGCGCAGGATGCGTCGCCGAAACTCTCAGGCCAACGGAACGCGACTGGACGGGCCCCTGGAGCGGCCGACCGACAAGGTCGGCGGCGGACAGGGTGATGGGACCATCACCCTGTCCTTCGACGCTTGGGGGTGACTTCGATGAGCGAACGATGCGGCGACGCACTGGCCCGGCGCATCGCCCGCCTCGGGACCGAGACGGCCTTCGCCGTCTCCGCCGAGGCCAACGAGTGGAAGGCTGGGGGTCACACCGTCTACCCCTTCCACCTCGGCGACATGGACCTGCCCACCCCCCCGAACATCGTCGAAGCGTCGTTCAGGGCGATTCGCGACGGCAAGACCGGGTACTGCCCCAACTCCGGCATTCCGCAACTGCGCGAGGCGCTGGCCGCCGACGTCGGCGCCTCCCACGGCTTGGCGCTCGGACCGGACAATGTCGCCATCCAGCCCGGCGGCAAGCCGGTGATCGGCAAGTTCATCCTCGCGCTCATGGACCCGGGCGACGAGGTCCTGTATCCCAATCCGGGCTACCCGATCTACGAAAGCCAGATCCAGTTCCACGGCGGCACGGCGCTCCCGTACGGTTACGTCGAGGGAGGCGAGAACTTCGAGCTCGATCTCGAGAGCCTCAAGAGCCAGGTCACATCCAGTACGAAGCTGCTGATCTACAACGACCTTCAGAATCCGACCGGCGCGGAGAGTTCGCCCGCTGAACTCGAGCGAGTTGCCGAGTTCGTCCTCGCCCACGACCTCTTCGTCCTCTGTGACGAAGCGTACTTCGACATCCGCTACTCGGGGAAGAGCCGGTCGCTCGCGAGCCTGCCGGGTATGGCCGAGCGCTGTCTGATCCTGTACACCTTCAGCAAGAAGTTCGCGATGACCGGCTGGAGGCTCGGAGCCGCCGTCGGGCCACTGTCCATCGTCAACGTGATCGGCAAGCTCAACGTCAACGACGAGAGCTGCTCCAACCACTTCGCCCAATACGGCGCCCTGGAGGGCTTGATCGGCGATCAGAGCGGCCCGCGCGAGATACTCCGCGTGCTCGAGGAGCGACGCGACGTCGCCGTCGAGCTCCTGAGCGAAGTGCCCGGGGTCTCCTGCCTGCGCCCCGAGGCGACGTTCTACCTGTACCCCAACGTCACCGGGCTCATGAAGCGGAAGGGCTTCACCGACTACGACGACCTGCGGCGCGCGGCGCTGGAGCAGACGGGTGTCTCCTTCTGTACCCGCCTGCACTTCGGCCGCGCCCTGCCGAACGAGAAGGAGGCCTACGTGCGCTTCGCCTACTCGGGCATCAGCACCGACCTGATCCGTGAGGGGCTCGGCAGACTTCGGGAGTGGGCGCTGTGAGCGGCGGAGAGAGAGCCGCGAGCCTGCTACTCACCCCGTTCCACGCCCTGCACGTAGCCGCCGGCGCGCGAATGGTCGACTTCGGCGGCTGGGACATGCCGATCCAGTACCCCACCGGAATCATCGCCGAGCACCTCGCGACACGCCGGAACGCCGGGCTCTTCGACGTCTCCCACATGGGGCGCTTCATCCTCCGCGGACCCGGCGCCGTCGCCTTCCTCCAGCACATGCTGACCAACAACGCCGAGGCTCTCGACCTTCTCGAGTCGCAGTACACGATCGTGCCGACCGAGACCGGCGGAGCCGTCGACGACGCCTACCTCTACCGCTTCGTCGATGACGAGTACCTCCTTGTCGTGAACGCCTCCAACCGCCACAGGGACCTGGCACACCTTCGCGAGCATCTCGCCCACTTCCCCGATGTCGAGTTGAGCGACGCGACCGGAGAGATCGCCATGATCGCGCTCCAGGGCAAAGCGTCGCGAGACATCCTCGGCGGCCTTATCGAGGACGGTCGGCTGCCCGAGCCTTTGCGCAACGCGCTCGGCATCGCGACGCTGCGACTTCCGGGAGGCAAGGGCCGTGTGGAAGCGCGCATCGCCCGGACCGGCTACACGGGTGAACCCGTCTGCTTCGAGCTCTTCGTGCCGGCCACCGACGGACCGGGGCTCTGGGACGCATTGGTCGCTGCGGGCGCCGTCCCCGTCGGGCTCGGCGCCCGCGACACCCTGCGGCTCGAGGCCGGCCTCCCGCTCTACGGCCACGAGCTCGGGCTCGGCCCTGACGGCCGTGAGATCCCGGTCATGAGCTGCCCGCTGGCGTCCTTCGCGGTCAGCTTCTCGCCGCGGAAAGGCGACTACGTCGGGCGCGCGGCGCTGGAGAGGCAGCACCGGGCCTACGCCCGCATCCTGCAGCGAGACTACTCCCTGATCGACGACCTGCCACGGCTCACGCGGCCGGTGGCCATGACCGGGCGCGGAATCGCCCGCGAGGGATCGCCGGTATACGCGGTCACCGGCGCAGGCGAGGAGCTCTTCGACGAACGCCCGGCCCTCGGCTGGGTGACCAGCGGGACGATGGTGCCTTACTGGGGCGTCGATGGAGAAGGCCTGTGCTCGCTGCAGACGGACGATCACAAACTGCGCTCGATCGCCCTCGCCTACCTGGACAGCCGCGTGCTCGAGGACGACGAGGTCTCCGTCGATGTGCGCGGCCGCCCCGTTCCCGGCCTGGTCGTCCCCTACCATCTGCGCAGCGACGCCCCGCCCTGCGCACGGGCCATCGTCTGGGACTACACGCCGCAGCTCACGGAGCTGGAGGGCGGCGAAGCGGGCGAGAAGGCCTTGCGCCTGCTCGCCCGCGCCATCGCCAACCACGAGTGGCGCCAGCAGGAGTGCATCGACCTGATCCCCAGCGAGATGACGCCGTCGCCGATGGTGCGCCTGCTCAGCGTCACCGATCCGTCGGGCCGCTACGCCGAGCACAAGAAGACCGAGGCCTTCTACGACGCGGACGTCTTCTACTACCAGGGGACCGGCTTCATCGACGAGGTCGAGCGCCACCTGGTGAGCGAGATGCGCGCCTATCCTCGGCTGCCCGGAGGTCGAGACCCGCGCCGTCAGCGGCCAGATGGCCAACACCGCCGTCTTCAGCGCGCTCGTCGACTACCTCAACCGCGCCGACCGCAAGGCCGAGCCGCGGCGCATCGCGCAAGGTCGTGAACAACCACATCGGCAAGGGCGGCCACCTGAGCGCTCAGCCGATGGGCGCCCTGCGCGACTACGTCGCCCGCGACCCCGTCACCGAGACGCCGGCGGTGGTCGACATCCCGGTGCTTGCCGGACAACCCGTACAAGGCGGACGTGCCGGCGCTCCTCGACGTGCTCGAGCAGGAGCGCCCCGAGCTGGTCATCCTCGGCAAGAGCATGGTGCTGCACCCGGAGCCGGTCTACGAGGTGCGCCGGTTCCTGGACGACGCGGGCATCCCCGCCGTGCTCATGTACGACATGGCCCATGTGCTCGGCCTGATCGGCCCGCACTTCCAGCAGCCCTTCACCGAAGGCGCCGACATCGTCACCGGCTCGACGCACAAGACCTTCTTCGGCACGCAGCGCGGCATCGTCGGTGCCCGTTGGGTCGAGGGTGACGAGAAACGGGACCTCTGGGAGGCGATCGAACGAAGGACCTTCCCCGGGATCGGTGAGCAACCACCACCTCGGGACGCTGCTCGGCCTGCTCATGGCCGCCTACGAGATGAATCACTTCAAGGACGCCTACCAGCAGGCGGTGATCGCCAACGCCAAGGCGTTTGCCGTGGCGCTGCACGACGCCGGGCTGGATGTCGCCGGCGACCCCGACGTCGAGTACACGGAGACCCACCAGGTCGTCGTGCGCGTCGGCTACGGCCAAGGCCCGGAGGTGGCGGGCCGCCTCGAGGACAACGGCATCATCGTCAACTACCAGGCTGCGCCCGATGAAGAGGGCTTCACCGCCGCCGGCGCCCTGCGCCTCGGAGTCGCCGAGATGACCCGCTTCGGCATGGGCCCAGAGCAGTTCGCCGAGGTCGCCGACCTGATGGCGGCGGTGGTGCTCGAAGGCCGCGGTGTCGCCGACGACGTCAAGAAGCTGCGCGGCCGGTTCACCGCACTCGGCTACTGCTTCACCGGCGCGGAGTTCGACCCTCTGGTACAGCGCCTGCACGAGCTGATCTGACGTGCCGGCAGAGCGGCCCGACAGTGTCATGACGATGAACACCGCCACCGGCAAGCGGCTGCTCGCGCTCGTCCGTGACGGTGACTACGCGCACCCCGGCGAAGAGGAGGCGAACGAGCTTCTCTTCGCCGGGGTGCGGACCGACCCGCGCCGCCGCGTCCTCGACGCAGGCTGCGGCAGCGCGGGTACGGCCGCCTGGGTGCAGGCCCGCGGGCTGGGCGCGGTGACCGGCGTCGAGCGCGACGCCGCGACCGCACAGCTGGCCCGCGAGCGACACCCGGAGGTCACGGTGGTCCAGGGCGACCTGCGGCACGCGACAGCCGTACTGCTCGGGCCCTTCGATCTCGCCTACTCGATGACGGCGCTGTACGCCGTGCCCGATCAGCCGGCCGCGTTCGAGCAGCTCGCCCTGCTCGCTGCTCCCGGCGCCGACCTGCGCCTGCTCGAGTACTCGGACCCGCACGGCGGCTTCGCCGCCGCGACGCGCGACAGCGTGAGCTGGGCCTGGTGGCGCCCACTGGACCCCCTCCCGCTGTCCGCCATCCTCGAGGCCGCCGGATGGTCGGACATCAAGGTCCGCGACCTGCATCCCGAGTTCGTCCGCTGGTACGTCCTCCTGTGCCGGCGCATGGCGACCAGACGTGGCGAGATCGTCACTGAGTTCGGCCGCGAATGGTACGACTCCGCGACCCGGGAGTACGCGGGCATCCTCGAGCTCGTGCGCTCCAAGGCCCTCGGCGGGGTCCTCGTCACCGCCCGCAAGCGGTAGAGGGGACGCACCAAGCAGACAGCCCGGCCAGGAACCGCAGAGGCTCCTGGCCGGGCTGTCCGGCGGTCAACGCGCCGTCCGGCGCGGGGTTCCTTCTGGCTCAGCTGAAACGGGCGAGCGTGCGCGTGTAGGCGCGCAGGTGGTTCTGGCTGCCGCGCAGCAGGTTCGTGTACAGGCGCTTCACGTCGGTGTGAGTCGTCGCGGCTATGCGGGACTGCAGGTCGGCGATGTCCATCTTCTCGATGGCGACGCCGACCCGGAGCGCGTCGGCCAGCGACGTGCCGCCCTGCGCCGTCAGTTCGTCATAGAGATCCTGAAGTCCGTCGTTCTCGAAGACACCGACCGGGTTGTCGCCCACGGGATCCGCCACGCCGTAACGATCGAGGATCCGCTTCACAGCCGTCATGTGGGTGTTCTCGGACTTCGCGATGTTGTCGAAGATGCGCAGCGAGTACTGATCGCCGAACGCGAGATACACGTCTCTGGCGAACTTCTCCTCCTCACGCATGAAGACGAGGCCGTCGGCCTCGGCCTGCGAGAGCGGCGCCGTCGGCGCGACGGTCGCGGCCGGTCGCGGCGCGGTCGCGGCGCTGCTCGAGTCGGCGTGGATCGCGACGCCGACAAACACGCCCACCGCGACGACGGCCGACGCGGCCAGGATACCCAGAAGCCTCTTGCTCATCAGTTGTCTCCTCTTCGAGATGATCGGGCCGCCGACGCGAGTGCATCGGCTCATCTCGACTATCCCCCAGGCCTCTGAAGAACTCGTGAACGACTTCTGTCGGTCTTGTGAACCTAATCCGCGTCGATCTCCTCGTCGGTCGCGCCGCTCTCACTGACGACCATGCGGGCGATGGCGCTCACGACGTCGCCCTCGCGCATGTTCATGACCTTGACGCCCTGCGTGGCGCGGCCGTGGCGGCTGATACCGTCCGCGCGTACGCGGATCATGACCCCGTCGCGGCTCTGCAGCATGATCTCGTGGTTCTCGCGTACGACTTTGACGCCGACCAGATACCCCTTGCGGTCGGTCAGCGCCACGGTCCTTACGCCCAGGCCGCCGCGGCCCGTGATGCGGTACTCGCTGATCGGCGTGCGCTTGCCGAAGCCGTTCTCGGTGATGACGAAGAGGTCGCTGTCATCGCGGGCGATGTCCATGCTGATCACCTCATCGCCCTTGCGCAGGCGCATGCCGTGCACGCCCGAGGCGCTGCGGCCGGTGGGCCTGACGTCTGCCTCGTGGAAGCGGATGGCCTGGCCGAGGCGGCTGATCATCATGATGTCGTCGTCGCCGGAGGTGTGGCGCACGGCCAGCAGCGCGTCGTCCTCGCGGATCTTGATGGCGATGATGCCGTCGGCCTTGAGCTTGGTGTTGTACGAGGCGAACAGCGTCTTCTTCACGATGCCCTTGCGGGTGCCGAGGATGAGGTACTTGCCCTCATTCTCGTCGAAGTTGCGCGTGTTGATGACGGCGCAGATCTGCTCGTCCTGCCGTAGCGGCAGCAGGTTGACGATGTGTTTGCCTTTGGCGTTGCGCCCGGCCAGCGGCAACTCGTGCACCTTGAGCCGGTAGACCTTGCCGACGCTGGTGAAGAAGAGCAGGAAGTTGTGCGTGCTGGTGATGAAGAGGTGCTCGACCTCGTCCTCTTCCTTGAGGTCCATGCCGGCGACGCCGATGCCGCCGCGCTTCTGCTGGCGGTAGGTCGCGACCGGGAGACGCTTCACGTACCCGGTCTTGGTGATCGTGATCGCCATCTGCTCTTCGGCGATGAGGTCCTCGAGGTCGATCTCGCCCTCGTCCGGCACGACCTCGGTGCGGCGATCGTCGTTGTAGAGCCGCTTGACCTCGAGAAGCTCGCCGGTGATGACACCGAGGATCGCGGCCTCGTCGCCGAGCAGCTCGCGCAGCTCCTTGATACGCGCCAAGAGGCCGGCGTGCTCCTCCTTCACCTTGTCGCGCTCGAGTCCGGTGAGCTTCTGGAGGCGCAGGTCGAGAATGGCTTGTGCCTGCGGCCGCGTGAGCTCGAAGGTGTCGATGAGCGCCTCGCGCGCGGTTTCGCCGTCGGCGGCGTGGCGGATGATGCTGATGATCTGGTCGAGGTTGTCGAGGGCGACCAGAAGGCCCTCGAGGATGTGCGCCCTCGTCTCCGCCTTGTCGAGCTCGAACTTGGTCCGCCGGATGACGATCTCTTTCTGGAAGGCGATGTACGCCTGCAGCATCTCCGGAAGAGTCAGCGTGCGCGGCACGCCGCCGACCAGGGCGATGTTGATGACCCCGAAGGTCGTCTGCATCTGGGTGTGCTTGTAGAGCTTGTTGAGCACCACCATGGGGATCGCGTCGCGCTTGAGCTCGATGACCAGCCGCATGCCGGCGCGGTCCGACTCGTTGCGCAGGTCGCTGATCTCGGTGATCTTCTTGGTCTTGACGAGGTCGACGATGTTGTCGATCAGTGAGGCGCGGTTGACCTGGTATGGAAGCTCGGTGACGATGATCGCGCTCCGGTTTCCCTTGATCTGCTCGGTGTGCGCCTTGGCGCGGACGCGGATGCGCCCACGCCCCGTGCGGTAGGCCTCCTTGAAGCCGGCGGTGCCGAGGATGACGCCACCCGTCGGGAAGTCCGGCGCCTTGATGAACTGCATCAGGTCGTCGGCCGTCGCCTCCGGGTTGTCGACGAGGTACACGATCGCGTCGACGACCTCACCGAGGTTGTGCGGCGGGATGTTCGTCGCCATGCCGACGGCGATACCCGAGGCCCCGTTGACCATGAGGTTGGGCACGCGGCTGGGGAGCACGCGCGGCTCGCGGCGCGTCTCGTCGTAGTTGGGCATCCAGTCGACGGTGTTGGCGTCGATGTCGCGCAGCATCTCGACGGCGATCTTGCTGAAGCGCGCCTCCGTGTAGCGCATCGCCGCCGGCGAGTCGCCTTCGACGGAGCCGAAGTTGCCCTGGCCGTCGACCAACGTGTAGCGCATGTTGAAGTCCTGCGCCATGCGCACCAGAGTCGGGTAGATCACAGCCTCGCCGTGCGGGTGGTAGTTGCCACTCGTGTCGCCGGCGATCTTGGCGCACTTGCGGTGAGCTTTGTTCGGCGCCAGGCCGAGGTCGTTCATGGCGACCAGGATCCGGCGCTGGCTCGGCTTGAGGCCGTCGCGGACGTCCGGGAGAGCGCGGTCGGTGAGGACGCTCATCGCGTAGTCGATGAACGACGAGCGCATCTCGTCTTCGAGCTCGATGGGCTCGATCTTGCCTTCGAGCGTCTGCAAGGAATCAGACATCGAGGAACCGCACCTCCTTCGCGTTCTTCTCGATGAACTCGCGACGCGGCTCGACCTTGTCGCCCATCAGCATCGTGAAGACCTCGTCGGCCGCCTGGGCATCCTCCATAGACACCAGCATCAGCGTGCGTGTCATGGGGTTCATGGTCGTTTCCCAGAGCTGGTCCGGATTCATCTCACCGAGGCCCTTGAAGCGCTGCAGTTGCATACCCTCTTTGGTGAGCTCGACGATCTGTACGCGCAGCTCCTCGTAGCTCACCGCCTCGGACTTACGATTGCCGAGGCGCAGCGTGAACGGCGGCCTGCCGACGAGCTCGCTGATGCGCAGATGGACGCGCTTGAGCGCCTGGAACTCGCGGCCTGCGAGAGCCGCGAACGGGATGCGCAGGTTCGCGGCCAGACCCGTACGGCGCTCCACCAGGCGCGTGTCGGCGACATGCTCCTCGTCGTCGACGCCGAGCACGTCGATGACGTAGTGCTTGTCGATGTCCTCGCGCAGCGCCGCGAGCAGCCCGGCGAAGTCGTGGATGTCAGCCTCGACGACCGGGCCGTTCTTGAGCCAGTCGATCAGCTCGCCGCCCCACTGGCTCTTCAGCTTCTTGACCCAGCCTTCGTACTCGCTGAAGAGCTTGAGGAAGCGCTGGTACTTGGTCTCGCTGAAGGTGAACTCTGTGTCGGTGTTGTCCACGCGGATCTGCTCGAGACGCCCGCGCAGCAGGATCTCCTCGAGTTGGGCTTCCTTATGGATGTACGTCTCCTGGTTGCCCTGCTTGAGCCGGTACAGCGGCGGCTGCGCGATGTAGACGTAGCCCGCGTCGACCAGCGGCCTCATATGCCGGAAGAGGAACGTGAGGATCAGCGTGCGGATGTGCGAGCCGTCCACGTCGGCGTCGGTCATGATGATGATCTTGTGGTAGCGCGCCTGGTCGACGTCGAACTCCTCGCCGAGGCCGGCGCCGATCGCGCTGATCATCGTCAGGATCTCGTTGTTGGCGAGCATCTTGTCGATGCGCGCCTTCTCGACGTTGATGATCTTGCCGCGCAGCGGCAGGATCGCCTGGAAGGAGCGGTCGCGCGCCTGCTTGGCAGAGCCGCCGGCCGAGTCGCCCTCGACGAGATAGATCTCGCTGAGCGCGGGGTCCTTGATGGAGCAGTCGGCCAGCTTGCCGGGCAGCGTGCTGCCCTCGAGGAGTCCCTTGCGACGCGTGAGGTCGCGCGCCTTGCGCGCGGCGCTGCGCGCCCGCGCCGCGTTGATCGCCTTCTCGACGGCCTGCCGGGCCTCCGAGGGATTCTCTTCGAGGAACTCCGCCAGCTTGGCGTTGACCGATTGCTGGACCAGCGTCTGGATCTCGGTGTTGCCCAGCTTGCTCTTGGTCTGCCCCTCGAACTGCGGGTTCTTGAGCTTGACCGAGATGAGCGCGGTGAGGCCTTCGCGCACGTCTTCGCCGGAGAGGTTGTCGTCTTTCTCTTTGAGCAGACCCTTCTGGCGAGCGTAGCTGTTGATCGTAGTGGTGAGCGCGCTGCGGAAGCCGGTGAGGTGGGATCCGCCCTCTGTGGTGTTGATGTTGTTGGCGAAGGTGAAGATCGACTCGTTGTAAGACGAGTTCCACTGCATCGCGATCTCCACGGCGCCGTCGTCGGTCTCGTTCTCGAAGTAGATGATCGAGCGGTGGATCGGGTCTTTGTCGCGATTGATGTACGCGACGAAGTCGCGGATGCCGCCCTCATACTGGAACGTGACGCTATCGCCCTCGGCGCGCTCGTCGTTGAGTGCGATGCTGAGGCCTTTGGTGAGGAACGCGGTCTCGCGGAGACGCTGGGCGAGCACGCGATAGTCGTAATCGACCTCCTCGAAGATGTCCGGGTCGGCGAGGAAGGAGACGGTGGTGCCGGTAGGAGCGTCTTTGGCCAGCTTCTCCATCTTGTCGAGCCCGGTGACCGGATCGCCGCGTTCGAAGCGCTGGTGCCAATGGAAGCCGTCGCAGTAGATGTCCAACTCGAGCCACTCGCTGAGCGCATTCACGACCGAGACGCCGACGCCATGCAGACCGCCCGACACCTTGTAGCCGGCGCCACCGAATTTGCCGCCGGCATGCAGCATCGTGAGCACGATGGTCGCCGCCGGCTGGTCGTACTTCTCCATGATGCCGACAGGGATGCCGCGGCCGTCGTCGGAGACGGTCACCGAGTTGTCGGGGTTGATAGTGACGACCAGGCGACTGCAGTACCCGGCGATCGCTTCGTCGACGGAGTTGTCGACGACCTCGTACACGAGGTGATGGAGGCCTCGCGGCCCGGTGGAGCCGATGTACATGCCGGGCCGCTCACGGACCGGCTCGAGGCCCTCGAGGACCTGGATATCTTGAGCGTCGTAATGCGGCTTCTTCACTCGACCTCGCAATTGCCGAGGGGCGGGACAGGACCAAGGAAGGCAGGGGCTAACTGCCTGCCTGAGTATACCAAACGCGACGGCAGAGAGCGACCCTCGCGGCGGGTAAAAATCGCCGCAAAACGCGCTATTCTGTCAACCAGAGGGGTCGTCGTCTCCGGGAGCCGCGAGGGGCTCCTCCGAAGACCGTCGCAGAGCGGCCTCGATGGCCCCCCGGAGCCGCTCGTCATGAACCCCCTCGGCCTCGGCCCGCGCCGCCTCGTAGGCCCCCGGCGTGGGCGTTCCGTCCCGGTATACCTTCTTCGCGGACCGGGCGACGGATTCCCCCCCGCCGGGTGGGTCCTCGGCCTCTGTCACCCCCGCGCTGCCGACGATGAAACGAAAGCGCTCGACCGGGTGGCCGGGCAGCACCTCGTCCATTCGCCTCAGTATCTGCGGGCTCAGGTACATCAACTCGTTCGCCCAGACCGACGAGTCGCACACGACTGTGAGCCGGCCGCGCCCGAAGGCCTTCGGCCTGGTACTCGCCGCGACCCGCTCGCCGACGGCGCGCGACCAGGCGGAGTAGGCGCGCGCCTGGTCGCTCGTCGCGATACGGTCTAGCGCAGGGCTGAGCACCTCGCCCACCCGGCGCGGGAGGTCATCGCGACGGCCCTTCTTCGACGATTCGCTCATGCTCCTGCCTCACCGGCGCCGCCGCTCACAAGGCATCGATCGCAGGCGGCGCCGGGCCGGCCACATCCGCCGGGGGCGCGGGAAGTCCCGCCGCGAGAGACCCGTCGAGTGGCAGGTCGATCACGCTGGCTGAAGCCAGTTCCTCCGCGGTGAAGTAGTGACGGTTCGTCGTCGTGATGATGACCTGGCCGGCGGTGGCAAGCATCGCGACCAGGAGCCGGCGCCGAGCATCGTCGAGTTCACTCATGACGTCGTCGAGGAAGAGAGCCCCCTTCTCGCCGGTGCGCGAGGCCGCCAACTGCTGCTCCGCGAGGAGCAGCGCCAGCACGGCGGCCCGCTGTTCTCCCTGCGACCCGAAGAGGCGGAGGTCGCGGCCGCCGCGAGGCAACTCGACGGGGCCGCAGACGGAACCGCTCGGCGACGGAGCCGGCACGCGTTCCTCCGCCGGAGCCGGAGGCTCGGCCTCCGGCTCCGGCGAGCGCTCTCGCCTACCACCGCCTCCGGCAGGCTCCGTCGTCGCTCCAACCTCGACAAACCGCAGGTCGTCGCGATGCGGCCCGAACAGCGAGAGGCCACGCCCGACCTCCCCCGGTCTCCGCCGGCGCAACTCGTCGATCAGGGCTGCTTCGTCGTACTCAACGCCGTCGAGTTGGGCGACAAGCAGGAGCGTGAAGCGCTCGCCGGCCGGAGCGAGCTCGGCGGCGGCGGCGGCGAAACGCTCCCTCAGCTCAGCCACCAAGTCGCGGCGGCGGCGGCCCACGTCCACGGCGGTGCGGGCGAACTGGACGTCCCACGGATCGAGAGCCGCCGGATCGCCGCCCTGCTTGACCGCGCCAAGCTGGGCATTGCGCTGACGCAGAGCCGTCTGCATGTCTCGTGATGCGGCGGCGTAGTGCACATCGAGCGCGGAAGCGAAGGCGTCGAGGTGGGCCCGCCGCCGCGCCGGGCTGCCCTTGACCAGCAACAGGCTCTCGGGTACGAAGATGAAGACCTGACTTCGGCTGCGCAGATCCTCGATCGACGCGATCTCGAGGCCACCCCAGCGCAACCGCTTCCCGCGGCCGGGTGCGAACCCGATGTCTACGGCCTGAGGGTTCGCGTCGCGGTCGTCGACCTGCAGTTCGACGCGGCTGAAGCTCTCACCCCAGGTGATCAGCTTCTCTTCGCGGCGCGTGCGCGGGGAGCTGCCTCGCAGGGCGAACCACGCAGCCTCGAGGAGGTTGGTCTTCCCGGTCGCGTTCGCGCCGACGACGACGTTGAGCCCTGGACCGAACCGGACCGTGGCGTCGCAGAAGGAGCGGAAGTTGACCAGCCTCAGGCTGTGGACGACCACACGCGATACTCCCGCCCGGCGGCGGCGACCACGTCTCCGGGTCGCAGCATGCGCCCGCGTCGGGTCTCGACGTCGTCGTTGACCTTGATCTCGCCTTCTTGAATCAGGAGTTTCGCGTGACCGCCTGTGCCGGCTACGCCGGCGACCTTGAGGAACGCGCCCAGCGAGAGAGCGCCGGTGACGGTGACGTCGTCCATCGCGCGGCGGTCGCGTCCACCCGGCCCGGCGGCCGTCAGCCGCTGAGGCGGATGGGCATGATGAGGTACACGAAGCCCTCGGTCGCACCGCTGATCAGGCCGGGTCGCAGGGGGCTGGTGAAGCGCAACCTCACGTCGTCGTCGTCGATGGCGTCGATGCCCTCGATGAGGTACGCGGGGTTGAACCCGATCTCGAACGGCTCGCCGGCGAACGCGATGTCGAGCGACTCCTCGGCTTGGCCGACATCCTGCGTGAGCGCCTTCATGGTGAGCCGGTTCTCAGCGAACGCCATGCGGATCGGCGCGTTCTTCTGGGCCAGCAGGCTGACGCGTCTGGCCGTCGCCATGAGCGCCCCCCGAGCTATCGTGACTTCGTGGTCGAAGCTCTCGGGGAGGAGTTGCTTGTAGTTCGGGAACTGGCCGTCGATGAGCCGCGATGCGACCCACACGTCCCCGGCCGGGTCACTGAGCTTGAACAGCGCCTGGTTCTCGCTGATCGCGACCTGAAGATCCCCGGGCCCCATGGCGGAGGCGAGCCGGGAGACCTCGCCGAGCGCCTTCACGGGGACTATGGCCTGGACCTCCGACTCGAGGCTTCGGTCCAGCGTCGTCTCCTTGACTGCGAGACGATAGCTGTCGGTGGCGACCATCTTGAGCGTGTCGCCGAAGATGGTCATGAGGACGCCGGTGAGGATCGGCCGCGTCTCGTCCCGGGACGCGGCCCTGCCGACCTTGGCGAGCGTCTCGACGAAGGGCTCACGACCGACGGCGAATCCACCTTCCATGTCGAAGGTCGACGTCTGCGGGAAGTCGGCGGCCGACCACGCGTTGAGCGAGAAGTCGGCGCGCCCGGCGCTGATCTTGACCGCTGCCTCGCCGGCCTCGACCACGACCTCCTCGTCGGGGAGATTGCGTACGATGTCGCTGAACAGCCTGGCGGGCACGACGATCTCGCCCTCGACTTCGATCGGGGTCGCGAGGTTGGCTTTGATCGAGAGTTCCATGTCGGTGGCATAGAGATCGAGGCGGCCGTCGCTCGCCTGCAGCAGGATGCCGGACAGCACGGGGAGGGCGCTGCGCGTGGAGACCCCGCGCGCGAGAACGCCGAGTTTGTCGACCAGCGCGGAGCGATCACACGTGAACTTCATCCCGACTCCTTATGACAAGAAAGAGAAGTAGTTACCCCTCGCCGTCATCATAGGATCTGTGATGATGTGGAGAGTGGCGCTTGTCGCTGCACGACAGGAACGACGGACTCTGCGCGAAGGTGTGGACAGTGTGTGCAGAACGCGACGCTCCTTCCGCGCTGACATGTGCTTGCCCGCGAAGCATAGCGGATTTCGCGGTGGTGAGGGGGATCGTCCACAGGTCCGGAGGGTGTCGTCCACAGGGGATGTGGAGAGCCGGCCGGAACGTCAGTGCAAGGTCTTGAGGCGCGCGCCTATAAGGGAAACGAGGTCTTGAAGCTGTGTGTCGTGGCCATCCTTCAGCTGACGCTCGATCTTGTCGACGCCGTTCATCACAGTGGTGTGGTGGCGGCCGCCGAAGCGGGCGCCGATCTGCGGCAACGACGCCTCGGTGAGGTTGCGAGAAAGATACATGGCGATGTGACGTGCATAGGCGACGTCCTGGGTGCGGCGGTTGCCGCGCAGGTCGTTCACGTGAAAGCCGAACTGCCGGGCGACCTCCGCCTGCACCATCTCGATGGTCACCGGGTGCTGGTAGGCCTTGGGAAGGATGTCCTTCAAGGCCTCCTTCGTGATCTCGAGCGTGACGTCCGTGCCGCGGATCGAGGCGAAACTGATGGCGCGGGTCAAGGCGCCGTAGAGCTCCCGGATGTTGCTGGTGACTCGCTGGGCGATCCACTCGAGGACTTCGGGCTCGGCGATCTTGAAGCCATCCCACTTGACCTGCTTGCGCAGGATGGCGATGCGGGTCTCGAGGTCGGGACGGCTGATGTCGACCACCACACCCTGGCCGAAGCGCGAGCGCAGACGCTCCTCGAGCTCCTCGAGCTCGCGCGGCGGCCGGTCGCTGGTGATCACGATCTGCTTGCCGGCCTCGTACAGGGCGTTGAACGTGTGGAAGAACTCGACCTGCGTCTGCTGTTTCTCGACGAGGAACTGGACGTCGTCGATCAGCAGGACGTCGTTGTCCCGATAGGCCTGCTTGAAGCCGTCGATGCGGCCCTTGTCGGTGACGGCGGTGATGAAGTCGTCGGTGAAGCGTTCCACGGTCGTGTATTTGACCTGCAGGTCGGGGTGCTGCGCGAGCGTGGCGTGGGCGATCGCCTGGATGAGGTGTGTCTTGCCGAGCCCGGTGTCGGCGTACATGAACACCGGGTTGTAGGCGGTAGCCGGCGAATCGGCCACGCTGTGCGCGACAGCTGACGCATACTCGTTGTGGGGGCCGGTCACGAAGCGCTCGAAGACGTAGCGAGGGTTGAGCTCGCCGGCGGCCTGGGCGGCGCGGGCGGCGTTCTTGACGCGGCGCCGCTTGGCCGGAGCCGGCGCCGGTTGAACTGGCTCGTCGGCGCCGTGACCGGCGGCGACCGCCGTGTCGTTGCTCTGCGCGGTGGGTTCGGCCATGGGGATGTTCGCGGCGCGCTCGTCTACCACGACGCGCACGTCGACCGTGTCTCCGAGGACCTCGCCGAGCGCTTCGGCGACCTGACTCGCCAGACGACGCTCTATCCACTCGCGAGCGAAGTCGTTGGGCACGCCGATCACGAAGGCGCCATCGTCGAGCCCGATCGGCACGGTGCGATCGAACCAGAACTGGAAGGCCGCTTCGTTGATGCGCCCGCGAAGGTGCTTCTTCGCCTCGTCCCAGATGAGTATCAGCTGGTCGTCCGTCGGTGCCCCATCAGCCGGTCCCCGGGGATGCGGCGGCCCACCGGGGAAGCTTGAAAACGTCGGTCAGAGGATGCTCTCGAGGAGGCGAAGCCCCTCTTCGCGCAAGGCTCGCTTGCCGTCGCCCAGCGAGTGTATCAACCCCATGTCCTGCAGTACAACGAGCTCTCTGAACACCGTCGCCGGCGAGAAGCCCAGCTCCCTCGCGATGGCCGTCGGGCCGGCGGAACCGAGCTCCATCAGCAGCACGAGGACCTTCGTCTGACGGGTCGTGAGCCTCACCGCGGGAGTCTCTGCGGCCGGCGCTTCTCCCTCCCCGGCCGACGGCATCTTGATGGTGAAGACAGCGCCGCCGCCGAGGTTGTCCTCGACGGTCAGGATGCCGCGCAGGAACTGGAGCGACTCGCGCGCCAGCGGGAGCCCGGAGCCCACCCCCCGGATGATCTGTCGCTGGTACGCGGTCGCGGTGGTGAAGCCGGGCTGGAAGGCACGGTCCTTGTCGTCAACTCCGGGCCCGTGGTCGGAGATGCGGATCGTCTGGCCGTTGTCGAGGATCGTGATTACGACATCTCGGAAGTAGGCGTGCAAGAGGTTCTCGATGAGCTCCTGGATGACCGAGTAAGGCACCTGGCCACCCTGCTGGCGGCAGTGGTGATAGGTCTTCTCCGCCAGCGACGCCACGAGTGCGGGCAGGTCGGACTCCTCGACGGCGATCACCCTCGGCGGGCTCGTGAGTGTGTCGTAGATGGCAATACGGGGCGCCTCGAGACCGAGGGGAGCATCGGGAAGCGGGCCGTCGGGTCCGGCGGCGCCACTCTCCGGCGCGGAGGGCTCGCCGGCTCTCTTCATCGCGCGATCGGCAGCACGCAGCGCGGGCTGCCGGGGGGCGGCCCCCTCGTCGGCGAGCAGCCTGTCCAGGAACGTCTCCATGGGGGCGCTGAGTATAGCAGAGCGCGCCGTGTGCTCCGAAACGCACCATGATGGGTGACGAAACGTCGTTTTGCAGGCGAAAGGCCGAAGTTGTCCACAGGGTGTTCAAGATATGTGGAAAGAGCCTTGCCCGAATCGCCCGGACGTGCCCAATTTGCGGCACTTGTGGAAACCGAGGTTTCAGGCCGGTGGTCGCCTCCGTCGCCCTGCAGCGTCGGTCGTGTCCACGCGTGACACGCTGACCGGCGATGAGCCGGCGGTCATCGAGCGGTATGAAATCCCTGCTAAACGGCACTATATGGTTGTGAGTGAATAGCTAGCGTCGTGTCAAGGAAACCTGCATTCGTCAACGCCTTATCCACGGCAATCGTGAGCCTGAGAGCGAGCGAAAAGGTAGTTATCCACATTCTCCACAGCTGTCTGTGAATGATGCCTGGTCGGCCTGAAACAACAGCTGGCCCGGGAAGTCCCGCTCCGGTAGACTCATGGCGTCCTGCGGAGCTCCTGTGTGAGGAGCTGAGATGGCGCTTCCTAGCGCCGACGCGTCGAACCTGACCGCCCTGCGGGGCGGCGGCGCCCATCGGCGCCGCTGGGTAATGCCAGCGAAGGGAGAGATACATCGATGAGCACACCAGTGGTACAACCACCTGATGGCACGTACGACGTGCGCTCTCGGCTCAATCTCGATCCGGCCCACTGGGGGGTGCGCGCCGTGGCCGAGATCGGAGTTGCCGTCGCGCTCGCCGCCGCGCTCAACTGGATCGCTCAGGCCTTCCCGTTGCGCATGCCACAGGGGGGCTCCTTCGGGCTCGAGATGCTGCCGATCTTGTTCGTCGCACTCCGGCGCGGGGTCGTGCCGGGTATGGTCGCGGGGGCGTTGTTCGGCCTGCTGCAGCTCACGGGCGCGGCCGGAGTGCCGTTCATCTTCCATCCCGTGCAGGCGCTGCTCGACTACCCGCTTGCCTTTGCCGCTCTGGGGCTGGCCGGCCTGGTGCCGAGCGGCTCGCCGACGGGCGCTCGCGGCGTCACCCGGCTCGTCGCTGCCGTTGCGCTCGGTACCGGCGCGCGCCTTGGCTTCCACTTCCTGTCCGGGCTCGTCTTCTTCGCGGAGTACGCTCCCGCGTGGGAGGCCCCGTGGCTCTACGCCATCACCTACAACCTCCTGTATCTGCTGCCCTCCGCCGTGGTGACCGCGATCGTGCTGTGGCCGCTGCTGCGGGCGTACGACGCCGCCTTCCCCGCAGACCGCCGGTCGGCGGTGTGAGCGGCGTGCGGGACGAGACGCTCGCCGTCGTGTTTCTCGATGGCGAGTACGGTGATCCCGGCTCCTACCGGGTGTGGATAGAGGAGGCAGGGATCCTGCTGGCCGCCGATGGCGGCGCGCGCTTCTTGCTCGACATGGGCGCGCTTCCGCACGCGGTCGTGGGCGACTTCGACTCTCTGGGCTCCGCGGACGAGGAGCGTCTCCGAGCCGCAGGGGTGGAGCTGAAGCGGCACCCCGTGCGCAAGGACGCGACCGACGGGGAGCTGGCCGTGGATGAAGCGCTGCGCCGTGGAGCGAGCGAGATCTTGCTCGCCGGCGGCACCGGGGCCCTCGATCACACGCTCGGCCACCTCGCGATCTTGCGGCGTCTCGCCGAGCGCGGCGTTACCGCGCGCCTCATGGCGCCGCGCCTCAGCGTGCGCGTGTTCTGCGCCCCGGCGACCGTGACGCTGGGCGCCCCGCCCGGCACTCGTGTCTCTTTGGTCCCACTGGGCGGCAATGGCGTCGTCAGCCTTGCGGGGCTCGACTATCCTCTCGACCACGGAGTCCTGCCGGCTGCGGCGTGTCTCGGCCTCGGCAATCATGTGGCGGCGCACTCGGGTGCACGGATCGTCGTGCATGAAGGGGTCGTGGCAGTGCTCGTGGAGTCCGGCGACGAGCGTTTCACCGATTCCCGTACCGCACGGGCGGCGCCCTGATGGCTCCCCGGCGTGGCTGGCGAGTCGCCGCCGCCGGCTGGGCACTGCTCATCGTGCTCAGCGGCGTGCTGCCGACGCAGGGCGCGGTGCACGCCGTGTCGGGCGGTCGCGACTCAATGGTGACCACCGTCGGGCACATCGTCGCGTACGTGGTGCTCGGGTTCCTGCTGCCCGTTGCCCTCGGCGGCTGGGAGGCGCGCGCGCCGGTGCTGGTCGTGGCCTTCGTGCTGGCATCGGGACTGGGCATCGCGGTGGAGGCGGTCCAGGAGCGGCTGCCCTACCGGGACGCGCAGGGGGCCGATGCGCTCGGCGACATCGCCGGCGCGGCCCTGGGGCTGCTCGTCTTCAGCGGTGTGGCGTGGGCGCGGCGATCACGAGCGCGTCGCGTATGATGCTGGCCGCGACATCCTCCGCCGGCACGTCGTACCCGCGCACGGCCACCAACCCCTTGAGGGCGTGCAGTCGACGCTTTCGGGAACCGGTCGTATCGCGATCGGCGCGACTCTCGGTCTGTTGCCTGCTCACCGGGCCCTCCTCGGCAGCCTCTCTCATGGCAGAGAATCGGGCGGCGGAGGCGCGGAGTTTACTAAGATGCGTAAGCAGATGAGACTGCACTCAGGGGGACCACAGTGATCAGTATCCACGAAGCTCTGGACAACGTCCTTGCCGCCGTGCGCCCGCTGGGCGTCGAAGAGGTCTCCATTCTCGACGCTCTGGGGCGGGTCGCGGCGACCGAGATCGTCTCACCCGAGCAGGTCCCGTCGTTCGCCAACTCGGCCATGGATGGATTCGCCGTCGTGGGGGCGGATCTCGCCGCCGGCCGCCGCGACCTCCTCGTCACCATGGACATCCCCGCCGGCCGCTACGTCGACGAGCCGGTCCGGGCGGGCGAGGCGGCGCGGATCATGACCGGCGCGCCGCTGCCTCCCGGCGCCGACACGGTCGTCCAGGTCGAACACACGACCACCGAAGGCGACCGGGTCACCATCGGGCCTGCTCCGCCCGTCGGCGCGAACGTGCGCCGGGCGGGCGAGGACGTCAGCGCGGGCGACCTCCTTTTCGCGCCTGGGGCGCACCTGGGCCCGGCGGAAGTGGGCTTGCTCGCCGCGGTCGGCATCCAGCGCATCCGGGTGATCCGTCGCCCGCGTGTCGCGATCCTCGCCACCGGGAGCGAGCTCGTCCCCCCGGGCGTGCCCCTGGCCCCGGGGCAGATACGCAACTCCAACTCCTTCACGGCCTACGGGCAGACGCTGGCCGCCGGCGGACAGCCCGTGCCTCTCGATATCGCTCGTGACGATGTCGACGAGACGCGGCGTCTCCTCCGCGCGGCGCTGGAGCACGACGTGGTCGTGACCTCGGGTGGTGTGTCGGTCGGCGACTACGACTTCGTGAAGCAGGTGCAGGACGAGCTCGGCGTCGAGCGGCGCTTCTGGGGCGTCGCCACCAAGCCGGGCAAGCCCCTCGCCTTCGGAGTCCTTGGGGACACGCTCGTCTTCGGCGTGCCCGGGAACCCGGTGGCTTCCATGGTGAGCTTCGAGATGTACGTTCGGCCGGCGCTGCTCGCGCTCCAGGGCCGGCCGGACGTCTATCGTCCGTATTGCTTCGCCGCGGCCGACGAGCCGGTGGCGCGCACCAAGGATCGTACCGAGGCTCGCCGGTGCCGGCTCGTCCACCACGACCGCGTGTGGGGGTTCACGACGACCGGACCGCAAGGGTCGGGCATCCTGAGCTCGATGGCGGGCGCCGACGGGTTCGCCTTCGTGCCCGCGGGATTCCCCGGCGGCGAGCCGGGGACGGAGCTCATGGTCATGCTGCTCGAGGGCAGCTCCGCGGAACGGCCTCCATTCCCCGGGGCCGCTCCCGCGGGCTGAGTGCCGCTCAGGGAGCCTTCACGGAGCGGAGCGGCCGTGCTCTCTCCAGGGTCGCCCAGACGATCAGCCGGTGGCTGGCGCTGTAGGGCGGGTCACAGGTCGTGAGCACAAGGCCGTAGCCGCGGTCGCGCAGAACGCTGATGTCCGAGGGCGCCACGGTCGTCTTCTTGGCGACCGCGTACCGGAACCGTGCGTACGGCGTGTGGATGTAGATCAGGTCACCCTTCTCGAGCTTGTCCAGCTTGTTGAACGGCGCGCCGTACGTCGTGCGGTGCCCGGATACGGCGAACGGCTCGCCGGCCCCCGGCAGAGGCGTTACGGCATAGTGGACGGGGCCGCTGCGGAGGAGGTCCCTGTCGCCCTCCGGGTCGAGCGCCAGTCGGCCGCCGACGCCCTGCTGTACGAGGCGGTTGAGGCCGAGACTCGGGATGCGCAGCCGCCCGATGGGGTCGCCGGGCCGGAGTTCGCGGCCGAAGCGAACGGCCAGGCGCCGCACCAACTCCTCCTCAGGCACGTCGCGGGGGCGCGTGCCGGCGTTGGCCGTCACGCCCGCCACGAAGGCTGCGCTCTGCGTGCGGTAGGCCGAGTCGAGACGGGTCTGCTGCACCTGGGCGTAGGCGGCCGACCAGAAGGGGTAGGCGAGGATCAGCCCTCCGACGATGAGGAGCAGATCGCCGGCGAGGCGCGTCCAGCGGCGCCGGCGCGGGCCGGCGCGGGTCGGCGAGGGCGGCCGGCCGGTCTCGACATGCGCATCGTTGCGGCTCATCAGAGGATGGTACCCGGCCTGCGGGAGGGTCACAACGTGCTAGACTGGCGCCCCTGATGAGGAGGCGCCGCCGGTGCGATCCTGTAGCGACGTCCACAACCTCCTGCTTCAGGAGGGCGTGCCCCACGAGATCGTCCATCTCCCGTCCTCGTCGCGCACGGCCCGGTTGGCCGCCGAGGCTCTCGGCGTGAGCACGGCCGAGGTCGTGAAGTCGCTGGTCTTCCTGCTCGACGGCCGCCCCGTGCTGGTGCTCGTTCCCGGCGCCTCGACCGTTGACGCGGCGGTTCTGACACGAGAGCTCGGTGGAAGCGAGGCGACTCTGGCGAGTGCCGAGGAGGTGCTCCGCGTCACCGGGTACCGCCCCGGCGCGGTTCCGCCCTGCGGGCTCGATTCGAGCCTCGAAGTGGTAGCCGACCCGGGTGTCTTCGCGCCTGACGTCGTGTACTGTGGCGGCGGCACGACGACCACGATGCTCAAGATACGCAGCGCCGATCTCGAGGCGCTGCTCGAGCCCCGCAAGGCCCCCGTCGCGAAGCGTCGCCGAGGCGAAGGCGTCGCCGGGGCGCACGAGGGCCGAGCGCGAAGCTGAGACGCCACCGGCGCCGGACGGCGACGCGTACGACCCGCGGACGAAGTGGAGAAGGCGCATGACGAAGACCCTCACCCACACCATCGGTTCGGCAGGCCGCCTGACCATTCTGGGGCGCGAGCAACTCGACCGGCTTGATGCGGCGGCGCTCGAGGTGCTCGCTGAGGTCGGTGTCTCCATCCCGTCCGAGATGGCGCGCGCGGCTCTGGTGGCGCAGGGCGCCACCGCCGAAGGCGCGCGCGTCACCCTGCCGGCCGAGCTGGTGCGGCGCCTCGTGAGCCTGGCGCCGCAGAGGATGACCCTCGGCGCCAGGGCCGGCACGCCGTTCGTCACCGGCGAGCGCTCGCTCATCACCACCGACGGCTGCTGCGTGGAGATCTACGACCTCGAGACGGGCGAGAAGCGCGGGACGAACGCGGACGACGTGGCGACGATCAGCCGCGTCGTCGACGCGCTCCCCGAGGTGGACTTCTGCTGGCCGGCGGTGAGCGCCCAGGACAGACCCTCCGAGATCCGCGGCCTGCACGAGCTGTACCTCGCTCTTGCGAACACGGGCAAGCACGTGCAGACCGTCACTGTGGTCGATCCCGAGCTGGCCGAAGTCGCCGTGCGGATGGCGCGCGCCGTGAGCGGCTCGGACGAGAAGCTGCGCGCGGAGCCGCCGATCAGCGCGTTGCTCGGCACCGTCACGCCGCTCGGTAACGACGCCGGGACGCTCGAGGCCGGCTTGGTCTTCGCCGAGGCCGGGATCCCGATCGGATTCGTGACCATGCCCATGGGCGGTTCGACGACTCCGATCACCATGGCCGGCTCGCTGGTCGTAGGCATCGTGGAGGCGCTCAGCGCCGTGTGCGTGATCCAGGCCGCCTTCCCCGGCGCGCCCGTCTTCATCTGCTTCATCCCCAGCGTCATGGACCTGAAGAGCGGTGACTTCACCGGGGGCGCGCCTGAGGACACGATCATGGCCGCGGCCGTCGCCGACGTCGGATGCTACTACGGCCTGCCGACGCAGTGCGGCGTGAACTCGAGCGGCGCCAAGGAGCCCTCGTGGCAGTCGGCGCTCGACGACTCCTCGACCACCCTCCTGTCGCTGGCCGCCGGCGTCGACCTGCTGACGGGTGTCGGCATGGTCTCGGGCGGAAGGATATTCAGCTACGAGGAGATGGCGCTCGCCGTTGAGACGCTTGCCCAGGCGCGGGCGCTCGCCGCCGGTATCGACATCTCGTCCTTCGGCGGGGGATCCGGCGGGCAGGCTGCGCCTGCCGCCGGCCCCACGCTGCTGGTCGACGAGCCGCACCGCCACTGGACAGCCGCCGGTCGCCAGACGGCGAGAGACCGGGCGCATCAGCGCATCGTCGACGCGGTCGCCTCGCATCGCCCGCCGCCGCTCGCGCCGCCGCTCGACGCCGAGCTGCGGCGGCTCGCCCAGGTCGACTGAGGCGGGACAACGGCCCCCCGGCCCGTCGGACTCCCTCGGAACCGACGCCGGACGGAGCGGCGACACGCTCACAATCGGAGTGTTCTCCACTCGTGGCGCGGTCGCCGAAGGGTTGTCTTTTCGGGGGCGTGCTGTATAAATCGAGTTCAGATGTCGCTATGGGGGAACGCGGCACGGTAAGTCCTGACCAGCGGTGGGGGCCGCATCCGTGACGAATTCCAGCCAGAAGCCGCACGGTACGTCGGGAACAAGTCAGCCGGAAAGGACGAAGGCATGAGAAAGAACAAGACTTACATTCTGGCAGCAATGCTCCTGATCGCGATCATCGCGATCATGGGCGTCGTTGCCGCCTGCGGAGGCGAGACCGAAGAGGCAGCCAGCCCGGAGGCCGCCACCGCGATGGATCTGGCCACTGAGGTCCTGGGCCGTGAGCCCACGGGTCTGGCCAAGACCATCATCGATCGCGGCAGCATCATCGTCGCCAACGACGCCAACTACCCGCCGCAGAGCTCGGTCGACCAGGCCACCGGTCAGCTGGTGGGCTTCGACGTCGACGTCGCCAACAAGATGGGTGAGCTTCTGATGCTCACGGTCGAGTTCAAGAACCCTGCGTGGGAGACCATCCCGACCGGCCTCAACCAGGGCCGCTTCGACGTCTCCATCGGTTCGATGACCATCACTCCCGAGCGCTCGAAGGCCCTTGCCTTCACCGACCCGTACTACTACACCTCGGGCCAGGTCTTCGTGAAGAAGGGCGGCACGCAGATCACCGGTGTCGAGGATCTCGCCGGCAAGACCGTCGGCGTGGGCGCCGCGACCACCTACTACGACTTCCTCAAGGCGGACGGCTCGGCGGACGTGAAGACCTACACCACCGACGCCGACACCTTCCCCGACCTTCGCAACGGCAACCTCGACTTCGTGATGACCGCCGGCCCGACGGGCCAGCAGGCGATCCTCGCCGGTCAGCCGTTCGACTTCTCGGGCAAGCCGCTTTACTACGAGGACCTTGCCTTCGCGCTCAAGCTGGACGAGCCCGACTGGCTGGCACTCCTCAACTACGCCGTCCAGACGATGCACGAGGACGGCTCGCTCACCGCGATGAGCAAGCAGTGGTACAACGGCATGGACCTGACGGTGAGGGAATAGTCGAGCCCCTTCTTCGCGTCATACGTGCGACGCGACACCGCGTCACATGAGCGCAACGCGGCGAGGGGCTTGCCACGCAGGCCCCTCGCCGCGTTTCTGACAGGAAGGTTCTCTCTGATGCGAACACGGTCAAGGTTTGTGAGCGTCGCCCTCGCCGCGGCCTTGCTCATCCTGGTGGTGACGGCGCTGACGCCGACGGCGCTGGCGGCGTCTCCGTCCCCGGAGGCTACGGCTCCTCCAGGGATTCCCATTCCGGTCGGTGTCATACCCGACCCGAACTCTTCGGCTGCTACAGCGACCAAGGGCCTGTGGAACGGCGACGCCGTCCAGGTCAACTTCGTGCCGAACGGCGCCGAACTCGACACCGAGAAGTGCGAAGTCTACGTCAACGGCGAGCTCCAGGGACTCTCGTCGCCGGCCACGGTGCAGTATCTGTCGCCGGCGACGCCGACGCTGAACTTCGCGCTCTTGACCAAGTATGGCCCTGGGGACTACGAATTCAAGGTCGTGATGGTCACGATGGAGGGCAACACGGCCGAGAAGACGTGGTCGTTCGACTCGCAGGGCGAAGCCGGCAGCGGCTCCCTCATCAGCCTCCAGGTCATGAAGGACTGGTTCTGGTTCATCACCAAGGGCGGTCTCGTCACCGTCGAGCTGACCGTCATCTCGATCTTCCTCGCGTCCATCCTGGCTCTGTTCGGCTCGCTCGGCCGGCTCTCCAAGAAGATGTCCTTCAGGCAGGCATGGGATCGGTATCAGAGCTGGGGCTACATCGGCAAGATGATCCTTGGGCGCATCCCCTACTGGGTCGCGACCTTCTACACCTCGCTCTTCCGAGGTACGCCACTGCTGCTGCAGATCATCGCCATCTACCAGGTGATCCCGGAGGTCATCAAGGCCTTCGGCCTGCCGCAGAGCTGGAACCCACCGGCCTTCTGGTCCGGCGTCGCAGCTCTCTCGCTCAACTACGGCGCCTACCTCACCGAGGTGTTCCGCGCCGGCATCCAGGCGGTGCCCAAGGGCCAGAACGAAGCCGCATGGGCGATCGGCCTGAGCGGCTGGCAGACGCAGCGGCGCATCGTTCTGCCGCAGGCCTTCAAGATCGTCATCCCGGCGGTGGGCAACGACTTCATCGCCCTGATCAAGGACACCTCGCTGGTCTCGGTCATCGCCGTCGAGGAACTGCTGCGCCGCTCGCAGCTTGCCGGGGCGGCGACCTTCAGCTTCTTCAGCACGCTGCTCGTGGCCGCCGCCTGGTACTGGGCGCTGACCATCTTCTTCAGCTTCTGGCAGGCCAAGCTCGAGACGCGGATGGCTCGTGACAAGGCGCGGGAAAAGGAAAAGGGGAAGAAGTAACATGGCCAAACGCACCCCCTCCACTCCAGTCACCGACGCGCAGGGCCGCGAGCTCGTCGTCAAGGTCGAAGGACTGCAGAAGTACTTCGGCAAGAACCATGTGCTCAAGGGCATCGACCTCGAGGTCTACAAGGGTGAGGTGCTGGTGCTCATCGGGCCCTCCGGCTCGGGCAAGAGCACCTTCCTTCGTTGCCTCAACTTCCTCGAGGATCCGACTATCGGCGAGATCGCCATCGGCAACGTGCACGTCACCTGCGGCAGCCACGGCGGCACCTTCAAGAAGGACGTCCACCAGATCCGTATGAAGTGCGGCATGGTCTTCCAGGAGTTCAACCTCTTCCCTCACAAGGACGCGACCGAGAACGTGACCGAGGGTCCGATCCTCGTGAAGGGCGAGAAGAGGGATGAGGCCAAGCGCAAGGCGCACGAGCTGCTCACCAAGGTGGGTCTCGGCGACCGCATGGACTTCTTCCCCAGCCAGCTCTCGGGCGGCCAGAAGCAGCGCGTCGCCATCGCCCGCGCGATGGCCATGGACCCGGTGCTGATGCTGTTCGACGAGCCGACCAGCGCCCTCGACCCGGAGCTCATCGGCGAGGTGCTCAAGGTGATGAAGGAGCTCGCAGAGGGCGGCATGACGATGATCGTCGTGAGCCACGAGATGGGCTTCAGTCGCGACGTGGCCGACCAGGTCGTGTACATGGACGACGGTTACTTCATCGAGCAGGGCCCGCCGAGTGAGGTCTTCTTCCATCCCAAGGACGAGCGCACCAAGCGTTTCCTGCGCCACATCCTGCCGGAGAAGGATCCCGAACACGCCAAGGAGCTAGGTATCCTCGAGGTCGACCAGGAGCTGTCCGAGCCGGATGCGGCGCCACAGGGCGCCGACATGCAGGGACCGCCCGGCGCGGCCCTGAGCGGCGACAACCTGGCGGACACGGCGATACCCGAGGTGCCGCTCTCCAACGGCCCCTCGGGCGAGACGCCGATGCCGCCGGGGGACGAGAGGCTCTGAGAGGACGGCCGAGAGGCCGAACCCACGAAACGCCGCGGGGCGGCGGGTGCGAGAGCACCCGCCGCCCCGTTTGCGCACGTGGGCGTGATTCGGCCGGCTCGGCGCGCCGCTGCCGGGCGGATAGAATCCGCGGAACGCAGAGAGGAGACACCGTGGAGAGCCCTGCGCGCATCGACCCCATCCGGCCGCGCCTGCATTGGCGTGTCCTGACGGACGCCGATGTCGAGCGGCTCGTCGCGGCGATCGTGGAGATGCTGGCCGAGGTGGGCGTGCGCTTCCCGCTGGAGCGCGCGCTCGACGCGCTCGAACGCGGCGGCTGCCGCATCGACCGTGCGACACAGACCGCGCGGATGCCCGAGCCGGTGGTCCGGGCGGCGCTGCAGGCGGCGCCCGGGGCGCCACTCCTCGCCGCCCGCGACCCACGCTGCGACATCGTGCTGGACGGCTCGGCTTGCTACCTGAGCAACGACGGCTGCGGCGTGTGCGTCATCGACCCGGAGAGCGGCGAGCTGCGGCCGAGCACCAGGCAGGACGTGGCCGACTCTGCCCGCTTCGTCGACGCCGTCCCGCAGGTGAGCTTCTACTGGGGACCGGTCGTGACCGCCGAGGACGTCCCGCTTGCGACGCGGCCGCTCCACGAGGCCGAGGCGGTCTTCGCCAACACCAGCAAGCACTTCCAGGCCGTGGACGTGGTCGGTGAGGACATGACGCGCCGGGTCGTCGAGATGGCGCGCGTGGTGGCCGGCGGAGACGCGGAGCTCCGCCGCCGGCCGATCATGAGCCTCATCGCCTGCCCCATCGACCCGCTCAGCAACGAGGCCGTCAGCCTCGAGGCCGCGCTGGTCTGTGCTGAGGCCGGCGTGCCGGTCGGATTCCTCTCGCTGACGCTCGCCTGCGCGTCCGCGCCGGCGACCATGGCCGGCAACCTCGTGGTCAACCTGGCGGCCGTCCTCGCCGGTGTCGTGCTGCTGCAGGTGGCGCATCCGGGCGCTCCCGTGTTCTTGGCAGGCGCGCCCTCCGTGATGGACCTCAAGACCGGCGGCTACACCGGCGGCGGCCCCGAGGACTACGTCCTGGCCGCCGCCGCGACGCAGATGGCCCATCACTTCGGCTTCGCCGTGAACATGGGAACCATGGCAAGCGGCGCCAAGGAGCCGGGATGGCAGGCCGCCGTAGATGACGCCCTGTCGGCCATGGCAAGCGTGTCCGCAGGCGCCGAGATGATGAGTGGCTGCGGTCTGCTCGACGGGTCGAAGACCCTCAGCTACGCGCACCTGCTGATGGAGGCCGAGGTCTACAGAATCGTGCAGAAGGTCACCGGCGGCATCGAGGTGAACGACGAGACGCTGGCGCTGGACGTTATCCGCAAGGTCGGGCCTAACGGCACCTACCTCGCGGAGAAGCACACCCGGGCGCACATGGGCGAGATCTGGCGGCCGGGCGTGTGGGACCGGAGGCCCTGCGACGCCTGGCTCGCCGGCGGCAGGAGGAGCGCGCTTGAAGACGCGGAGGAGAGGGCGCGTGAGATCCTTCGCTCGCACGTGCCGGACCCGCTCCCCGGAGAGGTGCGCGCCGAGCTCCGGCGGCTCGTCGAGGCCGCCGACGCGGAGTTGGCGGGCTAGCTAATCGACCAGGGTCCGCGCCGCCTCCCGCAGCAGCTCCGTGTGGCGGTCGACGGCGGCTGCCGTCGTCTGCGGCGACATCAGCGCCATGTTGTGGAACGGCGTCATGAGGATGCCGCGGTTGAGCATGAAGAGGTGCAGGTAGCGGTCCAGCTGCTCGTCCTCGGCAGCGGCCGCCTCGCCGCCGCAGCGCGGCGGCACGGGCTGCGGCCAGTACTCCGCGCGGCAGCCCAGCCGCTTGACGACCCACGGCAGCGAGAACTCGTCGATGACGCCCTGCACGCCGTCGGCCCAGCGGCCGGCGAGGGGGATCGTGCGGGCGAACGCCGTCCTCGGTGAGCACCTCACCGAGGGTCGCGCGCATCGCCGCGACGCTCAGCATGTTGCCGGCCAGGGTACCGCCGATGCCGCACTCGTCGGCGGCGTGGTAGTCCCAGCCGACGCGGATGAGGTCGGCGATCGCCTGGCCGAAGCCGTAGACGGCGCTGGGGATGCCGCTGCCGATCGGCTTGCCGAGCGTGACCATGTCGGGGTCGAGGTCCCAGGCCTGCGTGCAGCCTCCGGGGCCGGCGCAGATCGTGTGCGTCTCGTCGATGATCAGGAGTGTGCCGGTCTCCCGCGTCAGCCGGCGGAGCTCGGCGTGATAGCCCTCGTCCGGCAGGATGATGCCGATGTTGGTGAGGGCGGGCTCGGCGAGGACGCAGGCCACGTCGCCGGGCGCGAGCGCCTTCTCGAGCGCCGCCAGATCGTTCCACTCGATCACCTTGGTGGTGACGGTCGGGTCCACCGGCGGCCCTGCATTGCCGGGCTTGGGGCCCGGGACCCCGTCGTTGATCGTGACGATCGTCTCGTCGACGGAGCCGTGGTAGCAGTAGTTGTAGACGAGGATCTTGGGCCGCCTCGTGACGTGGCGCGCGAGACGTGCGGCGAAGCGGTTGGCGTCTGTCGCGGTGAGCGCGAGCTGCCAGTACTGGAGGCCGAAGCGGCGTGAGAGCTCGGCGGCCACCCAGAGCGAGTCCTCGGTCGGGAGCATGGTCGTGATGCCGCGTCCCGCCTGGGCGCGGATGGCGGCCACCGAGGCCTCGGGCGAGTGGCCGGCCATGGCGCCCGTGTCGCCGAGGCAGAAGTCGATGTAGTCGTGGCCGTCGACACAGGTGAATCGGGCGCCGTGAGCCTCGGCTACGTAAGGCGGGAAGGGACTGGACCAGCGCGTCATCCAGTTCATGGGGACGCCGTCGAGCATGTGCGTTTGCGCCTGCTCGAAGAGCTCCCGAGAGCGCGGGTGGCGCGCGATGAAGTCAGCGTCTTCGCGTGCCTTGAGCGCCGCGAGGCGGTCGCGGTCTATGGTCGTCATGGGCACCTCCGGGCCGCTTCCCCCGAGCTTACCCCACCAGCTCCTTCGCCCGCTCCACCGCCATGCCGGCGTTGGCGCCGTAGCCGTCGGCGCCGATCTCGTCGGCGTAGGCGGCGGTCACCGGGGCGCCGCCGACCATCACCTTGACGGAGTCGCGCAGGCTCTCGGCCTTGAGCGCGGCGATCGTCTCGGCCATGTGCGGCAGGGTGGTCGTGAGCAGGGCGCTCATGCCGATGATCTTCGGCGCGTGCTCCTTGACGGCGGCGACGAAGTCGGCCGCCGTCACCCCGGTGCCGAGGTTGACGACCGTGAAGCCGGCCCCCTGCAGGAGCATGCCGACGAGGTTCTTGCCGATGTCGTGCAGGTCGCCCTCGACGGTGCCGATCACGACCACGCCGCCGCCGGCCTCGTCGCCGGCGGCCATGTGCGGGCGCAGCAGGTCGAGGCAGGCCTGCATGACGCGGGCGGAGAGCAGCACCTCGGGGATGAAGCACTCGCCGTCACGCATGCGCGTGCCGACGACCTCCATGCCGGGGAGCAGGGCGGAGTCGAGGATCTCCCGCGCCGTGGCCCCGGTGGCGAGGAGCGCCGTGGTGAGTGCGGTGGCCACATCGGCGTCGCCGGCGATGATGGCCTGCTTGAGCTGGTCGTTCATGCCACGCCTTTCTCACGGTCGGCAGCTTCAATGATGCGGTGCACCTGCTCGGCGACGTCGGGGTCGATGGGCAGGGGCTGGTGCGACTCCACAAGCTCCAGCGCCCGGGCGCGCGTCCGCGCGGCGAGGTCTGTCGCGCCCCTGCTCTCCCAGTCCTCGCGCACGCGCCGGTCGAGGACCTCCGGCTGGCTGAGCTCGCGCATGTGCTTGAGCGTGGCGTCGAGCGAGAGGAAGTCGCCGAACGCGCCGACCTTGGCGATGTCGTCTACCGCCATGGTCTCGTCTGTGACCGAGATGCCGGCGACCACGAACTTGATCATCCGCGCGATCTCGTTGTCCATGACCAGTTGGCCAAGGTCGAAGGTGACGCCCGATTCGATCATCCCCGCCCCGTAGATCTGGTTGGCGCCTGCCAACGCAGGAAGGAGTCCGGTGAGGGTCTTCTCGTGACCGGTCTGCGCGTCACCGAGCTTGGAATCCGCCTACAACCCGGCCACGAAGCTCGGAAGCAGGTAGCGGCGAGCGATCTGGGCGCAGGCGGCGCTGAACAGGGCGAGCTCGGGCGAGCCCACGCACGCCGCCGCCAGCTTCAGGTCCATCGCCGTAGTCGACGAGCCGTACGTGACGGGGCAGCCGCGCTCGACCAGCTGCGCGAGGACGATGCCCGCGAGGACCTCGGCGTTGTGCAGCACGAGCGTGCCGGCGAGGGTGACCGGGGAGGATCCTCCGGACATCGCCATGCTGAGGATCGTGTCCGGGCACCAGGCGCGCGCCGACTCGATGATCACCTCGCTGGCGTCACGCGGCAGCTTGAGCGGGCTCACTGGGCAGACGCCGAAGCCGATGAGCGGGCGGTGGCGGAACGCGTCCTCGCCGCCCGCGACCACCGTGGCCATCTCGATGAGCTTGCGGCAGTCGTAGGCGCTGGTCGCCTCGGTGCCCACCGGCTTCCCGGTGTTCAGGATGGCCGCCTCCCACTTGTGGAGGCTCGCCGTCGCCTCCGGGACGTCGCCCGGGTGCACGGCGGACTCGTAGGTGTCGATGTCGCTCAGCGCGTCGACCAGCCGTGCGGCCTCGTGCACGTCCTGTAACACCGGGTGGCGGTACTCGCCGGTGCGCGTGTCGACGAGCATGATGCCTTCGTCGAAGTTGGAGACGTAGACACGGCCGCCCTCGAGGACGATGTCCTGCTCCGGGTCGCGGCCACAGAGATAGCTCTTGGGCGGGCAGGAGCGGAGCGCATCCTCCACAAGATAAGGCGGGATGCGCACCATACGCGTCTCGCGGTCGACGAGGCAGCCGCCATCGCTGTAGATGTCGAGCGCATCGTCGGCCTCGACCCACATCCCCGTGCGTTCGAGGACCTCGAGCGAGCCCAGATGGATGTCGTCGAGCTCGGCCTCCGTGAACACCTTCAGGCTGAGCCCACCGGAGCTGGGGCGCCCGGCGTGCAGATTTCGCTTCACTGGAGAACCTCCGCTGCCACAAGCGTCTGTAGGTGACGAGACGGCGGGTGAGGCGGACAGACGTAGGGCCGCCCGGCCCTCCGCAGGCGTGGTCGCTGGAGCGTCCCGCCGCTCGCAGATCTCGAGCGTAAGGGCGGGGAGCCCGCGAGTAAAGCGTCAATGGCTCGCACGCCCAACTTCGCCGAGCAATCCGTCTCTGGCGGCTCGGCGATGGTGCGAAGTTCGCCCAACTTGTGGTCGTTCGGGATCTTGGCGGGTGGTGGTATCGTGCGGGCAGCCGCCGGCGGGCGATTCCGGCCGCCGGCAGACCCGTCCACGTCACCGGAGGCGACCATGCCGCTGATCGAACGCGACGATTCCATCCTCATCGTCATCGATCTGCAGCCCGAGTTCTGGAACGACAGGCTGGACAAGGCTGACGCGGCGCAGGTCGGTGTGGCGGCCGCTCGTGCCTCGTGGCTGGCGGGGACGGCGATCGCCCTGGGCGTGCCGGCTGTGCTGACCGAGGAGGACCCTGCGCGCAACGGGCCGACGGCGGGGGGCGTGCTGCTCGCCGTCGGCCGCAGGGCGCCGGTGTTCACCAAGCCGGTCTTCGATCTTGCCGCTTGCCCGGACATCAGGGCGGCGATCAAGGCTACCGGCCGCCGGACGGCCGTCCTCTGCGGCTTCGAGACCGACGTCTGCGTGACGCACTCAGCCGCCGGCCTCGCAGAGGCCGGCTATCGCGTCGTGGTGGCCGCCGACGCCGTTTTCACGCCGGCGGGCGCGCAGGCCTACGGCCTCGCCCGCCTGCGCGATCTCGGCGTCGAGCTCGTCCACTGCAAGGGCGTCTACTACGACTGGGTGCGGACGCTCGAGGCGGCTCTCGCCTTCGAGCGGGAGCATCCCGAACTCGCCGAGCCGCCCGGGTTCTGGGTCTAGCGCGGCGACGACCTGCGAGGCGGCCGAAGGAGGGAGCGAAGATGGTGGACCGGATGAGCCAGGCGAGGGCGTGGAACGGCGACGCGACACGCGCTGCAGTCTTCTGGCAAGGTGGCGACCCGCGCTGGAATACGGTCGACATCTTGCCGCTGACGACCACCGAACGCGCCGACGTGTGCATCGTCGGCGGCGGGTTCACCGGCCTGTGGACCGCCCTGTCCGTGAAGCGACTCTCACCCGGGACGGATGTCGTGCTCATCGAGCGCGAGTACTGCGGAGCCGGCGCCAGCGGGCGCAACGGCGGTTGGGTGAACGGCTGGGACGACATCATGCCCGCGCTCATCTCACGGTTCGGCCGCGACGCCGGGCTGTGGCTGGTCGACGCCTCCCGGCGCAGCCTCGACGACATCCGCGAGACGGTACGGGACGGCGACATCGACTGCGACCTCTCGTTCACGGGCGGCCTGACCGTGGCGCTTTCCCCGGCCCAGGTCGACGGCATCCTCGAGCCTGCTCTTCTGGCCCGCGAGCTCGGTCGCGACGACCTCTTCCGCGTCCTCGACAGGGACGAGGCCCGTGCCTTGTCGGGGTCGCCGGCGGCCGAGGCCGGGGCGCTGATCCTGCAGGCCGGCAGCGTCCAGCCGGCGTTGCTGGTGCAGGGCCTGCGCCGGCTGGTCGTCGCGGCCGGCGTGCGCGTCTACGAGGCAACGCCGATGGCCGGCCTGCAGCGCACGCTGCCCGCCGTCGTCAAGACCCCGTCCGGGAGCGTTACCGCCGACAGGGTGGTCCTCGCCTCCGGCGCCCGGCTCGGCCTGGTGCCGGAGCTGCGCCGAACCATCTTCATCATCCCCTCGCACGTGGTCGCGACGGCGAGCTGCAGGAGGCTCTGGACCGCCTGGGCTGGGTGCATGGCCGTCCCTTCTCGGACGGGCGCACCGCCGTGCACTACGCCCAGCGCACGGCCGACGACCGCGTCGTCTTCGGCCGCGGTGGCGGCCGCCTCGGCTACGGCGGCCGCATCATCCCCGCCCACTTCCACGATCTCCGCGAGATAGAGGGCGTCGTCGCGGACATGCGCGGGATGCTGCCGGCCACTCGCGACCTCGCGGTCGAGTGGCGCTGGGGCGGGCCCCTCGAGCGCACTCAGCACGGCATTCCCTGGGTCGGCACCCTGGGCGCGTACCGCAACGTCCACTACGGCCTGGGCTACTCCGGCAACGGCGTCTCAGCCTCCAACCTCATCGGCCGCACCCTGGCCTCGGTCGTCCTGGGGCTCGACGACGACTTCGCGCAGTCGCCGCTGGTCTCGGAGCCGCCGACCTACCTGCCGCCGGAGCCCATCCGCTCGGTCGGCGCGCGCGCGGTGCGCAGCGCCATCGAGCGCTGTGAGGTGATGGAGGATGAGGGTCGCAGGCCCGACCCGGTCTCGCGCGCGCTGCGGCGCTGCCTCGGTATCTCGATGCCGAAGGGCGTCACGCTGTGGCGCCGGATGAGATGGACTGATCTCGGCGGATCGGACGGGAGGCGGCTGTAGCCGATGACCGGGCACGGCACGCCGACGACCTCGTGCCGGGCACCGATCCACGCAGGGCGTCTCGAGGCGGCGAGGTCGTCGTCCCCGTTGCCGTCGAAGGGCACGATCAGCGCGCCGTTGGCGAAGTACGAGTCGAGGAGGTTCTCGACGATCGGCATGTCGCCGATCAGCGACCGGCGCGCTCCGCCGGCGGACCCGGTCACCTCGAGGTTCCGGCCGTGGGCGTCGGCGAGTATGCAGCCGGCGGCGGTTCTGCCGGGTTCTCGAAGTCGGCGCTGCGGGTCACGACCCGTGGAGCAGCAGCCTGCCGGCCGACGAACGCGCCGACGCCGTCCACATGCCAGTCGGTGTCGGGTCCTTGTCAAGGCCCAGTCCTGCGATGAGCCAGATGACCTTCTCCGCACCGAGGTAGTCCTTGAGTATCCGCGTCATCTCATCCTCGGTTGGCCGGGTTGCGCGAGGATGCAGCAGGCAGCTCCAGTGGTGACCAGCGTGCCTCGCCGTCGATGGTGATGCCGCCTTCCCGAGGACCATCGAGGCGGCGAAGCGCTCCACGCCGAAGCGCTCGGCGAGCCGGCGGCCGACGGCGGCATCGTTGTCGTAGGGCGGGCATTCCGCCCGGGGAGTTGAAGGCGTAGTCGCTGACGGCAGCGTGCCGTCAGGCGCGTGACGAAGATCGGCCAGCTGGCGCGGAGCCACGAGTCGTCGATCGGCATCTAGACGACCTCGATGTCGCGGCCGCGTGGTTCGCCCATCGCCCGCACGTAGTGCTCGCCCAGACGGAGCGGATGCGATCCGGGTGGGCCAGCCCATGATGCGAGCGCCGTGCGGCTCCCATCGGCCGGCATGCGGCAGCCGAGCGAGGACGGGGTGGCCGTGCGGCCTTCGGTGCCGGAGTCGGCGGCTCTGGATACGTGGGCTCCTCTTGTCGGGGTCGAGCGGCGCTGGAGGCCTGCGCTCGCGCGTCCGGGTGCGCACGCGCCTGGTGGACATCGATCCACGGACGACGTCAGACTACCCTGCCACGGGTGGATCCACGTCGTCGAGAAATCGGCCGGGTTGCGCTGCAGGCGATGTGGTCGGCCGTTCAGCCGAGCCCGCGGCGAAACGCGGCCAGCAAGTCGAGGAGCTTCTCCCTGGCCGGGCTCGGCGGGACGAGCAGGGTGACGGTCAGTGCGTATGCCCGACCGGCCCGGTGCGAGCGCTCGTCAGCACGCTCGCGGCGTCACGCCCGTCGGACGCCGAGCTCACCCCTCGCTCGCCGCCGATACCGCTGCGACGGCGGCGCCGACGACCTGGCTGTCGCGGACGATGAGGCATGATTGCGCCGCGAAAAGGTCGCAGGCGAGTCGCGCGACGGGGCCGCCAATCGCCTGCTCGCGCAGGTCGCCGAGGTCGGCGATGCGGTCGGCGAGGTCTTCGAGCCGCGTCGGAAGAACGACAGCTGCGTCGCCGGCGCGCGTCGCGTCACGGTACATCTCAACGTTGCGTATGGCGACCGCGGCGCTGCCGGCCAGCGCTCTCATGAGGCGCAACTCCTGCGGGGAGTAGAAGCGAGGCCGGTCCGAGTCGACTGCCTCCAGAACGCCGATCGCATCATCGCCGACGACAGCGGCACGATCGAGCACGCTCTGATCCTCGTAGCGGCGCAGCAGTCGGACCTCGGCGGGGTCGGCGTCGCGGTCATCGCACATTGACGACGACAGTTCCCCCCTTCCAGCACACGGCGCGTGAGCGGATAGTCCTCGATGTCGACGGCCGTGGTCGACGGCAGGCGCTGCCGCTCGCGTCGTTCTACGCGAGGACGTGCACACTTCCGGCGGCCGCATCGTAGCCGCTGATCGCACACGTA
Organism: uncultured Actinomycetes bacterium; assembly: GCA_963709345.1. Lineage (GTDB taxonomy): Bacteria > Actinomycetota > Thermoleophilia > UBA2241 > UBA2241 > CAIXSE01. The sequence goes on from CAVPVX010000001.1 coordinate 448,367, forward strand.
CTGCAGTCGCAGAGGCGCGTGACGTGACGGCGATCGTCGCGAGGAGCTCCTGCCGGTCAGAGCATGCCGGCCAGGTCGATGAGCACTTGCGCCAGTGTGTCGTCTTCCCGCTCGCGTGCCAGTTGCCTGGAGCCGGCCGTTCCCGCCGATGGCTCTTCTCAGCTCATCGATGTCGTCCCGTGCGATTGCGCCGGTGGCCGCCGGCAGCGCGCTCGCACGGGAGACCCCGTCGCCGTCCAGCGGCGGACGGTGTTCGGCGTCACGCCGAGCGTCCGGGCGGCTTGCCGACGGTCGATGCATGGAGCGCCCCCAGGGCCGTGCTCCTGCCCGCCGATTCCCGAGTCGCGGTAGATTCGCAGGAGGCTTCACTCGGTCCACCTCAGAACCGGTCACGCGTCGACCACCGGTGATCCGGTGCTCGAGAGGGCCTACATCGGGGGAGGCCACCGACCAAACAATGCGAATTCTCTCGGGGATGGATCGAATGCCGATGGACTCTCCGGAGCGGGATACGGCGCGGCCGAGGTAGACTCGTCCGGGCCGGGACCCGCCGGGCCTGTCGAGGCATGTGCTCGCACCTGCTCGATTCACGGAGCTGGTGCGTGCCGGCGTGATGAGGAGGCGGTATGAACGAGGCGCATCTGACAATCTCGGACGCGGCCGCCTGTCGGCGTGTGCATGAGGCGATGCTGCAGGTGCTCTCCGAGACGGGATCGACGTGCACTACGCGCCGGCCGTCAGATCCTCGCCGGGGCCGGTGCACAGGTGGACGGGGCGCGGGTGCGCATCCCGCTGAGCTGGTCGGTGCGGCGCTCGAGAGCGCGTCGCGCGACTGGACCATCAAGTCGCGCGGCGGCGAGACCAGCGCGCTCGTGCTCGACGCCGGCCAGCACCCACTGCGGCACTCGGTCGGACATCCTGGTACGTCTGCGACCCGGACACCGGTGAGCGCCGCCGCGTCCGCCGCGCCGACGTCGAGGGCATGGCGGCCTCTGCCGAAGCTGCCCAACATCGACTCCGTCATGAGCATGGGCCTGCCGGAAGATGCTCCGCAGGCGATTCGACGACCTCGTGCAGGTGGACGCCATGCCGCGGGCACGCGCAAGCCGCTCATCGTGGCGCCCCGCGACGGGCACATCCTCCGAGGATGCGGAGATGGCGGCGCTCGCCGGCGCAGGGCGGGGAGCTCCGCCATCTACGCCATGCCCGTGCCGCCGCTCCTCGACGAGGACGGCGCCAGCAAGGTGATCGCCTGCGCCGAGCTCGGCATCCCGCTCGTCTGGGCGCCGCGCCGAACGCTCGGCACCACGGCGCCGGCCAGCGTGGCCGCCGTCATCGTGGTCGCCAACGCCGAGGTCCTCGCCGGCCTCGTTCTGAGCCAGGGTCAAACCCGGTGCGCCGTTTCGTCTGGGCGTCGGGGTTGGTGCGATCAACATGCGGACGATGAACGAAGTGTATTCGCTCGCGACGCTTCCGCGGCGACCAGGCGCAGACGACCTGGCGGCGGTACGATGTCGAGCTTCGCCTACGCGGCGCACACCGACAGCAAGCTGCTGGACGAGCAGTGGAGCGCGGAGGCGGCTTTGACGGCGATCCTCGGCAAGCTCAGCCGCGGGACGCTGTTGCACGACGTCGGTTACCTCGAGTGCGGGTTGCAGAGCAGCGACGAGTCGATCGTCTTCGGTGACCACCTGCTCGGCTGGGCGAAGGCGTTCATGGCGCCGCTACCTGTGGACGACGAGGCGCTGGCGCTGGACGAGATCGAGGCGGTAGGGCCGGGCGGCAACCACCTGGCCCGGCCCTACACGCGCAAGCACTTCCGCAAGATCTGGCAGAGCGACTTCCTGGACACGACGCGGCACGACGCCTGGGAGGCGGACGGGTCAAAGACGCTGCTCGACCGCCTGCGGGCGCGAGTCGCGGAGCTGCGCTCCGAGCCGCGTGCCTTCGAGTTGCCGGATGACGTCACGGCGGGCCTCGACCGGATCCTTGCGGACGTCGAGGCCCGGCGGCCGGGGGGCTGACCGGCCAAGTCGGCCCCCCGCGAGGGCGTTCGCGAGGGGCCGCGCCGTGACGGCTCAGCTGCCTCCGGCTCTCCCGCGACCGAAGCGGCCCCGCTCCAGGACCATGTCGATGTAGTCGTCGCAGAGCGCGAGCGCATCGTCGACACTGAAGTCCGTCGCCGCCATCAGCAATTCGATCCAGGCTCCGTCCGCGAGGGCCACGAGCCCGATCCCGGCCTTGCGGGGATCGATGTCCAGGCCGAACTCTGCTGCGCCGCCTCGCGGAAGAGCTCGCTGTACCGCTCGCGCTCGTCGGCGTACACACGCTCGTTGATCTCCTTGAGGTCCGGGTCGCCGAGGGCTGCCTGCCAGAACCCGAACCAGGCGTGAGCCCGTTCAGGCGCCGCCAGCTCCTCACGGAAGTCCGTGGCGACGATCGCGCGTAGCGTCGCCACCGGATCGTCGTCCTCCGCCGGGCCGGCTGTGAACGCCGCCCGCTGCCCGTCCGCGAGGCGCTGGAACGCCTCGAGGAGGAGCCGACGCTTGCTGCCGAAGTGGTGCCGCACCAGGCCGCGGGACACCCCGGCGGCGTCGGTGATCCTCTCGATGGAACGCTGGCTGTAGTTGGCCATGCACAGGATCGTCGCCTCGATGAGCCTGTCTTTTGACGCGGCCGCGCTGAGCTGACGCCTGTTCTGTTGCGGCTGCAGGCTCCTCGTGGGCTGCTCTGTGGAGTGCGCTCGGTCCATCGCGTCGCAGCGTACCATGGAGCTCTTGACGCAGACCAGACTGGCTTGCTATATGTAGAGACAGCCGAAACCATCCGGGGGAGGTGGGTCCATTGAAACGACGTGCCCACGTGGGACTGTACGCGCCAGCGGAGGCTTCAGCTCGATGCCTTCACCGACGACGAGTTCAGGGACCTCCACGTCGCGACTCTGGAGGTCCTCGAGCAGACTGGCGTCTTCACCATCTACGACCCCGAGGCGCTGGACATCTTCGAGTCCGGCGGCGCGATCGTCGATCGTGCGACCGGGGTCGTGAGGATTCCGCCGCGGCTCGTCGAGGCGGCGCTCGACTCGTCGCCGGAGCGCATCCTGGCCGCCGGTCGCAGCCCCAAGGACGACATCATGCTCGATGCCGGGCGCGTCGGCTTCACGACGTTCGGCGAGGGCATCAGCATCGTCGACCTCGAGACCGGCGAGATGCGTGAGCCGACCAAGCAGGACGTCGCCGACACCGCGCGAGTCGCCGACTACCTGGACGAACTGGACACGTACGAGATCGCCGTCGGAGCTCACGACATGCCGACCGCGACGGCGACCATCCACAGCTACGAGGCGGCGCTGCTCAGCACGCAGTAAGCACATCTGCGCCGGCCCGCTCTCCCGCTGGGAGGCCGAGACGATACTCGACATCGCCGCCGCCGTCGTGGGTGACCGGGAGGCTCTGCGGCGGCGTCCGATGGTGATGATCGGAGTATGTCCGGTGAGTCCGCTGAAGCTCCCCAAGGAGTGCTCGGAGGCGATCGTCTCGGCCGCGCGCGCCGGCGTCCCCTGTCTGGTGCTCTCGATGGCGATGGCCGGTGGCTCGGCCCCCGTCAATCTCGCCGGTACACTCGTCGTCCACAACGCTGAGGTGCTCGCCGGAATCACGCTGGCGCAGCTCACGAGCCCAGGCACGCCGATGCTCTACGGCAGCTCGACGACGGCCATGGACCTGCGCCTCGCGGCGGCCTCCGTCGGCTCGCCGGAGTGTGGCGTCATCAGCGCCGCCGCAGCCGCCATCGCGCGACGGTATCGCCTGCCCAGCTACGTGGCCGGGTTGTAGGGCGACTCCAAGCTCTTCGACGCTCAGACCGGTCACGAGAAGACGCTGACCGCGCTGCTGCCGGCGTTGGCAGGTGCCAACCTGATCTACGGCGCGGGGATGATCGAGTCGGGTGTCGCGTTCGATTTCGGCCAGCTCGTCATGGACAACGAGTTCGCCCGGATGATCAAGCACGCGGTCATGGGTGTCCCGGTGGACGACGAGCGGCTCGGCGTGGACGACATCGCGCAGGTGGGCCCCTTCGGGGACTTCCTCAGCCTGGACTCCACACTCAAGTTCATGCGCAGCCAGTCCCAGCCGAAGCTGATCGACCGCAGGGTGCGGGAGGACTGGGCCGCCGCCGGCGGCAAGGACTTGCATCAGCGCGCGCTGGAGGAGGCGCGCCGCATCCTCGCGACGCACGTGCCGGAGCCGCTGCCCGACGACGTCGTGCGCAAGATCCGCGAGATCGTGGACGCGGCCGACGCCGCTGCGGCAGTAAGAAGTCCACAATGCACCTGAAGTTCGGGTGCCTTTCGGCCGCCGAGAAGGACGCGCTGCACCAGCGCGTCCTGTACGTGCTCGAGCACGTGGGCATCGGCGTGGAGTCCACCGTCGCCCTGGACCTCCTCGCCGACGCGGGCGCCCACGTCGACAGGGTAGCGCCGCACCGCGACCCTGCCCCCAGAGCTGGTCGAGAGCTGTCTGGAGAAGGCTCCCGGGAGCGTGCGGCTCGCGGCCCGCGACGCGGCTCACGACCTGCTCGTCGGCGCCGGCTCGCCGCTGGCCTGCTGCACGGACGGCATGGTGATGACGGTCCTGGACGACGTGACCGACGCGGTGCGTGACGCTACGCGCGACGACCTCGCCTACTTCTACGGCCTCTTCGACGCTCTTGACGACCTCGACTTCATCTGGACCTCGCTGACGTTGGGTGAGCTCGATGCGCCGACGGTGGGCCTCGAGACCGATCTCATCGCCCTGGAGTCCACCTCCAAACACGTGCAGAGCGTCGTGGCGCACTCGCCGGAGCAGGTGCCACCCCTTCTGGAGATGTTGGAGGCGATCGCGGGGGCGCCGATGCACGAGCGGCCGATCTACTCCTCGCTGCACTGCCCCGTGTCGCCGCTGCGGTTCGAGGGCGACAAGCTCGAGGCCTCAATCGAGCTCGCGCGCCACGGGGTACCGATCCTCGTCCATCCCCTGCCGCTGATGGGCACCACGGCTCCTCTGAGCGTCCTGGTACTACCGTCATCACGCTCGCGGAGATCCTGGCCGCCGTCACCATCTTCCAGCTGGCGGCGCCGGGCTGCCCTCGATGGTGGTCGCCATCGGCGGCTCCACGCATCTGCGCACCGGCGGGTATCTCAGCGGCACGCCCGAGGTCGCGCTGATCGACATGGCGAGCCTGGCCATGACCCGTCGGTACGGCCTGCCGAGCATGAGCGCCGGCATGAGCTCGGATGCCAAGGCCGCCAACTTCCAGGCCGGCTCGGAGGGTGCTCTGACGGCGGCGACCTCCGTGCTGTGCGGCGCTTATTCTGCCGTCGGGGCCGGGGTCGTCGACGAGGCGGTGTCCACCGCCAAGACCATCCTCGACTGCGACCTCATCGGGTCGGTCAAGCGCCTGCTCGAGCTGCCCGACACCGTGGACGACGCGTCGACCCTGATCGACGACATCGCCGCGGTCGGCCCGGGCGGTCAGTTCCTCGCGCGGCGCAGCTCTCGCGTGAACTCTCGCCGCGGTGAGATCTGGCGCGCATCCGTGTTCCAGCGTGAGGCCCCATCCGCGTATGCGGGGCGTTCCCTGGTGAGCGACGCGCTGGCGCGCGCTGAAGCAGTGCTCGCCGCGCACGTGCCGACCCCCATCCCCGACGATGCCCGCCGCGAGGCGCGCGCCGCGTTCGAGCGGTACGCGCGTGGCGCGGGCGGCCACTGAACAAGGAGCACCGGAAGATGGAGACGCAGTTCCCGACCCGCATGGGTGACGGCTCGCTGACCCGCTTGACGCGCAGCGAGCTGCGCGCGGAGCTCGAAGAGGGCACCTTGGCGGCGGCGAGCCGGGCCAGGGTGCCGCCGCTGTCCGCGGACGAGCTCGACCACCTGGTCGAGATCTGGGCGTCGCCGGCCAAGTTCTCCGCCGTCGACATCGGCGACGAGGTCGTGCTCACCTACGACGGCTCGGGGTCAAAGACGGTCGGCACGCGCACCCAGGACCTGCTCATCTACGAGCAGATGT
>CAVPVX010000002.1:0-436977 GCA_963709345.1 uncultured Actinomycetes bacterium
CCGAGGGCGCGGGCGAGCACGGCGCGGACGCGCCGCGCGTCCTCCCGCGCCAGTACGCCCAGGCGCCTCTCGATGAGCCGGTCGTCCAGCGTGAAGAGCTTCAGGCGCACCAGTGATGGGGCGGGGAGGCCCGCGGCGCTCGGAATCGCCGATCGGCACGTCCAGGGGCCACCGGCGGTGCGCGGCGCTCGTGATCATCGCGAGCACGTAGTGCCCTACGACGGCGCCCAGCGGATCGTGACGCGAACGACGAGCGCGGGCCGCCGTCGGCTCGCAGCCCGGTCGGCGAACGGGAAGGGCACCACGACGACATCCCACTGCTCAAAGGTCACGATATGCCTCGTCGTCCTCGCCAGACTCCCACTCACTGAGCGTGGCGCCGAGCGCGCGCTCGAACGGCACGTCGAGCGGCACCGCCTTGCGGACCGTCACGGTGCCGTCGTCGCCGATCTCGAACGCGAGCGAGTCCCCTTCTCGAGCAGAAGGGCCTCGCGCACGGGCGCCGGGACGGTCGTCTGGTACTTGCTGGTCAACTTGCTCACCGCTCGATCGCGCATCGGGACCCCCCGAAGAGTAAGGACTGCATTACCACCTTACTACGCTACCACCGCGTCGCGGCTTCTTGGACCGTAGCCGTTGCGCACCGTGAAGGCGAGGGCTCGAAGCGGGGGAGAGTGGCACACGACGATGTCACCCTCGGGGCCAGTGCGCCGGCCAGAACCAGGACCGCCTCTTCGTCGGCACCACCTACGCCGCTCTGGACGGGTCACGGGTGGTGGGGTACGTGACCGTCGCCGTCGGGCAGATCGACCGCGACGACATTCCCGGTCAGGCCCGGAGGAGGGCTGCCGCACTGTCCCTTGCCCGTGCTCAGGCTCGCGCGCCTCGCCGTCGACGAGGCCTTCCAGGGCGCGCAGACTCGGCCGGCGGCCCGCGGCGTATGCGTTCGCGGTCGCGCTCCAGGTGCAGGTCGCGGCCGGCTGCACCGGCGTGGTGGTCGACGCGCTGCCCGGTCGGGTCGGCTTCCACGCGGATCTGGGCTTCATCGAGGTGGAGCTTGTGAGCGGGCACTCGCCGATCCGGCCGCGGCCCGTGGCCCTGTTTCTCGCGCTCGCCTCTGTAGAGGCGGCGCTGCCATGAGTGTGCGCTGACAGCTCTCGGCCGGGGCCGGCGCGGCCCGGCCCCGGCGCGCTCCCGCCGCCGAGCCGCGCTTGCGGGCCCGACCATATGACGCGAACGCTCGGTGCCACCAGTGGTGCCGGAGTGGTGCCACCAGTGGTGCCGGTAGTGGTGCCACCAGTGGTGCCGGCAGTGGTGCCACCAGTGGTGCCGGTAGTGGTGCCGAGCCCCGCGCACCATGTGCCGCCGCCCCTCACGTCGATGTGAACCCCTCGCGGGCTTCGCCTCTCTCGCCGCGGGCCGGGCACCGCCGTAGCGCTGCGGGGGCGAGGCAGGCCAACGCCGAACAGGAGGTCGATGGTGGTGTCGTTGAACGCGATGTACATCGATGCCCAGACCGCGAGGCCGCCCATGACCCTTGTGCAGCTCTCGAGCAAGTACCAGATGCGTGATCCCGCAGGACGTCCGCGATGCCCTGGGGCTCAAGCCCGGGCAAGGCATGCAGGTCCTGGCGCTCGACGGCCACGTTGTGGCGGTGCCGACGCGCCCCCTGAGCGAGGCGTTCGGTATGTTCCCCGGCATCGACACGAGCGATTGCCGCGATCACGAGGATCGGCATTGATCCTCGTCGATTCGTGCGGCTGGCTCGACATCCTCGGGGCAACGCCGCTGGGTGAGGCGTACCGCCCGGCACTGGCCGCACAGGATGGGCTCCTCGTTCCGACGGTGTGCCTCCTCGAGGTCGGCCGTCGCCTGCTCACGTGGCGCGGTGAGGCCGAGGCGGCAGAAGGTATGGCCGTGATGTCTCAGGCGACCCTTGTCCCTCTTGACGGGAGTCTCGCCATCGCTGCCTCGCGCGTCGGGCCGGCCACGGGGTTGCCCTGCGCCGACAGCATCATCTACGCGACCGCGCGAAAGGCACGCCGCCGAACTCTGGACGCACGGCGCGCATTTTCGCGGCCTGCCCGGCGTGCGCTTCGTGGAGGCGTAGACGACGGCGAGACGATCCGGGTGGTCCCCGTGCCGGCCGATCCTCTCGAGGCGTACAAACCCCCTTTGGCGCATCTGGGGGTAGAATGGCCCCCGACATGCCCGAGCTCATCAGCACAGCGTCCCGCATCTTCCTCGCCGGCCACACCGGGCTCGTCGGCGGCTCCATCTACCGAACGCTGCGCGAGCAGGGCTACGAGAACGTCATCGTGCGCGACATCGCCGAGCTGGACCTCACGGACCCGGCCGCGACCCGCCGCTTCTTCGACGCGGAGCGGCCCGACGCCGTCATCGACGCCGCGGCCAAGGTCGGCGGCATCATGGCCAACTGGGAGCTGCCCTGGGAGTTCGTCGAGCAGAACCTGCTCATCGAGCTGAACCTCATCGGCGAGGCGTTCCGGCACGACGTGCAGCGCCTCGTCTTTCTCGGCAGTTCGTGCATCTACCCACGCGAGGCCCCGCAGCCGCTGCGGGAGGAGTACCTGCTCACGGGGCCGCTGGAAGAGACGAACCGCTCCTACGCCATCGCCAAGATCGCCGGCATCGAGATGTGCCGCAGCCTCAACCGCCAGTACGGCACCGACTACCTCTCGCTGATGCCGACCAACCTCTACGGCCCGGGCGACAACTTCGACCGGGAGTCGAGCCATGTGCTGCCGGCAATGATCCGCAAGTTCGACGACGCCAAGCGCGGGGTGGGGGAGGGCGGCGGCGCAGCCGCTCCGCCCGGCTCCGGCGGCGTCACCCTCTGGGGCACCGGCGCCCCGCGCCGCGAGTTCCTCCACGTCGACGACGTCGGCCGGGCGATCACGTTCTGCCTGCAGAACGTGCACGCGGCCGACGTCCCGGACGGCCTGCTCAACGTGGGCTGCGGCGAGGACCTCACGATCCGTGAGCTCGCCGCGCTCATCCAGCGCGTCGTCGGCTACGACGGCCCCGTGGAGTGGGACGCCTCCAAGCCCGACGGCACGCCGCGCAAGCTCATGGACGTCGGGCGCCTCAGAGCCTTCGGCTGGGCGCCCACGGTCGCGCTCGAGGACGGCCTTCGCCGCACCTACGAGTGGTACCGGGAGAACAGATGACGAAGACGGCGCTCATCACCGGCGTCACCGGCCAGGACGGCGCCTACCTGGCCGAACTCCTGCTCGGCGAGGGCTACACCGTCCACGGCATCAAGCGCCGCGCCAGCTCCTTCAACACGGACCGCGTCGACCACCTCTACACGGATCCGCACGTGCCCGGCGGCCGCTTCTTCATGCACTACGGCGACCTCACCGACGCCACCAACCTCATCCGCATCGTGCAGGAGACCCAGCCGGACGAGATCTACAACCTCGCCGCCCAGAGCCACGTGCAGGTCAGCTTCGAGACGCCGGAGTACACGGCCAACAGCGACGCCCTCGGCACGCTCCGCCTGCTCGAGGCGATGCGCATCCTCGGCATCGCCGAGCGCACCCGCTTCTACCAGGCCTCCACCAGCGAGATGTTCGGGCAGGTGCAGGAGGTGCCGCAGCGCGAGACCACGCCCTTCTACCCACGCAGCCCGTACGGCGCCGCCAAGGTGTACGGCTACTGGATCACGGTGAACTACCGCGAGGCCTACGGCATGCACGCCAGCAACGGCATCCTCTTCAATCACGAGAGCCCGGTGCGCGGCGAGACCTTCGTCACGCGCAAGATCACGCGCGCAGTCGCCCGCATCGCGCTGGGCCTGCAGGACGACCTCTGGCTCGGCAACCTCGACTCGCTCCGCGACTGGGGCCACGCCCGCGACTTCGTCCGCGCCATGTACCTGATGCTGCAGCAGGACGAGCCGGCGGACTACGTCGTCGCCACCGGCGAGCAGCACAGCGTGCGCGAGTTCGCCGAGCGCGCCTTCGCCGAGGTCGGCGTCGGCCTGCGCTGGGAGGGGAGCGGGGCGGAGGAGGGCGGCGTGGTCGACTCCGTCGACGCCGCCCGCCTCGCCGCCGTGTGCGCCGGCCACGAGCCGCTCGCCGACCTGGCTCCGCAGGCCAACGGCGCCCTCCGCCCCGGCAAGGTCGTCGTCCGCGTGGACCCGCACTACTACCGCCCGACCGAGGTCGGCACCCTCCTCGGCGACGCCACGAAGGCGCGCGAGCGCCTCGGCTGGGCCCCCACGGTCAGCTTCGCCCAGCTCGTCACCGAGATGGTCACGGAGGACGTCACGCAGGCCCGCCGCGACGATTTCGCCGTCCGCGGCGGCTTCTCCGTCACCCAGCACCGCGAGTAGCGCAGCGGCGGCCCGCGAGCGTTGCGGGGGAGGAGTCACACCGGGCGGCGCGGCCTTCGGCGGTTGCGGCCGGTTTGGTAGTATAGGGAATCGTCCATCAGCCATCATCGCGAGGTCACATGCGCGCCAGCCAGATGCTGTTCCCGACGGTCAAAGAGGATCCGGCCGGCGCGGAGGCCGTGAGCCACAAGCTCATGGTCCGCGCCGGCCTCGTGCGCCAGCTCGCCGCCGGCATCTACGTGTATCTGCCGGCCGGCTGGCGCGTCATGCGCAAGATCGAGCAGATCATCCGCGAGGAGCTCGACGCCATCGGCTGCCAGGAACTGCTCATGCCGGTGCTGCAGCCGGCGGAGATCTGGCAGGAGTCGCGGTCGCTGGAGCGCCATCGGCGGCGAGATGTTCCGCCTCAAGGACCGCAAGGGCACCGACATGGTGCTGGCCATGACGCACGAAGAGGTCGTCACCTGGCTGGCCGCGCACGAGGTCCACAGCTACAAGCAGCTCCCGCAGCTCTGGTACCACTTCCAGACCAAGGAGCGCGACGAGGTGCGCCCCAAGAGCGGAGTGCTGCGCACGCGCGAGTTCATCATGAAGGATTCGTACAGCCTCGACGTCAGCGACGAGGCTCTCCAGGAGAGCTACCGCGAGCACATCGTCGCCTACGACCGCATCTTCGCCCGCTGCGGCCTCGAGTGCATGATGGTCGAGGGCGACTCGGGCATGATGGGCGGGGCCGTCAGCCACGAGTACATGGCCTACGCCGACGCCGGCGAGGACGAGATCGTCTACTGCCGTGAGTGCGGCTACGCCGCGAACGTCGAGACGGCCGTCGCCGGCGCCGACCGAGAGCCGCCGCACAGCGAGATCCAGAAGGCGGTGGACGAGAGCGCCGAGTCGTCGATCGGCGACGCCAAGCCGATGGCCCTCACCGTCGACGCCATCGTGCCCACATTCGGCGCCAAGACGATCGCCCAGGTGGCCGACTTCCTCGCGCTCCCTCCTCGCGCGTTCATGAAGGCGCTCGTCGTCACGGTCGAGGACGACGCTCCGGGCGTCGCCGGACGAGGCTGCCGTTGCAGCCGCGGGCGAGCCCGCCGCCGGCCGCCAGGTGATGGTGCTGCTGCGCGGCGACCACGAGCTGAGCGAACTCAAGCTGCGCAAGGCGCTCGGCGCCGACTTCCGGCTCGCGACTGCCGAAGAGGTCCTGGCCGCCCATGGCACCGAGATCGGCTACATCGGCCCCGTGCCGACCGAGCTGCCGGTGCTCGCGGACGAGGCGCTGCGCCGGGGCTCCTACGTCGCCGGCGCCAACGAAGCCGACCACCATCGCACCGGTGTCACCCTGGAGATGGTGCCGCAGGCGGTCGTCGCCGACCTGCGCGACCCGAGCCCGGCGACCCCTGCGCGCAGTGCGCCGGCGAGCTCCAGGGCGCCCGGGTGATCGAGGTCGGCAACATCTTCCAGCTCGGCACCAAGTACTCGGAGCCCATGGGGGCGACGTTCCTCGACGAGTCCGGCAAGGAGCGTCCCATCGTCATGGGCAGCTACGGCATCGGCCTGGCACGCATCGCTGCGGCCGCCGTGGAGCAACACCACGACGCCAACGGCATCGCCTGGCCGGCGAGCATCGCTCCGTATCACGTCCATCTCGTCCTGGTGCGCGCGTCGGACGAGGTGCAGCGCGCGCTCGCCGAGCGGCTCTACGAGGAGCTGCCGGCCGGCTTCGAGGTCCTCTTCGACGACCGCGACATGAGCCCCGGCATCAAGTTCAAGGACGCCGACCTGCTCGGCTGCCCAGTGCAGGTCGTGGTCGGCAAGCGCGCTCCGGACGGCGTCGTCGAGGTCAAGGAGCGCGCGAGTGGCGAGAGGCGCGACCTGCCGGTCGCCGAGCTCGCCGCCACCCTCCACGAGCTGCTGCGCCGCGGCGCCTGAGGCCCTGGCCCCGGGCGCGCACGCGGCGGCTGAGGCTCCGTACCCGGCCCGCATGCGTATCCATACCTGACAACGAGGGCCTGTTCCGCTCAAGTATCTGCCGATTCCGGGCGATAGACGTACTGTCATGAATGCCATGTACACGACGCCGATCGCCAAGAACCGGTTCTCGCAGGACCGCTTCCCGCAGGCCCTCAAGGGCCTCATGGACGAGCGGCGACTCAGCTACCGCCAGCTCGCCTACAAGAGCAAGCTGTCGGCCGGCTATCTCAACCACCTGACGAAGGGCACGCGCCCGGTACCCGCCGACCAGGTCATCAGCGTGATCGCCGAGGCGCTGCTGGTCGAGCCGGATTTCTTCGTCGAGTACCGGCTCCGCCAGGTCTCCGGCGTCCTCGACGCCGCGCCGGGTCTCGCCGACAAGCTCTACGGCATCCTGCTCCGCCACCAGCCCGTCCCCGACGACATCGCCGAGTCGCTCAGCCACCCGTCAAACGGCGGCAACGGTCACGAGAAGGAACCTGAGGCGGCCGGGACGCGCGGGCGCCACTCGGCCGTGGTCGGCTTCTAGAAGCGCAGCCCCCCGCAGTACAAGGGAAGTGCCACGACCGGCCCGAGGGCCGGTCGTGGCACGTACGGGCTGCGTCGAACTTACCTGACCATCCTGGTCCAGATCGGGTTGGTGATCGCGCGGCTGCCGTCGAGAGCCGCGTAGTGATGACCTTGCCGCTCCTACGCACCTCGATCGTCTTGCCGAACAACTCGCCGTCACCGCCTGTACTTGAGCACGACGATCTGGCTGCCGCCAATCCCCTGGCAGGTGCCTGCCACGTAGATCCCGCCGGTCGTCCCGAGGACGACGCCGCAGGGCCGGTCGTTGTCGTGCCCGGGGCCGCGCCACGCCCGCATCCACGGACGTCCCTGCAGGGAATTCGTGAAGCGCCGCACGATGATGTTGCTGTGCTCGGTTGGACCGTCGCCCCACTCATCAGACCAGGCGACGTAGACGGCGCCGGTGGGTCCCAGTGCGAGATGGGGCCCGACCGCCCTGTCGTCAAGAGGCTCGTAGGCCGTGATCTGCCAGACGCCGTCCGACCGGAGGCGCATGACGCAGGCGACAGATGAGCCGAGGGCCTGCTCCGTGACACCGGCGACGAACGCACTGCCCTTGCCGTCGACCACGACGTCGCTCGAACTGAGGCTGGATCCCGGCCCCTCGTCGTAGAACGTGCGGTACTGCGGCGCGCCCCCCCGGGTGAAGCCCAGCCCCATCATGTGCCGGTCCGTCCCCGTGTCCAGTGTGGCTGCTGCGGCGACCCAGTTCTTGCGGACGACGATCGCCGTGGCAGAGCTCTTCTCGCCGACCCCCGGCACGTCGATCCATGCCCAGGGGGTGCTTCCGTCGGTGCGCTTGAACGTGAGCACCACGGCGCGCTCGTCGGCCATGAATCGCGCCGAGCCACACGCGTACACGTTTCCGTAGCCGTCCAGCGCCATGTCGGAGACGGCGAAGTCGACGCCTGGGAGCACGAAACCGCCGCCCAACACTTCTGGGCCGCGAACGGCAACCCAGCTTCGCCTGCCGGACGGTGTGTACTTGACGGCGACGACCCTGAGGTCGCCGCCGGGCGAGCGACTGGTGCCGGTCACGTATGCATTCCCGTAGCGATCGACCGCGAGGGCGGCGGCGTGAACGTCCGCGCCGCCGGGGCCGGCGTAGAGCCGCATCCACACACGCTTTCCGCCCGGGCGGTACTTGATCACGACGATGCCCCAGTCGTTGAGGCCCGCCTCGACGCTGCCGGCGACGAAGACGTTGCCGCGGCGGTCGCAGGCGATGGCCGCGGCGAACTCCTCTCCGGGAGAGGTTGCACCATGCGTGCGCACCCAGGCCCGGCGGCCGTCGGCGCGGTAGCGAAGGACGACCATGTGGCTGCCGGTCGGGGCGACGCGCTGCCCTGTCACACAGAGGGCGCCGCCCGGGGCAGCCGCGACGGCGACGGCAGAGGCGTACCGTGCGGCGGTGCCGTAGCGCTTCGCCCAGAGCAGGTCCCCGCCGGCGGCACGCGCCATCGGGGCCGCGACCGCCACCGCGAGCGCCGCGAGGATCACAGTGAGGCAGGCCACCGCCACCGGGGTCGGCGCTCCCAGCGCCGTCCAGCGACGCCGCGACCTGACCATGCGGGAGGTTCCCATGACTCCTCCTTCGTCAACCTCGCCGGAGACCTCGTCTCCGCAAGAAAGGCCCACGCATCGAGTATAGACGCGACGCAACGGTAGCCTGGCTCCCGGGCATGGACCAGGGCACCCGTCAGAAAAGCGGCCCGGTCGGGAATGGCACGCTCCGGGCTTGACGGAGGCTCTGTGTCTTGGAGGATCCTGTCTTCAGGGAAGGGAGGCTCTCGCAGCAAAAGGAAGTGCCACGACCGGCCCGAGGGCCGGTCGTGGCACGTACGGGCTGCGTCGAACTTACCTGACCATCCTGGTCCAGATCGGGTTGGTGATCGCGCGGCTGCCGTCGAGATCCTCGACGATGAAGTTGTACCACGCCTTCGTCGTGTTCTTGGGCCGGAACGACACAGTCGCGCTGGTGGCGCCATCGAAGGTCCGCGTATCGATGACCGTGCCGTTCTTCACCAGCTTGACCGACTTGAGGCCGTCGACCGCCTTGACGCGCACGTTCAGGGGCACGACGCGCTTGCTCTTGCGCACCTTGACGGTCTTGCCGAACATCTTGCCGCTGAGCGGCTCGACGAGCGGGCCCTGGGTCACATAAGAGTTGCCGGCCTTGAGGGCTCTGATGTAATTCTCCTGGGTCTTCTTGTACGGCGCGGGGATCTTGGCATAGGTACGGGTGTTGCCGGAGATCCACGACCACACATCGTGGGTGTCGGTGCTGCCCACGATCGGGTACCGCTTGTTCTTGCCCTGGAGACTGCTGTTCCACAGTTCCACCGTCCGGGCGAAGGTCCGCTCGTCCGGGCTGGTGCCCTTGGCGGTCACGTTGGTGGACTGCAGCTCGATCATGTCGAAGTCGGCGTAGTAGCCGCCGGGGATCATGCCGTTGTCGTCGGCGGTGAAGTAGCCGTAGGCGATGTACGGGTGGTTGAGGGTGATCACCATGCCGGCCGCGTGGGCGCTGTCGATGATCTCCTTGGCCGTCCCGGCCGGGTCGATCGTCACCGGCTTCGTGAGGGAGATCGGAAGCACGTTGAAGTGCGCCCAGATCGGCGAGATCTCGTCGGACGAGATGAAGGGCACGCCGCGCAGGGCGGAGAGGGTGGCTACCTCCTGGTTGTTGGCAAACGAGTCGTGGTCGCTGAGGCACGTGAAGTCGAGCCCTGCGGCCAGCTGCGAGCGCACTACGAACTCCGGCGGCGTGATGCCGTCGAGGATGTTCGAGTGGTGGTGCATGTCGGCGCTGTACCAGCGGCTCGCCGCCGGGTTGAAGACGCGCATGACTTTGACGGGCACGGTCTGGTCTGCGCCGGCCACGACAGTGATCGGCACGTTGACGCCCCACGTCGTGAAACCGTTGCCGGCGACGACCTGCAGGGCGAAGTTGCCGGGGGCGACGTTGAACGTCGCCGTACCCACGTCCTCGAGCTCGGTGAAGAAGACGCTCTTGCCGAGGAAGCCGACCAGCGGCGGCGTGCCGCCGGTGACCTTGATGCGCGCGTCCACGGGCTGGTTGGTGAACGCGTTCTTCACGTTGACGGTGATCTTGCTCTGCGTGATCAGACCGGCGAAGTCCTGCGTCAGAGCGCCGCCGTCGGTGACGGAGACCGCCACCTTGTCGCTTGTCGAATAGCCCTTGGCGACCGCATAGAGCTCGTAGTCGCCCACGGGGAGGTCGAGGTCGTAGGCGCCGCCGTCGGCGACGACCCAGCTGAAGGGCGCGCCGTCCTTCTCGACGACGACGATGGCCGGCTCGGGGAAGTCGCCCACCGCGGGAGTCACGGTGCCGCTCACGGCGCCGTTGGCGTCGGCGCGCTCGTCGATCACGGTCTTGACGAAGCGCGAGATGCTGGCGCTGTCCTCGAACTGGACGACGGCCTCGAGAGTGGCCGTGTCGCCGGGAGCGAAGGTGCTCTCCTTGTAGAGGTCCTTCCAGCCCGTGCCTCCGTCGTAGGAGTCGGCGGCGGGGAAGTGGAGGCCGATCGAGTAGTCGGAGTCGTAGCCGAGCACGTACTTGCCGTACGGGTCGGTGACGCTGTCGTAGTAGGCGCCGGCCGACTTGTTGAACGGGCCGAACATGAACCCGCCGCTGGTGCAGAACGTGTAGCCGGGGTAGATGTCCGTGTAGGTGGCGCCGCTGCCGACGGGGTTCTCGGCGACGGTCTTGAGCTTGACGAAGCGGCTGTCACGGTCGACCGTGATGGTCGTGACGAGCTGCATCGCGTTGAAGTCGCGCTCGATGGTCACGACAGCCTGGTCGGCGGTCTCGGTCGTGACCGTGATGTTCTGGTAGGTGTTCGGCCACGCCGCCCAGGCGTTCGGGAGGAAATCGACGAGCGTCAGGCGGTCAGTCCCCCAGACGCCGTCCTTGATCGTGGTGCCGTCGAGGATGCTCCCGAGCGGGACGCCCCACGGCGGGGCGGTGTCGACGGCGATGGCGATGGCGAAGAGCCCGTTGTCGATGGTGATGTCGTTGGCGCCGAGACAACTGCCGTTGGTGATGGCGGTCGGCCCGGTGGTGACGGTGACGGGATCGCCGGCGGCCAGGGCGGCCGACGCCGGCGCCATGAGCAGCAGCAGCGTGAGTACCAGTCCGACGATGAGCTTCCGAGTACCGATATGTCGCATTGTGCCTCCAGGTACGCTTGAGTGCGTGCGAGCCTGCAGCCGGGAAGGCCCTTCGGGCAGCCGCCCGCGGCATCGAGACGGATGGTCGGCGCATCCCTCCCTTCACGATGGGCCCGCGAGGTGCGGGACCCCCTGCCGTGGCGCCCGCAGCCGCCGTCCCCACCGGTCGAGGGCGCCCCACGTGGCGCGCATGGTACACCGAAGGGTATGCCGTGCATAGAGCGTGAACACCCACGAAAGCGGCGGTCGTGCGTCGACCGCCGCCAAAACGCTTGACTGACACCGTTTGCGGCATGCAGGAGGAGTGGGAGCGCACATCGACACCGGATGAGCGTAGGTCATGGATCGCTTGAGAGGCGACGGTCGTCGTGGGGTGGCGTACATCGTTCGCCGGGCCAGTGCTGCGCATGATGCTCATCGTGGCGGGCGTAGCCCTCGTCGTGGCACTCGGCGCAGGTGTGGCGGCGTGCCAGTCCGGCGATGAGGCAGCCAGAGAGGAGTACCGGGCCTACTTCACCGACATGAAGCGGGTGTTCGACCGGGAGGGCGCGGAGGACGCCAGGGTCCGAGACAAGTCGGAGGCCACGGAGGGCGCCCTGAACGCCTACGCGGTGTTCTGTGGGGGACTCGGCGCATCCTACGCGCACGTCGCCGCACGCGGCGCCAAGGTCGATCCTCCCGCCGAGTTGGCCAAGGCCCACAGAAGGCTGCTGGCCGCGTACGCGCGCTCGGCGGCCACTCTCAGGAAGGTCCAGAGGCGTATCGACGCGGAGATCCGCGACCCAGGGGTCAGGGAGTTCGGCTCCGACTGGATGGACGACCAGACCAAGCCCTCGAAGCGCGCGCTGCGAGACGTGGAGTCGGCCTACAACCGCTGGTACGCCGCGGTGAAGGCCGAGGGCAAGCGCCTGGGGCTGACGTTCAGCAGCGATTGACGGCTACACGGGGAAGGGACGCGGGAGACCTTGTCATGACTCACGTCGTCCCTTGGGCGGTCGTTTTCGCGGTCGCCGTGAGTGTCGTCGCAGTGATCGTCGCCGCGGTCATGGACCGGCTGCGGAAGTAGGACGCATCCCGCTCTGAGGCGGCCGCGTCGAGAACGCTGTCTCAGCGAACCAGGAGCCGGCCCGTGCGTGCTTTGGCCTGCGCGGTGCCGGCCGCATCGGTCGCCGAGATCGACAGACGATACAGACCCTTGCGCAAGCGGCAGACGAACGTGGTCGCTTGGCGCCTGTTGACGGTGAGGTTGCGGCGGGTGAGTCGCTTGACGACGCGGCCGCGGGAGTCCCTCACGACGATGCGCACCTTCGCCGTCGGCCCTCCCGGGCGCGGGTCCGCGACGGTGTAGCGGAGGGTGGCCTTGCCGCCCCGGCGGCAGGCCGCCCGCCGCAGGAACCGCGCCGTGGGCGCCCGGGTGTCGATCCGGATCGTCTGCGTCCCAGCCGTCTCGACATTGCCGACGGCGTCGACGGAGCGGTAGCGCAGCACATGCGCGCCCTCGCCGCTGACCACGGTCTCCGTACCGACAGTCCAGGCACCGTCGTCCAGCGAGTACTCCGTAGCCACGACGCCGGATGCCGTGTCCGTCGCGGTCAGGCTGACCGGGACCGGCGCCGCGTACCAGCGGTCGTCGGCGCCGGTGAGTGACGTCTTGGGGGCGTCGGCGTCGACCGCGACCGCCGCCGTCCGCGCGGCCTCGACGTTGCCCGCAAGGTCGATCGAGCGGTAGGCCACCTCGTGACGCCCGCTCGTCGTGAGCGTCGCCGCGGCGCCGGTCTTCCACGTGTCTCCGTCGACGCTGTACTCGGTGTGGTCGACGCCCGAGCCGGAGACGTCCGCGGCACTGAAGGCGACCACGTGCGGCGCCGCGTGCCAGGAGCCGTCGTCGGCCGCGGTGGTGGTCTCCGGCGGCGTCGAGTCGATGTGGACCTGCAGCTCCCTGGTCTTCTCGACGTTGCCGACGGCGTCGACGGCGCGGTAGCGCACGGTGTGTGCGCCGTCGCCGCTGACGACGGCCTGGGTGGCGCGCGCCCAGGGGCCGTCGTCCACCCTCAGCTGGACCATCACGACGCCCGAGCCGATGGGCCCGTCGTCCGCCGTCGCCGTCAGCGTCACCGGCGTTTGGTGCCATGCGTCGTCGGCTCCGGCCACGGTCGACCGCGGTGGGGTCGTGTCGAGCACGATCGACGCCGAGGCCGAGGCGACGTCCTCGCCGGCGCCCTGCACTTCGACATGCACCGTCTTGCGGCCGTCGGCGCCGTGAAGCGTCCACGGGCGCAGCGGCGTGTAGGCGCTCCAGTCGCCCCACGCTGCGGCGGAGTCGCGCAAGCGCATGTCCCACGTGCCGCAGATCGCGCTGAGGATTGGCGCGGTCACCTCGGCCATGACGCCGTAGCCTGTGCTGTTGGGGTGGATGGCGTCGGCGGCGAAGTACGTGCGGTCGAAGCAGTCCAGGGGATCGCCGATGCGTGGGTCGGCCGCGATGTCGGCGAGCGCGTCGGCTATCGACGGCCAGGAATCGCGGAGGAGCGCGTTGAACGTCTCCCGCGCGCTCTCGAAGCCTTCCTTGTCACGCGGCAGGAACGTCGTGATGACGACGGTGAAGCCCGCCGCTCTTCGCGCGGCGCAGTAGGCGCCGAGGTCGTCGAAGACCTCCGTGGGGTCGCGGCCGGTCGCGAGGTCGATGGCTCCCCCCATGACGACGCAGACGTTGGCGTCCGCGGCCGCCGCATAGTGGACGTCGACACGTGAGCGGCGCGTCGTCGATCATGAAGGCGAGAGTGGCGTTGCTCGATCCCGAGTTGTAGCTCTGCCACAGTTGCGGCAGGAGCGCGATGGTCTGGGACGGGTAGTCCAGGCCGACGGGTGCGCCGCCGCCACGGATCATGCTGCCGCCGTCCCACGTGGCGACCGCAGGCGGCGTGCCGAAGGGCGAGGTGCTGCCGAAGCCCACCGTCACGTCGTGGTAACGAGTGAACGCCGCGCCGCCGTTGATGGAGAACGCCGAGGCAGAAGCGGGCGCGACCAGGGCGACGGCGAGGCTCGCCCACGCCGAGAGGCCAAGGACCAGCGCGCTCACCAGGAGCATGATCCGAGGCGATGTCACTGGTCCCCCCGCGCACCGGTACACGTGGTCATCTTCTCGACCGAGACGAGCGTCGCCCAACGCAACCACAGAGGCGACGCGTGGTCAAGCCGCGAACGACCCCCTGACCACTCGGACTCGTGTCCACCGTTGGCACACGGGCGGCCGGCATGCTCCGCAACGCCCCTGAGTGACGAAAGGGCCGCCCTTTCGGACGGCCCTTTCGGTGTCATTCTGGTCGGGGCGACTGGATTTGAACCAGCGACCGCTCGGCCCCCAGCCGAGTGCGCTACCAGACTGCGCTACGCCCCGTTCGGTGGAAGTCTACCACGCTCTACGACGTGCGAACGACCTGCGAGGTGGGTCGAACTGATGAAGGGCCGGCGGCGGTGCAACGCCTCCGCCGGCGGGCTGGTAGACTGCTCGCCATGCGCGGCTTCATCCGCCACGTCCCCAACATCCTCACCGTCACCCGCCTGGCGGCGCTGCCGTTCGTCGTCTGGACGTACTCCCTGTATCAGCCGGGCGCCGCGTGGACGACGGCCTGGATCGTCCTCTTCGCCGCGCTCAGCGACGTCGCCGACGGGCTCATCGCCCGCCGCTACAACGTGCAGAGCGAGTTCGGGCGCTGGGTCGACCCCATCGTCGACCGCCTGTTCTTCTTCACGCTCGTGGCGATGCTCTGGTACTTCGGCACGCTGCCGTGGTGGGCCGTGCTCCCGCTGCTCGTCCGCGACGGCATCATCCTGGTGCTCGCCGTCCCGACGCGGAAGTACACGAGCGAAGGCCCGCAGATCAGCCGCTGGGGCAAGGCCAGCAACTTCATCCTCATCTGCGCGATCCAGTGGTTCATCATCGACCTGCGCCTGATCGGCTGGTCGTTCTTCGCCGTCGGCGCCAGCCTGTACGTCGCCAGCGGCCTGCTGTACGGGTACCGGGCCATCGTCTGGGTCCAGAAGGCGCGGAGCGGCAGCGGCGGAGACGCCGTCGCCTGACGCCGCGCCCGGCCGGCCGAGGCCCTCTGATAAGCTAGCGGCACCAACTCAGCGGACCCTCGAGCGAAAGCGAAGGTGAGGCCCGTGCGCGCAGTGGTCATGGCAGGCGGCGAGGGCACCCGCCTGCGCCCCCTCACGAGCAACCAGCCGAAGCCCATGGTGTCGCTCTGCGGCAAGCCCTGCATGGAGTACATCGTCGAGCTCCTCAAGCGCCACGGCATCGACGAGACGGTCGTCACGCTCATGTTCCTGCCCAAGGTCATCCGCGACTACTTCGGCGACGGCTCCTCTCTCGGCGTCGGCATCGACTACTCGGTGGAGCAGAGCCCGGCCGGCACGGCCGGCAGCGTCAAGCTCGCGGAGGAGGTCCTGCGCGAAGACACCTGCATCGTCATCAGCGGCGACGCGCTCACCGACTTCGACCTCGGCAAGGTCGTCGCGTTCCACAAGGCGCGCGGAGCGATGGTCACCATCGCCCTCAAGCGCGTGGAGAACCCGCTCGAGTTCGGCGTCGTCGTCGTCGACGACGAGGGCCACATCGAGCGCTTTCTCGAGAAGCCCACGTGGGGCCAGGTCTTCAGCGACACGGTCAACACCGGCATCTACGTGCTCGAGCCCGAGGTGTTCGACCACATCCCGGCCGACACCAAGTACGACTTCAGCCAGGAGCTCTTCCCGAAGCTCTTCGAGATGGGAGCTCCGCTCTACGGGTACATCGCCGACGGTTACTGGCAGGACATCGGCAGCCTCCCGCAGTACCTCGTCGCCAACCGCGACCTGCTCGACGGCAAAGTGAACGCCGCGATCCCCGGCATCGAGCTGCAGAAGCGCATCTTCGTGGGCGAGAGCCTCAACCTCGACTCGCTCGACAACATCACCGGGCCGGCCTTCATCGGCAACTACGCCAAGATCGACCCCACCGCCTCCATCGGCAAGTACTCAGTCCTCGGCAGCAACGTGGTCGTCAAGGAGAACGCCGAGACGCGCAGCAGCGTCGTCGGCGCCAACACCTACATCGGCGCCTCGGCCAAGGTCCTCGGCGCGATCCTCGGCAAGAACTGCGACGTCAAGGCCGGCGCCACCTTCAGCGAGGGAGTGGCCGTCGGCGACGAGTGCGTCGTCGGCGAGCAGGCGTACATCGCGCCGGACGTCAAGATCTACCCCAACAAGACGGTGGAGTCGGGCGCCCAGATCCACAGCAGCATCATCTGGGAGTCGCGCGGCAGCTCCCGGCTCTTCGGCAAAGACGGCGTCACCGGGCTCATCAACGTCGACATCACCGCGGAGCTGGCGCTCAAACTGGCGATGGCCTACGGCACGGTCCTCAAGAAGGGCGCGCGCGTCACCACCAGCCGCGACGCCCACCCGGCGTCGCGGGTCATCAAGCGCGCGCTCATCTGCGGCCTCAACTCCACCGGCGTCGTGGTCCGCGACCTGCGCGTCGCCAGCCACGCGATCAACCGCTTCGAGGTCAAGAACGGCAACACCCAGGGCGGCATGCACGTGCGCATCGCGAGCTGGGACCCGGAGATGATCCAGATCCAGGTCATCGAACCCCCCGGCATCAACCTCAGCGAGAGCCGCCAGAAGGCCGTGGAGAAGTACTACGGCCGCCAGGATTTCCGCCGTGCCTTCTACAGCGAGTTCGGCGAGATCACCTTCCCCGACCGGGCCATGGAGACCTACGTGCGTGGCCTCCTCGGCTCCTGGGACGTCGAGCGCATCCGCAGCCGCGCCTACCGGCTCGTCATCGACTACTCGCACTCGCCGGCCTCGCTGACCCTGCCCAATCTGCTCGGCGACCTCGGCGCCGAGGTGCTCTCGGTGCGCGCCTTCAGCGAGCAGCACCACGTGAGCCTCGGCGCCGAGGAGCTCGGCGCCAACATCCACGAAGTCCAACGCCTTGTGCGCACCATGGAGGCCGATCTCGGGCTCGTCATCGGCCCCGGCGCGGAGCGCCTCTACATCGTCGACGAGACGGGTGCCGAGGTGCCGCTCGAGACGGCGCTGCTGCTCTTCGTCAAGCTCGTCGCGCAGCAGGCGTCCCGCGGCGAGCGCATCGTCCTGCCGCTCACGGTGACGCACCTGGCGGAGGAGCTCGCCGGCGAGTTCGGCGTCGAGATCGTGCGCACCAAGGTCTCGCTCCCCGAGCTCGCACAGGCAGCCGCCGCGGACGGCGTCGTCTTCGCCGGGTCGCTCGGCGGCGGGTACATCTTCCCGCGCTTCCTGCCCGCCTTCGACGCCGTCATGAGCCTCGGCAAACTGCTCGAGCTCCTGGCGCCGCAGCAGCGCCCGCTCAGCGAGCAGCTCGCCGAGATCCCCGCGAGCACGCTCGTCCACAAGACGGTCGCCTGCCCGTGGACGCTCAAGGGGACCGTCATGCGCACGGCTACCGAGCACCTGCAGCGGGAGGCGGCGGGAGGCGCCGCCACCAAAGTCAGCCTCGTCGACGGCATCCAGGTCCACCGTGACGAAGGGTGGGCGCAGCTCCTGCCGGACGCCGACGAGCCCGTCTTCCACGTGTACGCCGAGGGCTCCGACCACGCTGCTTCGGAGGGCCTCGCCCAGGGCTTCCTCGAGGTCGTGCGCAGCGTGATCAGGGAGCACAGCGAGTAGGGAGCCGGGGCCGGGCCGCGAATCCTGCCGTACAATGGTAGGCATGGCGGCTCACGGCACAGACCTGCAGCCCGCGCACGACGACGGGTCGCGGTCGGCTCCCGGCGCCGGCGCGCGTGGCGAAGCTTCGGCGCCCGCGGCCCCGGCGGTGCGCCGGCCGGGCCCGGTGCGCCGCCTCGGCGCCTGCTACGGGCGCCACATCTGGGCGACGACGACCGTCCTCGTCATCCTCGTCCTCGTCGCCGGCTTCGTCGCCCTGCAGCTCGTCACCCTCGGCCGCGTCGGCGACGGCGTCAGCGTCGCCGGCATCCCGCTCCAGGGCCTCTCGCGCGCCGAGGCCACCGCGGTCGTCGCCGGCGAGCTCCAGTCACGGGTCTCGCCGGTCAGTCTCGACACCGGCGGCGACGAGCCCCTCACGCCGGCGCTTGCCCAGCTCGGTATCAGCGTGGACGCCAAGGCCACCGCCCGCGCCGCCTACGAGGCCGGGCGGCGGCGCCTGCCGCTCGGGCTCACGGTCTGGCTGCCGGGAGGCGCCCGGAGCGTCGCGCCCGTGATCCGCGTCGACGCGCCGGCCTACCAGAAGGGCATCGAGCCGGTCCGCGCCGAGGTCGACCTCGAGCCCCTTGACGCGCGCGTCAAGCTCACCGGCAAACGCGTCACGGTCGTTCCGGCCGAGGACGGCATCGAGGTCGACGCCCTGGCGCTCGAACGGGCGATCATCGCAGAAGTGCGCGCCGGGCGCGGCTTCGCCGGCCCCGTCCCGACCCGGCTCGTCGAGCCCGAGGTCGGGACCGTCGAGGCGGAGGCACGTGCCGCCGCCGCCTCCACGTATCTCGCCCGCCCCGTCACCCTCCGGTACCGCTCGACCGAGGTCGTGCTCACGCCCCAGCAGATGGCCGGCATGCTCGCGATCAACACCGGCTCCGATGCCGAGGCGTACCCCCTCACCTTCGACAACGGTCGCGCCCGCGAGCAGCTTCACAAGCTCTTCGCCTTCGCCGAGCGGCCGCCGATCGACGCGACCGTCGTCGTCCACGACGACGGGAGCGTCGGCGTGACGGAGAGCCGGGGAGGGGTTGTCCTCGACATGCCCGTCCTCATCGAGGATCTCGACCACGCCGCCTCCGGGGGCGGGCTGCGCACGATCTTCGTGGCGCTCAAGCCCGCATTCCCCGAACTCTCGACCGCGGACGTCGAGGCCATGGGCCTCGCCGCTCTGGGCTCGCAGTTCGTCACGTACTTCGACCCGCGCAACGAGGCTCGCGCCACCAACATCCGGCTGGCGGCCAAGCTGGTCGACGGCACGGTCGTCGCGCCGGGCGCGACCTTCTCGCTCAACGAGACGATGGGGCCGCGCACCGCCAACCGCGGCTTCGACTACGCCCCGGTGATCACCTCGGGCAACGTGCTCCGCCAGGGAGTCGGCGGCGGCATCTGCCAGTACGCGACGACGCTCTTCAACGCCGTCTTCTTCGCCGGGCTCAAGGTGGTCGAGCGCGAGCCCCACTCGCTGTACATCTCGCACTACCCGACGGGCCGCGACGCCACCGTCGCCTGGGGCGCCGTCGATTTCCGCTTTCGCAACGACGCAGGCAAGAGCGTCATGATCCGCAGCTGGGTCGAGGGCGACGCGCTCACCGTCGCGCTGGTGGGCAAGACGGGGCGTACGGTCAAGTACACCACGAGCCCCTTTTATGATATTCGCAAGCCCGCCCGCGGCAAGAACGACCCCAAGGTCGTCTACGACTCGGACCTCGGCCCCGGCGTGATCCGCTGGGAGCAGGGCGTCGACGGGCGCAGCGTCAAGGTGCAGCGCACGGTGCTCGACGCGGAGGGCGACGTCCTCTTCCGCGACACGTTCTCGTCGCGCTACGCGCCGATGGACTGGGTCAAGCGCATCGGGACCTGACGGGGAGCGGGGGAGAGGCGCGGCCCGCGGCCTGCGGCCGCCGCGCCTCCGAGGCCGGGCCGGGCGGACCTGCGGCCGCCGGCTTCAGCCGGTCTTGGCGATGACCTGCTTGCAGACGACCTTGAGAGTCTCGAAGACGCCCTCGCCGATGACGGCGCTGCTCTCGGTGACCGGTGACCCGGTGTGGTTGAGCAGCTCGTTGAGATCCGCGACCGAGAAGACGTCGCCGAGGTCGCGCTTGTTCATCTGGACGACGAAGCCGAGGTTGCTGAGGTCGTCGCCCTGGCCGAGCAGGTTGTCCCAGAGGTTGAGGTAGCTCTCGACGTTCTCGTCGAGCCGCGTGATCTGCGAGTCGGCGACGAAGATCACGCCGTCGACGCCCTGCAGCACCAGCTTGCGGCTGGCGTTGTAGTAGCTCTGGCCCGGCACCGTGTACAGGTGGAACCGGGTCTGCATGCCCTTGACCGTGCCGAGCGTGAGCGGCAGAAAGTCGAAGTAGAGGGTGCGCTCCTCCTCGGTGGCGATGCTGACGAGCTTGCCGCGTGCGTCGGGGTTGATCTTGCGGTGGATGTACTGGAGGTTCGTCGTCTTGCCGCACAGGCCGCAGCCGTAGTAGACGATCTTGTAGTTGATCTCACGAGCGGCGAAATTGATGAGCGGCATGGGGAGGTCTCACACGTCCTTGAAGAGGCCGTCCATGACGGTACCGGCGGCGCTCTCGAAGTCGACGTCCATCTCGGGCATGATCTCGTCGTCGGGCCCGTCGAAGATCTGGCGCAGCACCTCGATGGCGCGCTGCGTGTAGAGGCGGACCTTGCCGACCTGGGTCTCGCGCCCGAACGTGACGATCAGCAGCACCTGGTCGGTGACCTGGGAGACGTGCAGGTTGAGCGCCTTGCCCTCGTGGAAGAGCAGGGTGAACTCGCTCTCGTCGAGGATCTTGGCCAGCTGCTGCGTCGCCGCGAACGAGCTGGCCGCCAGCGAAGCCAGGGAGAGGGTCTCGGGGTGGTACTCGTCCGAGGCCGTCGTGATGGGCTGGCCGGAGGTGCTGATGAGCGCGAGGAAGCTCGACCCGGAGACCTCCTTGAGCTTCTTCAGGAGGTCGTCGCAGCGGTCGAGCTGACGATCGTTGATGACGAGTCCCTTGCGACGAGCCACGCGCGCTCCTCTCCGTACCTGCCGCGAGCCTGCCCCTGCGCCCGCGGTGAGCGGAGTATATACCAGCATCCGCGGGCCGACGGGGCCCTTCCGGCAGCCGGCGCCGCGGTGCCCGCGCAGGCGGCGCCTTCACCTGTATCGTCCAGCCGCGCCGAAAGCATGAGCGAGAGACGGGGCCCCGGGGCAGGAAGCCGCCTCGCCGCTGCGAAGCATGCAGGCATATGGCAGACGACCGACACCGGACGACGCGCAGAGCGGCGACGTGGGTCTGAGAGGCGACCTCGCCGAGCTCTGCCTCGCCGACCTCGTCGAGATGACGGCGATCGGCGGCAAGACAGGCCTCCTCGTGCTCTACGACGAGGAGGACGCCGTGGCCGGCGATCTCTCCTTTCGTTCCGGCCGCCTCGTCGGCGCCCGCTGCGGCGAGCTCACCGCCGAGAAGGCGTTCTACGCTCTGCTGACGCTCACGGCCGGCACCTTCGACTTCGACTCGGCCGCGACCCTGCAGACCGACGGTTGCGACCTGCCGACGGAATCCCTGCTCATCGAGGGCATGCGCCGGCTCGACGAGGTCGAGCGCCTGCGGCGCTCGCTCCCCGCGCCGGCCCGCCTGCGCCTGCTCGACGGTAAGGCGCAGGATGAGCTCGAGGCCCGGGCGCTCGCCTATCTGGGCCCGGGCGCCCGCCGCGTCGGTGACATCGTCGACGGCCTCCTCGTCGGCGGCGAGAGCGACGAGTACGACGCCCTGCACGCCCTCGACAGGCTCAAGAGCCGCGGCGTCGTGCGCCTCGAGGCCGCGGCCGAGACGGCGCCGGATGACGTCCCGTCGCCGGCGCCACCTCAACCTGAACTTGAACGTTGAGACCGGGTCGGGTACCATCGACGGCCCAGCCCTCTACGTGCGGAGAGGAGTCGCGGCATGGACGACATCGTCGATCTCGTCTCGCGATCTGACGAAGAGCTGCGCGCGCTCGTCGCCCAGTTCGAGAATGAGGAGCGCGAGATCTCCCGCCGCCGGCGCATCCTGCACGGCAAGCTCGACATCCTGCGTGCCGAGCTCGTGATGCGACTCCAGCACAAACACGCCGCCGGCGAGTCCGTCATCTCGGTGGAGGATGTCGACGCGCTCTCCCGCATCCTCGCGGGCGAAGGACCGCGCCCCGAGCCCGATGCCGCGCCGGCCCCTGACTCAGACGCGCCTGCGGAGGAATGACGTGTTCTGCCCAGAGTGCGGCATCCGCAACGCCGAGAGCGCGAGCTTCTGCGTGCGTTGCGGAGCGAGCCTCCTGGCCGACCAGCCCGAGTCCGCCACCACGCTCATCCACGTTCCCGGCGAGGAGCCCGGAGAGGCCGATGCCCTCGCCGCGGCGGCCGGGGAAGAGGCCTGCCTCGCCATGCGCAGCGGCGGCGGCCGCGCCGGCGAGACGTACCCGCTCCGCGGAGACCGCATCGCCATCGGCCGCCACCCCGACGCGCAGATCTTCCTCGACGACGTCACCGTCTCGCGCCACCACGCCGTGGTCATGCCCGAGGGCGACGGCTGGATCATCGTCGACGAGGGCAGTCTGAACGGCACCTTCATCAATCGCCGGCGCGGTGACCGCACGCCGCTCAGCGACGGCGACGAGATCCAGATCGGCAAGTACAAGCTCACTTTCCTCGCGCCCTCGGGCGCCTGATCGGGGCGGCAGACACCATGACGGAGACCGCTGAGCTGCTCTTCGACGTAGGCGACGACCGCATGCTCACGATCGGCTCGGTCGTCGACCGCCTGCGCGCGGAGTTCCCCGACATCAGCGTGAGCAAGCTCCGCTACCTCGAAGAGCAGGGCCTCGTGACGCCGCAGCGGACCAAGTCCGGCTACCGGCTCTACTCGCAGGACGACTTCGGGCGGCTCGTGCGCGTGCTCACGATGCAGCGCGACGAGTACCTGCCCCTCAAGGTGATACGCCGCGAGCTCGAGCGCAGCCCCGCGAGCGCGCTGCCGACCGCGCGCCAGGGCCTCCGCAAGACCGATCTCATCGCCGTGGGGGAGACTCGGGAGTACACCGCCGAGGAGGTCCAGCACCTCACCGGAGCCGACGCCACGCTCCTCGCGGAACTCGAGGACTACGAGCTCATCCGCGCCCGCCAGGTCAGCGGCGTGCGCCGCTACTCCGAGACCGACACCGGCATCGTCGCCGCGGCGGCGCAGCTCGCCCAGCTCAGCCTGCGGCCCAAGAACCTGCGCATCCTGAAGAGCGCCGTCGACCGTGAGATCGGGCTCATCGAGCAGGTCCTCCTGCCGTCCCTGCGCTCCAATCGCCCGGATGCCCGGCGCGAGGGGCTCGACCAGCTCGACGACATCGTCCAGTCGGCGTCCCAGCTGCGCCAGCTCCTGCTCGCCCGCGGCCTCCGCCGCCTCACCGGCGACGGTCGCTGAGAGAAGCAGACGGCCCGCCCGGCGCTCGCCGCGTCACCCGCCACCGCGAAGGAGAAACCTCGATGACCGAAGGACAGCTCGACCTCGCCGCGCACGTGCGCGACATCCCGGATTTCCCCAAAGAGGGCATCCTCTTCCGCGACATCATGCCGTTGCTGCAGGAGCCGCGCGCGCTGCGCGAAGCCGTGGACCGGATCGTCGAGTACGCTACGGGCAGGCACGTCGACGTGGTGATGGGCGCCGAGGCCCGGGGCTTCATCCTCGGCGCCGCGGTAGCCTACGGCCTCGGCGCCGGCTTCGTCTGCGCGCGCAAGCCCGGCAAGTTGCCGCACACGACCATCTCCGCGGAGTACGACCTCGAGTACGGCACCGACAAGCTCGAGGTGCATGCCGACGCCATCAAGCCGGGGCAGAACGTGCTCGTGCACGACGACCTCCTGGCCACCGGCGGCACGGCGAAGGCCAAGATCCAGCTCGTCGAGAAGCTCGGTGGCAAGGTCGTCGGCGTGGCCTTCATCATCGAGCTCAGCGCGCTGCACGGGCGCGACAGGCTCAAGGGCTACGACACCTTCAGCCTGATCACGTACTGAAGCCGGCCAGGTACTGAGGCGGGCGCCCGCGCGGCGCCAGGGCCGAGGCTCAGCGCGCCGCGCTTCCGCCGGTGACGTCGCCCGCCGCCATCAAGCGGACGAGCTCACCGGCGAGGCGACGCTGCCAATGGGCGCGGCCGGGCTCCACGAGGTGCAGCAGATCGTGGAAGTCGGAGGTGGGGAGCGGGTCCGCGCGGTCGAGTTCCACGTACGGCACGCCGCGTCCCCGCGCCAGCGCCCGGACCGGAGTCTGATACATGGCGAGGACCTCGTCGAAGCGGCCGTCCAGCGCCCGTCGGTTGAGCGGGAGCTCGAGGAGGACGACGTTCAGACCGCGCGCCTGGGCGCACTCGACCACCTGCTCGAGCATCGCGAGGTTGTAGTCGAGGTTGGCGCGGAACCGCGGGTACGCCCGCGCGAACCACGTCGCCACCATGCTGTCCTTCTGCGCCGGAGTGTAGCTCCGCGCCAGCGTGTACTTGAAGCCGTCGTACTCGCGCCGCACCGGGCGCCCGGCGGAGGCGTTCGCGGCCAGCACTTCGCCGAGGTACGTGAAGATGCCCGGCAGGATCGTGGCGGCGGTCGTGTAGCGCCCGTACTCGTCCGAGACGTAGCGTTGCAGGTGGCGGCTCCTCGTCAGCAGGCTGAAGCCGATCACCGCGCGCTCGCTCTCGGCCGGAGAAGCCGTGAAGCGGCCGGGGCTGATCCCGATGATCACCCACGTTGGTGACTCGCGCGGCACGTTGTCGACGATCGCCAGCGATTCGGAGAAGTGCTGATTCGAGCTGCCGACGTTCCACGCGGCCACCTGCGGGCCACCGAAGCGCGAGACATCCGCCGCAAGTGACGGCCCGCTCAGCAGGGCCTCCCGTGCCGTCGAGCCTCCAAGCAGATAGACGGCCGGAACGTCCGGGGGGTGGCGCTTGTTGCGCCCGATGGTCCACGAGACATAGGTCGACGTGTCGTTGCCGTCGCACAGGCAGTACTCGACCGGGACTACCGTCCAAAGCCCACTAGTAAAGACGTAGTCCAGTGCGCCGAGCCCCGCGACGAGGAGTCCGGCTGCCACCAGGGGCACGATGAGGGTGCGCCGCAGAAGACCGGCGCGAAAGGCGCTCCGCCGAACCGGGGAGCACGTTGGGGGTTGGCCTGCCGAGTCCATTACCTCGAAGCCTACAGCGCGTCGCGCGATTCCGCCAAGATGCCGTCGCCGGGGAGCGGCTGCGCGCCATGGATGGCACGACCGGCAGGGAGGCCGGCTGTGCGACGGTGCACGCCATGGAGATCTCGCCGCCGGCCGGCTTACTTTACATAACGGAGATTATCGCGTGTTCTCTCTGAAGCCGGCTCGCAAGCCTTGTCAGTTCTCGAGGGGGTCTTTGAGGGGGTCCTTCAGGGGTCGCCGACGCGTCGCAGGCTACCAGCGACGCCCCAGGAACTGCGGTGACGACGGCATTTCCCTGACGCAGGCGCTCAAGAACTCGTCGATCGGCGGGCGCACGTCGGCCGATTGCAGTTCGACTTCGTCGAGAAACGCGGCGTTGAGGACCTTGACCTCCTGCGGCTCGGGCAGCGCCTCGGGCGCCGCCGAGATCTCGAACACCAGGTGTATGACGTGCTTCTCGTAGTCCGGCTCCGGCGAGATCGACTCGACGATCGCGATCAGGCCGGCGACGCCGACGCGGAGCCCCAGTTCCTCCTGGAACTCACGGCGCAGCGCATCGGCCAGCGTCTCGCCGAACTGCACGCCGCCGCCGGGCAGCAACCAGTACCTCTCCTCCCCACGGGCCTGCTCTACCATCAAGATACGACCCTCGTGCACGAGCAGCCCTGCTACGCGTATCGTAGGCTTCTCCTCTGGGTCTTGCCTCGCCGTCACTCCGGCCCCCTTTCCCCGGTCCCGCTTGAACCGAACCCCTGTTCGCCTCGGTGAGTCTCGTCGAGCACGGGCACCACATCCAGACCGACCGCCGTCAGCGGCAGAAAGAGCAGCTGCGCGATGCGGTCGCCGGCGGCGACGCTGAACGGCTCGCCGGCGTCGGTGTTCAGCAGGATGATGCGCACCTCGCCACGGTATCCCGGATCGATGAGTCCGGGTGCGTTGACGATGGTGATGCCGCGCTTGGCCGCCAGACCCGAGCGCGGCAGCGTGAGCGCCGCGAGACCGGGCGGCAGGCCGAGCGCGATGCCGGTGCCGACGACGGCGCGCTCCTGCGGCCGCAGGAGTGCCTCTTCGGCGGCGTAGAGGTCGAAGGCCGCATCGTGCTCGTAGGCACGTTGCGGCAGCCGGGCCGCCGCGGTGAGCAGGCGCACCGGTACGGTGAGCTCACCGCTACTCATCGGCGTCGTCCGCCGCATCGTCTGCTTCCGCTGGGTTGCAGGCTTCCGCCGCTTCGTCCGCTTCCGCCGGATCGGCCACCTCCGCCGCGTCGTCGACGCGGAAGCGCGCGTAGCGGCCCGCCTCGGCGACGGGCAGGCGGGCCTCGAAGTAGACGCCGTCCGCGGTGTGCTCCTCGCGCACGTCGCTGGCAAGGCCGCGAAGACGGTGCATCTCCCCGCCTTCCGCATACGGGAAGAGGAGGCGCACCGGGCGCAGGGCGCGGTCGAAGAACGTCGCCAGGCGCTCCTGGAGGGCGCCGAGGCCCTCGCCGCGTGCCGCGGCGACGAACTCGGCCTCCGGATACAGCGCCCGCAGGCGCCGCAGCTTGCTCTCGTCGGCGCGGTCGATCTTGTTGAAGACGACCACCCTCGGCGCCGTGCTGCCGATCATGTCGAGCACCTCTGCCACCGTCTGCTCGCGCGCGGCGATCTCCGCCGGCTCCAGGGCGGCGTCGGCGACGACGAGGACGATGTCGGCCAGCGTCGTCTCCTCGAGCGTGCTCGCGAACGCGTCGACGAGCTGGTGCGGCAGCTTGCGGATGAAGCCGACGGTGTCGGTGAGCACGTAGTCGCGGTCGCGATAGCGGTACGACCGCGACGTGGGGTCGAGCGTCTCGAACAGGCGGTCGCGCACCGGGACGTCGGCGTCGGTGAGCGCGTTCAGGAGCGTCGACTTGCCGGCGTTGGTGTACCCCGCGAGGGCGACCAGCGGCACCGCCGCGCGCAGCCGCCGGGCACGCTGCGTGCGGCGCGTCTTGGCCATCTGTTCGATGCGGCCGCGCAGCGTCTGGATGCGCCGGCGCACCACGCGGCGATCGACCTCGAGCTTGGTCTCGCCGGGGCCGCGCATGTCCACGCCGGCGCCGAGCCGGCTGAGGATGAGCCCCTTGCCGCGCATGCGCGTGAGCTCGTACTCGAGCTGGGCGAGGTGCACCTGGAGCGTGCCCTCCAGCGAATGCGCGTGGCGGCTGAACACCGTGAGGATGAGCTCGGTCCGGTCGAGCACGTCGACGTCGACGGCGTCGAGCACGGCGGCCACCTGGGCCGGGCTCAGGTCGTCCTCGCAGACGGCGACCGTGGCGCCGGTCTGGGTGACGACGTCCTTGAGGTCGCTCATCCTTCCCTTGCCCAGGTACGTCCTCGGGTTCGGGGCGTCGCGACGCTGGATCACGTCCGCGGCCCAGTCCATATCCGCGGAGCGGAGGAGCTCCCTGATCTCGGCCAGCTCCTCGTCCTCTCCGGGCTCGCCTCGGCCGCCGGGGACGACGGCGAACACGACGGCCAGCGGCCGGGTCTCGGTCGCGCCGGTGTCGAAGCCGGGGGTTTCCTCGCTCACGATGTGGCCTCCGTGTGGCGGCCGCTGGGGCGGCCTAGATGCGTACCGACTCCTTGATGCGCCCGACGGCCTCCTGCAGGCGTTCGTCCGGGATGGTGAGGGAGAAACGCACGTAGCCCTCGCCGGAGGGTCCGTAGGCCGCGCCCGGCGAGACGATCACGTCGGCCTGCTCGAGCACCTGCTGCGTGAAGGTCGCGGAGGTGTAGCCGTCGGGCACCGGCACCCACAGGTAGATGGTGCCCTTTGGAGCCTCGGCGCGCAGGCCTACGTCGCGAAGCGCCGTCACCAGGAGGTCGCGGCGGCGTTCGTAGACGCCGCACATCTCGCGCACGCAGCCCTGGGATCCGGTGAGCGCCGCCGCGCCGGCGCGCTGGACGGCGGCGAACATCCCGGAGTCGATGTTCGTCTTGAGCCGCCAGTAGGCGTCGACGACCTCGCGATTGCCGACGAGCGCGCCGACCCGCCAGCCGGTCATGTTGTAGCTCTTCGACAGGCTGAAGGCCTCGACGCCCACATCCTCGGCGCCCGGCGTCGCGAGAAAGCTCGGCGCGACGTAGCCGTCGTAGGTGATGTCGGCGTAAGCGTTGTCGTGGACGACGATAAGATCGTGAGCTTTGGCGAACGCGACGAGGCGCACGAAGAAGTCGTCCTCGATCACCGCTCCCGTCGGGTTGTTCGGATAGTTGACGAAGATGAGGCGCGCCCTGCCCAGCGTCTCGGCGTCCACGGACTCGAGGTCGGGCTGAAAGCCGAGAGACGGCTCCAGCGGCAGCGGCACGGCGGTCGCGCCGGCAAGCAGCGGGCCGGTAGCGTACACGGGATACCCGGGGTCGGCGGCCAGGGCCACGTCGCCCGGGTCGAGCAGCACCTGGCAGATGTTGGCGATGCCCTCCTTGGCGCCCAGGAGCGGCACGATCTGGTCGGCCGGGTCGAGTTCCACACCGAAGCGCGTGGAGTAGTACCCGGCCACCGCCGTGCGAAAGCCGTGCTCTCCCCGGTTGCTCGGGTACTGGTGCGTGCCGGGATCGGCGGCCGCCTCGGTGAGCGCGCTCACGATATGCGGCGGGGTCGGCAGGTCGGGGTCGCCGATGCCCAGGCTGATGACGTCGACGCCGGCCGCTCTGCGCTCCTCGATCTGCCGCTCGATGGCGGCGAACAGGTACGGTGGCAGCGTGCGTACGCGTTGTGCGATCCTCATCGTTCTCCGTGCTTCGGGGGTGGACGACGCCGGACGACCTACTCCAGGTGGGCCAGGAGCTCTCGCGAGAGGTCGCCGTGGTAGATCTCCTCGGCGGGGCCCGTCATGAACACACGCCAATCCGGGCGCACCTCGACCTCGAGCCGCCCGCCGGGAAGCTCGACCGTCACCGGGCTCCGACACTGACCCGTGCGCACGAGCGCGACCGCGGTGGCCGTGGCGCCGGTGCCGCAGGCGCGGGTCTCCCCCACGCCGCGCTCCCAGACGCGAATGCGCGCCTCGTGCTCGCCGACGACCTTGACGAACTCCACATTGGCCTTGCGCGGGAAGTACCGGTGGGTCTCGATCACCGGGCCGATCTCGTGCAGCGGAACCAGCTCGAGCGGCCAGGGAGACTGGATGACGGCGTGAGGATTGCCGACATCGACGAACGTGAAGGTGAAGCTGCGCCCGGCGGCGTTGAGAGACTCCTCGACGCAGTCGGCCTCGAAGCCGTCGAGCTTCTCGCCGCCGAAGCGGGCGAGGCCCATGTCGACGGTCACCTGGAATCCCTCGCCCAGCTTGGGGACGATCTCGCCGGCGCCCGTCTCGAGGACGACGGTGTCACCGGTGATCGCTCCTTCCATCTTCAGCTTGCGGGCCACCATGCGCACACCGTTGCCGCACATCTCGGCCTCACTGCCGTCAGGGTTGTAGATGCGCAGCGCGAAGCGCGCGTCACCGGTCCGCGCGCCGATGAGCAGGATCCCGTCCGATCCGATCCCGACATTGCGGTCGCACAGCAAGCGGACCCGCTCGGGCGTGAGCTCGAACGGCAGCTGATCGCCGTGGAGGACGATGTAGTTGTTACCGAGGCCCTGCCACTTTGAGAACTGGACCTTACCGAGGCCCTGCCACTGAGGTTGCACGCGTCACGACCCCCTGTGAGATGGAGCGCCCGCGATACCGCAGGGGCTGGTGCCCGAATCCTACCACGAGCCGTTCGTGAGGAGTTCGTCGACGGCGGCCGCGACCACGGCCGGCGGCCGCCCCGCCGCAGGCACTGCGGCGGCCGCCGGCAGCTTGCGCATCCAGGTGAGCTGCCGGCGCGCCAGGGCGCGCGTGCGCGCCTTCATGCGCGCCGCCGCCTCCTCGAGAGCGAGCTCTCGGTCGAGGACGGCGCTGAGCTCCCGCACGCCGATCGCCTGGGCGGCGGTGCGCGAGAACGGCCCCCCGGCACGCGCCGCCTCGACCTCGTCGAGCGCGCCGGCGGCGAGCATCTCGTCGACGCGCGCCTCGATGCGGCTGCTCAGCGCGCTGCGGTCCTCGTCCGGCGCCAGCGCCACGAGGCGGTGGGCGTAGCGCTCGCCGGGACTCCACAAGCGGTCGTGCCGCGCCGGGCCGGCCCACGCGGGCTGTCGGCCGGACGCAGCCGCGTCCTCCAGAGCCCGGATCACGCGGCGCCCGTTGCGCAGGTCGATGCGCGCGGCCACCTCCGGCGCCACGCGCACGAGCTCGGCGCCCAGAGCCTCGGCGTCACGCGCCCAACGCTCCTCGAGCAGGCGCCGCCGCTCCGCGTCGGGCGGCGCCCCGAAGTCCAGCCCGCCGAGGGCCGCGCGCAGGTAGAGGCCGGACCCGCCTTCGACGATCACCCGCCGCCCGCGCGCGAGCACCTCGTCCATCACGGCGTGAGCGCGCTCGGCGAACTCCGCGACGGTGAACTCCCGCTGCGGCGGGACGATGCCGACGAGGTGGTGCCGCGCGGCGGCGCGCTGGGCCTCGTCCGGCTGGTTGGTCACGATACCGAGCCCCGCGTACACCTGCATCGAGTCGGCGACCACGATGTCGGCGCCGATCCGGCGTGAGAGCTCCACGGCGACGTCGCTCTTGCCCAGAGCGGTCGCGCCGAAGAGCGCGACCACGGGCGGCGCCTCAGCCATCCGCCCCGTGCGCTGCAGCCGCCGGCGGCTCCGCCCGCGGCGGGTCGCCCTCGCGGTACCGCTCCACGGTGAAGCGTTCGACGTCGAACACCTCGTCGCCGCGGATACCCGCCTTCTGCAGCGCTATCCCTACCTGCGCGGCGATGGTGTCGATACCGTCCAGCGCCGGGAGCAGCACGCCGCGTCGGGAGCGCGTCTGCACGATCACTCCGTACACGGCCGGGTCGAGGTCGCTCACGGTGCAGGCGTAGCTGGGACTCAGAACGTCGACGGAGACCGTGAGGGCCTCGAACTCCTCACGGTCGACGGGAGGAAAGCGAGGGTCCTGGAGCGCGGACGAGCGGGCGTTGCGCGCGATCTCCGTGCCGAGTGCGGTCTCGGCCGGCTCGAGCGTGCCGATGCAGCCGCGCAGTTCGCCGTGCTTCTTGAGCGTCACGAAGCAGGCGGCGCGCTGCTCGTAGAAGGGATCGTCCGGAGCGGGCGGCGCAGCCTGCCCCGCCACGTAGCGGCCCACACAGGCACGGGCGTAGTCGGCCGGGCCGGGCACGGGCTCCGTCACCCGGCCTCGTGCCGTGCTCGAGACGCCGGCGCGCCGAAGCGCGCGACGAGGTAGCCGACCCCGTAGGGTCCTTCGTAGCTCAGGATCTCCGGATCGACCAGCGCGTCGTCGCCGAGAAAGCCCCCGAGGGCCACGACGCTGCGCAGCCCGCACTCCGCGGCGCCCTCGAGCAGCACGGGCTCGATGCGCGTGAGGCCGGCGAAGTCGCCGATGCCGAGCAGGCTCACAAGTTCGTCGTCGAACAGCTTGCCGCGCGGGTCGTACGGAGCCGGCGCGTCGTGCGTGAGCGCGTGCGAGAGGTCGCCCGACGCCACGAAGAGCGTGTCGCGGCCAAGTTCTTCGGCGCAACGCCGCACGAGCTTCCCCAGGGTGCGGTGCTCCGCGTAGGGGCCCACGACCGACAGGGCGACGATCTGCTGCGGCTTGAGAAAGCTGAGCGGCACCAGCACGCCCCAGTCGAGCACGTCCCCCTCGTCCGGCAAGAGGCTCAACTGCCGGTAGTCGCCGGCGAACGCCAGAAGAAGCTCGGCGAACTGCACGTCGTTCTGATGCGCGAAGGTCACGTCGGGACAGCGGAAGCGCCCGAAGTCACCGCGAAGTCGCGGTGAGGTCTTGACGGCGTGAGCGTCGCCGAACCCGTCGGCGTGGGGGGAGATGACCACGATGGTGTCGGGCTCTCCGATCGACTCTGCGAGCCGTTCCATGGCTGCGATGGTGTCCACTACCTTGCCGCGGCCGGCGCCGCCGACCTCGGGGATGAGCAGCGGCGGATGGGGACAGATGCAACCTTGCATACCAGCACCTCCTGGTCTCGGCTCAGAGCCTGCCGCGCAGCGTGGTGGAGGTCGCTCCGGTGATCTCCACCTCCACTATAGCACCGGACCCGACGGCCCTCGGGAGATTCACCGTCACGTTCTGGCGGGTTCGGCCGCGCACGGATTCACCGTCACGGCTCGGTCCCTCGACGAGGACCTCCGCCGTCCGTCCGATCCAGGCGCGCCGCGACTCCAGGGCGAGCTCCTGCGTGAGCTCCACGAGCCGCTCGACGCGCTCGCGCCGGACCTCCGGCGGCACCTGGTCAGGGAGTCCGGCGGCGGCGGTGCCGCTCCGCGGCGAGTACACGAACGTGAACGCCGCGTCGAACGCCGCCGCCTTGACGAGGCCGATCGTCGCCGCGAAGTCGGCCTCGGTCTCGCCGGGGAAGCCCGCGATCAGGTCGGTCGTGATGCTCACGTCCCGGACCGCCGCGCGAAGCGCGGCCACACGCTCCAGATACTCCGCCGCCGTGTACCCGCGCCCCATGGCCGCGAGCACCCTGTCGGAGCCGGCCTGCGCCGGCAGGTGCACGTGCTCGCACACGCTGGGCAGTTCCGCCACCGCCTCCACCAGCGAGTCGCCGAGGTCCTTGGGGTGCGACGTCATGAAGCGCACGCGATCCAGGCCCTCGACCTCGTCGAGCCGCCTGAGGAGAGCCGGGAAGTCCGCCGCGCCGCCCTCGCCGAAGCGCCGCAGGTCGAGACCGTACGCGTTGACGTTCTGACCGAGAAGCGTCACCTCGCGCACGCCGTCGGCCACCAGCGCCTCCACCTCGTCGACGACGTCGCCGGCGGGGCGGCTGCGCTCCGGTCCGCGGACGAACGGCACGATGCAGTACGTGCAGAAGTTGGTGCAGCCGCTCATGACCTGCACCCAAGCCTGGAAGGGCCGTTCTCGCCGCCCGGGCAGCCGGCCGCTGAGGTCCGGCCCGTCCTCGAAGTACCCGGGGTGCGAGATCCCCCCCGCCTCGGCGACGGTCGCGAGCAGCTCGGGCAGGCGGTGCAGGTTCTGTGGGCCGAGGGCGCCGTCGACGAAAGGGAAGCGCGCGAAGAGCCCGGCCTGCTCCGCCTGCGGCAGGCAGCCCGTGACCACCACGACCCGTCCCGGCCGCTCGCGCTTGAGCCGCGCGGCCGTGCCGAGGTGCCCGGCAAGACGGTCGTCGGCGCTCTTGCGCACCGTGCACGTGTTGTAGACGAGCAGGTCGGCGTCTTCCGGCCGGTCCGCGCGTTCCAGGCCCTCCGCCTCGAGCAGCGCGCAGATGCGCTCCGCGTCATGAGCGTTCATCTGGCAGCCGAACGAGCGCAGATAATAGGAATCATCCATGGTCACAGCGGCTCCCGGCGCGCGCAGCCGCCCGCCCCGCACCAGCCTACTTGGCGATGTCCACGGCGCGGCTCTCCCGGATGACCGTCACGCGGATCTGCCCCGGGTAGTCGAGCTGGCCCTCGATGTCCCGGGCGATCTCGTGCGCCAGCAGGGTCGTCGCGTCGTCGTCGATCTCGCCGGGCCTGACCATCACGCGCACCTCGCGGCCGGCCTGCATGGCGTAGCACTTCTCGACGCCCTTCTTGCTCTCCGCGATGTGCTCGAGTGACTCCAGGCGCTTGATGTAGTTCTCCAGCGACTCGCGACGGGCTCCCGGGCGGGCGGCGCTGATCGCGTCGGCCGCCTGCACGAGCACCGCTTCGATCGTCTGCGCCTCGACGTCCTGGTGGTGCGCCTGGATCGCGTGGCACACGCTCTGTGACTCGCGGAACTTCTTGCAGAGTTGCTGCGAGATCTCGGCGTGGGATCCGTCGACCTCGTGGTCCACGGCTTTGCCGATGTCGTGGAGGAGGCCGGCGCGCTTGGCGATCTTGACGTTGGCGCCGAGCTCGGCCGCCATCATGCCGGCCAGGTGAGCGACCTCGATCGAGTGGTTCAGCACGTTCTGACCATAGCTCGTACGGTACTTGAGGCGCCCGAGGACTTTGACCAGCTCGGGCGCCACCCCGTGCACGTTGGTGTCGAAACAGGCCTGCTCCCCGGCCTCTTCCATGGCGGCCTCGACCTCGGCCTTCGCCGCCGTGAAGGTCTCCTCGATGCGCGCCGGGTGGATGCGGCCATCGGTGATGAGCTTGGTGAGGGTCAGACGAGCCGTCTCGCGACGCACGCCGTCGAACCCGGAGAGCACGACGGCCTCCGGTGTGTCGTCGATGATGAAGTCGATGCCGGTGATGTTCTCGAGCGTGCGGATGTTGCGGCCCTCACGGCCGATGATGCGGCCCTTCATGTCGTCTGACGGCAGGTTGACCACCGAGACGGTGGTCTCGGCGACATGGTTCGCGGCTGTGCGCTGGATGCTCAGCGAGAGGATGTTGCGGGCGCGGCGGTCGGCCTCACGCCTCGCCTCTTCCTCGATCTGGCGGACGAGCCGGGCCATCTCGTGACGCGCCTCGTCCTCCGTCTGCTTCAGCAGCATCTCCTTGGCCTGTGCCGCGCTCAGCCCGGAGATGCGCTCGAGCTGGATCATCGCCTCGTCGTGCGTGTTCTGCAGCTCGTCGTTCATCTTCTGGCTGTGAGCATCGCGGTCGCGGATCGACTGCTCGCGACGGTCCTGCTCGGCGGCGCGAGCGTCGATCGCCTGTTCGCGCTGCAGCATGCGCTGCTCCGCTCTGCCCAGCTCTTCCCGTCGGTCGCGCAGCTCGGCCTCGACTTCGCCACGGACGCGGTGCACCTCTTCCTTGGCCTCGAGGCGCGCCTCCTTGACGAGGGTGTCCGCCTCGCGCCTGGCGTCCTTGAGGACCTTCTCGGCCTCGCGCTCGGCGCCGGCCAGCTTGCCCGAGGCGAGATTGCGCCGGATCAGGTACCCCGCCATGACACCGACGGCCAACCCGATAACGATATACACGGCAGTCATCATGTTCGTCCTATCCCTTCACAGGTCACGCGGCACGAAAAAGGCCGGGCAACGCGCCCGGCCTGTGCCACGCTCGCACCTGCATGCTCTACCAGTCTGAACCTATGACGACGCCCAGGGGTCAGGACTACTCGGAATGCTGGGAACCTCCCAATTCTTCCACGATTAACCCCTGGTCCGATCTGGTTCAGCCAATCGGCGCCGCAGCGCCGTCTGTATCGCTATACAAGAGCGAGAGTGGAATACACAAAGCACGCGCACACGTCGCGCGCCTCGATAGTACGCGATGGCGGCTCACATAGTCAATTCGCCGTCGGGCGGCGCGGACCCGGACCACCGGCGCACGGCGGCGTAGGCGACCGCACCCGTGAACCCCCGCCGCAGAAGCGCCTGGTACGCCTTTCGCCGGGCGGCATCCAGCGGCGGAGCCGGCGCGCCGCGCCGGCGAAGGACGGCCAGGGCGCGCTCGAGTTCCTCCCCCCGGCCCTCCCCCGACTCGTCGAGCTGGGCGTCGATCACCTCCGGCGCGACGCCCAACTCCGCCAGGCCACGACGAATGCGCCCGCTGCCCCAGCCTGAAAGCCCGCGCTTGTCGGCGACGTACCGGCGGGCGAACTCCGCGTCGTCGAGCAGACCGGCGTCGGCGAGCGTGTC
Organism: uncultured Actinomycetes bacterium; assembly: GCA_963709345.1. GTDB lineage: Bacteria > Actinomycetota > Thermoleophilia > UBA2241 > UBA2241 > CAIXSE01. The sequence goes on from CAVPVX010000002.1 coordinate 35,634, forward strand.
GAGCGCCGACGCCACCGCCGTCTGCTCGTGCCCCTTCTCGACCAGCCGCCGCCGAAGCTCCGCGCGACTGCGGGCACGGTGCCCGAGCAGCCGGTACGCATCTGACACGACCCGCTCGGTCGAAGCAGCCGTGCGCAGCTGGAGCAGCGCCTCGTCATCCAGCTCACGGCCCTTGAAGAGCCGCCAGCGGGCGACCATCGACTCTCCGATGGTGCACACGTACTCTCCGTCCACGTGCAGCGCCACTCCCCCGCGGCGGGTGGCACGGAGCGCGGTGACGACGGGCACGACTACGCCTTGAGAACCTCGCCGGTCACCGGGTCGACGCCGGCGGGCACGGCGGGCTTCGCCGCCTTCGCAGCCGGCTTCGTGGCCTCGGCGCCTCCGGGCGCGACGGGCAGGCCCGCCTTCTCCCGGATCTGCGCCTCGATGGCGTCGGCCATGTCCGGGTTCTCCTTGAGGAACGCCTTGGCGTTGGCGCGCCCCTGGCCGAGCCGCTCGTCGTTGTAGCTGAAGAAGGCGCCGCTCTTGGCGACCACATCGTGGACGACGCCGAGGTCGAGCAGCGTGCCCTCTCGAGAGATGCCCTCGCCGTACATGATGTCGAACTCGGCCATCTTGAACGGCGGCGCGACCTTGTTCTTGACCACCTTGACGCGGCAGCGGTTGCCGACGGCCTCGGTGCCGTCTTTGAGAGTCTCGATGCGGCGGATGTCGAGGCGGATGGTGGCGTAGAACTTGAGCGCCTTGCCGCCGGTGGTGACCTCGGGGTTGCCGAACATCACGCCGATCTTCTCGCGCAGTTGGTTGGTGAAGCAGCAGATCGTGCCCGACCGGTTCAGCGTACCGGCGAGCTTGCGCAGCGCCTGGCTCATGAGCCGCGCCTGGAGGCCGACGAAGCTGTCGCCCATCTCACCCTCGATCTCGGCCTTGGGTGTGAGCGCCGCGACGGAGTCGATGGCGACGATGTCGAGGGCGCCGCTCCGCACCAGCATCTCGGCGATCTCCAGAGCCTGCTCGCCGTAGTCGGGCTGCGAGACCAGCAGGTTGTCGACGTCGACGCCGATGGCCTTGGCGTAGATGGGATCCATGGCGTGCTCGGCGTCGATGAACGCCGCCTGGCCGCCGAGCCTCTGTGCCTGGGCGATCAGGTGGTACACCATGGTGGTCTTGCCCGACGACTCCGGGCCGAAGATCTCGACGATGCGGCCGCGCGGGATGCCGCCGACGCCGAGCGCGATGTCGAGAGCGAGCGAGCCGGTCGGCACGAACTGCATGTCGTCGCTGACCGGGTGGTCGCCGAGGCGCATCACACTGCCCTTGCCGAACTGACGCTCTATCTGTGTGACGGCCGCCTCGAGGGCTTTGTCCTTGTCCAAGGTAGCGCTCCTCTCTTGCTCAGGACGCGGGAAAGACTGCTACGGGAACGTGCACGGCGCCGGCCCGCTCCAGGTGGCTACTATACAAGACCATCCGGACGACACCAAACTCCGGAATGGTTACGTTTTGCAGGGAAAACGGGTGACCGGGGCGGCGGAATCGGGCCACCGTCACGTGAGGCAGCCACGGGCGTTTCTCGGGCGTGTGGAGCGACGCCGCCTCCAGGGCCGAGACCGCCTCCGACTGCACGGCGCGCAGGCCGCCGTCCTCGTCCTCCAGCTCCAGCGCCACGACACGGCGGCGCCCGTGCCCGGGCAGGAAGACCGGCCCCTTCACGGCGGCGCGGGCTCCGTTCCAGCGGACGCCGCCGAGCGCGTGCTCGACCTCAGGGACGCGCGCTTCCGGCACCTCGCCGAGAAAGACGAGCGTCAGGTGCAGGGACCGCACCGTGCGCAGTTCCCGACGTGGCGCGAGCTCCGAGCGCTGCCAGGCTACCACGGCGTCCTCGACAGGCCCGGGGAGGTCGCAGGCGACGAAGAGGCGCTGCCGCGCGCCCTCGCCGCCCGTCACCGGGAGAGGGAGCGGCGCAGCAGGTGCAGCGCGGCCGACACGCTGTACCGGCGCACGCTGTCGCGGTCGCCGGGGAAGGAGCCCTGATGCACCCGCGTACCCTCCGCGGTCGCGCACCCGGCGTAGACGAGCCCCACCGGCTTCTCCGGCGTGCCGCCGCCCGGCCCGGCGACCCCGGTCAGCGAAAGCCCGACGTCAGCGCCCACCGCCCGACGGACCCCCTCGGCCATGGCCGCGGCGACCTGCCGCGAGACGGCGCCGTGCTGCGTCAGCTCCTCGAACGGGACCCCCAGGCGCTCGACCTTGACGCTGTCCGCGTAGCTGATCACGCCGCCGAGGAAGTACTCGGAGCTCCCGGGACGGTCGGTGAGCCGGGCGCCCAGCAAGCCGCCGGTGCATGACTCGGCGACGGCGACCGTGCGCCCCGCCGCGAGCAGTCCCTCGGCCACGATGTCGTCGACCGTGCGCCCGTCGTCGCTGAACACGGGCGCGCCGGCACAGAGAGCCGCCACGACGGCCTCTTCCTGGGCAGCTGCCGCTGCCGTGGCCGCCGACCGCAGGCGCACGGTCACCTCTCCCCCGCCGACGTTGATCCCAAGCTCCAGCAGATCTCGCTCAAGGCCTTCGAGCAGCGGCGCGACCTGCAGCTCACCGACCCCGTAGATGCGCAGGATCCGCAGGCGGACCGCGGGGAAGAAGCCGGCACCCTCAAGCCCCTCCGCGATCGCCCGCCACATGCCGCGGAACTCGAAGGGCACGCCCGGCAGCGCGTAGATGCGCGTGCCGCCGGAGCGAGCCTCGATGCCCGGCGCGACACCGGCCGGAGGGATCGCCATGCTGCCGGCCGGCAGCATGGCCTGCCGGCGCGCGAGCGCGAACAGCGCATCGAAGTCCGCGCCCCGCCGCTCCGCGACGGCGCGCACCCGCTCCTCGAGCATCGTCAACGCTTCCCGGTGCTCCAGGAGTGGCACGTCGAGCACTTCCGCGAGGCACTCGGCCGTAAGGTCGTCGTGGGTCGTCCCAAGGCCGCCGCCCACGACCAGGACGTCCGGATCCGAGGACAGCGCGTGGCGCAGGGCGGCGGTCAGCCGTTCCCGGTCGTCGGCCACCGTGATGACCTCCGTCACCTTCGCCCCGCGTCTGCTGAGGTCGTCGGCCACGAACGCACCGTTGAGATCCTGCGTGCGCCCGTCGAGGAGCTCGTTGCCGCTCAGGACGGCAACGGCGCGTGGCGCGCCCGACAACATCAGCCCGTGCTCCCCGGCAGGCGGATCACGCCACGTGCGTTCACGAAGTAGCGCACGCCGCTGGCGAGCGTGACCACGACCACGACGACCGCGAGCGCCCACTGGATGACGACGGCGACGTCGGTGGACACGTGGATGAGCTCGGCGATGTCGGCCGTCGGCACGAGCACGTACACCACGTACACGATCTGCAGCACGGTCTTGAGCTTGCCGTACTTGTCGGCGGGGATGGACACGCCCTGCGAGGCCCCCACGATGCGCAGAACGCTCACGGCGATCTCGCGGCCGATGATGACCATCGCGACCCAGGCGGCGACCCTGTCCTGGCTCACCAGGGCGATCAGCGCCGCCGCGATGAGCAACTTGTCGGCCAGCGGGTCGAGGAACTGGCCGAGCGTCGTGATCTGTTTGCTGCGTCGCGCCACGTAGCCGTCGAGCTTGTCGGTGGCCGCCGCGATGATGAAGACGGCGGCGGCGAGGATGTCCCCGTACGGCTCCGGGATCCCCGCGAGAAGGACGAGCAGGAACACGGGGATGAGCAGGATCCGGCTGATGGTGATGGCATTGGCGAGGTTCAGCTGGCTGCTCACGATCCCCCTGTCCCGGCGACGGCCTCCACATCATACCCGAGGGCGTCGGTCACGAGAGCCCGGATCAGACTCCCCCGCCGGGCGCGCAGGCCGCGCACGAAGGTCCGCCCGTCGACGTCCGGCGCCTGGTACGCGCAGCGGCCGGTGACGACCCCGTCAGAGCGCGACGCCCCGCGCTCGACGAGGACCTCGACCTCGCTCCCGACGAGGTCCTCCCAGAACCGACGGGCCTCCAGGTCGATGGTCTCACCGAGCAGCGCGGCGCGCTCGAGCGCTACCGCCCGTGGCACCAGACCGGCCATCCCCGCGGCCTCGGTGCCCTCCTGCTCGTCGTAGATGAAGACGCCCGCCACCGCGAGGCGCGCGTCGCGCACGAACTCCAGCAACTCACCGAACTCGCCGTCGGTCTCTCCGGGGAAGCCGACGATGAAGGTGGATCGGACCGCCGCGCCGGGCAGCACCGCGCGCACGCGGTCCAGCAGACCGAGGTGCGCGGCCCCGTCGCCCCCGCGGCGCATACGCCGCAGCACGGCGCCGGACGCGTGCTGCAGCGGCACGTCGACGTAGGGTACGGCGTGAGCGGCCAGGGCGTCGAGGAGCCGCGCGTCGATCCCATCCGGCTGCAGGTACAGGAGGCGCAGCCACGCCGGGGCGGGCGCCAGCGCGGCCAGCTCACCGAGCAGGCGACTCAGGCCGCCCCACCCCGGCTGGTCCCACCGCGAAGTGTCCTGGCCCACAAGCACCAGCTCCCGTGCTCCGGCATCCAGAGCAGCGGCGGCGCTACGCAGCACGTCGCCGGCGGGGACGATCTCGTAGTCTCCCTTGATCAGCGGGATGGCGCAGAAGGAACAGCGCCGGTCGCACCCGTCCGAGATCTTGACGTACGCGGTGACCGGCCGCGGCGCACGGGACGCGGCCGCTGCGAGACCCTTCGCGCCGACCGTCGCCGCAAGCAGAGCCGGCAGCGCCGACGTATCCAGGCCGCACCACAGGTCCACCTCGGGGAGTTCACGCTCGAGCTCGTCGCGGTAGCGCTCGACCAGGCAGCCTACGGCCGCGAGGCGCGCTCCGCGCGCGTGCGCGGCCTCCGCCGCGTCGAGGATGGCCGCGATGGACTCTTCCTTGGCGGCGTCGATGAACCCGCACGTATTCACGATGACGACGTCCGCGGAGTCGGAGGCCGCCGGGCGGTTGCCGGCGGCCCGAAGCGCGCGCTCGAGGGTATCGGAGTCGGCCTCGTTCTTGGGGCAGCCGAGCGTCTGGATGAAGAACGCAGCGCCCGTGCCGGGCCTCAGCGGTAGTTCACGAATTGCAGCGGGATGCCCCAGTCCTCCTCGCGAAGAGCCGCCATGGCGGCCTGGAGCTCATCCTTGCTCGGTGAGAAGACGCGCAGGGTGTCCCCCTGGATCTGCACCTTCACCTTCTTGAAGCGCTGGCGCACAAGCTTGTTCATGGCCTTCGCCTTCTCGTCGGGGATGCCCTGGGCGATCTCCGCGCGCTGCCGCACCGTGCCCCCCAGCGCCTCCTCGATCTTGCCGTACTGCAGAGCCTTCACCGGCACCTTGCGGCGCACGAGCTTCTCCTCGAGCACTTCCACGACCTGCCGCAGCTTGCCCTCGTTGTCCGAGACCAGCACGAGAGCATCGCCCTCGAGCGTCACGGCGCTGACGCTCTTCTTGAAGTCGTACCGCGTCGCGATCTCCTTGTGCACCATGTTGACGGCGTTGCGGACTTCGCTCAGGTCCGCCCGGGACACCACGTCGAACGACGATTCCTTGGCCATCTCAGCCCTGCCTCTCAAGCTTACCGTTCTTCACGATCACGTCGACCGGGTCGACCCCGTCGATCGCCTTGGCCTTCGATCCTTCTATGGTCAGCCGCACGGCCGACGGGTTGCCCATCCGCAGCCAGAGCACGTCACCCTTGAACGACTTGCGGCCGCCCTTCTTCAGCGTCCCCGAGAACAGCACGACGCCGGTCTCATCGTCGCGGCGCACCTGGACCCAGCAGTCGCCGTCCACGGCGGCGACGGTAGTGACGTCGCGCAGACCGGGCTTCACCGTCGGCGTGGCCTTGGGGCTCGGCGAAGGGCTCGGGGAGGCCGACGGGCTCGTGATGCCCAGCGCGTCGGGCTTGGTCGGCGGCTCGGCGTCGTCGCCGGATCCCATGCCGAGGACGTAGATCACGCCCAGCACGAGGAGGCAGATGACGGCGATGAAGACGATGGTGTTGCGGCTGCGGTGGCTGCGGGGCTTGCCGATCACCGAGGAACCGCCGAAGGGCTCTTCCCGCGCAGCCGCAGGCTCGACGCCGCGTGAGCGGTACTCGTCGATGATCACGTCCGGGTCGAGGGCGAGGTAGGTAGCGTACGTGCGGAGGAACCCCTTGACGTAGGTGCCGCCGGGCATGATCTCCCACTCCTCGTGCTCCATGGCCTGCAGGTACTTGACACGGATCTTCGTGTCTTCCTCGACCTGCTGGAGCGTGAGACTACGCCGTACCCGAGCCTCCCGCAGCGTATTGCCGATCTCGAACACGGTGGCTGTGCTTCTCCTCGCTCGTCTGGACGCCTGGCTTCGCAGGAATCACCCGAACGTACAGTCTAGTAAGAGGGTGATGCGAAGACAAATCCCCGCGCGGTGACCACGAGACTCAGATATCGTCCGGGGCCGGCTCGGCCGCCTCCGGCGGCGCCTCCGGCCGTTCCGCTCCGGCGACGAGCTCGGTGTCGCCCTCAGCGTCCGGCGCGTCCCCGGTCAGGCGCGCCAGCGTCGACGGGAGCGCGGCCTCGTCGATCAGGACGGCCCGCGCCTTGCTCCCGTCGTACCCTGAGATGATGCCCATCTCCTCCATGATGTCGATGAGCCGCCCGGCCCGGGCGTAGCCCACGCGCAGGCGTCGCTGCAGCAGCGCCACGCTGGCGGCGCCCGTGCCCACGACCGTCTCGATCGCCTTGCCGAGGTACTCGTCGCCGCCGGCCGCCTGCCGGCTCTGCTCCGCGTCGGGACCGGCGGGGTTCTCGAGCAGTTCCTCGTGGTAGTCGGGCTTGGCCTGGCGCCGCCAGTGCTCGGTGATCAGCTTCATCTCGGCGCTGGTGACCAGAGCGCCCTGCACACGAAGGAGCTTGCTGCTCCCCATCGGGCTGAAGAGCATGTCCCCCATGCCGAGGAGGCTCTCGGCGCCACCCTGGTCGAGGATGATGCGCGAGTCGGTCTGCGAACTGACGGCAAAGGCGATCCGCGATGGGATGTTGGTCTTGATCATGCCGGTGACCACGTCCACCGACGGGCGCTGCGTCGCCACCACGAGGTGGATGCCGCAGCTTCGGCCGAGCTGGCCGAGCCGGATGATCGAGTCTTCGACCTCCGACGGGGCGGCCATCATGAGGTCGGCCAGTTCGTCGACGATCACCATCGTGTACGGCATCGTCTCCTCGCCGGCGCGGGCGAGCTTCTTGTTGAGCGCGCGGATGTCCTGGACCCCGTAGCGCGAGAGCACGTCGTAGCGCCGGTCCATCTCGCGGCAGATGTTGTCGAGCACGTACGTCGCCTGCTTCATGTTGGTGACCACCGGCGCCAGCAGGTGCGGCACGCCGTTGAAGTTGCTGAGCTCGACCTTCTTCGGGTCGATCATGATCATGCGCACCTGGTCCGGGGTCGCCCGGAGAAGCACGGAGCAGATCAGCGCGTTGAGACAGCCGCTCTTCCCGGAGCCGGTGGTGCCGGCGATGAGCAGGTGGACCATGCGCACGAGATCGGCGAGCACCGCCGTACCGGTGACATCCTTACCGAGCCAGAAGGCCATCGGTGAGGCATGCGCCGGGAACAGACCGTGGATGTCGCCCAGCGTGACGTAGTTCGCCTGGATGTTCGGCACCTCGACGCCAACGGCCGTTTTGCCCGGGATCGGCGCCTGCACGCGCACGTCGGTGGCGGCGAGCGCGTACGCGAGGTCGTCCTTCAGCCCCGCGACGCGGCTCACCTTGATGCCGGGTGCCAGCTGGAGCTCGTACCTCGTGACCCGCGGCCCCGAGACCGTCCCGATGACGTGTGAGGCGATGCCGAAGTGTCCTAGCGTCTCCACCAGGCGCTGCGAGGTGTGCGCCACGGCGTCGGGAGACTCACCGCGGCCCTCGCCGAGCCGTCGCAGGAGCGCCGGGTCGGGGAGCGTCCACTGCCGCTTCTCCGCGTCGGCGAAGGCGAGTGCGACGGACGGGTCGGCCTGCGCCGAACCGGCGGCGGCAAGCGAGAGCTGAACGCCGTCGTCGGCCGTCCCGATCGGGTCGGGCGACGCCGCGTCTTCGCCGGCCGGAGACGCGGCGTCGTCCGGCGCCGAGGGCGCCTCCCCGAAGATCTCGGGCGCCGCCTCGAAGCCGTCTATCAGCCGCGGCGGCGACGCGAGTGAAGCCACCGCGTACGAAGCCCCCGGCGGCGCCGAGCGGCGCGACATGCCCGCGTCGACTGTCGGCGACTCATCCAGTTCGACCACTCGGGTCTGCGCGGTGTCTCTCCGCCGCGCTCCCAGAGCCTCCGCCTGACTGCGGGCGGCGCGGCCGGCGGCCTTGACGCCGCGCTGCGAATGCGACGCCCATTGCCGCAGTGACGAGCCGGTCACAAGCAGGAGCCCGGCGGCCAGCAGCGCGATCACGAGCACGTCCACGCCGACCCGCCCGATGAACGGGCTGAGGGCCGCCCACTGAAGCTCCCCGAACATGCCCCCGTGCGAGCTCATGTACCCCTCGCGGAAGAGCGCCGCCGGGCGCTCGCCCGAGAAGATGCCGAAGGTGTCGGCGGCGGCGGCGAGAGCGCTCCCCGCCACGACCAGAGCCAGCCCGCACGTCATCCCTCGCCTCGGCCGGCTCTCCTCCTTCACGACGAGGAGGAAGGCGATGAAGCCGAGGATGAAGGGCGCCGCGTAGGCCAGGATGCCGGCGAGCCAGCGCGCCGCGTCGCCGAGCCAGCGGCCGAGCGACCCGCCGTCCCAGCCGAGGTAGAGGACGAAGGAGAGGAAGACGGCGAGGGCGAGGCAGGCGATCGCGGCCAGCTCGCGACCGTGACGCCCTCCGCGAGCGGGCGCCTTGGGCGCCGGACGCGCGCCGCGCGGGCGGGGCCGCGGCGCAGCGCCCGAGCGCCGCCGTGCTTGCTTGGGGCGTGCCGTCGTCGCCATGGCGGCTACTTCGACGCGCGTCCTCGAATCCCTAGCCCGGGCAGGACCCCGACTTCTCAGACCTCGACCACCACCGGCATGATGAGCGGCCGGCGGCGGGTGCGCTTGTACACGAGCTCGGCCAGACGGTCCTTGATGTCGTCGCGCACCAGGCGCTGACCCGTGACATTGTCGGCGCCGAGCTCGTCCAGCAGGTCGTCGAGCGCGACGGCGCACTCGTCGAGGACCTCCTGGAGCCGGTCGTCGTTATGCAGGAACCCGCGCGCCACGAGCTCCGCCGGCGCCACGGAGTCGCCGTTCTGGGCGTCGATCGTGACCACGGCGATGAGGATGCCGTCGCCGGCCAGCTGCTGGCGGTCGCGGAGCACGAGCCCGTCGGCGTCACCGAGTTCGAAACCGTCGACGAAGACCATGCCCGTGGGCACCTTGTCGACGATCTCGCCGTTCTCGGCGTCCAGCTCCAGCACGTCACCGTTCTCGAGGATGAAGATGTCCTCGTCGCCGATGCCGCTCTCGCGGGCGATCTCGGCGTGGATGTGCTGCATGCGGTACTCGCCGTGCACCGGGACGAGATACTTGGGGCGCACGAGGTTCAGCATCATCTTGAGGTCGTCGCGCGCGGCGTGCCCACTGACGTGGATGCCGCTGCTCTCGCCGTAGATCACGGTGGCGCCGACCTTGAGAAGGCGGTCGATGGTAGCCGTGACGCTGCGCTCGTTGCCGGGTATGGCCTTGGCGGAGATGACCACCGTGTCGCCCTCGTGCAGCGCCACCTGCGGGTGGTCGTTGAAGGCCATGCGCGTGAGTGCCGACAGAGGTTCGCCCTGGCTGCCGGTGGACAGGATGAGGACCTCCTCCGGGCGGTAGTCGTCGATCTGCGTCAGCTTGATCATCGCCCCGTCCGGCACGTCGAGGTACCCGAGGTTGCGGGCGATGTTCGCGTTCTTGACCATCGACCTGCCGGAGAGGGCGAACTTGCGGCCGTGCAGGTGCCCGATCGTGATCGCCTGCTGGATGCGATGGATGTGCGAGGCGAAGCTCGCCACGATCACACGGCCCTCCGCCTCCGCGAAGATCTGGTGGAAGGCCCGGCCGACCGTGCTCTCGGAGGCGGTCGACCCCGGCGCCTCGGCGTTGGTGGAGTCGCCGAGCAGCGCCAGCACGCCCTCCTCCCCGAGCCTTGCGAAGGCGTTGACGTCGGTGATGCGGCCGTCAATGGGCGTGTGGTCGAAGCGGTAGTCGCCGGTGAGCACCACGGCGCCCAGGTCGGTGCCGACCACGATGGAGAGCGAGTCGGGCACGCTGTGGCTGGTCGCCACGAACGACACCTCGAAGGGTCCGAGGCGCAGCCGCGACGTGTCGTCGATCTCGTTGAGCTCGGTGGTCTTCAGCAGACCGTGCTCGTCGAGCTTCGACTTGATGAGCGCCAGCGTGAACCGGCTGCCGTACACCGGCCGGTTCAGCTGCTTCAAGACGAACGGCAGCGCCCCCTGGTGATCCTCGTGGCCGTGCGTGATGACGAATGCCAGAACGTCGTCGCGGCGCTCGAGCAGCCACCTGATGTCCGGGATGACGAGGTCGATCCCGAGCATGCCGTCGCTCGGGAACTCAACCCCACAGTCGAGGACCACTATCTTGCCGCGGTACTCGACCGCGGTCATGTTCTTGCCGATCTCGCCGAGGCCCCCGAGGGGGATGATCCTCACGGCGTCTTCACTCATAGTGTGCCTTTCTCCTTGCTTTCGGCGCCGCTGCCCGCACCACGGGGCGGTGACTCGGTGCCGTCGCTGATTGTGCCGACAAGCAGGCCGTCACGTCCGGCATGCTTGATCTTGTACAGGTTTGCATCCGCCTTATTGAGAAGGCTTCTCACATCGTGCACCGGCAGATGCGTGCTCACAGCGCCGATGCTCAGCGTGGCGGGCCATCCGGCCTCGGCTATCGCCATATTCACAGCGTTGCGCGCTTTTCCCAGAGCCGCGCACGCCGCATTCTCGTCGGTGTCGGGCAGAAGGGCACCGAACTCGTCGCCCCCGAGTCGCGCCACCAGATCGGTTCGGCGCAGACCATTGTGGAGCGTCTCCGCGACGAGCTCGAGCAGGGCATCGCCGACGACATGGCCGTATTCGTCGTTCACCGTCTTCAGGTTGTCGACGTCGCAGAAGGCGATGCAGAGTGGAGCGCCGATCCGGCGCAGCCTCCGAGCCTCCTGGTCGGCGCGTTCCATGAACTGGCGTGCGTTGGCGACGCCGGTCGCCGCATCCCGGCGAGCCAGCAGTCGCTCGCTCACGAGCGCAGAGCGCAGCGCCGACACGACGATCACAACGCCGACGAAGAACGCGAGGCGCACGCCGGCGTTCCACCACGGCACCGGGCTGGCGAACGACTGGTCAAGATTCGTGAACTCGGCCACAGACCAGAGCGCGATGGCGAACGCCGCCATCGGCAGCCCAGCCCGAGGCCCAAACAACCACGCGGCAAGCGCGACGGGCACGACGTAGAACACCGACAGCGTGATCTCTCCACCCACTCGACGGTCGAAGACACCGACCGCGGCGATGGCCACCACGCACCCCACGAGCAGCGCTGCGCTCCGGACAGCCGAGCGGACTCGCGTGTGGTCCGAGTCGATCATCGATCCGGTTCGAACCCGAGCCTCCGGAGTTCGGCCGCGACGATCGCCAGTTCCTCCGTGCTCGCCGGTACGAGAGGGAGACGCAGACCGCCCACGTCGTGGCCGAGCAGATTCAGCGCGGCCTTCACGAGGATCGGATTCGACGTCACGAAGAGAGACCTGTAGAGCTCACGCAGTTGCGCATCCGCCGCCGCCGCGGCGTCCAGGTCCCCCTCACGCGCGAGCCGGGCCACCTCGGCCATGCGCTCGCCGGCGACGTGGCTCGAGACGCAGATGCCGCCGGCTCCGCCCCGAGCGAGGATGTCGTAGAGCATGTCGTCGTTGCCCGCGTAGACGCCCAGGTCGCTGATCGCCATGAGCCTATCGGTCTCCGTCAGGTCAGGATTCGCCTGCTTGACGGCGACGATGTTCTCGGTCTCGGCCAGCGCAGCGAGCACGTCGGGAGAGAGGTTGACGACGCAACGCCCGGGGATGTTGTAGACGATGACGGGCAGACTGGTTGCGGCGGCGACGGCCCGGAAGTGCGCGAGCAGACCGCGCTCCGGCGGCTTGTTGTAGTACGGCGTCACGACGAGGACCGCGTCGACCCCGCACGCCTCGGCCTGCCTGGTGAGCTCGACGCTGTGCCGCGTGTCGTTGGAGCCGGTGCCGGCGACGACGGTCCCGCGGCCGGCCACGGCCTCGACGACGGTGCGGAACATGGCCGTCTTCTCGGCGTCGTCGAGAGTCGGCGACTCACCCGTCGTGCCGGCCACGACCAAGCCGTCCGACCCGTGGGCGAGCAGATGCTCGGCGAGCTCGCCGAGCTTGGCGTGATGTACCGCCATGTCCCCGGCGAACGGCGTGACCATGGCGGTGAGGATGGTTCCCAGATCCTGTTTCACGGTGTCGTCCCCCGGTGAGATCGGTACGGGTGAGATGGCATCAGTCGAGGAGGTTCTCGAGACCGACGACGGTCTCGCGCAGCGAGGTGACGCGACGCAGAGCGAGAAGCATCCCGCTCATGAACGAGCGGCGCGACAGCGAGTCGTGGCGCAGGGTCAGGATCTCGTCGTCTCCGCCGAAGAGGACCTCCTGGTGGGCGACAAGACCGGGCAGGCGGACGCTGTGCACGGTCACGGCCCCGTCGGCGGTGAGTCCGCGCGAGGTCTGCCCGGCTCCGGGCGGGGCCTTGAGCGCCGACCCCGGGGCCTTCGCCATGAGCGCCGCCGTGCGCAGCGCGGTCCCCGACGGCGCGTCGACCTTGCCCTTCTCGTGCATCTCGATGACTTCGGCGTGCTCGTAGTACCGCGCCGCTTCGGCGGCGAACCGCATGAGCAACACGGCTCCGAGCGCGAAGTTCGGCACGACCACCAGCCCGACACTCGCGGCGGCGGCCGTCGCGCGCAGTTCCTCGACCTGGCGCTCGGCCAAGCCGGTGGCTCCCACGACCGTGGGGACGCCGGCGGCGAGCAGCGCAGTCGTGTTCGCAAACACCGCATCCGGGACGCTGAACTCGAGGGCCGCCCGTGGCGCCGTCTGGGCCAGGGCCTCGGTCACGCCCTTGAAGGAGGGGACCTCCCCGAACTCGGCGCCTCGGGGATCGACGAGCGCCACCAGGCGCATGTCGTCCTGCGCGGCGATGGTCGCGACACTCAGCGCCCCCATCTTGCCGGCGGCGCCGGTCACGAGGATGTCGATCATCGTTCCTCCCAGTCGAACCCGTCTATCACGGATCGGAACGGCCCCGCACGCGGGCCGATGCACGCCGTCGACCACTTCTCCGGGTCATAGTACCGCCGCACGACCGCCATGACAGCATCATGGTCGACGGCGTCGATGCGTTCCAGAACCTCGTCGACGCTGAGGATCGGCTGCTCGAGCAGGACCGCGCGGCCCAGGGAGTGCATCCGCGCTCCCGGGCTCTCCATGCTCAAGACGAGGTGTCCCTTGAGATGGTTCTTGGCGCGCTCGATCGCCGTCTCGGAGACGTCCTCACCCAACTCGCGAATGGCGTCGAGTATGACGATCATGGCCTCCGCCACGGCCTCCTCACGCGAGCCGAAGTACACGCCGGTCAGCCCCGCGTCGGCGTACAGGGAGGTGTATGAGTACACGGAGTACGCGAGCCCCCGCTTCTCGCGGACCTCCTGGAAGAGGCGCGAGCTCCACGACCCGCCGAGGATCGTGTCGAGCACGAAGACCGCATAGCGGTCGGGATTCCCCCGCTTGGGCCCGGGACCACCGAGACACACGTGGTACTGCTCGGTGTCCTTCTTCGTGAACCTGGCGACGTGACACGGCTCGGGCACGCTGAGCCCGGCGTGGCGGACCACGGCGCCTGGCTCGGGGCGGAAGTGCCTCGAGGTGAGCTCGCAGAGGTGGTCGTGGTCGATGTGGCCGCTCGCGGCCACCACGATGCCGGGATTCACGTAGTGGGTGTCGTGATACCTGCGTACAGCCTCCAGGTCAAGCCCAGCCAGCGTCTCGGAGTGGCCGATGATGGGCCGCCCGAGAGGGTGCTCACCGAAGACGACCTCACAGAGGTCGTCGTGGATGAGCTCGGGCGGCGAGTCCTCGTACATGGCCACTTCTTCGAGGACGACCTCACGCTCCTGGTCAAGGTCGGCGAAGGTCGGCCGCGCGACCATCTCGGCGATCACCTCGAAAGCGGTGTCGAGGTCGTCGGCGAGCACCCGCGCGTTGACGAGTGTGTGCTCCTTGGACGTGGACGCGTTCGGCTCGGCACCCATATCGTCGAAGATGTGGGCGATCTGGGCCGCCGAGTAGCGAGCCGACCCCTTGAAGATGAGGTGCTCGATGAAGTGAGAAACGCCGCCGAGCTCGACCGGCTCGAGCCGGGAGCCGGCGGCGACCCAGAGCCCGAGGGCCACCGAGCGCACGCTCTCGACGCGCTCGGTGGCCACTCGCAGGCCGTTGTCCAGCGTTGACAGGCGGTAGGCCTCCGTGGCCTTCTCCCCGCTTCGCTTCGTCCCTTACTCCGACCCGGGCGCCTTGAGCAGCGTGAGCCCGATGCGGTTGCGCGCCTTGTCGATCTCGACGACCTCGACGGTCACCGTGTCGCCGCGCTTGACGACGTCCTCTACCGACTTCACGCGCTCGCCCTTCTTGCCGAGGCGCGAGATGTGGAGGAGGCCGTCGGTGCCCTTCTTGAGCTCGATGAAGGCGCCGAAGTCGGTGGTCTTGACGACCCGGCCGGTGAACACGTCCCCGACCTCGACCTCCTTGGTCATCGCCTGGATGCGGTTCATGACGCCTTCGGCGGCTTCCTGGTCGGGGGCGCAGATGAAGATCGTGCCGTCGTCCTGGATGTCGATGTCGGCGCTGAACTCCTCGGTCATGCCGCGGATCGTCTCGCCGCCCTTGCCGATGACGAGCCCGATCTGGTCGGGGTTGATCTGGATGCTGAAGATGCGCGGCGCCCACTGGCTGAGCTCGCCGCGCGGCTCGGCGATGGTCTCGAGCATCTTCCCGAGGATGTGGAGCCGGGCCTTGCGAGCCTGCTCGAGCGCCTCGGTGAGGATCTCGAAGGTCACGCCCGTGATCTTGATGTCCATCTGCAGCGCCGTGATGCCCTCGGCGGTGCCGGCGACCTTGAAGTCCATGTCGCCGAGGTGGTCCTCGACGCCGGCGATGTCGGTGAGGACGACGTAGTCGTCACCTTCCTTGATGAGACCCATCGCGGTGCCGGCCACCGGAGCGGTGATCTGCACGCCCGCGTCCATGAGCGAGAGCGTCGAGCCGCAGACGCTGGCCATCGACGAGGAGCCGTTGCTCTCGAGGATCTCGGACACGATGCGGATCGTGTACGGGAAGTCGACTTCGTTCGGGAGGACGGGGACGAGAGCGCGCTCCGCGAGGGCGCCATGGCCGATGTCGCGGCGCTTGGGGCCGCGCATGAACCCGGTCTCGCCGACACAGTACGGCGGGAAGTTGTAGTGATGGATGTAGCGCTTCTTCTCCTCTATGCCGAGGCCGTCGATGCGCTGGAACTCGCCGGTGCCGCCCAGCGTGAGCAGCGTCATCGCCTGCGTCTCGCCGCGAGTGAAGAGGGCGCTGCCGTGCGTGCGCGGAACGACGCCGACCTCACAGGTGATCTGCCGGACCTCGTCGGTGGCGCGACCGTCGGGGCGGCGCTTCTCGACGGCGATACGGCGGCGGACGATATCCTTCTCGACCTTGGCGAGGGCACGCTTGACCTGCATCACGCGCTCGGCCTCGGACTCGTCGGTCAGCAGCTGCTCGATGGCGGCCTTCTTGACCTGCGACGTGGCGTCCTGGCGAGCCTTCTTGTCGGCGGCCTGAGTGGCGGCGTCGAGTGCCGCGCCGAAGCCGGTGCGCACCTCGTTCAGCACGCCTTCGTCGACGGTGAACTCGGGCACGTCCCACTTGGGCTTGCCGCACAGCTCGCGAAGCTTGAGCTGCACGTCGACGAGCTTCTTGATGTCTTCGTGCGCGAGGCGCAGAGCCTCGACGATCACGCTCTCAGAGACCTGCTGGGCGCCGGCCTCGACCATGACGATGGCGTCGGCGGTACCGGTCACGACGAGGTCGAGATCGGAGTCGTCCTGCAGCTCTTCCAGACTAGGGTTGATGACCAGCTGGCCGTCGATGCGGCCGACGCGGACCGAGCCGATGGGACCCATGAACGGGATCTCGCTGATCGTCAGCGCCGCGGAGGCGCCGAGCGTCGCGAGGATGTCGTAGGAGATCTCGTAGTCAACCGACAGCGTCGTCGCGACCACGTGGACCTCGTTCATGAAGCCCTTGGGGAACAGCGGCCGGATCGGCCGGTCGATCTGACGCGCGCCGAGGATCGCCTTCTCACTCGGGCGGGACTCGCGCTTGATGAAACCGCCGGGGATCTTGCCGGCCGCGTAATGCCGCTCTTCGACGTCGACGGTCAGGGGGAAGAAGTCCTGCCCCTCCTTCGCGTCTTGACGGGCGGTGGCGGCGACAAGCACCACGCTGTCGCCGCAGCGCACCAGCACGGAGCCGTTGGCCTGCTTGGCCAAGCGCCCGGTCTCGAGGGTGATCGTCTGACCCCCGACTTCTACTTCCAGAATGTTCATCGCTTCCTTCGTCTCTCTTCTCGCCCGACGCCCAATTGCGCACGGGCATTCTCTCGTCGGCGTGGGTTGGCACGATGCGACGACGGCAGCGCGTCCGGCGCCGCCCGAGTGGTCTACTTGCGGAGCTGAAGCTCCTTGACGAGCGCGCGATAGCGCTCCAGGTCGCGCGCCTGCAGATAGTTGAGCAGACGACGACGCTGACCGACCATCTTGAGCAGGCCGCGCCTGCTGTGATGGTCCTTCTTGTGTGTCTTGAGGTGGTCGGTGAGGGTCTCGATGCGCGCGGTGAGGAGCGCTATCTGTACCTCGGGGGAGCCGGTGTCGCCGTCGTGCTTGGCGTGCTTGGCGATGATGGTCTCTTTTGCGTCTTTGGTGACTGCCATGTGTCTCACCTCCCTCTGGGGAGCATCCGGAAACCCAGTCGCGGGTAGGCGGCCCGTGACCGAGAAAGCGGTCGCGATAGACTAGCACAGGCAACGGCGCCCGAGAAACCGGACGGAACGCAAGAAAGGTTCAGGCGGCGTGCCCCGGCAGCGGCCGCAGCCCGACCTCCGCCAGCGCCGCGTCCTCGAGTCCCCCCGTCGCGGCGATGTCGCGGCGCATCTGCGCGACCAGCTCGTCAGGACCGGCAAAGCGCCGCTCGTCGCGGATCTTGTGCAGGAAGTCGAGGCGAATCTCGCGATCGTAGATGTCGCCCTCGAAGCCGAGCAGGAACGCCTCGACGGTCACGTGGGTGGTCTCTTCGTCTCGGCTCTGGAACGTCGGGTTGTGGCCGATGTTCACGGCGGCGCGGTACCATGCCCCGCCGACGTGAGCTCTGGCCACGTACACCCCGCGGCCGGGAAAGATCGTCCCGGCCTCGACGTCGACGTTGGCCGTCGGCACGCCGAGCGTGCGGCCACGCTTGTCCCCGTGGACCACGACGCCGGCCGCCGACGGCGGTCGGCCCAGGATCCGGCGTACCTCTTCGAGCTCGCCGTCGTGCAGAAGCCGGCGGATGCGCGTCGAGCTGATCGTGCCGCTGCCCTCCGTCACGAGCGGCACGACCACCGTCTCGAAGCCGTGCGCGGCGCCACACTCACGCAGGCGCACCGCGTCTCCGGCGCCGGCGGCGCCGAAGTTGAAGTTCTCGCCCACGACAACGACCTGCGCGTGGAGGGTGGCGCTCAGCAACTCCGAGCAGAACGCGGACGGGGTCAGAGCCGCCATGGCGTCGTCGAACGGCAGGACGACGATCTCGTCCGGGCCGAGTTGGGCGATCAGACGGACCTTCTCCTCGAGCGACGTCAGCAGCCTCGGCACACGGGCCGGGTCGACGACCGCCAGGGGGTGCCTGTCGAACGTCACCACCGCGCAGCCGATGTCCCGTGCGGAGGCGAGCTCGCTGGCTCTGCGGATGACCGCGCGATGCCCGGCATGGACGCCGTCGAAGGTCCCGAGAGCCAGTGCTCTCGGGCGCGTTGCGACGGCGGCCAGGTCGGTGACAAGCTCCATCAGAGCTTGACCAGCAGCTTCATGGCATGACCCTCATCGGCCGGCCCGTAGATCGCCACGAGCTCCCCGCGAAACGTGAGCCGCACCGGCTCGCGCGGGCCGCCGGGGAGCCGGGCGCCGTTGCGCACCGCGGCCACCTGCGCGGCCGACAGCTCGATCCCAGGCATGAACTGGAGTGCGACGGCCGGGGGCACCAGGCCGGGGATGTGGTCGTCGCCGGCCTCGCGGCTCTCGAGAGCCTCCTCGAAGGCGGGCAGGCTCTGCGCTTCGGTCAGCCGCAGGTCGCCGGTCGCCGTACGCGCCAACTGCTCGAGGTGGGCGCCGGCGCCGACAGCCTCCCCCATGTCGATGGCGAGCTGGCGCACGTACGTTCCCTTGGAGCAGGCGATGCGGCAACGCATGGTCTGGGCAGGCTCGTCGAAGCCGAGGACTTCGATGCCGCCGATCTCGACCTCCTTGACCGGGGTCTCTACCGTCTCACCGCGGTGGGCCTTCTTGTAGAGGCGCTCCCCGCCCACCTTGACGGCGGACGTCATCGGGACGCTCTGCAAGATGGTCCCGATGAAGTCGGGCAGCACCGCCTCGACCTCCGCCGGCGAGGTCGTCAGGCCGGTCTCGGACAGCTCCCCGGTGAGGTCGCCGGTGTCCGAGCGCACGCCGAAGCGCAGGGTGCACTCATACTCCTTCGGGAGGTCGACGAAGAAGCGCGCGAGCTTCGTCGCGCGCCCGACGAGCACGACGAGCAGACCGGTTGCGAACGGATCCAGCGTGCCGGCATGGCCGACCTTCTTCACGCCGGGGCGCAGCCGGCTCCGGACGCGGGCCACGACGTCGTGCGATGTGAAGCCCACGGGCTTGTCGATCAGGAGGATCCCGTCGAGAGGCGCCTTTCGAGTTCTGAACTGAGCCATGCCGTCACCTCCTCAGGAGAGTCATCGCTGGAGAAGCCGGCGGCAAGCCGGTGGCCGCCGCCGCCCTTGAGCGCCGCCACGGCGCTCACGTCGAGCGTGCTGGAGCGCAAGCTCACGCGCACACGCGGCGTCCCCGCCTGTTCCTTGACCAGCGCGGCGGCCTCGACGCCGATCACGCTGCGGAGGCTCTCGACGATGCCCTCCGTCTCGTGCTCGCCGGCCCCGGCGACTGCATAGTCGGCGCGCAGCAGCGTGGCCACCAGCGCCCGGCCGCCTGCTGCGGCGCCCGCGGCGTCAACGGCGCGCGCCCACAGCCGCAGGGCGGCCGCCGAGCGCTGCTCGTACAGCTCGGCGTACACCGAGGTGACGTCCACACCGGCGTCGACCAGCCACGCCGCAGTGCGAAACGTCGACGCCGAAGTCGAACTGTGCCGGAAGTGCCCCGTGTCGAACGAGATGCCGGCGTACAACGCCGTAGCCGCCACCGGAGACGGCGTCAGCCCCAGACCCCGGGCGACGTCGCAGACGAGCTCGCTCGTGCTGCTCGCGGCGCCGCAGACCAGACGCAGGTCACCGAACGTCACGTTGTCGTGATGATGGTCGATGGTGACCACGAAGCCGCTCCACGAGGCGATCGGCAGAGCCACCCTGGCGAAGCCCCCGCAGTCGAGGACGTACAGGGGAACATCCGGCGGCGGTGCATCGCGAACGACCATCACGCCTCCCAGCAGAAGCTGCTCGAGCGGAAGCCGCTCGTCGGGCGCGACGTACAGCGCCGCCTGCACGCCCAGCCGCGCGAACAGATCGGCCATACCGGCAGCCGCACCCAGCGCGTCGGCGTCCGGCTTCTCGTGGACGGCCAGAGCGACGGACGTCTCGGAGCGCATCCGCCGACAGACGGCCGCGACGTCGGCGCGGAGCGCCTTCAACCCGGCTCCTCGTCGCCGGCGGCGGGCAGCGCGTCACCGGGCGCGTCTGAGTCCGCGTCCACGACCGCCTCACCGTCGACGACGATCTCCGGCGGCTCGCTGCCGAGCACCTCTTCTTCGGCCTTCATGAGCTTCTCGATGCGCAGGGCGTTGTCGAGCGTGTCGTCATAGAAGAACTGCAGCTGAGGAGTCCGTTTCATGCGCACGGCGGCATTGATGCGCGTCTGCAGGAAGCCGCGAGACTTCTCCAGCGCCTGCATGGTCGCCTCCTGCTCGGCCTTCTTGCCGAGCACGCTCACGAAGACCTTGGCGTGCCGCAGATCGGCAGTCGTCTCGACGCCGGTCACCGTGACGAACCCGATCCGCGGGTCCTTGAGACCTTCCACGGTGATGACGCGCGACAATGTCTCCTTGATGTTCTCGTTGATCCTCAGGAGTCGATGTCCCATACCGCCTCCACAGTGTCGCAGGTCTTCAGGAGGACGCGCGCCACCTCGTAGTCGCGTCCATGGAGGTAGCGGTCGACGTCGTCGATGTGCTCGCGCGCCTGCTGCAGCGACGAAGCCGCCAGCACGATGAGCACCCGGGCCCGCTGCCAGGCGTCGTGCAGACCGACCTCGCTGAAAGACGCCTGGAAGCGGGCGCGCACGGTATCGCGGAGCGAAGCCAGCGGCGCCCGCTTGTCCTTCAGCGAGCGCGCCGCCGGGAAGTGCAGCTCCGCGAGCAGGACGCCGATGCAGGCATCATGCCTCACGGGCGACTTCTCTGGTCTCGTACGCCTCCAGCACGTCGCCTTCTTTGACGTCGTTGAAGCCGTCGAGCAGAATGCCGCACTCGAACCCTTCGGCGACCTCCCGCGTGTCTTCGGAGAAGCGCTTGAGGGAGCCCATCTTGCCGTCGTGGGCGACCACGTCGTTGCGCAACACGCGAACTCTGGCGTTGCGCGTGACGACGCCGTGCGTGACCATGCAACCCGCAATGGTGCCGAGCTTGGACGCCTTGAAGATCGTGCGCACCTCGGCCTGGCCGAGGACGACCTCTTCGATCGTAGGCTTGAGCATGCCGACCAGAGCCGCGGTGATGTCTTCGGTGACCTTGTAGATCACGCGATACGTGCGGACGTCCACTCCCTCGCTCTCGGAGAGCGTCGTGGCCGCGGGGCTCGGACGTACGTTGAAGCCGATGATGATGGCGGCGGACGCGCTCGCCAGCATGACGTCGTTCTCGTTGATCCCGCCCACGCCCGAGTGTATGACCCTGACCTTGACCTCGGGGTGCTGGATCTTGAGCAGCGCGTCCCTGAGGGCCTCGAGGCTGCCCTGCACGTCGGCCTTCACGACAAGATTGAGGTCGAGCACCTTGCCGGCGGCGATGCGCGCGAAGACGTCGTCGAGCGTGAGCGCACGCTGCTTCGCCAGCGCCTCTGTCTTGAGCCGGTTGGCGCGCCTATGCGCCAGCGACCGCGCCGACCGCTCGTCCTTGACGACCCGGCAGAACTCGCCGGCGACGGGCAGTTCGTCGAAGCCGATGATCTCGACCGGCGTCGACGGCCCCCCGCTCTTCAGTGGCTCGCTGCGGAAGTCGCGCATGGCGCGCACGCGGCCGCTCGCCTCGCCGGCGACGATCGCGTCGCCGACGTTCATGGTGCCGCGATTGATGAGCACCGTGGCCACCACGCCACGCCCCGGGTCGACGCGAGACTCGATCACGAACCCGCTGGCCGGAGCCTCGGGGTTGGCCTTGAGGTCGGCCACCTCGGCCACCAGAAGGAGCATGTCGAGGAAGTCGTGGAGGCCGATGCGCTTCTTGGCGCTGGCTTCGACGAACACCGTGTCGCCGCCCCACTCCTCCGGGATGATGCCCCGCTCGCTGAGCTGCTGCTTGAGCCGCTCGACATTGGCCTCCGGCTTGTCGATCTTGTTCACAACGATGACGATCGGCACCTGCGCCGCCTTGGCGTGGTCGATCGCCTCCACCGTCTGCGGCATGACGCCGTCGTCGGCGGCCACCACGATCGCGGCGATGTCGGTGACCTTGGCGCCGCGGGCGCGCATGGCCGTGAACGCGGCATGCCCGGGCGTGTCGATGAACGTGATCATTTGCCCGTTGTGCTTCACCTGGTAGGCGCCGATGTGCTGCGTGATGCCGCCGGCCTCGCCGGCGGCGACCTCCGTCTCGCGGATGGCGTCGAGCAGGCTCGTCTTGCCGTGGTCGACGTGGCCCATGACGGTGATCACGGAGGCGCGCGGCTGGAGGTCGTCGGGATCGTCGATGGCCGCCTTCTCGAGATCCGCCTCTTCATCGGCCGCGTGCGTGATCTCGATCTCGCGCTCGAAGTCGGTGGCGAGCACCTCGATGGCCTCGTCGCTCAGGGTCTGCGTGATGGTGACCATCTCGCCGTACCCCATCAAGGCCTTGATGATGTCCGGCGTGGAGATGCCGAACAGCTGCGAAACGTCCTTGACCGACGAGCCCGACGGGACCTTGACCAGGCCCGTCGGGACGACAGGAGCGACGTGCTGCTCTTCGCGGTCGCGGCCACGATTGCGCCCGCGCCCACGGCCGCGGCCGCCCTGAGGCGCGCCGCCGCGCCGGGAAGCGCCGGCGTCGATGATCACCCGGCGTTTCTTGCCGCCGGGGCCGCTGCTGCGACGCCGGACGGCGCCCGCCGCCGGGGCGGCGTACGCTTTCTCGATCGCTTCCTCGTCGACGTTGACTTCGCCGTCAACGACCTCGATGCCCGCCTTCTTGAGGTGGGCGAGCACATCGTCGACGCTCGTCTTCCGCTGGGTCGCGATGTCCGAGACTTTACGTTTCGCCATTCACCTCACCGCCTTTCGTCTTCCCCGCGACGCGCGAACGCATCACGCACGCTGGGATCAAGAGTGACCGGGCCGCGGAAGGCACGCGCTAACGCGCGCCGCTTCTCCGCGGTCTCCAGGCAACTCTCTTCTGGACAGACATATGCGCTCCTGCCGGAATCTCCCGGCCGCGCGAGGATGATGCCGCCGTTCACCAGCGACAGGCGCACGAGCTCGTCCTGGCCCCGCCGTCTGCGGCAGCCCACGCACGTGCGCTCTGGGGTGGTCACGACCGTCACTCCTCGCCGGCGTCTGTCGCCTCGGCCGTGGCCTCGCCGGCCTCGGCCGTCTCCACCTCGGCCTCGCCCTCGGGCCCGACGTAGTCGACGTGGATGCTGCAGTAGCGTGTTCCCGCCTCGGCCTGATTGGGGCAGCGCTTGCCGGTCCGCATGATCGCCATGCACTGACCGTCCACGCCATCCTCGTCAGCGTACTCGTTGCGGCTCTCGGCCTCGGCCATCTGCTGCTGACTCTTGATGTCGATGCGCCATCCCGTGAGCTTGCTGGCAAGCCGGGCGTTCTGGCCCTCTTTCCCTATCGCCAGCGAGAGTTGATCGTCCGGCACGATGATGGTGGCCGTCTTCTCGTCGTCGTCGACGATGACCTCACGTACGCGGGCGGGCGAGAGAGCCTTGGCGACGTAGCGCGCGGCGTCCTCGTTGTACGGGATGATGTCGATACGCTCGCCACGCAGCTCGCTGACCACCATGCGCACGCGCGAGCCGCGAGGGCCGACACAGGCGCCGACCGGATCCACCCCGTCGGCGCTCGAGATCACGGCGATCTTGCAGCGCCCGGGCACGGGCTTGCCGTCGCGTCCGCGGTAGCCGGTCTCGCGCGCCACCTGCTTGATGTGGACGAGGCCGTCGGCGATCTCCGGCACCTCGAGCTCGAACAGCTTGTGCACAAGTTCCTCACTCCGCCTCGAGAGCTTGACCTGCGGCCCCTTGGCGGAGTCTTCGACGCGCACGATGACGGCCTTGATACGCGCGCCGTGATCGTAGTGCTCGGTCTCGATCTGCTCGCCGCGCGGCAACTCGGCCTCGACGCGCCCCAGCTCGACGAGCGTGTTGTGCCGCGGGTCGCTCTGCTGCACGATGCCGGTGACGAGCTCACCGACACGATCGATGTACTCGTCGTACATCAGATCCCGCTCGGCCTCGCGGATGCGCTGCAGGATGACCTGCTTCGCGGTCATCGCGGCGATGCGCCCGAAGTCGTCGGGAGTCACCTCGAGGCGCTCGACCTCGCTCATGTCGACGCCGCTGAGGTCGAGCCCCACCTCTTCGCCGGTCTCCTCGTCGTGCACCTTGAGCGTGGTGACGTCGACGTGGTCCGGGAAGATGAGCTCGAAGACGCGCATGTCGCCCGTCTCCGTGTCGATCTCGACGGCCGCGAACTCGGCCGCGTCGGGGGACTTCTTGTAGGCGGAGAGGAGTGCGTCCTCGAGAGCCTCGACGAGCGCCTCGAAGGCGATGCCCTTCTCGCTCTCGATCTGACGCAGAGCCTCGATGATCTCTCTACTCACGATGGCCTCCGTCGGTTTCATGGTTGTAGACCACGTGCGCTCTCGCGATACCGGCGAGCGGCACGGTGACGCTGCCGCCGTCGTCGAGCGTGAGGGTGGCCGATACGGCGTCCGTAGCGACGAGCACGCCGCGGAAGTTGCGGCGGCCGTCCTGGGGCTGCTCGAGCTTCACCGCGACATCACGGCCGAGCACGGCGGCGAAGTGCTCCGGCTTGCGGATCCGCCGATCGAGGCCGGGCGAGGACACCTCGAGCGCGTAGCGCTCGCGAACATCCTCCAGAGCCTGGCTGACGGCTCCGCACAGTTCCAGATCGACGCCGCCCGGCCGGTCGATGAAGAGCGTGAGCGTCGTGGCCGGCCTTCCGCGCACCTCGAGGTCGACGAGCTCGACCTCGGGGAAGCACTCGGTGAGCTTGGCGTCGATGATCGCCTCCAGTTGCTCTCTCGTCTCCCTCATATACGACCCCTTACACGAGAAAAGTCGGTTGCCACCGACTTTTTACGCAAGAGTCCGCCTCGTGGTGTATTTGCCGCTCGAGAAGTATAGCACCGCGTTCGTCGACCATACAAGGCGCGGCGGCTCCGGGCTCAACCGCAGCGGTCTCCTGCCGATACTGGGAGGGACAGTCCCGTCTTCGAGAGGCAGCCATGGGTGAGTACACGACCTTCGAGTGTCGCGAGTGCGGCTACAAGGCCGAGCGGATCCGCTGGGGCGTCAGCGTCTACGACCCACGGCAGCGGTTCATGCCGGCGTACTGCGTCGAGTGCGACACGATCGTAGAGGTCGACATGACCGGCGCCGACATCCACATCGACGAATTTCGCTGCGTGGTCTGCGGGAGCGAGTTGTTCTTTCTCGAGAAGGCGGCCTCGTACACCTGCCCCAAGTGCAAGGCGCACGACATGATCCTGCAGCAGGGCGAGTACTGGTGAAGGTCCGCCCGTAGCAGAAGGCCGCCTCTCCGGGCGAGACCTCAGTCGGTGATGACCACCGGGCTGCCCGCGGGCACGAGCCGGCTGACCTCGAGGACGTGCTTGTCGCGCATGCGCACGCAGCCGTGGCTCACGGCTTTGCCGATGAGCTCCGGCTGGTTGGTGCCGTGGATCGCCACGGGCCCGCCCTGCACCCAGTCCGGCAGCTTGGGCTGGAACGCGCTGATGCCGATGGCAAGCGCGCCGTACACGCCTCCCGGTGACGGCGGCCGCAGCTTCTGGTTGATGAAGAAGAACCCGGTGGGCGTCGCGAGACCGGGCTTCCCGACCGCCACGGGGTACGTCTCCTGAAGCTCGCCGCGACGGTATACGTGCAGCTCGCGGTCGGAGAGGTCGATGGCGATGCGGGACGACGTCGTGTAGAAGGCCAGCTTGCCCTCGGGCACCCAGCCGCGCGACCCGTTCGGCCGCATCGCGACCCAGACCCGGTACCAGATCGCGTCACCGACCTCTCGTGTCTCGTCGACCAGCACGAGGGTCGGGTAGTCGTTCAGGTTGAGCTTGCCCAGCTTGGTGAGCACGCGGGCGTTCTTGCGCGGGCGCGTGTAGACGGTGAACGGCCCGACCGCTTGACCGACAGTCCAGCGCTCGTACTGCGGCGGCGTTGCGCCGCTCGGGTCCGGCGTGGGCATCACGACCGGGGCAAGAGCCTGGGTCGCGCCCGATCCCTCGGCACGTGCGCGCACGGCGGCGTAGCCTCCGAAGGCCACCGCCAGCACCAGCCCGAGGCCGACCACGAGGATCATGATATCGCGCGTGCGGGTACTCATCCTGCGTCTAGGATAGAGGACCGTGTGAACCCTGTACACACGGTCCTCTGGCCACCCGCCGCCGGTGGCGTAGACTGGTCCCCTGCAGGAGCAACGAACGAAAGGAGCGCCGAGTGCTGGCAGTCATCGTCATCATCGTCATCCTGGTCGTACTGGTGGCCGTCCTCGCGGGCATGTACAACAGCCTCGTGGGCCGCCGCAACCGGGTCGACAACTCGTGGAGCCAGATCGAGGTCCAGCTCAAGCGCCGCCACGACCTCATCCCCAACCTGGTCGAGGCCGTCAAGGACTACATGTCGTACGAGCAGGACACGCTCACCAGCGTCACGCAGGCGCGCGCCGCCGCCATCGACGCCGGCAGCCGCGGTCCCGAGGCCCAGGCCCAGGCGGAGAACATGCTCAGCGACACGCTCAAGTCGCTCTTCGCCGTGGTCGAGAGCTACCCGGACCTCAAGGCGAACCAGAACGTCATGAGCCTCCAGGAGGAACTCACCTCGACGGAGAACAAGATCGCCTTCGCGCGGCAGTTCTACAACGACAGCGTGCTCACCTACAACAACAAGATCCAGATGTTCCCCTCGAACCTGATCGCCGGGATGTTCAACTTCACGACCCGGCAGTTCTTCGAGGCTCCCGAGGGCGACCGCGCCGTTCCCACCGTCGACCTTCGCTAGCCTGAACCGGCCGGCACGCCGACCGTGTACGAGCAGATCAGCCGCAACCGCCGGGCGTCGTGGCTTCTCGCCGGGCTCGTCGTAGCGCTCCTCGCCGCGCTCGGCTACGCCATCGGCGTAGCGACGACGGGCGAGCATGCCGGCGGGCTCGGCCTCCTCGGCGTCTTCGGTATCGTCGCCATCGCCTGGAGCCTGATCGGCTATTACGCCGGCGACAAGATGATCCTCGCCGTCAGCGGCGCCCGCCGCGTCACCCACGACGACGAACCCCAGCTCTTCAACGTCGTCGAAGAGATGACTATCGCTGCAGGCCTCCCGCAGGCGCCGGCCGTCTACGTACTGGAGCAGGCCGCGCCCAACGCGTTCGCCACCGGCCGCGACCCCAGGCACGCCGCCGTCGCCGTCACCCGTGGCCTCATGGAGAGGCTCAACCGCGAGGAGATCCAGGGAGTCGTCGCCCACGAATTGTCCCACATCCGCAACTACGACATCCGCTTCGAGACGCTCGTCGGGGTCCTCGTGGGCATGATCGCGCTCATCGCCGACTTCTTCCTCCGCTGGAGCTTCTGGGGCGGCATGGGCCGGCGGCGCGGCGGCGGGAGCTCCGGGGACCAGGCCGGCTCCTTGTTCGCGATCGTCGCACTCGTGCTCGCGATCGTCGCCCCGCTGGCCGCGTACGCAGTGCAGTTCGCGGTCTCGCGCCGCCGCGAGTACCTGGCCGACGCCTCGGCCGTGGAGCTCACGCGCAATCCCCTGGGCCTCGCGCGGGCGCTCCACCGCATCTCCGCCGACCCTACGCCGATGCGCCAGGCAAACCGCGCGACGGCTCACCTGTACATCGCGAACCCCCTCAAGAAGACGAAGGCGGTCAGCAGCGTCTTCGACACCCACCCGCCGATCGCGCAGCGCATCGCCGTGCTCCTGGAGATGGCCCACGCCGGGCCCGAGGCCCTCGAAGCACCATCCACGCCGGCGGGCGCTGCCGAGCGATCAGTCCACGCCGGCGACGCCTGCGCGGTAGAGGTCGCTGCCGGGGCGAAGGGCGCGGGCCAGGCGCAGGTGCGCCCGCGCCTCGACAGTGTGCCCGGTCTCGGCGAGGCAGCGCGCCAGCGCGTAGTGCGCGTAGTCGTTGTCGGGCACGTCCGCGACGACGGCCGCAAACAGCTCCGCCGCGCGGCCGGGCCTCCCCAGGGCGTACTCGGCCCGGCCCAGCGCCTCCCGGATGGAGTCACGGCCCGGCTCGAGCTTCAGCGCCTTCTCAAGCAGCATGGAGGCCTGGGCGGGGTGCCGCGCCTCGAGGAAGGCCATGCCCCGGCGGTAGAGCGAGTGAGCCTCGCTCTCGGCGTCGAAGGCCGGCTCGCGGCGCGGCGGCGGTCCCACTGGCGTCGAGCTACAGACCGAGCTCGGGAGCCACGCCCTGCATCGCCTCGAGCCCGAGCAGCAGGAACTCGTCGAGTCCCACACCCAGCTCGACGCAGCGGGCGATCCCCTCGCGGTCGACGCCGCGCGCGAACGCGCCCTCGCGGTACCGTTTACGCACCGACTTCGCCCTGACGCCGACCAGGTCCTTGTCCGGGCGCACCAGGGCGGCTGCCGTCACGAGCCCGCTGAGCTGGTCGGCGGCAATCAGACCGACGTCGAGCCGGGTCGTCGCGACGACACCGGTCTCGGGGTTGTGCGCAGCCACCGCGTGGGCCGCCTCGTCGGGCAGACCGAGTTCGCGAACCGCGTCCGCGGCGACCGCGCCGTGACGGGCCGCGTCGCCCTCGGTCTCCTCGACATCGAGGTCGTGAGCCAGCCCCGCGAGCCCCCACACATCGGGATCCTCCCCCAGACGGGCGGCCAGAGCCCGCATGATCGCCTCCGTCGCCAGCATGTGCCGGCGTAGGTTGACGTTCGCGACGCGACCCTCGACCGCGGCCACGACGACGTCGCGGTCGGCGCTCATCCGGAGAGCCCCTTCTCGATCTGGTCGACGATCACCGCGGCGCAGGCCGCCTTGGAGGTGCGCGGCACGTGAAGCTCGGAGTCGGCCGAGAGGATCGTGACCTCGTTCTCGTCCGAGCCGATGCCGACGCCCTCGGCGAGGATGTCGTTGAAGACGAGGAGGTCGACGCCCTTGGCGGCCTTCTTCGCGCGCGCCCTGTCGAGGCGGGGACCGGCCTCGGCGGCGAAGCCCACTCTGTAGAGGTCCGGGCGCGCCGCCGTCGCGAGCACGTCGATGGTGCGCACGAGCTCGAGGACGAGACTGTCGCGCCCGCCCCGCTCGATCTTGCCGGCTTCCTCGTCGCGCGGCCGGAAATCGGCCACCGCCGCGGCCATCACGAGGACGTCCGCATCCCGCACCTGCTCGCCCACCGCCACCGCCATCTCGGCGGCGCTCTCGACGTCCACGGTGTCGTAGGGCGCGCCGGAGACGGGCTGCGTCGTGACCAGCGTCACGCGGGCGCCGCGAAGGTACGCCTCGTCGGCGACCGCGCGGCCCATCTTGCCGCTCGAGCGATTACCGATGAAGCGCACCGCGTCGATACGTTCGCGCGTGCCGCCCGACGTGATCACGACCTTCGTGCCGGCCAGCGGTCCTTCCGCCGAAGCCGCCAGCGCGCGGCGCACCGCCAGGCGGATGGCGTCTGGAGAAGCCATGCGACCGGTGCCCTCCTCGCCGCAGGCGAGTTCCCCCCGCTCGGTGGGAAGCACCTCCACCCCGCGTCCGGCGAGAACGCGCAGGCTCTCCTGCGTGGCGGGATGCTCGTACATGGCCCAGTTCATCGTGGGAGCCACGATTACCGGGCCGCGGAAGGCGAGGTAGGTCGAGGTGAGCAGGTTGTCGGCTATCCCGGCCGCCATCTTCGCCAGCGTGTTGGCGGTGGCGGGAGCGACCACCATGACACTCGCCGACCGCGCCGCCTCGATGTGCTGGAACCAGCCGCCGCTCGCCTGCCAGGCGCTGTCGTCGTCGAGCACCGGCGCCTGCGAAACGGCGGCGAAGGTCAGCGGCATCACGAAACGGCGGGCCGCCTCGGTGCTGACCACCAGCGGCTTGAGACCGTCCTTCACGAGCCCTCGCACCAACTCCACCGCCTTGTAGATGGCGATGCCGCCGGTCACACCGACGAGGACGGTGCGGGCACGAACTGGGCAGGGCGGCGCCGGATCCATAGCGGTGTCAGTCGGGGGCCGTGTACTCGATCTTGTTGTCGACGATCTCCTCGAAGGAGATGGTGAGGAGGTTCGTGCTGCGCGTCGGGATGAGCGGCGGCGTGAGACCCTCGAGGCCGAGGGTGTTCTCGCCGAGGCTGTGGTAGTAGTTGTTGATCTGGCGGGCGCGCTTGGCCGCGACCATGACCAAGGCATAGCGCGAGCCGCCGGCGTGCGGCAGAAGCTCGTCGATGCGGGGCTTGTCCACTAGGCTTCCTTCCTTCGTTCTCGGATCAGGGCGGCCACCTCGTCGGCAGCTCGCCCGGCTGTTTCGTTCACCACGATATGGTCGAACTCCTGTGCTGCGGCGACCTCAGCCTCGGCTCTCCTCAACCTCCGGGCGATCGCCTCGGCGGTCTCCGTGCCGCGGCCGCGCAGGCGCTGCGCCAACTCGGCCATGCTGGGCGGGGCGATGAACACAGACACCGCCTCAGGCAGGGCTCGCCGTGCGGCGCGCGCGCCCACGAGCTCGATCTCGAGGATCACATCGTCACCGGCCGCGACCTTGCTCTCGACCTCACGGCGCAGCGTTCCGTACAGATGGCCACTGTACTCCACCCATTCCAGAAAGTCGCCCGCGGCGACGGCGCGCTCGAAGCCGGCACGATCGAGAAAGTGATACTCGCGACCGTCCACCTCCCCGGGCCGAGGGGCCCGCGTCGTCGCCGAGACCGAGGTCACCACATGGTCCATCCGCTGCTTGACGAGGGCGATGATCGTACCCTTCCCGGCGCCGGACGGCCCCGACACCACGAAGACCGCGGCGATGGCGTCAGCCTCCGAAGAAGGCGAGGAGCTCGTCCCGCTGCCGCTCCGAGAGACCGCCGACGGTCTTGCTCGGGCTGATACGGCACTGCTCGAGGATGCGGGCCGACTTGACGCGACCGCACTTGGGCGCGGCCATGAGCAGGTCGGAGACCTTGGCCGTGAGCAGGTACTCGGGCGGCGCGGCGAGCACATCGTCGATGCGCACAGCTCCGCGCTTGAGGTCGGCCTTGAGCGTCGCGCGCCTGCTGCGGACCTCGTTGGCCTTGCCCAGCGCGTCCATGCGCTGGTCGAGAGACCGCGCCGGAGCCTGGTTGAATTGCTTGGGAGAGCCGGACATCGGGCGGAAGTATATGCGATTCCGCTCCCGGTGTTCAACACGGATTCCTAGACAAAACCGTCGCCTAGCTGGACTTTTTCCGCCCGGGGCCGAGCGACGCCACGCGTCAGGCCAGTAGAGCCAGGCCGCGCGCAGCGGCAGCCGAGACCAGACTGCGCGCCTCGAGCTCGTCGCGAAGCTCTCCGAGGATGCGCTGGGGAGCCTCGAAGGCGGTGAAGTTCGCGGCGCCGACGGCCACCGCGGTCGCGCCGCACGCGATGAACTCAAGGGCGTCGAGTCCGGTCATGACGCCGCCCATGCCGACGATGGGCACGGCGGGAAACGCGGCCGCGACCTCGGCGACCATGCGCAGAGCGATGGGCTTGATGGCAGGCCCGCAGAGACCGCCGGTGCGGTTTCCGAGAAACGGCCGCAACGTCTGCCGGTCGAGCACCATCGCCTTGAATGTGTTGACGAGCGACAGCCCGTCGGCGCCTGCCTCGACGGCCGCCCGGGCGGCCGCGGTGACGTCGGCCACGTTCGGCGTGAGCTTCGCGAGCACAAAGCGCTTTGTGAGAGGGCGGCAGGCGCCGACGACCTCGGCCGTGGCCGCCGGGTCGGCGCCGATCTGCAGCCCGCTCGAGACGTTCGGGCAGGAGACGTTGAGCTCGTACCCTTCGATGCGCGGCATGGAGCTCGCCGGAGCAGCCTCGAGACGAGCCTCTATCGCCGCGATCACGGAGGCGTACTGGCCCGGTTCGTTGCCGCCGACGCTGACGATCACGGGCTGCTTCAACGGCGCCCAGTCCGGCAGCCCGCCGATCCACGCCTCGACACCGGGGTTCTCCAGCCCGATCGCGTTGACCATGCCCGCCGCCGTCTCGGTCACTCGCGGTGCGGGGTTACCGGTGCGCGCATCCACGGTGACGGTCTTGGGCACGTACGCGGCATACGGGAAGTCGGCGAAGTAGTCGCCCTCGTAGCGGTTCGCGTATTCGAGGAGGTCGAACGTCCCGGACGCGTCGATCAGTGGGTGTTCGAGGCGGATCGGTCCGAGCCGCACGGAGAGGTCGGGTCCCATGTGAGCGGCGCCACTCACGACCGTACCTCGTCGAGCGCGAACACCGGTCCCTCGCTGCAGACGCGCAGCCTGCCACGCGCCGTATCGACCACGCACCCGTGGCAGGACCCCGTGCCACAGGCCATGTGCGCCTCGAGCGAAGCGAAGCCTCTGAGCTTCTCCTCGACGACCCAGTGCTGGACGGCGGCGATCATCGGCGCCGGCCCGCACACGTAGACGGTCGTGCCGGGCGGCACGTCGAGATCGGCGAGGATGCGCAGCACCGTGCCGGAGCGGCCGACGCTCCCGTCCTCGGTCGCCACCCACAACCGATCGATGGCGAACGCTCCGGCGACGCGAGCGGCGCGGAAGTCGCGGAAGCCGAGGGCGGCGGTGACCTGGCTATGCGCCGCCGCCAGCTCGTCGGCCACGTACTGGAGCGGGGCGCACCCGATGCCGCCGCCGACGAGCAGGGCGTTGGTCACACCTGCGGTGGGGAACGCGCTCCCCAGCGGCCCGGCGATGGTCACGGTCTCCCCCACCTCGAGGCCGGCGAGCCGTTCGCTGCCGCTCCCGCGCGCCTCGACCAGCAGACCGATGCGGTCGCCGCGCACGGTGAACAACGACAGCGGCCGCCGCAGCAGGTGGCCGCCGCCCGGCACGGCGACCATCACGAACTGCCCCGGCGAGGCCTTCGCGGCGACCCCTGGGGCGATCAGCTCGATCGCGGCGAAGGCGCCGTAGTGGCGCATGCCGGCGACCCTGCAGCGCGAACTCTCCGCCCACTGCGAGAGGTGGTGATGCGTCTCTTCGGCAGGCTCGGTCATGGGCGCTCCGCAGCCGCGTGCAGGTCCTGCAGGCAGTGTACCTGCACCCGCGGCCGCCGCGCCGCCTCGATCGCCGAGACGGCCGCCGACGCGCCGGCCAGCGTCGTGATCTGGGCGATCCCCTTGCGCAGCGCGGTCGTCCGGATCTCGTAGCCGTCGGCGCGCGCGCCGCGCCCGAGCGGTGTGTTGATGACGAAGCCGATCTCGCCGATCTCGATGAGGTCGACCACGTGTGGGCTTCCCTGGGAGACCTTGTTCACGACAGTGACGGGGATGCCCAGGCTGGTGAGCGCGGTCGCCGTCCCCCGCGTCGCGTAGATGGTGAACCCGAGGGAGTGCAGCCGCTGCGCCAGGATCGTCGCGGCCGACTTGTCGCTGTCGCACACCGTGACGAACACGCTGCCGTCCAGTGGCAGCGGCATTCCGGCCGCCGCGACCGCCTTGCCGAAGGCCGTCGGGAACGTCTCGGCGATGCCCATGACCTCGCCGGTCGACTTCATCTCCGGCCCGAGCTGCGTGTCCGTGCCGGGGAACCGGCTGAACGGGAGGACGGCCTCCTTGACGCTCACGTACTCGGGGACCTGGCGTTCGAGGCCCAGTCCGGCGAGCGACTCCCCGAGAATGACGCGCGTCGCGAGCTGCGCCATGGGCACGCCCGTAGCCTTGCTGACGAACGGGACCGTGCGCGAGCCGCGCGGATTCACCTCGAGGACGTACAGCTGGTAATTCTGGTAGGCGAATTGCACGTTGATGAGGCCGCGGACACCGAGACCAAGAGCCAGCGCCTTCGTCTGTTTGCGCACCTGCTCCAGCGTCCCCTCCCCGAGGGAGATCGACGGAATGACGCAGGCGGAGTCGCCGGAGTGGACCCCGGCCTCTTCGACGTGCTGCATCACGGCGCCGATGTAGACGTCCTCGCCGTCGCAGACGGCGTCCACGTCCACTTCGATCGCGTCTTCCAGGAACTTGTCGATGAGGATCGGGTGCTCGGGGCTCGCGCTGACCGCCGAGGTCATGTAGTCCTCCAGCTCGGCGGCCGCGTACACGATCTGCATGGCCCGCCCGCCCAGCACGTACGACGGCCGCACCAGCAACGGGTACCCGACGCGCTCGGCGACCACCGCCGCCTCAGCCACGGTGCTCGCGAGGCCGTACTCGGGACAGCGGACGCCGAGCTCCTCGAGCAGCCCCCCGAAGCGGCCGCGGTCCTCCGCGAGGTCGATAGACTCCTGCGGCGTCCCCAGGATCGGGATCCCGGCCTCGGCGAGATGGCGAGCGATCTTGAGCGGCGTCTGGCCGCCGAACTGGACGATCACGCCCTTCGGCCGCTCGTTGGCGACGATGTTGGCGACGTCCTCAAAGGTCAGGGGTTCGAAGTACAGGCGGTCCGAGACGTCGTAGTCGGTGGACACCGTCTCGGGATTGCAGTTCACCATGACCGCCTCGTAGCCGAGGTCACGTGCCGTCACTGCTGCGTGCACGCAGCAGTAGTCGAACTCGATCCCCTGGCCGATGCGGTTGGGCCCGGATCCGAGGATGACGACGCGCTCCCCCTCACCGGGAACGGCCTCGTTCTCCTCCTCGTACGTCGAGTAGAAGTACGGCGTCTCGGCCGCGAATTCGGCGGCACACGTGTCGACCGCCTTGTACACGGGCACGACGTCACACTCGAGGCGCAGCGCTCTGATCTCCCGCTCGCCGCGCCCCGTGAGCTCACCGAGCCTCTTGTCGCTGAACCCGTACCGCTTCATGCGCAGCAGCAGTTCCTTGGTGAGCTGCGGCGCCTGCCGCACCTCGCGCTCGAGCTCCACGATGTCGCCGAGCTCGCTGAGGAAGAACGGCGAGATGCCGGTGAGCTCGTGCAGTTCATCCATGGACAACCCCTGACGGCAGCCCTGGAGCACGAGCTCGTAGCGCTCCGCCGTCGGGATCGCGAGCGCCCTGCGCAGCTCCTGGGCGCCGCCGGCAAGGTCGGTGGCGGCGTCGAGCTCACGCGAGCGCAGAGCCTTCTGGAAGGCCTCCTTGAAGGTCCGGCCGATGGCCATCGCCTCACCCACGCTCTTCATGTGAGTCGTCAGCTCGCAGTCGGTGAGCGGGAACTTCTCGAAGGCCCAGCGGGGCATCTTGACGACCACGTAGTCCAGCGTCGGCTCGAAGCAGGCCGGCGTCTTGCGCGTGATGTCGTTGTCGATCTCGTCCAGCGTGTAGCCTACCGCCAGGCGAGCCGCGATCTTGGCGATCGGGAAGCCCGTCGCCTTGCTGGCCAGCGCCGAGCTCCGGGAGACGCGCGGGTTCATCTCGATGACGACGACTTCGCCGGTCTCGGGATTGACGGCGAACTGCACGTTGCTGCCGCCGGTGTCGACGCCGATCTTGCGGATGATCGCCTTGGCGGCGTCGCGGAGCTCCTGGTACTGACCGTCGGTGAGCGTGAGCGCCGGCGCGACGGTGACGCTGTCGCCGGTGTGCACGCCCATCGGGTCGATGTTCTCGATGGAGCAGATGATCACGACGTTGTCGGCGTGGTCGCGCATGATCTCGAGCTCGAACTCGTGCCAGCCGACCACGGACTCCTCGAGGAGGACCTGCGAGATCGGGCTGAGGCTCAGCCCCTGCTCGCAGATCCGCGTGAAGCTGTCGGCGTCGTAGGCGATGCCCCCGCCGGAGCCGCCGAGCGTGTACGCGGGGCGGACGACGAGCGGGAGGCCGAGCTCCGCGCGGGCGGCCTCGGCCTCTCCCATGGTCTCGGCCAGCATGCTGCGCGGCGTGCGCAGGCCGATCTCGTCCATGGCGGTGCGGAACTCCAGGCGGTCCTCGGCGCGATGGATGGCCTCCGCGTCGGCGCCGATCATCTCGACCTCCCAGAGGTCGAGCACCCCGGCGGCCTTGAGTTCCATGGCCAGATTGAGCGCCGTCTGCCCGCCGAGAGTGGACAGCAGGGCGTCCGGGCGCTCGACCTCGATGATGCGCGTGAGCGTGGCGAGGTCGAGCGGCTCGATGTACGTGCGCGTGGCGAACCCCGGGTCGGTCATGATCGTCGCCGGGTTGCTGTTGACGAGCACGACCTCGTAGCCCTCGTCGAGGAGCACCTTGCAGGCCTGCGTGCCGGAGTAGTCGAACTCGCAGGCCTG
Source organism: uncultured Actinomycetes bacterium (assembly GCA_963709345.1). Classification (GTDB taxonomy): domain Bacteria; phylum Actinomycetota; class Thermoleophilia; order UBA2241; family UBA2241; genus CAIXSE01. The sequence goes on from CAVPVX010000002.1 coordinate 71,754, forward strand.
TCCGATGACGATGGGCCCGGACCCGATGATGAGGATCTTGTGGAGGTCGTCGCGGCGCGGCATCAGGCCTCCCCGCCCCGCTTGAAGCGGTCGATCTCGTCACGGAACCGCTCGAAGAGGTACAGCGAATCGTGCGGACCCGGTGTCGACTCGGGGTGGTACTGCACCGAGAAGGCACACCTCTCCGGCGCCGCCACGCCCTCCACGGTGCCGTCGTTCAGGTTGAGATGGGTGATCTCGGCGCCGGCCGGCTCGTCGTCCTTCACCGCGAAACCATGATTCTGGGTCGTGATCTCTACGATCCCCGTGCGCAGGTCCTTGACCGGGTGGTTGGCGCCGCGGTGCCCGAACTTGAGCTTGTAGGTAGAGAAGCCGAGCGCCTGCGCCAGGAGCTGGTGCCCGAGGCAGATGCCGAACACGGGCACCTTGCCCAGCAGGCGTTCGACGGCCTTGATCGCGTACCCGACGGCGGCCGGGTCACCCGGGCCGTTGCTGAGGAACACGCCGTCGGGCTCCCGCTTGAGCACCTCGCGGGCGCTGGTCTGCGCGGGCACGACGGTCACGCGAAACCCGCGCTCGACGAGGCAACGGAGCATGGAGCGCTTGATGCCGTAGTCGTACGCGACCACGTGGAGGTCGGGCGCCGGCGCCCCTTCGAGCGCCGGCGCCTCGTAGGTCTCGTCGCAGGTGACGACTTTGGCCAGGTCGAGGCCGCCCATGGCGGGCAGACCCTGAGCGGCCTTGCGCAGGTCCCTGACGCCGGCGGCCTCGGTGCTGACGACGGCGCGGAGCGCCCCCTTCTCGCGAATATGCCGCGTAAGCGCTCGCGTGTCGACGCCGCTCACCGCGAGCACGCCGTGCTCCGCCAGCCAGTCCAGCCACGTCGTGCGTGAAGCACGGTTGAAGGCGTAGTTGGTGAGCTCCCTGGCGATGATCGCCCGCGCGTGCGCCCTGCCAGACTCGTCGCGCTCCGGGTCGGCGCCGTAGTTGCCGTTCATCGGGAACGTGTACGTGATGAGCTGGCCGCAGTAGGAGGGGTCGGTGGCGATCTCCTGGTAGCCGGCCATGCTCGTGTTGAACACGATCTCGCCGCCGACGGTGCCGCCGCCGGTGAGCGCCTCTCCCGCGAAGGACGCTCCGTCCTCGAGCACGATAAGCGCCGGACTAGGCAAGGTCGTCCCAGGCGACGCGGCCGGCGGCGACCGTGAACCGCACCTTGGCGGTGAGCTCGCGGCCGAGCCACGGTGAGTTGAAGGAGCGCGACCGCAGCCCGTCCGCCGTGACCGTCCACTTGAGGGACGGGTCGACGACGCAGAGGTCGGCGACGGCGCCTGGGCTGACGCTCGGCGCCGGCAGTCCGGCGATGCGAGCCGGCGCGGAACTCATGCGCGCGACCAGGGTCGTCAGGTCGAGCGCCTTTGCGAGCACCAGTCCTTCGTAGAGCACGCTGAAGGCCGTCTCCAGACCGATGCAGCCGAAGGGCGCCTCCTCGAACGGAACGTCCTTCTCCTCGGAGACGTGCGGCGCGTGATCGGTAGCGACGCAGTCGATCAGCCCATCGGCGAGCGCCGCCACGAGCGCGTCGCGGTCGGATTCGGCGCGCAGCGGCGGGTTCATCTTCAGGTTCGGATCCAGCGTCGCGACGCACTCATCGGTGAGCGTGAGGTGGTGCGGCGTCGCCTCCGCAGTTACCCGCACGCCGGCCTCCCTGGCGCGGGCGAGCGCCTCAAGCGACGCGGCGGTGCTCACGTGACAGACGTGCAGCGTCGCGTCCTCGTAGGCCGCGATGTCCAGCGCGCGCGACACGTCGAGGCTCTCGCAGAGCGACGGGATGCCGGTGAGGCCGAGCCGCGCGGACGCGGGACCCTCGTGCATCTGGCCGCCCTTGAAGAGCGAGTCGTCCTGGGCGTGGATCGCCACGAAGCGCCCGCTTACTTTGACGTACTGCAGGGCGCGCCGCGTGAGCGCCGCCGTCGCCAGCGGGTGGCCGTCGTCGCTGAAGCCGATGGCCCCGGCGGCGCCGAGCTCGCCCATCTCGGTGAGCTGCTCGCCGGCGAGCCCACGGGTGACTGCGGCGAAGAAGCCGAGAGGTATCACGGCGTCGGCGCGCGCCTGCTCCGCAAGCCCCTTCAGGATCGTCGCGGTGTCGACTACCGGCTCGGTGTTGGCCATGCCGAAGGCGGCGACGTAGCCGCCCGCCGCTGCAGCGGCAGAAGCGGTCGCGAGGTCCTCTTCGTCCTCGCGCCCGGGCGTGCGGAAGTGCGCGTGCAGGTCGACGAAGCCCGGCATGACCAGCATGCCGTCCGCGTCCACCACTCTCGAGTTCTTGCCGGCCTCGAGGCCGGCGCCGACCTCGGCGACCTTGCCCTTCCTGACGAGCACGTCACGAACGGCGTCGACGCCCGACTCGGGATCGACGACGCGCCCGCCCTTGATCAGCAGGTCGGCGGCCGGCAGGCGCTTGCACCACGTGCGTTCCATCAGAGCACCTCCCCGCTCGCAGATCCGTCGCTGTAGCCGACGATGGTCCGGTACAGGATCGCCATGCGCACCGCGAGGCCGCTGAAGACCTGGTGGGCGATCAGGTTCTCGTCATCGTCGGCGATGTCGCTCGCGATCTCGACGCCGCGGTTGATCGGGCCGGGGTGCATGACCCTCTGCCCCGGACGCAGCCGCGCCTGCGAGATGCCGTAGAGCTCGCTGTACTCGCGCAACGACGGGAGGTAGTTGGCGCCCGCCTTGATGCGCTCCTTCTGGATGCGCAGCAGGTAGATGACGTCCGCGTCCTTGAGGTTCGCGAGGTCGTACTCGACGGTGACGCCCATCTCCTCGATACCGCGCGGCATCAGGGTCGGCGGCGACACCAGCGTCACGTCCATGCCGAGCATCTGGAAGCCCATGATGTCGCTGCGGGCAACGCGGCTGTGCAGGATGTCGCCGACGATGAAGACCTTGAGGCCGTCGAGGTCACGGCCGAGGTTCTGGCGCATGCTGAAGAGGTCGAGCAGGCACTGCGTGGGGTGCTGGTGCTTGCCGTCGCCGGCGTTGATGACGCTCGCCTCCGTGTTGGCCGAGAGTGTCTGGCAGGCGCCGGCCGAGGGGTGGCGCATGACGATGATGTCGGGCGAGTAGGCGCTCAGCGTGATCGCCGTGTCCTTGAGCGTCTCGCCCTTCTCGACGGCCGAGCCGCTGGACTTGAGCGCGAGCGTGTCGGCGGAGAGACGCTTGGCGGCCAGGTCGAAGCTCGAGGACGTCCGCGTCGACGCCTCCCAGAAGAGGTTGATGATGGTGCGTCCGCGCAGCGTCGGGACCTTCTTGATGTCCCGCTCGAGCACCGGCAGGAAGCTCTCCGCGGTGTCGAGGAGCAGTTCCACGTCGGCCCGGGTGAGGTCCTCGATGCTGATCAGGTCTCGTTTGGGCATTGGTCACGCCTCCTTGCGCACGAGGACGACCTCGTCGACGCCGTCGCACTCTTCGACCCGCACCTTGATGCGCTCCCGCAAGGCTGTGGGCAGGTTCTTGCCGACGTAGTCGGGCCGGATGGGCAGCTCGCGGTGGCCGCGGTCCACGAGGACCGCGAGCTGCACCGCCGCCGGCCGCCCGTAGTCGAACAGCGCGTCGACGGCGGCGCGGATGGTGCGCCCCGTGTAGAGGACATCGTCGACGAGGACGACGCAGGCCCCGTCGATGGTGAAGGGCAGGTCGGTGTCCTTCACGACCGGCTGCGGTGTGCTGGGGATGACGCCGACGGCGCCGCGCGCCGCCACGTCGTCGCGGTAGAAGGAGATGTCGAGATTGCCGGAGGCGTACGCGCAGCCTCCGACCTCGCAGAGCAGCTTGTGGATGCGCGCGCCGAGGAAGGCGCCGCGCGTGTGGATCCCCACGACTGCGAGGTTCTCCTCGCCGGGGTTCTTCTCGAGGATCTCGTGAGCGATGCGCGTGACCGTCCGCGACATCTGCTCGGCCGTCAGGACGACGGTCTCTGTGGAAGGTCTGGGTTCAGGCATGAAAATAGCGTCGCCGGCACCTGATGGCGTACGGCAACGCTGCACCCCCTTTCCGTCTCTCGGGACTTGGATTAAAGGTCACGCGTACTGTAGCAGCCGCGCCGGAGCGCGGCAAGACCGCCGGACGTCGTCAAACGCCGGGCTGCGCCGGGAGGCCGAGCAGGCCGAGGAAGGCACTGAGCTCGCGTGGGAGCGGGCTTGCACACGCGATCTCCCGCCCGTCGTCCGGGTGGGGGAACGCGAGGCGGGCGGCGTGGAGGAACTGGCGCCCGAGACCCTCGGGGCGCGGCAGGCGTCCGTACTGCACGTCACCGGCCACGGGGTAGCCGAGCGCCGAGAAGTGCACGCGGATCTGGTGTGTGCGGCCGGTCTCGAGCCGAACCTTGGCGAGCGTGAACCCGCCGGCCCGACCGAGCACCTCGAAGTGCGTCACGGCCGGGCGCCCCGCCACGGTGTGCAGCGACATGCGCTTGCGGTCACGCACGTGCCGGCCGATGGGCGCGTCGATGGTCCCCACATCCTGCGGCAGGTCGCCCGCGAGCAGAGCCAGGTAGACGCGGTGGATGTCGCGACGCTCCATGGCCGCGACCAGGCGCCGGTAGGCGTCGTCGCGCCGTGCCACGATCAGCAGCCCGGAGGTGTCCTTGTCGAGACGATGCACGATGCCGGGTCGTCGCTCGTGGCCCCCACGTGCTCCCGCGGCGACCAGGCCCTGGGCGAGCGTGCCGTGCTCGTGCCCGGGAGCCGGGTGGACGACGATCCCCGCCGGCTTGTCGACGACGAGCAGCCAGTCGTCCTCGTACACGACCGCGTACTCCACATCTTCCGGAGCGAGAGCGCCGCCGGTGTCCGGCGGCGCCGTCCACGCCACCTCTTCGCCGACGCGCAAGACGTGCTTCTTGGGCGCCGGGGCGCCCCCGACGAGGACGAGACCCAGAGCGATGAGCCGCTGTGCCGCCGACCGGCTCAGGCCGGCGTGCTCGGCGAGGACGACGTCCAGGCGCGACCCCTCGTCGGCCGGAGGGACGGTGAAGCGAGCGCCCGACTCAGGCTCGCCGGACATGGAGCACCTGCCAGCCGAGCAGTATGGTCCCCACCACGATGGCCACGTCGGCGACGTTGAAGGCGGGCCACGAGTAGAAAGCGACGAAGTCGACGACGGCGCCGTCGAAACGGAGGCGGTCGATCAGATTGCCGACAGCGCCGCCGAGGATGACGCCAAGCGCGATCCGGTACCTCGCCGGGCTCAAGGCCAGGGCGACGGCCACGCCTGCGGCTACGGCCGCCACCAGGACGACGACCACCGTGCCCGCCCCGGCCAGCCGGCTGAACGAGATGCCGGAGTTGTACGTGAGCACGACCCGGAGCCCGCCGGCGACGTCGATCGGCAGGTCGTCGGCCGCTGCGCGGACAAGCCACTTGCTGACCTGGTCCGCGATCAGGACGCCGGCCGCCAACGCCAGAGCGACGCCGAGCCGGCTGCTACTTCTTGCCACGCAGCTTCCGCGGGGCGTCCAGTTCCGTGACCTCGAGGTGACCCATGGGGCAGCTCGGCTCCTTGACTTTGCCGGACCGGCCGCCGTCGTGGACGACGATGTTCAGTGGATACGTCGCGTTGCAGCGCTTGCAGTAGGCGAGCTTCGCCATCGCACACTCCTTTGCTCGTTCAGAGACCGAGTCTATGCTTCGCCTCGGCCAGCGTCACCCCGGTCACCTTGAGCAGCTTGCGCCGCGACCGGGCGCCGGCGGCCACCGAGACGTCGCTCCGCCGTACCCCGAGCGTCTTGGCGAGCAGGCGCACGAGCTCGTCGTTCGCGCGACCCTCGATCGCCGGTGCGGCCAGACGGACACGCAGGCGACCGTCGACCACGCCGCTCACCTCGCTGCGGCGCGCTCCGGGCGCGACCCAGACGCTGAGACCCAGCCCGTCGCGCCCGTCCCTCAGCGGCGTCTGCTCACCACTTGAACTCGTTCTCGTTCACCCCGCTGTCGACATCGGCCAGCAGGTCGTCGCTCTCCCCGAACAGGATGCGCTCCCTGGCCGGCGCCGCTTCCGGCGCCGCGGGACTCACCTCGTCCGCCACGTCATCCGCCTGCTCGGCCTCCGGCGCGGGACCGCGACTCATGGTGACCTCGGGCTCGTCGGGAGCCCGACGGCGCCCACCCTCGACGCCGCGTCGTGCCGTGACCACGGCGCCGTCCGCGGGCGCGGATGCGCCCCTCGGCTGCGCCGGCTCTGCCGCGGACGCCGGCGCGGATCCCGCGACCGGGACGGCAGCGACCGGCGGGGCAGGCTCTACCGGCCGAGCAGGCTCCACCGGCGGGGCAGGGTCCACCGGCGGCGCAGGCTCTACCGGCCGAGCAGGCGCGTCCGGCCCGACCGGCTCGGGGCGCGCCGTGGCCGGCTGTGTCGCGGTGACGTCGGGCGCCACGGATCCCGGCTGCGGCCGGACCGAGGCCGCCGGAACCGCCGGCCCGGAGACCGTCTCTCTGGCGATGGCCTCCTTGATCGCCTCCGCCTGCCGGGCGAAATCGCCTTCTGGCGCCGCCGTCCGGGAGGCGGGGGCGTCGCCCAACTGCTGCAGATACCCGTCGAGCAACTGCCGGAACCTGAAGCGGAAGTCGTCCCGCGCGCTCTTCAGCTTGGCCGTCGCCTGTTCGAGCGACTGCCGTTCCGTGTACGCCTCGTCGATCATCTGACGCGCCTTGAGCTCGGCGTCCTGCAGGATGAGCTGCGCCTCCTTGCCCGCGTTCCGCTTCTGCTCCTCGGCGCTGGCCTGCGCGTTCACGAGCGTCTTCTGCAGCGTCTCTTCGATGCGCTGGTAACCGGCCACCTTTTCCTCGAGGGCTTCGACGCGCTCGCGGAAGTCGATGTTCTCCTTGAACAGGCGCTCATACTCGTCGGCCACCTCGTCAAGAAACTCGTCGACCTCGACGTCGGCGTAGCCACGCATGCCGCGCTTGAACTCCTTGTGACGGATGTCCAGCGGTGTGAGCTTCATCGTGCTCCCTTCTCGCTCTCGCGGCCCGCGCCGCTCAACCTGTCCATCTCCCGGGTCGCCACCGCTACGCCAGTTCCCCCGCTCGCCGGGATGCGGTCTCGACCGCGTGATCGATCGCGGCCGCGATCTCGTGCTCCTCGAGGGTCGCGATGGCCGCCGCCGTCATTCCGCCGGGAGTCGCGCCGGCGGCGATGATCGCCGCGGGGTCTCCCTGCTTGGCGATCATCGCGGCGGCGCCGTACACGCCGCTGATGGCGAGACGCACAGCCACATCCGGGGCGAGGCCGCGACGCTCCGCGGCGCTCGCGAAGTCGCGCACGACCATGGCCAGAATGCCGGGCATGCACCCGGCGACCACCGTCGCTGCGTCGAACTCGCTTTCGCGCATGGGCACGACGATGCCGGCACGGGCGAACACCGCCGCCACCACGTCCTCGTCGTCGCCCAGAGTGCCCGGCACCAGGAGGAAGACGCCCAGACCGAGAGCCGCGGCGAGGTTCGGCATCACCCGGCCGACCTTCGCGTCGTCGGGAAGTGCCGCACGCAGCCGCTCCATCGAGACCCCGGCGGCGACGGAGACCAGCACGCGCGACCCGAGCAGGCCGGCCACGTCGGCCAGCACTCCCTCCACGTGGTGCGGGCGCACCGCGACCACCACCACGTCGGCGGACTCGACCAGCCCCGCAAGGGTCGGCGCCGCAGCGCCACCGGTCTCACGCGCTGCGAAGGCGGCCGCAGCGGGAACGACGTCGTAGAAGGACAGCATGATCGTGTCGTCCGCACCGGTCCGCGCGAGGCCCTGCGCCATCGCGCGCGTGATGTGCCCGGCGCCGACGAAGCCGACGTTCACGGTCGACAAGCGCGGCGAAGCGCGGCGGAACGGGTCACGGTGCGCCGGCCGGAGGCCTGCGGCGCCTCAGAATTGATTGAAGAAGCCCTTCTCAATGAGACGCGCCCGCTCCTCGGCCGAGACCTCGACATTACGCGGGGTGAGCAGGAAGATCCTCTCCCCCACCCGTTGCATGCCACCGTCGAGTGCGTAGGTAAGGCCGCTCCCGAAGTCGATCAGTCGCTTCGACAGGTCGGTATCGGCGCTCTGAAGGTTGACGATGACGGGTACGTCGACCTTGAACTTGTCGGCGATCTGCTGGGCGTCGTTGAAGTTCTTCGGGATCACCAGGTGGACCTCGACGCGCGCGGGGCGGACCGGCTCGATGGCGCGCACGACAGGCGACGCCGGCGCGCGGCGGCGCGGCTCATCTGAGAAGATCTCGTCGTAGTCGCTGCGGCCACGTCCCCCGTTCAGCTTACGAACGTTGGGGCGCTCCTGGTAGGACCGCTCGAGCTCCTCGTGCGGGGCCATGGTCTCATCTTCTTCGTAGTCATCGTCGTCGTCGGCGATGCCGAAGTAGACCGCCACCTTGTGCCACGAATCTCCCAAGCCCATAAGGTTCCTCCCTACCGGGTCAGAAGAGCACGCTTCCGACTCTCACGATGGTCGCCCCTTCAGCCACTGCGACCTCGTAGTCGGCGCTCGTACCCATCGATAGCTGCTGGAAAGTATACGTTCCGCTCCACTCTGTAGAAAGCCGCTCCGCCAGTTCGCGCGCCCGGGCGAAGTAGGGGCGCGCCTCTTCGGCGTCCTCGAACAGCGGCGGCATGCACATCAATCCGGTGAACCGCGCCTTGGGAAACGCCGCCGCCGCCTCGAGAAACGCATCCACGCCGTCGAGCGGGACTCCGCTCTTGCTCTCCTCGCCGGCGATGTTCACTTCCAAGAGCACCTCGATGGGGTTCGCGGCGCGCGTCTCGATCTCCTGCACCACGCTGAGGCTCGCGACTGAGTGGAGGAGGCTGACGAGCGGGATCACCGTCTTCGTCTTGCGGCTCTGCAGGTGACCGATGAAGTGGTACTCGAAGGCATCTCCGAAGCGCGCGTGCTTGGCGGCGAGGTCCTGGGCGCGATTCTCGCCGATGAGCCGGACGCCGGCGTCGCGGAGCGCGCCCAGGTGGTCGACCGCGACGTACTTCGTCGCCACGAGCACGCGTACGGACGCCGGCTCGCGACCGGCGGCCTCTGCCGCGTCACCGACCCGGCGCCGCACCTCGGCGAACCGCTCCCGAACCTTCTCCGCGTCTGGAACGAACTGTCTGACCACGAACATCCTCCTCGGCGCCCTCTTTCTGGGGCGACCCTACGCTTCCTGCCGCCACGCTATCGCGAGATGCCGTCCGGTCACGCCGCCGTCGCGCCGGTGCGAGAAGAACCGCGCGTCCGTCGCAGTGCACAGGCCGGTGACCGTCACGCCCGCCGGCGGCACGCCGGCGGCCTCGAGTTCGAGCCGCGCGCAGCGCCAGAGGTCGACGGTGGTGGCGCCGGCGGACCCCGGGAATCGGGCCGCGAACCGGCGCCGCAGCTCTTCGTCGACGGCGAAGCAGCAGGGCCCGATGCTCGGGCCCACGATCGCCGCCACCAGACGGCGACCGCGGCCGAGCTCGGCGGCCGCCTCGCCGACGATCCCGGCGAGCATGCCGCGCCAGCCGGCGTGCACGGTAGCAAGCGCCGGTCCGTCGTCTCCCGCCGCGACGATGACGACCGGCACGCAGTCCGCGTAGCTGACGACCAGCGCCAGTCCCGGAGTGCTCGTCAGCAGGCCGTCGTGATCGTGGAGCACGCTCTCGCGGTCCCGCGCACCGCGGCCGGCCTCCGCCTCGCCGACCCACACCAGCGCGACGCCGTGCACCTGGCCGGGCACGACCAGCTGCTCGGGCGGCACGCCGACGGCGACGCAGAGACGCCTCCGGTTCTCGAGCACGAGGTCGGGCGCGTCGCCGACCGAGAGCCCGAGGTTCAGAGCAGCGAAGGGCGGGCTCGAGACGCCGCCCAGCCGCGTCGGGAAGGCGGCGCTCACACCGCCCGCATCCCAGGCGAGCCAGCTCAGACCGTCGCGCTCACGCCACTCCACGCGCGGCTTCTCCACGACGTTCATCCTCCCGGGAGGATCCGGAGTGCGAGGTCGAGCACGACGCCGAAGGTGGCCTCGAAGGCGCCGGGCACGGCGACGAGCACGACGAACAGCCCGATGAAGACCATGTTGCCGAACCGGTCGAGGTCGGCCCAGCTGCGGTACACGTCCCGCGGGAGGAAGCCGCCGACGACCCGCGAGCCGTCCAGCGGCGGTATCGGGATGAGGTTCAGCGTGCCGAGGATGATGTTCAGCACGAACAGCATGTACAGCGTCTCGGCGAGGAAGAGACTCCACGTGTACGTCAACCAGATGAGCCCGGCCGCCGCCAGAGCGACGGCGAAGTTCACGGCCGGCCCCGCGGCGCCCACCCACATCATGCCGCGCTGTTCGTTCTTGAAGTGACGGGGATCGACGGGGACGGGTTTGGCCCAACCGAAGAAGAAGGTGCCCTGCGACCCCAGGAACGTGACCCCCAGCATGATCGTCCCCCAGGTGTCGAGATGCTTCAGGGGATTGAGCGTGAGCCGCCCGTGCGCCTTGGCGGTGGGGTCGCCGAGCTTCCAGGCCACCCAGCCGTGCGCGAGTTCGTGCAGCACGAGGCTGACCAGCAGAAGCGGGGAGATGAGCAGAAAGCGTACGAGGAGGCTGGTCTCGGTCATGCCTCGACCCGCATCTTCGCCGCCGCACTGAGTTGCTCGTCGCGCGTCCGGATGACGCCGTTGAGCTTGAGGTGGAGGACGCTGCGCAGCACCTCCCCGAGCCGCGGTCCCGTGGTGAAGCCGAGCCCGAGGAGGTCTTCCCCGCCGATCTCCAGGCGCACGTGCCGGGTCGTGTCGACGAAGCGGCCGAGGCGCCCGGCCGCGATCCCCGAGTCGTCGAGCGCCATCGCCGCGAGCAGCGCCTCGGCCGGCTCGCCGTGAGCCAGCTCGTAGAGGTCGGCCTCGCTGGGGCCACGGGCGACCCGCGCGACGAGCAGGCGGCCGACGACCAGCGCCCGCTCGAGCACCTGGGCGTCGTCGTGACGCACCCGCATGCGTCCCGTCCACGCCGCGATCTCCTCCGGCTCCAGGTCGCGGAGCAGCCAGACGAGGCGGAGCCGCCAGAGCCGGACCTCACCGGCCAGGTCGTGCACGGCGCACAGGGCATCGGCGCGCCGCACGACGTCTCTCGTGTCCTCGTCGGCGCGAAGCCGCGCGTGGATCGACGACCAGAGACCGAGCGCCTCCAGCCGCTGCAGCGAGAACTCGATCTTCTCCTCGTCCAGCAGCGCCACCAGTTCGTCGCGCAGCCGGGCCGACGACAGGTCGCCGACCAGGTCCATGGCGCAGCAGGCCCGGGCGAGATTGAGCGTATGCTCGTCCATGCGTAATCCGTACCGGGTCTCGTACCGTATCGCCCGAAGGATGCGCGTGGGATCCTCGATGAAGCTCAGGTTGTGCAGCACCGCGATGCGGCCGGCCGCGAGGTCGTCGACGCCGCCGAAGTAGTCGTAGAGGTCGCCGAAGGTCTCCGGCTTGAGCGAGACCGCGAGAGCGTTGATGGTGAAGTCGCGGCGCGCCAGGTCGCTCCGGATCCCGGCGTGCTCGACCTTGGGCAGCGCCGCGGGGTACTCATAGGATTCGCGGCGCGTCGAGGCCACGTCCACACGCAACCGTTCCTCCCCCGAGCTGCCGGCGACCACCACCGCGGTGCCGAACTTCTCGTGCGGGCGGACGTGCCCCTTGAGGCGACCGGCGAGCTCGGTCGCGAACGCGATGCCGTCCCCCTCGACGGCGAGGTCGACGTCGAAGCCGGGCTCGCCGAGCAACAGATCACGGACGGCACCACCGACGAGGTAGCAGCCGCGGACGCCGGCGGCGACGGCCTGGACGTGGCGCAGCAGCTCGTCCCGGCCCAGATCCCCCAGCTCGCCGGCGAGGTTCGCGACCGCGGGAGCGGCCGGCTCCTCCGCGACGAACCCGGCCACCGCCCGCCGCGTCACCACGCCGGCGACGGCGGTCAACGGCAGCGCCCCCTCGTCACTCTCGACGTCGGCGTGCGTGACCGTCAGCCAGCCTATGACATCCTGCGCAAGCTCCAGGGCCACGCGCTCGAGAGGGGCCCCGGCGCTCACGCTGGGAACGCGCGAGCTGGTCACGGCCTTGACGGGCGCGTGCCCCAGGCCGTGCGCCCCCGCACGCTCGAGGTCGGCGAGCGCGACGCGGCCGACGAGCATCCCACCGTCGATGACCCCGACGCCCCCGTAGCCGGCGCGCCGGCACTCGAGCGCCGCCTCGTCGACGGACGTCGTTGCCGTAACCGTGGGCGGCCCCGGCTCGAGCGCGTCGGCCGCGGTGCGCACCGGCGCGACCGCCCTGCTCGCCGCCGCCGCGACATCTGCCGCCACCGCCTCCAGCGCCCTGTCCTTGACGACGGCCGACGCGGCCGCCGGGTGCCCGCCACCGCCGACGGCCGAGAGCGCCCGCGCGACGTCGAGCCGGCCGCCCCTGCTGCGCCCCGTCACGAACACGCGGTTCTCCATTGCCACGAGCAGGAAGTACGCGTCACAGCCGGTCAGATCCATGATGCGGTGCGCGACGACGCTGACGCCCTCGACGTAGAGATCCTCGCGGAGCGTCGAGAGAAGCACTACGGCGCCGGCGATAGGCAGTTCCTCTGCCGTCCCAAGCGCCGCCGCCAGCGTGCGCCGCTGCGCCGGCGAGAGCGCGCCGGTCAGCCACCTCTCGAGCAGCGCGACGTCGGCCCCGGCGCGCATGCAGAACGCGAGCGCCTCAGCATCCCGGGCCGTCGTGGTGGAGAAGGTCAGCGACCCGGTGTCCTCGTGGATGCCGAGCGCGAAGACCGTTGCCTCGAACGGCGTGACCGGGATCCCCCGCTCGGCGATGATGTGCACGAGGAGCGTGACCAGCGAGCCGTCGCTCGAGCTCACGAGGTCGTCCGGCCGCAGGCACGGCGGGAGGTCGCCGGTGTGCCCATGATGGTCGAACGCCACGACCTGGACCCCGCTGCGCTCGCAGAGGTCGCCGAGATCGCCCAGCCGGTTCAGGGTGCACGGTGTCGACGAGGATGAGGCGTTCGACCGTGTCCCGGTCGACGTCGCCTGGGTCGATCACCGGCACGAGATCGGCGTGCAGCGCCTGGAACTCACGAACGTTCCGGTTGACGGCCCCGCCGAGGCAGATGGACGCTTCGGGGTAGAGCTTGTGCGCGGCGACCATCGCCGCGAACCCGTCGAAGTCCGTGTTGGTGTGTGTCGCGATCAGCTCGGGTGTACGCATGCCTGCAGTATACGGGAGCCGGGCGTGGCCGCCCGTCACGCCTTGAGCAACCAGCCGAGCTCGCGCCCGAAGGCCGCGTCGACCGCCGCCTTGAGGGGCGCGTTCACCGGGCTGCTCAAGCCGGGGTCATCGGCGAGGATGCCGGCGGCCAGCTCGCGGGCGCGGAGCAGGGCGGCACGGTCGCGAGCCAGGCGGGCGAGCTTGAGATCGGGCACGCCCGCCTGACGCACGCCGAGCACCTGGCCCTCGCCGCGGATCTCCAGGTCGCGATCGGCGAGTTCGAACCCGTCGTTCGTCTCGAGCAGCGCCCCGAGACGTGCCTGAGAACTGCCCGTCTCGGGGTTCGAGAACAGGAGGCAGTAGGACTTCTCGCTGCTCCTGCCGACACGCCCGCGGAGCTGGTGCAGCTGGGCGAGCCCGAATCGCTCCGCGCCCTCGACGATCATGACGGTGGCGTTCGGCACGTCGATGCCGACCTCGATGAGGCTCGTCGCCACGAGCACGTCGACCTTGCCGGCCTTGAACGCCCCCATCACCGCATCGCGGTCCGCCGACCTGAGTTGGCCGTGCGCCACCGCGACGCAAGCGTCGCGGAACGGCCCGGCCTGCAGTCGCTCCGCCTCGGCCACCGCCGTCGCCGCGTCGATCGACTCCGACTCGTCGATGGCCGGGCACACGACGTACGCCTGGCGCCCCTTCGCCAGCTGCCGCTTCACGAAGTCGTAGCCGTCCTCGCGGCGTTCCTCGTCGACCAGACGCGTGACCACCGGCCGGCGTCCGGCCGGAGCCGCGGCGATCGTCGTCACGTCCAGGTCGCCAAACACGGTGAGCGCCAGGGTCCGCGGGATCGGCGTCGCCGTCATGTGCAGGACGTGTGGCGCGGCGTCGTCGCGCTCCGCCCGGCGCACCAGCTCGTCGCGCTGCTCCACGCCGAAGCGGTGCTGTTCGTCGACGACCAGCAGGGCGAGCCGGGCGAAGCGGACGTCATCCTGAAGCAGCGCGTGCGTGCCGATGACGACCAGCGCCTCGCCGCTCGCCACACGCTCGAGCGCCGCGCGGCGATCCTTCGCCCCGAGCGCGGCGGTCACCAGCTGCACGGGGACGAGGGCGCCGGCGAAGCGCGCCGCGGTCTCGGCGTGTTGCAGTGCCAGCGTCTCCGTCGGCGCCATGAGCACACCCTGCATGCCGGCCTCCGCGGCACGCACCAGGCAGTGCAGCGCCACGACCGTCTTGCCCGACCCGACGTCGCCCTGCAACAGCCGGCGCATCGGCACCGTGCCCCGAAGGTCGGACTCGAGCTCGTCGAGGGCCTCGAGCTGGTGCTCAGTGAGCTCGAAGGGCAGCCCGTCCAGGAACGCCCGGCTGAGATCGCCGGGCGGAGGCAGCGCCGGGGCGCGCAGGCGCCGCTGCTGCTCGCCCTTGTGCTGCAGCAGCCCCACCTGCATGAGGACGAGCTCCTCGAGAACGAGCCGCTCCCGCGCCAGTCTCGCCGCGGCCAGGTCCCGGGGGACGTGCACGGCAAGCGTCGCGTCCGCTCGGGACGGCAGGCGCTCCCGCGCGCGGAGCGCGGCGGGCAACGGGTCCGGCAGCCGCCGCATCACCGGCGTCACCTCACGCACGAGCCCTCGCAGCAGGCGCGCCGACACCTGCTCGCTGGCGGGGTACACCGCCACTACGCCCTCCGTATGGACCCCTTCCCCGCCCTCTTCCTCGAGGATCTCGTGGCTCTTGACGACGAACGACTGGCGCCCGCCCTGCGGCCGGAAGGTGCCTCTCAGGCTGAGCCTCATCCCTTCCGCCAGCACCTTGCCGAGATACCGCTGGTTGAACCATACCGCCTCGACGGCGCCGGTCTCGTCGCGGAGCAGCACGCGCACGACGTCGACGCGCCGGCGCGCCGTGCGGTCGGCAGTCACGCGCGCCACCTCGCCGCGGATCGTCGCCTCCTCACCCACTCTGAGCTCGCGAATCCGCTTGCGATCGCGGTAATCCTCGTAGCGGCGAGGGAAGTGATCGATGAGGTCGCCGACCGTTTCGAGGTCAAGCGACGCCAGCCGCCGGGCGACGTGGGCCGTGACGTGCTCGAGGCCGGAGAGAGGCGCGGCGAGCGCCGAGGGATCGAACGAAAGGCGCGTGACCGGCGGCCGTTCGTGGTACCGGCCGCCGCCGAAGAGGAGCGGGAGTCCGGACTCGGTCACTCCGCGATCATGGCAAAGGCGGCGGTCCCCGGGCCGATATGGGTACCGACCACCGCGGCGACGTGGCCCTGGAAGGTGTAGTGGGCGTTCGGACGCAGCCGCTCGATCATCTCGCGGATGAGCGGAGGCTCCTCGTCGTTCACGGCGTCGATGATGCAGAAGTACAGGTCGTCGTCCGGCTTGCTGTTCTCCTCGACGAAGCGCTCCATCGCCGCCATCGCCTTCTTCTGACCGCGCACCTTGGCGTAGCCGGCGAGCGTGCCGTCCTGGGCGATGATGAGCGGCTTGATGTCGAAGACGCCGCCGATCAGCGAGGCGGCACGGCCGATACGGCCGCCGCGGCGCAGGTACTCGAGCGTGGCGGCGTGGACCATCAGGCTCGAGTGGTCGATGAAGTGCCCCACGTAGGCCTGCGCCTCGTCCATGGTGCACCCGGCCTCGAGGCGCACCCGGAGGCGCTCGGTGGCAAGGGACAGCGCGCTGGTCACGGTGCGCATGTCGTAGACGTGCACGGCGTCGAACTGCTCGGCCGCTTGCTCGGCTGCCCGCACCGTGCCGCTCATCTCGCCCGAGAGGTGCAGCGAGAAGACGTGCTCGTACTCCGCCAGGGCCTTCTCGTAGACCGCGGTGAACTCGCCGGCCGTCGGCTGGGACGTGGTCGGCAGGACATCCGTCGCCTCGAGCTTCGCGAAGAACTCCCTATACGTCATGTCGATCCCGTCACGGTACATCTCGTCGCCGAAGTGCACCTTGAGCGGCACCATGTACAGGCCGGGGCGGTCGAAGAAGCCCTCCGGCGGATCGCAGGTCGAGTCGCAGACGATGGCGGTGTTCTCGAGTGTCAGCAGTTGGGTCATTCGGCGCTCGCTAGGATCGGGTACAGGGGCTGACCGCCGTCGTGGAAGCTCACTTCGGCGGCCGGGACGAGCTCGGCGGCGAGCGTCTCGAGGGCCTCGCGGCCGACGCCCGAGCCGTTGAGCGCAGTGAGGACGGTGACGTACTCGGCATCACCGGCGGCGAACTCGCGAAGCACGCCGCCGAACGCCGTCTCGAGGTCGTCGGCCGCGGCCACGAGCAGGCCGTCGACGATGCCCATCGCCTGGCCCTCTCGGACGGCGACGCCATCGAGCTCGGAGTCGCGCACCGCGCGCGTCACCTCCGCAGACCGGAGGCCGTCGATGGCCTCCTGCATGAGCCTCGCGTTGCCGATGGCGTCCGACGCGGGATCGAACGCGACCATGGCCGCCAGGCCGCTGGGGATCGAATTCGACGGCACCACGGCGATGTGGAGGCCGCTCATCCCGGCCGCCTGCTCCGCCGCCAGGATGACGTTGCCGTTGTTGGGCAGCACGACGACCTCTTCCACGCCGAGTTCGTCCACAGCCGCGAGAAGCTGCGCCGCGCTCGGGTTCATCGACTGCCCTCCGTCGACGATCGCGTGGCAGCCCAACTCGCGGAAGAGCCGCTGATTGCCGGCGCCGGCGACCACTGCGACGACGACCGTGCCGCCCTCGCCCACCACCGGGGCCGGAGAAGCGCTCAGGCGCTCGTCGCGTTCGCGCGTCTGCGCGTGCATGTCGTTGATCTCGACGTCGCCGATGGCGCCGTACTTGATCGCCTCGCTGAGCACGTGCCCGGGGTCGTTGACGTGGACGTGCACCTTGACGGCGCGCTCGTCTCCGACCACCAGGCCGCTGTCGCCCAGCGGCAGCAGGAAGGCCTCGAAGGCGTCGCGATCGATGCTCTCGCCGGAGATGAGGAAGCTGGTGCAGTACTGATAAGCGGAGAGCTCGCTGGGCTCCTCGACCGTCACGCGGCGCGGCGCACCGCCTCGCGCCCCGCCCGTCGCCGGCGCCACACGGCGCGCCTTCGCGGCCGGCGTCGCGTCGTGCGCAAGCGCCTGGATGCCGTCGATCATGCCACGGAAGAGCACGAGCAGGCCGTAGCCTCCCGCGTCGACGACGCCGGCCTTCGCCAGGGCCGGCAGCTGTGCGGTCGTGTTCTCGACCGCGACTCTCCCGGCCTCCTCCACCGCCGCCAGCAGGTGCTCCAGGCCGAGGCTGTCGGGCACACCCTGCGCCGCCGTGGACATCTCGCGGATCACGGTGAGCATCGTGCCTTCGACCGGCTCCTTGACGGCGCGGTACGCGGCCGCCTGCCCCTCTGCCAGCGCCTCCTTGAACACGGCGGTGTCGAGCGCGTTCGAGCGACCCCAGACCTCGCAAAGGCCGCGCACGATCTGCGACAGGATCACGCCGGAGTTGCCGCGCGCGCCCATGAGCGACCCCTTGGTCACCGCGGCCGCGACTGACGGGATATCGTTGACGTCGCTCTGCTCGAGCTCTTCGACGACGGCGCGGACGGTGAGCGCCAGGTTGATCCCCGTGTCCCCGTCGGGCACCGGATACACGTTGAGGTCGTTGATGTACTGCCGCTCGGCCTCGACAGCCGCCAGTCCGGATTCGATGACGCGGAGTGCGGCGCTACGGACGATCAATCTTGAAGATCCTCGACGCGGACGCTGATCTCGCCGACCGGCACGCCGCCGACCAACTCGACCTGGTACCGTACCTGCTCCTGCAGGTTCGCCGTGACCTGCGCGATGTTGACGCCGCGCTCCATGATCACGTGCAAGCCGATGCTCACCTTGTCGTCGTCGACGTCGAGTTCGACGCCTTCTACGAAGGAGCCGCGGAAGAAACGGCCGATCTTCTTCATCGGCGACTCCTGCATGGCGACGACGCCGTACGTGGCGCGAGCCGCCGTGCCGGCCAGTTTGGCGATCACCTGATGGGACACGGTGACGCCTCCGCTGAGACCGGTACCGGCGAAGGGGATCCTGAGGTCGGACTGGGACATCGTCGGCCGCCCCCTCAGTCGCCCTTGAGATGGTTGAGTTCGTCCACCACGACGTCCGGATCGACCTGGTGGAGGATGGCTCCAGCCTCGATGGTCTCCGACTGCGCACCGATGCACAGGCTACAGGCCATCCCGTGGCCCTCGAAGATGTCGCGCGCGCCCGTGTGGGCGGCCAGCGCCTCGAAGATCGGCATGTCCTTGCTGAAACGCGTCATCGCATCTCGCATGGCTGGTGACCTCGCTCGATGGTCACGCCAGTCCCCCGTTTGCGTTGCCTGACCCGGTGCAGCATACTAGCGCGACTGTTCACCAATCAAGCTGAGGGTACACCCATGTCCAAGATTTGCGTGACCTGCGGCAAGACTCCCGCGATCGGCAACAACGTCAGCCACTCGCACCGCCACACGAAGCGCCGCTTCAACCCCAATCTGCAGCGTGTGCGCATCCTCGTCGAGGGCCACCCGCAGAACGCCTACGTCTGCACCCGCTGCCTCAAGTCTGGCAAGGTAGTCAAGGCCGTCTGACACCGCGCAATGCCGGGCCGCGCCGCTCTACGGCGCGGCCCTTTCGCGTTAAGGGCCCGGTCACCCCGAGTCCTTGCCGAACACCCTCTCCCGCAGGATACGCCCCAGGGTATCCTGGTGCAGCATCCGACGCACACCACCGGAGAGGTTCGTGGGCGAAGAGCCAGGGATCCGACGCGCGCGTCCCGCGAAGCCGCACGCGAGACGGCCGGTCCCACCTCGCCCGCGGATGAGGCGGACGACGCGCCGCCACGGGCGCGCCGGTAGGCCGTCAGGGCAGGGTGCGCGCCAGACTGGCCATCTCCAGCGCCGTCGAAGCCGCCGCCCAGCCCTTGTTGCCGGCCTTCGTGCCGGCGCGCTCCACCGCCTGCTCGATGGTGTCGGTGGTGAGGACGCCGAAGATGACCGGGACGCCGCTGTCGAGGCTCACCTTGGCGATGCCCTTCGCGGCCTCACCGGCCACGTAGTCGAAGTGCGGCGTCCCGCCGCGGATCACCGCGCCGAGGCAGATCACGGCGTCGTAGCGGCCGCTCTCGGCGAGCTTCTTGGCCACCAGCGGCATCTCGAAGGCGCCGGGGACCCACGCCGAGTCGACATCGGCGTCGTCGACGTCGTGGCGGCGCAGACAGTCCAGGGCGCCCGCGTACAGACGGCCGGAGATGAGTTCGTTGAAGCGCCCGATCACAAGGCCGAACTTCATCCCCTTGCCGTTGAGCATGCCTTCGTAGGTCGTCATCGTGCGGCTCCTTTGCCGTGGTTGCAGCCTGGTGAGTGGCGGCTGAGCGCCCTCAGTCGCGCGGCTCAGCCCTCGATGCCCTCGTCGTTCCCGAACAGGTCCTCGTGCACCAGCATGTGGCCCATCTTGTCGCGCTTGGTGCGCAGGTAGCACACGTTGTCCTCCATGCGGCGCCATCTCGATGGATTCACGGCCCGTGACCGTCAGACCGTAGCCCTGCAGCGCGACGATCTTCTTGGGATTGTTCGTCATGATGCGGATCGTCGAAAGGCCGAGGTCGGCGAGGATCTGCGCGCCGATGCCGTAATCGCGCAGGTCGGGGGCGAATCCGAGCTCCTGGTTGGCCTCCACCGTGTCGAAGCCCTCCTCCTGGAGCGCGTAGGCCTTGAGCTTGTTGATGAGGCCGATGCCGCGGCCCTCCTGACGCATGTAGAGAACGACCCCCAGGCCCTCCTCCTCGATGCGCCGCATCGCCTCGGCGAGCTGCTCGCCGCAGTCGCAGCGGAGCGAGCCGAAGGTGTCGCCGGTGAGGCACTCGGAGTGGACGCGCACGAGCACGTCCCTCTTGCCGGCCACGTCGCCCTTGACGATCGCCACGTGATGGCCGCCGTCGAGCACCGACTCGTAGCCGATCGCTTTGAAGTCGCCGTACTTGGTCGGCATCGCCACCGTCGCGGCCCGGCGCACGAGCTTCTCGTTGCGGCGCCGGTACTTGATGAGGTCGGCGACGGTGATCATCTTGAGCCCGTGCTTGCGGGCGTAGGGGATGAGGTCGGGCACGCGAGCCATCGTGCCGTCGTCGTTCATGATCTCGCAGATCACGGCGGATGGGTTGAGGCGTGCCAGCCGGGCGAGGTCGACCCCGGCCTCCGTCTGGCCACTGCGCTCGAGCACGCCGCCGGGGCGGGCCATGAGCGGGAAGATGTGGCCCGGCTGCACGAGGTCCTCGGGGCCCGATTCAGGATCGATCGCGACCTGGATCGTGTGCGCCCGGTCGGCGGCCGAGATGCCCGTCGTCACGCCCTCGCGGGCTTCGACGGACACGGTGAACGCCGTCTGCAGACGCGTCTCGTTGTGGCTCGTCATGGGCGGCAGATCGAGCTCGGAGCAGCGTTGCGGCGTCAGCGTGAGACAGATGAGCCCGCGGCCTTCCCTCGCCATGAAGTTGATGTTCTCGGCGGTGGCGAACTGGGCCGCAAGCGTCAGGTCGCCCTCGTTCTCGCGGTCCTCGTCGTCGCACACGATGACCATCTTGCCTTCGCGCAAGTCGTCGAGCGCCCCTTCGATGGCGGCGAAAGGGCCCGGCCGCTCCCCGTCCCCGGTCTCCTCATCGCCGCGACCCGCCGCGACGTCATCTCGGTCCAGCCTCATCAGAACCCCGCTTCCGCTAGCTTCTCCCAGGTGAGTCCGCCGGCCGGCTTGCGCCCGCCGACGAACGAGTACACGTACTTGGCGATCAGATCCGCCTCCACATTGACTCGGGAGCCCTTCGTCAGGCGCCCGAGCGTCGTGACCGCGGCAGTGTGGGGGATCAGCGAGACGCGTACGTGATCGCCCTCCACCCCGACGACCGTCAGGCTCACGCCGTCGACGGCCACGGAACCCTGCGGCACGGTCAAGCGCGCGACGGTCTCCGGCGCGTCGATGTCGACGACCAGCGCGTTGTCCTCCGGGGTGACGGCCACGACGACGCCGGGCCCGTCCACGTGACCGCTGACGAGGTGTCCGCCGAGTCGGGACCGCAGCGTCATCGCCCGCTCCAGGTTGAGTCCGTCGCCCGGCCGGCGCTCCGCCAGCGTCGTGCGGCGCACCGTCTCCGGCATCGCGTCGGCGGTGAACCCGTCGGTGCGAACGGCCGTCACTGTGAGACAGACGCCGTCGGTCAGGATGCTGTCGCCGACAGCCGTCCCCTCCGTCACGGCCAGGGCGTGGACGTCGAGCACGGCGCTCGTCTCGCCGACGCGCAGGCTGCGCAACTCCCCAACCTCTTCCACGATGCCGGTGAACATCACGCGCCGCCCTTCTCGAGGTCTCCGCTGAGCACCAGGTCATCGCAGACCCGGCGCCACTCGACGTTCGCCACACGCCAGGCCCCGGCGACCGCGTCGACCGCCGGCGCCGCGAACAGGTCGGGCGCGCCGCGCCCGACCACGAGCGGCGCCACGAACAGCAACAAGCGGTCGATGAGCCCGTCGCCGAGCAGAGCCCCGGCGAGCGTCGGGCCGCCTTCGCAGAGGATGTCGAGCAGGCCGCGTTCGGCGAGCGCGGCCAGAGCCGCGCGCAGGCCTCCGTCGCCCACCTCGACGAGCTCCACTCTGCGCGCCGCGAGCAGGCGCCGCTGCGCCGCCCCCGCGCGCTCGGCCACGACGATCGTCGGTGAGCGGCCGGCCGTGGCCAGCAGCTTTGCCTCCGGGGGAAGCTCGGCCGCGCGGGAGATGACGACGCGCACGGGATCTCGCCCCTCCACCAGCCGCACGGTGAGCTCGGGGTCGTCGCGGCGCACCGTCCCGGCGCCTACGAGCACCGCGTCGACCGACGCGCGCAGCTCATGCACGGCACGCCGGCTGTCCTCGCAGCTGATCCAGCGAGCGTCGCCCCCGGCGGCGGCCACCTTGCCGTCCAGTGTGACAGCCGCCTTGTACGTGACCAGGGGAAGGCCGGTGCGCTGGAACTTCACGAACGGTGCGTTCTGCGCCCGCGCTCTGCCACTCCAGCGGCTCTCGGCGAGATCCACAGCGACGCCCCCGGCGCGAAGACGCGCAAGGCCGCAGCCGTCGACCTGCGGGTTGGGATCCTGCAGGGCGATCACCGCCCTGGCGACGCCGGCGGCGACGAGCGCATCGGCGCAGGGAGGCGTCCTGCCTTCGTGGCTGCACGGCTCGAGCGTGCAATACAGCGTGGCGCCGCGCGTGGCGGGGCCCGCCTCGGCGAGCGCCATGGCCTCGGCGTGCGGCTCACCCGGTCGCAGGTGCCAGCCACGCCCCACGACCTCCCCGTCGCGCACCAGCACGGCGCCGACACGAGGATTGGGGTGCGTGGTGCCCCGGCCGCGCTCGGCCAGATCGAACGCCTCGTCCATGAATCGCTCGTCGTCCATATGCAGCACGCCCCGGAGACACGCTCCAGGGCGGACGACGCCGAAGCGCCGACCCTGCTTCTCTCATCCGGACTGTGACCGTCGGCCCAGGAATCTCACCTGGTCGGCCCCTCGCGGGGCTCGCGGGCTGTTACCGCCGGTGGGGACTTCCACCCCGCCCTGAAGCAGCTTGATCTTCCGCCGTGATTATACGGCGTTCGCGGCGGCCTGCGCCACTATCGCGAACCGCCCCTCGATATCGTTGCCGCCGAACACGCTCGAACCGGCCACGAGCAGGTTCGCGCCGGCGGCGACGAGCGTGCCCGCGTTGAACTCCGTCACGCCGCCGTCGACCTCGATCGCGACCTGCTCGGGCAGATACGCCCGGGCGCGCCGCAGCTTGGCCGTCGAGGTCTCGATGAAGCTCTGCCCGCCGAAGCCTGGGTTCACCGACATGATGAGGACGAGGTCGCAGTGCTCGCGCGCCTCGGCCAGCGTCTCCACGGGAGTCGCAGGGTTCAGCGCCACGCCGGCGGCGGCGCCGGCCTCCCGGATCTGGCCCAGCACCCGGTGCAGGTGCACGCAGGCCTCCTGGTGGACGACGACGATGTCGGCGCCGGCCGCCACGAAGGCGTCGACGTACCGTTCCGGGTGCTCGATCATCAGATGGACGTCGAGCAGCGCGCCTGCGCCGTTGACCAACGGCTGCAGGGCCTTGAGCACGAGGGGGCCGATGGTGATGTTGGGGACGAAGTGCCCGTCCATGACGTCCACGTGGATGACGCGGGCGCCCGCGTTCAGCACGGCCTCGACGTCGTCGCCGAGACGCGAGAAGTCCGCAGACAGGATCGAGGGTGCCACATTGATTCCGTGCAGGATGTCGTCCACTGCTCCTCCGTTGCCTGGTCGCCGCGGCGCGTCGCCGCAGGACAAGTCTACCTTCCCGGCGCATCCCCGCGGCGGAAACGGGCGATGAAGAACGCGCTCGACCCCCCGTCTGGCGGAAGGACGAGGAGGTACCCGCCGGCGGCCGGGTGCGCCAGGTGCGGCCAGACGGCGCCGAGATCGTCCGCCGCCCAACCCTCCAGCCGAAGGAGCGTCGCGGCGACGTCCAGGGTCTCGGCGCGGGTCACCGTGCACACGGCGTACGTAAGCGCGCCGCCGGGCTTGACGGTGGCGGCGGCGCGTTGCAGCAGGTGCTTCTGCAGCTCCCCGAGCCTGGGCACGTCGGCGGCGCGGCGGCGCCAGCGCACGTCGGCTCGCGACGCGAGTGTGCCGAGCCCGCTGCAGGGAGCGTCGAGCAGAACGGCGTCGTACGCCTCGTCGTAGCTTGCGGGAAGGTGCAGGACGTCGCCCGGCACGACGTCGACGCCTGTCGCGCCCAGGCGGTCGAGATTGCGGCGAAGCTCCCCCGCGCGCTCCTCGTCGAGCTCGACAGCGGTGAGACGGCGGGCGCCGGGCAGCAGCGCCGCCAACTGGCTCGTCTTGGCGCCCGGAGCGGCGCACAGATCGAGGACGGCGGCCGCCGGTTCCGAGACGCCTGCGGCGGCCACCAGCCCGGCGATCTGCGAGCCGCGCGACTGCGGCGTCACCAGGCCGTCCCTGAACGGCGCCGACGGCTCCAGCGGCGGCCCCTCGTACAAGAGGGCGTCGGGCAGACCCGCGACCCCCTTCGTCGTGTAGCCTGCCTCACCGAGCGTCACGCGCGCCGCCGGCATACCCCCCCGAAGATGGTTCACGCGCAGGCAGCGCTCCGGGGGCGCGTTCGCAGCCGCGAGGTAGCGATCAGCCGCGGCGTCTCCGAGATCGCGGCGCACCAGCTTCACGAGCCAGGGCGCATAGCTCAGCCGCACCGACCAGGCGCGCGTGTCGGCGCCCTCTCCGAGCTCTGCGAGTTTGGCGCGCCCATCCGCCGCCACCCGCCGAAGCACGGCGTTGACGAATCCGCCGGCCTTACGGCCCTTGCGCGACACCATGGCGACGGCGTCGTCGACGACCGCGTACGCCGGCACCCGATCGAGGAAGAGAAGCTGAAAGGCGGCGAGGCGCAGAGCGTCTCGCACCGCGGGGTCGGCGTCGCGCAAGGGCGCCTTGGTGAAGGCGCCCAGCACGGCGTCTATGGACCCTCTCCGTTTGACCGTGCCGATGATCAGCTCGTTCGCAAGGCCGCGGTCGCGAGGGTCCAGCGTGCGCAACTCCGGCAACGACGCCAGGGACTCGTCCAGCCGCGCTCCGGACGAGCGCACTCGCCGAAGAGCGGCGAAGGCGGCGACGCGCGCTGGACTGGCCGCAGCCGTCGAGCGCTTCCCCGCTTCGCCCCCGGAGCTCACAGCCGCCCCAGGGTCCGGCCGGCGCCGCGCAGAAACTCGCCGGCCGGCATCCGCTTGCGTCCGTCCTGCTGCACCTCGAGCACGTCCAGCCACCCGTCGCCGGTGCGCATGCAGAGGCGTCCGGAGCCGGACGACGGCAGCGGTCCGGCTCCGACTGCGGCGCGCCAGACGCGCAGGCGGCGACCGCCGAGCTCCGTCTCGGCCCCGATGTGGGGTGAGAGAGCACGCACCTGGTCGGCGATCGCCGGCGCGGGACGCCCCCAGTCGATGAGCCTGTCGTCACGACCGATCTTCGCCGCATACGTCGGCGCCCCCGCCTGCGGCCGCCAGACGACGGTCCCCGCAGCGATTCCTTCGAGGGTCGTCGAGACGCCCTCGACGGCCGCCGGCGCGAGCAGCTCGTAGGCGCGGCCCGCGTCCGCATCGCGAGGCACGTGGACCATTCGGATGTCGCCCACGGGGCCTTCGTCGACGCCCGCGGTCATGAGCAGGGTGCAGACCCCCAGTTCGGTCTCGCCGGCCATGAGCGCCCGCTCCACGGGCGCAGCCCCGCGCCAGCGCGGCACCAGGGACGGGTGCACGACGATCGTGTCGAGCGCGTCCAGCACCGTCTGGCCGACGATCTGCCCGTAGGCGCAGACGACGAACACATCCGGTGAGAAAGCAAGCAGATCGCGAAGAGAGTCCGGCGCCGACACGTCCTGCGGCTGCACGACGGTCACGCCGGCGGCC
Source organism: uncultured Actinomycetes bacterium (assembly GCA_963709345.1). Taxonomy (GTDB): domain Bacteria; phylum Actinomycetota; class Thermoleophilia; order UBA2241; family UBA2241; genus CAIXSE01. Next base: position 97,465 of record CAVPVX010000002.1, read on the forward strand.
GCGGCCTCGCCCTTGATCGGCGGCGCCTGCGGCGTGCCGCGGCGGCCTCTGGGCCGGTCGGGATTGGTGACGAGCGCGACGATCTCGACTCCGCGAGCGAGCAGGCCCTCGAAGACGAGTCCCGCGAAGGGCGCGGTACCCGCGAAGACGGCCCGCATGCGACTCAGAGGCCGCCGCCGGACGCGCCGAAGACGCCCGCGTCCTCGCGGTCGCGCAACGCGCGCAGCGCGGCGGCCCGGGCGCTCCTGCTCGTGCGGTCGACGATCAGGACGCCGTCGAGATGGTCGGTCTCGTGCTGGATCACCCGCGCCTCGAGACCCTCGGCGTGGAAGTCGACCGGCTCTCCGGAAGCGTCGAACCCCTGCACGCGCAGACGCACGGCCCGCTCCACGGGCATCGTGACGCCGGGCACGCTCAGGCAGCCCTCGTCGGCCTCCTCGATCTCGTCCGACACCTCGGACAGGACGGGATTGACCAGCGCGCGCGGGTCATCGTCGATGTCGTAGACGAGCAGGCGCTGCAGCACACCCACCTGCGGCGCCGCCAGCCCCACGCCCGGCGCCTCGTGCATGACCCGGATCATGTGCCTGGCCAGTTTGCGCAGACTGCGGTCGAACTCGGTCACGTCTCGCGCGTGCTCGCGGAGCACGGGGTCGCCGATGACATGGATCTCCCGGAGAGCTTCACGCTGGCGCCTGGAGACCTCTTCGTACTGCGCGGTGTCGGTGCTTTCGCTCATGGTGTCATGGTACCTCAAGTCTCCCTCATAGCCACTGCGGGTCCACGTCGGGGACAATGCGAACACCCCTGGCCGCATACCGGTCTCGGTTCGCCGCCAGCCAGAGGCGCAGTGTATCCGAGGTGTTCCCGATTTCGCCGGTCTTTATCACGACGCGGCAGGTGTGCCTGCCTCTCTCCCGCCACAGCGGGCCCGGTCCCAGGACCTCGGCGACACCCCCGAGCTTGGCCGTGAGCCGCTCGGCGGTGAATCGCCCCGCGACCTCGACCTTCTCCTCCGAAGCGCCCGAGACTTCAAGCGCGACGAGTGAGCCGGCGGGCGGGTACCCGAGCTCCCGCCGGCGCTGGAGCTCCTCGGCGTAGAACCCCTCGTGGTCGTCGCCCGCCGCCGCGGCTATGGCCCGGGCCTCCGGGCTCAGGGTCTGCACGATGACCCGCCCGGGCTTGCCCCCCCTGCCGCTGCGACCCCCGACCTGAACGAGCATCGCGAACGTCCGCTCCTCGGCCCGGAAGTCCGGGAAGTGCAGGGTCAGGTCGGCGTTCACCACACCGACGAGCGTCACGTCGGGGAAGTGGTGCCCCTTGGCGATCATCTGCGTGCCGACCAGCACCTTCGCCCCCGGGGCAGCGAACCGGGCAAGCACGTCCTGAAGGCGCGCGTACGACCCCGCCACGTCGGAGTCGAGACGCAGAAGGTCGACGCCGGGCAGCAGCAGGCGCACCTCGCGCTCCAGTCGTTCAGTGCCGAAGCCGAAGCGGATCAGGTCGGAGCTCCCGCAGCCCGGACACGAGGCGGGCGCCGGTTCGCCGTGCCCACAGGTGCGGCAGCGCAAGCCGCGCCCGCCGAAGAGAGTCAGCGTGACATCGCAGTGCGGGCACCCCCACGTGTGACCGCAGTGGTCGCAGACGAGGTAAGAGGCGAAGCCGCGTCTGTTGAGGAAGAGGATGGCCTTGTCCCCGGCGTCGACGGTCGCCGAGAGAGCCTCGGCCAGCGGCGGTGAGAACACCCCGTGGTGAGCGCGCATGTCCACGATCTCGAGCGCCGGCGGCTGCGACCCGTCGACCCGCTGCCGCAGGCCGGCGTGCAGAGGAACGCGCGCGTGGCTCTCGACACTGGGCGTCGCCGACCCGAGCACGACCACGGCCCCGGATTCCTCGGCCCGCCAGCGCGCGACCATGCGCGCGTCGTAGGCGGGCTCGCTCTCCTGCTTGTACGAGGTGTCGTGCTCCTCGTCGACGATGATCAGGCCGAGGTCGACCAGCGGAGCGAAGACGGCCGAGCGAGCGCCGATCACGATGCGCACCTCGCCGCGGGCCACGGCGCCGTACGCGAGAAGCCGCTCCCCCGCCGACAGCCCCGAGTGAAGGACGGCGACCGGGGTGGCCGCGAACCGCCGCCGGACGCGGGCGACGGTCTGCCCCGTGAGGCCTATCTCCGGCACGAGAAGCAGGACCGACCGTCCGGCGCCAAGCGTGGCCTGGGCAGCCTGCAGATACACCTCGGTCTTGCCGCTGCCCGTGACCCCATGGAGCAGCACCTCGTCGCCGGGGCGGGCCTCGCAGAGGACGGCGTGCAGAGCCCGTCGCTGCTCCTCCAGCAGATCGGGGACGTCGCCGAGCGTCGCACAGCCCTGGAGGCGCGCCGCCTGCGCCGGCGCGGCCGGGCCCTCGCAGTCGTCGTCCGGGGCTTCACCGTCCACTTCGGCGGCTCCCACCGCCGCCTCGCCGTCCGGGACGGCCACCAGCGCGCCGCTCTCGACCAGCCGGCGCAGTCCGGCCGCCGAGACGCCGCCGGCCGCGCGAAGCTCGCGCTCCTCGAGCACGCCGGCCTTCTCGACGAGTGCCAAGGCGGCGCGCTGCCTGGGGCCAAGGCGCGCGGGCGTGTCCGGGCCGCGCCGCAGCCTCCGCCCCGCCGGGGTCACTCCCACGACGTGTACCTGATACGAGATCCTCAGCCACCCTTTGCGCCGATACCGGTCGGCCGGCCCCGCAAGACTTCCACCGGGGAGCTTGAGATCGGCGAGATCCGCGAGCCCGTCCTCACCGGCATCCAGAGCCGCACGCCCCGCAGCCGTCAAGTGATACCGGCGCACGACCTTCAGAGCGCCCGTCGGGGGACACACGAGACCGAGCGCGGCGGCGAACGAGGTGAGATAGTACTCCTCGACGCGGCGCGCCAGGCGCAGAAGCGGCTCGGGGATGGCCGGTACGTCGAGAAGGTCTCGCACGGGGAGGATCCGGCCCTCGTGAGCCGTGGTCTCCCGGAGTTCGAGGACGACGCCGATCACCGTCTGCGGCCCGAGCGGGACGGCGACGAGGGTGCCGGGGCGCAGCCGCCCTTCGAGCTCGAAGGGGATGTGGTAGTCGAATGCCTCCGTGAAGGCGCGCGTGCGCACAAGCGGGAATACGGCGGCGTAGCTCATAGTGCGCCGCAGCGGGCTCATGGAGCGGGCCTCCGTAGGCTCACCGCTCAGGCCACGCCGCCGTCCGCCCGCGGCAGACTCGTCAGCCCGTGAGGCCGGCGGCCGCGCGAAGCGCGTCGGCCTTGTCGGTGCGCTCCCACGTGAAGTCGCGATCGTGACGGCCGAAGTGACCATACGCAGCCGTCTTCTGGTAGATCGGGCGCCGCAGGTCGAGGTCGCGCAGGATCGCCGCCGGGCGCAGGTCGAAATGCTCGCCGATCAGTCGCTCGATCGAGTGGATCTCGACCTTCTCGGTATCCTCACAGTCGACCATCACCGAGACCGGGTGCGCGACGCCGATGGCATACGCCACCTGCAGCTGACAGCGCTCGGCCAGGCCGGCGGCAACGATGTTCTTGGCCACGTACCGGGCCGCGTAGGCGCCGGAGCGGTCGACCTTGCTGGGATCCTTGCCCGAGAACGCGCCGCCGCCGTGCGGAGCGGCGCCGCCGTACGTGTCGACGACGATCTTGCGACCCGTGAGGCCGCAGTCGCCCATAGGCCCGCCGATCACGAACTTGCCGGTGGCGTTGATCACCGTGATGTCCTCTAGCTTGCTCGCGTCGTACATGCCCTTCGGGAGGATCGGCTCGACCACGTGCTCGAGCAGGTCCGGGTAGATGATGCTCTGCAGGTCGGCGCTCTCCGCATGCTGCGACGCGAGGACGACCTTGACGATCTCCACCGGCTGCCCGGCCTCGTAGCGGACCGTGACCTGGGTCTTGCCGTCAGGACGCAGGTACGGGAGGATCTCGGCCTTGCGCACGTCGGCCAGGCGGCGCGACAGCTTGTGCGCCAGCGAGATCGGCAGCGGCATGAGCTCCGGAGTCTCGGTGCAGGCGTAGCCGAACATCATCCCCTGGTCGCCGGCGCCCTGCGTGTCGAGGACGTCGTCGTCGTTCACGTCCGTGCGCACCTCGAGGGCGGACGAGACGCCCTGGCCGATGTCCGGCGACTGCTCGTCGAGGGCCACCATGACGCCGCAGGTCTCGTAGTCGTACCCGTAGTGGGCGCTGGTATAGCCGACGTCCTTGACCGTCCGGCGGACTATCTTGGGGATGTCGACGTACGTCTCGGTGGTGATCTCGCCGGCAACGAAGGCCAGACCGGTGGTCACGAGCGTCTCGCAGGCGACGCGGCCATACGGGTCGTCGGCGAGGATCGCGTCGAGGATGGCGTCGGAGATCTGGTCGGCGAGCTTGTCGGGGTGACCCTCGGTGACCGACTCCGAGGTGAACAGATAGTCCCTCTTGTCCAAAGTTCCGTCCTCCGGGGGACACGCGGCGCGGCCCATGCCGGCGCGGGTTGGATGCGGCGTCTGGCGGCCGCGCGAGGCCCGACGGGGCGCCCTCCGGGCGCCGGGACGGGCGGCTCGCGGCCTGGGCGAGTCTACCAGACGGCCGTGACGGGCGGCAACGCGACCGGAACTCCCCGCCCCTCCTCGCGACGGGCAGGGCGAACAGACGAGCAGCGGTTGAGAGCGGGGGCCTCAGCCGGCGTGGCGTTCCCTCTTCGGAGAGCGGCCCATCAAGTCGGCGACGCTCTCCTGCGGCGTGCGGTTGCTCTCGAGCACCTGGTATACGTTCTCGGTCACCGGCATGTCGATGCCGAGGCGCCCGGCCAGGTCGTGGAGGGCATACGCCGTCGGGATTCCCTCCACGACCTGGCCGACCTGCGCCTGGACCTCGGCCGGCGAAGCCCCCTGGCAAGCAGTTCGCCCGCCAGCCGGTTGCGGCTGTGCCGCGACGTGCAGGTGGCGATGAGGTCGCCTATGCCGGCAAGACCCGTGAACGTCGCGATGTGCGCGCCTTGGATCATGCCGAGGCGCGTCATCTCGGCGACGCTGCGTGTGATGAGGCTGGCGCGGGAGTTGTCGCCGAAGCCGAGGCCGTCGGACATGCCGACAGCCACGGCGATGGGGTTCTTGACGGCGCCGCAGAACTCGACGCCGACGAGGTCGTCGTTGGTGTACACGCGGAAGGTCTCACTCGTGACGACCGCCTGCAACTCGAGCGCCAGCGCCTCGTCCGCGGCCGCGATCACGGTCGCCGAAGGCATGTCTTTGCTGACCTCTTCGGCGTGGTTGGGGCCGGAGAGCGCCGCGGCGGCGGCCCCTGTCTCCTCCTCGATCACCTGCGTCGGCCGCTTGAGCGTCCCGAGCTCATACCCCTTCGCCAGCGAAAGCTGCAGCGAGTCCGAGGCGCGCCGGGGCGCGATCCAGCCCGCAACCTCGCGCACGGCTTGGGTGGGCACGGCATACACCAGCAGCTCGGCGTCGCCGAGATCGGCGTCATCCATCGCGAGAAAGCGGATGCTCTCCGGAAGCCGCACTCCGGGAAGGAAGTGCGGGTTCTCGTGTGTCGCCTCGAGCTCGACGGCCTCGGGCCGCGTGAGCGCCAAGACCTGGACGTCGTGGCCGCGATTCGCCAGCAGACGCGCGAAACCACTCCCCCAGCTTCCCGACCCGATCACGGTGACTCTCATCCCGCTCCCCTCCCAAGCCCGCTATGCCGCCGATCGTTGCCGCGTCCACGGAAGCGTCACGCGGTTCTCTTCGCCGGCGAGCAGACGGCTGATGTTGCCGCGGTGCGCCCACCAGACCAAGACGGCCACGAGCACGCCGGCGATCTCGTAGGGCAGCGGCTCGCCGAACGCGATGGTGAGGATCGGCACCATGAGAGCCGCGACCAGCGACGCCACGCTCACATACCTCGTCACGACGATGAGCAGGAGCCATGTCGAGAAGATGATGAGGAAGGCAACGGGCACGAGCGCCAGCACCACGCCTGCACCGGTGGCGATGCCCTTGCCGCCCTTCCCCTTGAGGAAGATGGAGTAGATGTGCCCGAGCACCGGCGCTGAAGCGATGAAGATCGCGACCCACGGGTCGAAGAGCGCCGCGGCGACGACCGCGGGGATGTAGCCTTTGAGGATGTCGCTGATCATGACGGCGATCCCGGCCTTCTTGCCGAGCACGCGAAAGACGTTCGTCGTGCCGACGTTGCCGGAACCGAGTTCGCGGACGTCCACGCCGTAGAAGACCTTGCCGACGACGAGCCCGAAGGGGATCGACCCGGCGATGTACGCCAGGAAGAGCAGGACGGCGAACCCGATCACCTGGAGCGCGATCACTTCTTGCCCTTGAAGTCGATCACGAGGGGCACGCCCTCAAGTCCGTAGCGGGCCCTGAGCCGGTTCTCGACGAAGAACCCGAAGTCGCGCGTGACCAGTGTGCGGTCGTTCACCTCGATGGCGAACCGCGGCGGAGAAGTCCCGAACTGAGAGATGTAGTACATCTTCAGGCGCTTGCCGTGCTTCATCGGTGCGCTGCGGTCGCCGGCGAGGTCCGCGAGGGCGCGGTTGAGCTCGCCGGTCGAGAGGTGGGCCGTGTAGCGAGCGTGCAGGCCGGCGATCGTCGCGAGCAGGTCACGGATGCCGCGACGCGTCTCCGACGAGACGACGACCACCGGAGGCCTCTGGCGGAGTTTCCGGCTGGCGATCCCCTCGATCTCCTCGAGGTCCGGCTCCACGAGATCCGACTTGCTCACCGCGATGACGGTGGCGCAGTGGTTACGGGTCGCCTCGGTGCAGATCGAGAGGTCGCGTTCCCCGAACCGCACGGTCGCGTCGGCGACGATGACGGCGACATGAGCGCGACTGAGGCTCTGGACGCTGCGCAGGTACGAGTAGTACTCGACGCCGCTGACCTTGGCCGCCTTGCGCATCCCGGCCGTGTCGATGAAGCGGAAGGCGCCGTGGGGCGTCTGCACAAGCGTGTCGATCGAGTCCCTGGTCGTACCCGCGATCTCGCTGACGATCGTGCGTGTCTCGCCGGCGATGGCGTTGAACAGCGACGACTTGCCCGCGTTCGGCCGGCCGACGATGGCGACCGGCGTCTCGAGCGGCGCCGCGACCTCGGGCTCGCCCTCGACGGGCCGCTCGGCGCCGCTGACCTCGACGAGGCGGTCCAGCAACTCCCCGGTACCGAGCCCGTGGACGGCCGACACGATCAGGGGCTCGCCGAGACCCAACTGATAGACCTCGGGAGCCGCGCTGGTCACCGCCGGGTCGTCCACCTTGTTCGCCACCAGGACGACCGGCACGCGGGCGCGGCGGAGGACGTCGGCGATGCCGTGGTCGTCGGCGAGAGGCCCGGTCCGGCCGTCGACCACGAACAGAACCGCGTCGGCGGTCTGGATCGCCCGCTCGACCTGATCGCGAATGTGCCCGGCGAACGGGGCGTCCTCCGTCGTGTCGTACCCACCGGTGTCGACGAACAACATGCGGTGGCCCGTCCACTCGACCTCGATCTCCTTGCGGTCGCGCGTGACGCCCGGCGTCTCGTGGACGACAGCCGTGCGCGTACCGCTGAGCCGGTTCACGAGAGTGGATTTGCCAGCGTTCGGCGAACCGACGATGATGATGGTGGGTCGTTGACTCATCGGCACAGTGTAACAAACGCGTCGCGCAACGTATCAGCGACGAGAAGACGACCGCCGCACGCGGCACTCAACTCCTCCTCGCCGACGTCGTCCAGCGTCCGGCCGAGCGCCGCGGGAATGAACACGCGCGGAGCCACAAGCCACTCGTCCGCCGCCAGGGGCCGGCGGCCGAGCGCGGCCATCACCTCTTCGCCGCCGAGGAGACCCGTCACGGTCACATGCGGCCCGAAAAGCCGGTTCTCGACCGCGAACGGCCGAGTAGGCACGCCGGTCGCCGACGCCACCAGGCCACACGCCCGCTCCACGACCGGCAGCGCCAGAGTCCCCGTGAGCAACCGTGCGGCGGCGGCGGCGGTGCCCGACCCCGGCATCGCGCCGAGCCCGGCGGCCTCGGCGAGCAGCGAGGCCGAGATGCCGACGCCGTTCTCGTACTGATCCGGAGCGTCGCCGAGCGGGGGCTCCGCTCCGGCGAGCAGGAACAACTCGTCGGCGCCGTGCACGACGTCTCGCCCGCGGCGCGCGCGGAACCGCCGCTGCGCACCGTCCACCACCTCAAGGACCGCTGCGGCATCGGCCGCGGTGACACGCCGGAGCTCACCTTCGGCGGCCAGCGACACGGGCACGATACCGAGGTCCGCGACCGCACCCAGATCGCCGGCGCGCGCGATGGTCTCCTCGAGCACGGCACCGTCGTTCCAGCCCGGGCACAGCACCACCTGCACGTGCAGATCCAGGCCGGCCGCCGCGAGCCGCTCCAGAGCGGCTCGAGAGCCGGCCGCGGCCCGCCCCATCAGACGGACGCGGGCCTCGTCGTCCCAGGCATGCAGCGAAACGTACAGCGGTGACAGCCGCAGGTCCTCGATGCGACGCAGGTCGTCCTCGTCGAGATTGCTCAGCGTCATGAAGTTGCCGTGGAGAAAGGAGAGTCGGTAGTCGTCGTCCTTCACGTACAGCGCCGGTCGCAGACCAGCCGGCACCTGGTCGACGAAGCAGAACCGGCAGGCGTTGCGACAGGTCCGCGGCTCGTCCCCCAGCCCGCCCTTTTCCAGCGAGACGCCGTGCCACTCACCCGCAGGCAGCGCGACGACGAGATCAAGGGGATGCCCGTCGCGCAGGACGGTCAGCCACAGGGCGCCGTCGGCGGCGGCGTCCTCGAGGTCCAGCACGTCCACGGGCCGCTTGTCGTTCAGACTCACGATGCAGTCGCCGGCGCGCAGACCGGCGCGCGCGGCGGGCCCCCTGACGTCGGCGACAGTGACACCTGCGCCGGCGCCCCACCTCCGGGGCTCACTCACCGCACAGGTCCAGAAGCGTGCGCACCGTCGCCTCGATCTCCGCGTCGGGCGTCGAGGCGCCTGCGGTGACTCCGATCCGCCGTGCGCCCCGCAGCCACTCCGCGCGCAGTTCCGCCGCCGATTCGATGTGGTGCGTCTGTGGCTCAATCGCCCGGCAGAGCTGCGCCAGGCGCGCTGTGTTGGCGCTGTTCCGCCCGCCGACGACGAGCACGACGTCCACCTCCCCGGCGAGCTCGCACGCGGCGGTCTGTCTCTTCTCGGTGGCGTCGCAGACCGTGTTGAAGACGAGCAGCTCTCGGGCGACCGGCGCCAGCGCCGCGGCCACGCCCGAGAGGTTGGCGCGCGTCTGCGTCGTCTGCACGACCACGCCCACGCGCCGCCCGCAAAGCAGTTCCAGCGGCAGTCCGGCCGCATCCTCGACCACCACCGCTTCAGCGCCGGCGAACCCCTCGAGGCCGGCGACCTCGGGGTGGTCGCGCTCACCGAGGATCACCACCGCATACCCGGCCTCCTGCAACCCGGCCGCCTTGCGCTGCGCAACGGCGACGAAGGGGCACGTCGCGTCGACCACGTTCAGACTGCGCGAGCACGCCCGCTTGAGCACGTCAGGCGAGACGCCGTGGGTACGCACGATGAGTGTGCCGACGCCGGCCTGCTCGGCCTCGTCGACGTCGCCGACGACGTCGACGCCCCGAGCCTGCAGACTGCCGACGACGCTGGGGTTGTGGATGATGGGGCCGAGCGTCGCCACCGGCGCGGGGGCCGCATCCACGGCCTCCCCCGTGAGTCGCAGGGCACGCTCGACGCCGTAGCAGTACCCGGCGTACCGCGCGACCACGATATCGACCCCGCCGCGGCGCGCGTGACGCAGGTCGGCGCGCCGCTCGGGCTCGTCATCGTACGGCGGGCCGCCGAAGCAGGCCCCGCCCGCCGCGTCGTCAGAGCTGCGCATACAGGTCCGCGACGTCGGCCTGCATCCGCCGTGCGGCCTCGTGATACGCCTTACTGCCGCGACCGCCGATGTCGCTCAGGTCGACCGGAGGGCCGACCAGGCCACGCAGGGCCGGCAACCCGGGCCGCCCGGCCCGGATCATGCGCTGTGTCCCATCCATCGCCAGCGGCACCACCGGTGCGCCGCTACGCAGCGCGATCATGCCCACCCCGGGAAGGAAGTCGTGGACGGCGTCGTCTCTCTGGCGGTGGCCCTCGGGGAACATCAGCAGCACCTCGCCGCGGCCGAGGATCTCGAGAGACGTCCGGAGCGCCTCGCGATCGCCGGCCCCGCGGTCGATCGGAAACGCGCCCAGGCTCACGATCAGCTTGCGGAACACCGCGTTGCCGAACAGCTCCTTCTTCGCCATGTACCGCAGGGGCCGGTCGAAGATCATGCCGGCGATGACGGGGTCGAAGTACGCTTTGTGATTCATGATCACCATCGCGGGCCCGTCGGCCGGCAGGTTTCCGGCCCCCCGGACCCGGCAACGGTAGACACCGCCGAAGAGCGGGACGGCGAACCAGCGGCAGAACGTGTACAGGCCGCTCTCGCCGTGACCGGCGAGCGGTAGTCCCCAGGCCCTCACGACGGGCCCGCCCCTTCCAGGACGACCCGCACGACCACGGTCACGACCTCGTCGAGCGTCATGTCCGACGTGTCGACCTCGATCGCGTCCTCGGCGCGGCGCAGAGGCGCGACGGCGCGCTCCGTGTCCCGCCGGTCGCGCTCCATCACCGCCTCCAGGACGTCGCCGGGGTCGACCTCGTCGCCCTTGGCCCACAGCTCGTCGGCGCGGCGCCCCGCCCGGATCTCCGGGCGCGCCGTGAGAAAGATCTTGACCGCCGCGTCGGGAAACACGTTGGTGCCGATATCGCGCCCTTCCATCACGGTATCGCCGCCGGCGCCCAGCGACCGCTGGCGCTCCACCAGCAGGGCGCGCACGGCCGGCAGCGCCGAGACGCGCGACGCGGCCGTGCCCATCTCGAGCGTGCGTATCGCATCGCCGACGTCGCGGCCGCCGGCGAACAGCCGGCCGGAGGCGTCAAAGCGCAGTTCGACGGACTCGGCGACACCCAGCACGGCGGCCTCGTCGTCCAGAGGCACGCCCGCCTCGGCCGCCAGCAGGCCCACGGCTCGGTACATCGCGCCCGTGTCGAGGTACAGGTACCCGAGTTGCTCCGCGGCGCGGCGCGCCACCGTGCTCTTGCCCGAGCCCACGGGACCGTCGATGGCCACGACGGTCATGCCACTTCCGCCCGGGTGCTGACCTCGAAGCCCAGGCTGCCGAGCACGTGAGCGGCACGCGCGCAGACGTCGCTTCCGAGGACGTAGACGGTCAGGGTGCCGCCCAGCTCGGCGCTCATGTGATGCATGGCGAGGTCTTCGACGTTGATGCCGGCGTCGCCGAGCGCCACCATGATCTCCTGGAACACCCCGGGCCGGTCGCTCACGGGGATGATGAGGCGGTACAGGTCACGCGCCGGCAGGCTGCCGGCCGCGAGCAGACGCTCACGCTGCTCCGCGGCGCGGGCGATCGTGCCGCCGAGCTGCTCGGCGTCTCCGGCGGCCAGCGCCTCCAGCACCTCCTGAAGGCCGTCCTGGAAGGTCGCCAGAGCCGCGAGCATCGCGGCACGGTTCTCGAGGAAGATGTCGGTCCAGACACGGCGGTTGCTGCCGGCGATGCGCGTGAGGTCGCGGAAGCTGGGGCCGGCGGAGAGCAGCGCGTCGCGCGCGCCCGCGTGCTGGCCTGCCTGGCTCATCAGGATGTTGGCCAGCACGTGCGGCAGGTGACTCACCACCGCCATGACCCGGTCGTGCTCTTCCGGGTCGACAGCCACCGGACTGGCGCCGATCTCGCCCAGAAACCCGTACAGAAGCTGGTAGGCGTCGGCGTCGACGTGCGCACCGGGCGTGACGAAGTAGGTCGCGCCCTTGTACAGCGAAGCGCGCGCGTTGGCGACCCCTGCGGTCTCCGACCCGCAGAGGGGGTGTCCGCCGATGCAGCGCCGCTGTTCGGACGGCGTCAGCGCGCGCATGAGCGCCCCCTTCGTGCTGCCGACGTCGGTGACGACCGCGTCCCGCGGCGCAGCCGCGAACGCGGCTTTGACGTGTCCCACCACGAGCCGGACCGGCGTGCAGACGAAGACCAGGTCGGCGCCGGCCACAGCCTCTTCGAGAGTACCGCAGGCGTGCGTCACAGCGCCGCGCTCGAGCGCCAGATCGAGCGTCTCCCGCGTCTGGGTGAACCCGCGGACCTCGCCGACGCCGGCACGCTCGCGCGCGGCAAGGCCCAGCGAGCCTCCCATGAGGCCGACGCCGACGAGCGCGACGGTATCGACGCGCCTGTCGTTCACGGCGTCAGACGACCCTCTTGCCGGTCCAGCGCGCAAGATCGAGGACACGGCCGGCGTACTCGCCGAATACGGCCGTCGGCAGCGACTGGGGCCCGTCGCACAGGGCGTGCTCCGGATTGGGGTGCGTCTCCACCAAGACCCCGTCGGCACCGGCGGCGACGCCGGCCAGCGAGAGCGGGAGCACCAGATCGAGGCGCCCGGCCGAGTGACTCGGGTCGACCACGATCGGCAGGTGGCTGGCGAGTTTGACGATCGGGACCGCGCTGACGTCGAACGTGTTGCGCGTCGCCGTCTCGAAGGTCCGGATACCGCGCTCGCAGAGGATCACGTCGCGGTTGCCCTCCTTCACCACGTACTCCGCCGCCATGAGGAGCTCTTCGATCGTGGTGGAAGGACCGCGTTTGAGCAGCACCGGCTTGCCGGTCTTGCCGAGCTCGGCGAGAAGCAGGAAGTTCTGCGTGTTGCGGGCGCCGACCTGCAGCACGTCGGCGTAGTTGCACACGACGTCCAGGTCGCGCGGGTCCATCACCTCGGTGACCACCGGCAGACCGGTGTCGTCGCGCGCGGCGGCCAGCATGGCCAGACCCTCTTCGCCGAGACCCTGGAAGGCATACGGCGAGGTGCGCGGCTTGAAGGCGCCGCCGCGCATCATGTGGCCGCCGGCTTCCTTGACGGCGCGCGCTGCCTCGAGGACCTGCTCCGGTGTCTCGACCGAGCAGGGTCCGGCGATGAGCGCGAAGTGGCCGCCGCCGATCTTCACGCCGTTCACGTCGATGACGGTGTCTCGCTGCTGGAACTCGCGGCTGACGAGCTTGTACGGCCGCAGGATCGCCACCACGCGATCGACCCCCGGCATGGCCTCGAGAGGCAGCTGCGTCACGGCCTCGCGGTCGCCGATGACACCGACGACGGTGACGCGCTCGCCCGACGAGATGTGGGCGCTCGCGCCCGCTTCCTCGACGCGCGCGATCACGTTGGCGACCTCCTCTTCGGTCGCCGCCTCGTGCATGATGACCATCATGCTCAGCTCGGCCTCCCTTCATCGACTTCCCGCCCGCCCGCCTCGAGAGAGGCCAGCTTGCGCAGGAAGAACTCGATCTCGTCTTCTGTACCCACGCTGACGCGGGCCCACCCGGGACACCCGAGCGCATTCCCGTCGCGCACGATCGCGCCCATCTCGAGGAGCGCCCCGCAGACCTTGTCGTGCGGATGCTGCAGGTCTCGCGTATCGACGAGCATGAAGTTCGCCTGGCTCGGCACGCTCCCGCGCCCGCGCTCTCGCAGGCGCGCCGCAAGATGCCCGCGGAGCCGCGCGTTCTCGTCGCGCCTCATCGCCACCTGAGCGCTCAGAGGCAGCGCGGCTAGCGCGGCGACCTGCGCCACACGGCTGACGTTGAAGGGCTGCCGCATCTTGTCGATCGCCCCCGTGATCTCGGGGTCGCACAGACCATAGCCGACGCGCAGACCGCACAGACCGTAGATCTTCGAGAAGGTGCGCAGGACGACGACGTTGTCGTGCGCCTTCTGGATGGCCAGCGCGCCCTGGCTGTCGTCGGCGGTGACGAACTCATTGTACGCCTCGTCGATGATGATCAGCACGTCCTCCGGCACCGACTCGACGAGCTTCTCGACGGCGGCGGCGGGAACGTACGTGCCACTGGGGTTGTTCGGATTGCAGACGATCACGAGCCTCGTGCGAGGCGTGAGCGCGGCCGCCATGGCCTCGAGGTCGTGGGCGAAGTCGACGAGCGGCACCGCCACCGGCACGGCCTCGTGCCGCAGGCAGATGTCGTTGTACACGACGAACGAAGGGTCGGCGAACACCACCTCGTCGCCCTTCACGAGCACGGCGTCGCCCAGCAGCATGAGCAGTTCGCACGAGCCGGCGCCGACGATCACGTTCTCCGGGGTGCGCGCGTAGCGCTCCGCCAGAGCGGCGCGCAGGTCGGTGCTGAAGCCGTCCGGGTAGCGATTCAGGTCGTCGAGCGCGTCGACGACGGCCTGCTTGACCTCGGGAAACGGGGGCAGAGGGTACTCGTTCGAGGCGAGCTTCACGACCTCGCTGAGCCCGAAGCGCCGCATGACGAGCTCGAGCGGCAGGCCGGGCTGATACGCCGTCATCCGCTCAAGAGCCGGGATCAGTCGTACGCCCATGCGCTCACTCCGGCAGGTCGAGGCGCAGCTGTCGCGCGCCGTGCAGGTAGACGTGGTGGACGGCCCGGTCCCGAGGCACGTACACGTGCATGAGCACCCGGATGCAGCGCTCGATCGCGCCGTCGACCACGATCTCCTGGCAGCAGAGCAGAGGAGTCTCCGAGAGGCCGACGCCCCGCGCCGCCGCGGCGGGGAAGCCGGCGCGAAGGTCCGGCGTGGCGCTGAAGATCGCACTGACGACCTCGTCGACCGCGAGCCCGTTGCGCTCCAGGATCGCCGTGACGAGCTCACCGGTGCGATAGCCGATGGCATCGCTCGTGTCACGGACGACGGTCGTCGCGCCGCGGATCGCGCGGAGTCGCTCCGAGGATTCGGTCATGTGGGAAGAGGGCGCATAGGGAACGAAAGACTATACACCCGCAAGACCTTCGTCCGCGGCTTCGACGGGCGCGGCTTCGGCAGCCAGCGGCACCGGTGGCCCCTCCACCTCCTGCGAGACCTCGCCGTCGACCGACTCACCGGCGCGGCGCAACGACTCGACCTCCTCGGCCGACAGCTGACGGTGTCCACCGGGCTCGAGGCCCTTGTCGGTCAGCGTGCCGTACCGGCGGCGGCTCAACTCCTCGACCGGCAGGCCCACAGCCGCGAACATGCGCCTGACCTGGCGCTTGCGACCCTCGTGGATGGTGAGCTCTACCAGCGCCGTCTTCGCGCTCTGCTTCCTGAGCTTGGCGTCCGCGGGTGCGGTCGGCCCGTCTTCCAGGTCGACTCCCTGGCGGAGCGTGCCCAGTGCCCGGCGGCTGACCTTGCCACGCACCCGCGCGACGTAGGTCTTGGGGACGCCGTAGCGTGGGTGCATGAGCTGGTTCGCCAGCACGCCGTCGTTCGTCAGAATGATGAGGCCGGTCGTATCGACGTCGAGGCGCCCGACTGGGAACAGCGCCCGGCCGCCGGGGACCATGTCGACGATGACCTTCTCGGCGTGGGGGTCGCTGCGCGTGCTGGCCACGCCGCGCGGCTTGTTGACGAGGACGTAGCGCAGCTCACGAGCCTCGACCGGCTCGCCGCGCACGGCGACGACGTCGTCAGCGCCGACCTTCTGGCGCGGGAAGGTGACCACTTCGTCGTTCACGGTCACGACTCCCTCGCGGATCAGCTCATCGCACGAGCGCCGGGAGCCGACTCCCGAGCGAGCGAGGAACACGACCAGATTCATTGGCTGGGCGGGGCTCATAGCCCTCTCCTCTCAGCGTTGGCGTGGAGGCGTGAGCGGATCTCCTCTACCTCGTCCGCGCGCAGGGCGAACTCTTCGAGCGGCGGCAGCTCCGCACGGCCGGACAAACCGAAGAGCTTCAGGAAGCGTTCTCCCGTGCCGTACAGGATCGGCGCTCCCGGGGTGCCGGCCCGGCCCTGCTGCTCGACCAGGCCGCGCTCTTCCAGCGACCCGAGCGCCCACTCCGACGAGACGCCCCGTACCTCGGCGATCTCTGCCCGCGTGAGCGGCTCGAGATAGGCGACCACGGCGAGCGTCTCGAGCAGCGCGGGGCTCAGATCCTCCGGTCGCTCAGCGCCGGTGAGGCGCCGTACGTCTTCCGCGCACTCCTCGGTGACCGCGAACGTCACGCCACCGGCAATGTCCCGCACAAGAAGCCCGTGGCGACCTGCGGCGTACTCCTCGCGCAGCTCCGCGAGGGCCTCCGCGACGTCGTCCTCTGAACGCTCGCAGGCCGCGGCCAGACGAGCGACCGAAAGAGGACGCGATGATATGAAGAGGAGCGCCTCGAGGCGCGTGGTGAGCGATCGCATGCTGGCCTGTGTCGAGTGCCGGGACGCGGTCGATGCTACCGCACACCGCCGTCCGGCGTCACCCGGTGGCGACGGCGGCCCTGCTGACGAAGATATCGCCGAAGTGCCGCGTCTGCCGGAGGCGAGCCTCGCCGGCGGAATGCAGTTCCAGCAGAGCGAAGAAGGTGACGGCTCGCTCGAGCCTGTCCGCAGGCGCCACCTCGGCGAACGTGAACTCGCCCTCGTCGCAGAGGATCAGCCGCAGCCGGCGAAGCTCCTTCACGAGCGAGACGGCGAGATCGGCCAGGTGGCTCGTATCCGGCACGGGCGGCTCGCGCAGGAGCGGCGCCAGCGCGTCGCCCAGCGCCTGCGCCGGCAGCGCGCCTTCTGCGGCCGGCCGGCGCAGGAGCTCAGCCGGCACCGGCACACCCCGATACAGCCTGCCGCTGTGCTCGTCCCAGCGAGCGCGCAGGCCTACGGCCGCGGCGCGGAACTGGCTATAGCGCACGAGACGCTCGAGGAGCTGCCGCGCGGCCTCGTCCGGGTCGAGATCATCGAACTGCTCCTCGACGTCCTCTTCCAGAAGGAGCCGCGACTTCATCTCGAGCAGGGCGGCGACGAGCACGACGAACTGCGAGGTGGCGTCGAGATCGAACTCGCCGCTGTCGGCAAGCCGCAGCACGTACTCGGCGATGATGCGCGAGACGCGCACCTCCCAGATGTCGATCTCGTCACGCAGGATAAGCGTGACCAGCAGATCGAACGGACCGTCGAAGACGTCGAGGTCGAGGTCGAATGAGCGGCGATCCTGCGGCGCCCCGCTCGCCGGTTCGCCTGCGGCGGCCAGTCCGACAGGCGGTGTGGCGACGGCGCTCGCTTCAGCGCGCATCGCCGTCACCTCCTCGCTCGCTCATGCCGGCGTCAGCCCGTCTCGCCACGCGAGCACGACGTCCGCGAGTCGCCGCCCGCCACTGCGTCCGCGTCGTGCACAGCGCGTATCATTTCTCGGGCTGATTCACAAAGGACGGGATGTCGAAGGCTCCGCTCTCGAAGTCCGGCGCGGGACCGAAGGGTGTGCCCCGGTCTTCCGCGGGCTCCCGCGGCGCGGCCCGCCCTGCGGGGGGATCAGCGGACGGCGGCGCCGTGCGCGCCGCCTCCTCTCCGAAACCGGTGGCCACGACGGTGATCGAGATCTTGCCCTCGAGACGCTCGTCCACGACGGCGCCGAAGATGATGTTGGCGTCGTCGTCGGCGGCCTCGCTGATGACTCCTGCCGCCTCGTTCACCTCGTAAAGCGTCAGATCCTCGCCGCCGGTGATGTTGAGCAGCAGCCCCCGCGCGCCGTCGATGCTCGTCTCGAGCAGCGGCGAGTTGATCGCCATGTCGGCGGCGGCCTGGGCGCGGTTCTCGCCGCCGGCGACGCCGATGCCGAGAAGCGCCGTCCCGGCGTCGTGGACGATGGTCCGAACGTCCGCGAAGTCGAGGTTGATGAGGCCGGGCACGGTGATGAGATCCGTGATCCCCTGCACGCCCTGGCGCAGGATGTCGTCGGCGTGCTGGAACGCCTCCACGACGCTCGTGTTGCGCTCGACCACCTCGAGCAGCCGGTCGTTGGGGATCGCGATCACTGTGTCCGCGGCCGCGCGAAGCGCCAAGATGCCCTCGGCGGCCTGTCGCTGGCGGCGGTTGCCCTCGAAGCCGAAGGGCCGGGTGACGATGGCAATGGTGACCGCACCGAGCTCGCCCGCGACCTGCGCCACGACCGGCGACCCTCCGGTGCCGGTCCCCCCACCTTCGCCGGCGGTGACGAAGACCAGGTCGGCGCCGCGCAGCGCCGTCTTCAGCTGGTCGCGGCTGATCTCCATGGCCTCGCGCCCGACCTCCGGGTCGGCGCCCCCGCCGAGGCCGTGAGTGAGCTCCTGGCCGATGTGGATCTTGACATCGGCGTCACACACGTCGAGCTGCTGAACGTCGGTGTTGACGGCGATGAACTCGACGCCCTTCACGCCCGAGTCGACCATGCGGTTGATGGCGTTCGTGCCGGCCCCGCCGATGCCCACGACCTTGATGCTGGTGACGTACGGGCGACCCTTGACCGGCGCGTCGGTCCCCGCGTCGGGAACAGTACCGCCGCTGTCCGTGCGCCGGAAGAGCTCGCTCAGTCCATCCTTCATGCTAGGACGATCTGCCATTGAGCACCTCCCGCGCGAGGGCACGGTACGCTTCTGCTCCCCTGCCGGTTGGATCGTACTTGAGGACCGAGGCCCCCGTCACGGGCGCCTCGGCGAACTTGATGGTCTTGCGCACCACCGTGTCGAAGACGAGGTCGCCGAAGTTCTCGCGCAGGACCTCGATCGACTCCCTGCCGTGCAGCGTACACGCGTCGAAGAGCGTCGGTAAGATGCCCTTGATGCGCACCTCGGGATTGAGATTCTCGCGGATCATCTCGAGCGTCCGCTCCAGCTGCAACAGCCCGCGCAGCGAGAGGTACTCGCACTGGACGGGCACGATGACTCCTTCGGATGCAGTGAGCGCGTTGATGGTGAGCAGGCCGAGGCTCGGGGGCGTGTCGATCAGGATGTAGTCGTAGCGCTCACGTACCGCGTCGAGGGCGCGCTGCAGAGCCCGCTCGCGCCCGATCATCGTCGCCAGCGCCATCTCGGCGCCGGCCAGGTCGATCGTGGAGGCGGCGACGTCGAGTTCGCGCTCGTAGATGACGTCCTCGATGGGCGTACGATGCACGAGCACGTCGTACATGCTCTTCTCGAGGTCCTCGGTGTCGATGCCCTGACTCATCGTCAGGTTGCCCTGCGGGTCCATGTCGACCGCGAGCACGCGCAGATCGTGCTCCCGGAGGGCCGCGCCGAGGTTCACCGTCGAGGTGGTCTTCGCCACCCCGCCCTTCTGATTGGCGAACGCGATGACATGCGCCATGTGAGCGTTACCCCTGTGTCGACTCCACGTCAGAACGCAGTTCTGTACGCAGGCAAGAATCCCTGCACGACACGGGCCCCGCAGGTTCTGCGGGGCCCGTGGGAGGTTCCTTTGAGATCATCCCGGTCGAGGTCGGGAGCGTCAGGCCTTCGGGGCCTCCGGCGCCTCCGGCGGCTCCGGCACCTCGTCCGCCACGTCGACCTCAGCGTCGTCCGTAGTCTCCTCGTCCACGACATCCTCGGCCTCTTCGACGACGTCGTCGTCAGAGGCTTCGATGTACTCGTCCTCTTCTTCGTCCTCGATCTCTTCGATGCTCGTGATGGACGAGATGGCGCGCTTGAGATAGCGGATCTTGGTGCGCTTCGCGACCTCCAGCTCGACCCAGTCGTCGCCGATCGTCGTGATGGTGCCGAACATGCCGCCGATGGTGACGACCTCGTCACCCTTCTTGAGCATGCTCATCATCTCGGCGTGCGCCTGCTTCTGGCGGCGCTGCGGCCGGATCGCAAGGAAGTAGAAGATCCCGAAAAAGACGAGGATCCAGATGATGATCGTGAAGGACACGGACCTCAACCTCCCGCGGAGCCGGGCCCCGCAACGTCGTTGACAAAGCTTCTGAATCGCCCGGCGAGAATGGCCTGCCGGGCGTCGTGCGCCAATCTTAGCAGAACGCGCAGATTGTGCAGACTCAGGAGCTGCGCGCCAAGCATCTCCTTCTGCACGACAAGGTGACGCAGATACGAGCGGGTGAACGTACGGCAGGTGTAACAGTCACACGACTCGTCGAGCGGCGCCAGGTCTGTCGCGAAGCGTGCGTTGCGCAGATTGAGCCGGCTGCCGTCGCGCACGAACGCGGAGCCGGTCCGCGCCATGCGGGTCGGCAGCACGCAGTCGAAGACGTCGACTCCTCGAGCGATCGTCGCGGTGATGCCCAGTGGGTCACCGATGCCCATGAAGTAGCGCAGGCGGTCACGGGGGAGCAGGTCGTCCATGAGGGCGACGGTGCGCAGCATCTCGTCGCCCCTCTCCCCCACGCTGAGGCCGCCGATGGCGTAGGCGTCGAAGCCGACGCCGGTGATCTCGGCGGCCGAACGGCGGCGCAGCGCCTCGTCGGTGCCGCCCTGCACGATACCGATCAGCAGTTGGTCGCGGCGGCAGTGCGCCTCCCTGCAGGCCGCGGCCCAGCGCGTCGTGCGCTCCACGGCGGCCTCCAGCTCCGCCGGCGGCAGCGTGCCGGGCGCGCACTGGTCGAAGGCCATCACGATGTCCGCGCCCAGCTCTTCCTGGATGCGCATCGCGAGCTCGGGTGTGAAAACGTGGCGCGACCCGTCGTACACGGAGCCGAACTCGACGCCGTCGTCGCGGAGGAGCCGGGTGCCCTCGAGGCTGAAGACCTGGAACCCGCCCGAGTCCGTGAGGATCGGGCCGTCCCAGCGCATGAATCCGTGGAGGCCGCCGTGGGCGGCGACGATCGCGGTGCCGGGGCGGAAGTACAGGTGGTACGTGTTGGCGAGGACCACCTGCGCGCCGACCTCCCGCAGCTCGCGAGGCTCGACCGCCTTGACCGTCGCCTTCGTGCCGACGGGCATGAAGCAGGGCGTCTCGACGACGCCGTGCGGCGTCGTCAGCCTGCCGGCCCGAGCCGCCCCGTCCCGTGCCACGACCTCGAAGGCGAAGCCTTCCGCGTCCATCGGCGCGCCGCGACCCAGGCTCGCGCTTCCCGGCTCGCCACCCTCGTGGCCGACCGTCGGCGCGCTCACAGCGCCAGCATCGCGTCGCCGAGACTGTAGAAGCGATACCGCTCGTCGACGGCATGCCCGTACAGGCGCCGGGTCTCCTCGACGCCGCAGAACGCCATGACCAGCGCGAGCAGGCTCGTGCGTGGCAGGTGGAAGTTGGTGATGAGCCCGTCCACGGCGCGGAACTCGAAGCCGGGCGTGATGAACAGTGTCGTGTCGCCGCGCAGCACCCCCGACCCGGACGCGCCCGGCGACGAAGACCCCGGAGCATCCTCCTGCTCCGGCGCTGCACGCGCGAGGTGCTCGAGAGTCCGCATCGACGTAGTCCCGACGGCGAGTATGCGGCGTCCGCGGGCGCGCGCCTCGCGCAGGCGCGCCCACACGGCGCAGCTCACCTCGTACGCCTCGCCGTGCAGGCGGCCGGCGGCCAGCGAGTCGGCGTGCAGCGGCTTGAACGTGCCGAGACCGACATGCAGCGTCAGCGTTTCGACGCTCACACCGGCGGCGGCCAGGTCCGCGTCGAGCGCCGCCGTGAAGTGGAGACCCGCGGTGGGCGCCGCCGCGGACCCCGTGACGCGCGCATACGTTGTCTGGTACCTCTCGGGATCGCCGAGAGCCTCGTGGATGTAGGGCGGCAGCGGCGTCACGCCGGCCGCGGCGAGCAGGTCGAGCACCGGGCGGTCGCCACGGCTGAGGACGAGCCAGCGGCCGTCGCCGAGCGGCCTCTCGCAGACCAACGGCCAAACACCGGCAAGACCCTCGCTGGTGAGCGTCTCGCCGGGGCGCGGACGACCGCGCAGCATGACCTCCCACGCTTCTTCCGCGCCGGCTCCACCTCCGCGATCTCGCGAAGCAGGTCGCAGGAAGAGAGCCTCGATCCGCCCGCCGGTGGCACGGCGGAAGAAGGCGCGGGCCGGGAACACACGCGTGTCGTTACGCACGAGGACGTCTCCGGCGCGCAAGAGGCCCGGCAGGTCGGAGAACACGTGATCCGAGACCGCCCCGCTCGAGCGGCGGTAGACGAGAAGCCGTGACGCGTCGCGCGGTTCGACAGCGCTCTGCGCGACAAGCTCACGGGGAAGCTCGTAGTCGAGGTCCTCCAGTTGCAGATCTCCGCCTGCAGCGTGGCGTCGCGTCCCGCGGGCGACCGTCATCGCGACCTCTTGCGCGCCGCACGCTGCTGCCACGCGTCCCACTTGCTCGCGGCGCAGCCGCAGTAGGGCTGCCGGTACAGGTCGAACCGCCGGCTCTCCGCATAGCTCTGCCGGAACGACTCGCGCAGGTCGAGGTAGACGAAGGTGACGCCGTGCTCGGCGGCAGCCGCTTCGCCGGCCGCCTCGATGAGATCGTGCCGCTGGTAGGGGCTCACGCTGAGGGTCGTGCTGAACCGAGGTACGCCGAGCCGGGCGGCCGCAGCGGCGGCCGCACCGAGGCGGAGGCCGAGGCACGTGGCGCAGCGCTCGCCCGGCGTCGCGACCTTGAGCGACGCCTCCCACTCGCGCCACACCGCCACCGGAGCCGGCTCGCATTCCTCTACGAGTTCGACGCCGGCCGCGCGGCTGAAGCGCCGCAAGCTCTCGGTGCGGCGCTCCACCTCAGCGGCCGGCTGGATGTTCGGGTTGTGGAACCACGCGACGGGCTCGACGGCGCGATCGCGCCAGGCAGGCACGACGACGGTCGAGCACGGTCCGCAGCACGCGTGCAGGAGCAGATCGGTCATCGTCCGAGTATAGCGCGACGCCTGGGGCGGCTCCCATCCTGGGACGGGTCCGGCCGGACGACCGGCATCCCGCGCTTCACGGCGGCACCGGGCGCCTGAGCGGTTGCGAGCGACTCCGACCCCCCGGTCAGCTTTCGTCGAACAGGGTGCCCGACTGCGCCGGCGGCGTGAGACCGCAGTGCTGGAATCCGCTGCGCGTCAGCACGCGCCCGCGCGGAGTGCGCTTGAGAAACCCCTGCATGATCAGATAGGGCTCGTACACGTCCATGACCGTGTCGGCCTCCTCACCCAGCGCCACCGCAAGCGTGTCGAGGCCGACGGGCCCGCCGTCGAACTTCTGCGCGATGGCACAGAGGATGTCGCGGTCCAGCTTGTCCAGCCCTTCAGCGTCCACCTGGAAGAGCTCCAGAGCGTCCAGGCAGATGGGGCAGTCTATGATCCCTTGGTGGCGGACCTCGGCGAAATCACGGACGCGCCGCAACAGCCGGTTGGCGACGCGCGGCGTGCCGCGAGAGCGGCCGGCGATCTCGAGCGCCGAGTCGTCGTCGATCGTCACACCGAGGATCCCGGCGGACCGCCGCACGATCGCCGCCAGCTCCTCGATCTCGTAGTACTCGAGCCGCTGCCAGACGCCGAAGCGGTCGCGCAGCGGCGTCGTGAGCAGGCCGGTGCGCGTGGTCGCGCCGATCAGCGTGAACGGCTGCACCTGCATGCGGATGCTGCGCGCCGCAGGGCCCTCGCCGATCATGATGTCGATCTCGTAGTCCTCCATCGCAGGATAGAGGACCTCTTCGACCGCCGCGTTCAGACGGTGGATCTCGTCGACGAAGAGGACGTCGCCCTCCTGGAGGTTGGTGAGCAGCCCGGCGACGTCGACCTTGCGCTCGAGAGCCGGTCCCGACGTCGTATGCATCCCAACGCCCAGCTCGTGCGAGATGATGCCGGCCAGCGTGGTCTTGCCGAGGCCGGGAGGCCCTGCGATGAGCACGTGGTCGAGCGTGTCGCCCCGGTTGCGCGCCGCCTGGACGAAGATCTCGAGCTGCTCCTTGGCCGCGCGCTGACCGACGAAGTCGGTGAAGCGGCGCGGCCGCAGACTCAGCTCCAGGTCGCGGTCGTCGTCGCGCTCGTTGGGGTCGCCGATACGATCGACCGGCGGGCTCATCCGGCGTTCCGGTCACGCGTGAGCGCGAACTTCACGAGATCCTCGAGCGGTACGCCCTCGGGAGCGCCGCGCAGAGACTCCTCCGCCTCGCGCAAGCTCAGCCCCAGATTCTGCAGCGCCGACCGCGCCGCGATGAACGAGTCGGTGGGCGCGGGGTCGCCGGCGCCCACGGCTTCGCCGGAGCTCACCGGCGGCAGCTCGCCCACCTTGTCTTTGAGCTCGACGACCAAACGCTGGGCGAGCTTCTTGCCGATGCCCGGGATGCTCTCGAACTTCTTCACGTCGTCGCGCGCGACGGCCAGCTCCAGCTCCTCCACCGGGTACCCGGACAGCACCGCCAGGGCCACCTTGGGTCCCACCCCGCTGACGGCGATCAGCCAGAGGAAGAAAGCGCGCTCGCGCACGCTGCGAAAGCCGAAGAGCTGCAGGGCGTCCTCACGCACGTGAAGGTGCGTGTGCAGCGTGACCTCGTCACCGAGCTGTGCGCTCAGACTGCCGAGTGTGCGCCCCGACGCCAGCACCTCGAGACCGAGGCCGCCGAGCTCCACGACCGCATGATGGCGGTCGACCAACTGCAGCGTACCGCGCACGACGGCGATCACCTGCGGCCTCCCGAAGGCCGGCGCATCGCGTCCTGAAAGGCACGGCCGTTGTGGTGCGTGTGCGTGATCGCCACGGCGAGCGCGTCGGCCGCGTGGTCTGGCTGCGGAATGTGGGAGAGCCCCAGAATGACCTTGGTCATCTCCTGCACCTGGATCTTGCTCGCGCGGCCGTACCCCGTGACCGCCTGCTTGATCTGCAGGGGCGAATACTCGCGCGGGGCGGTCTCGAGCTCCGAGGCAGCCAGGTACAGGACGCCCTTCGCCTGCCCGACCGCCAGGGCCGTCTTGACGTTCACGTTGACGAAGAGCTCCTCGAGTACGACGATATCGGGTTCGAAGCGACGGATGAGCCCGCGCGCCTGATCGTGGATCTGCCGCAGGCGGACGTGCGTTTCGTCCTTGGCTGAGGTGACGATGCAGCCGTGGCCCAGCGAGCGGAGCTTGTTGCCGTCCTGCTCGATCACGCCCCAGCCGGTACTCGCCGTTCCTGGGTCGAAGCCCAGCACGACCATCTTGCCCCCCGGCCGCTGCGGGTGCGCGGCCGCCCCCCCGGGCTTCGTCAACGGTCAGCCCGCCAGGGCCTCGAGGACGTCCTCGGGGATGTCGAAGTTGGCGAAGACCTCCTGGACGTCGTCGCTGTCTTCGAGCGCGTCGACGATCTTCATGGTCTTTCGGGCATCGTTCTCCACGAGTTCGACCGTGTTCTTCGGGATCATCGTGAGCTCGGCCTGCACGAACTCGATGCCGGCGGCTACGACGGCGTCGCGCACCGCCGCGAACTCGGCCGGCTCGGTGAGCACCTGGAACTCGTCGCCGTCCTGCGCCACGTCGTCGGCGCCGGCGTCGATGGCCGCCGCCATGATGTCGTCCTCGTCGAATCTGGTGCCGTCGATGACAATGGAACCCTTGCGCTCAAAGACCCACGCCACTGCGCCGGGCTGCGCCAGTTGACCGCCGTGTTTGCTGAAGATATTGCGGATGTCGGCAGCCGACCGGTTCTTGTTGTCGGTGAGCACGTCGACGATGATCGCGACTCCGGCGGGCCCGTAGCCTTCGTACATGATGCTCTCGTACGCGGCGCCGTCGGTGCCGCCACCGCCGCGCTGGATCGCGCGCTCGATGTTGTCTTTGGGCATCGACTCGGCCTTCGCCTTCTCGACTGCGTTGGCCAGTGCGATGTTCATGCTGGGGTCGGTGCCGCCCTCACGTGCGGCCACGGTGATGGCGCGCGAGAGCTTTGAGAACAGCTTGCCCCGTTTGGCGTCGGTCTTGCCCTTCTTGTGCTTGATCGTCGCCCACTTGGAGTGTCCGGACACGAGGACACCACCTCCCTTCTTAGCGGTGGCCGGCGGCCGCTGCGGCGGCGCGGCCCGGCTCGCCGGAGGCTTGCGGCTCGGCCGCGCCCCGAGGCGCGGCCGCCGCAACCGCCCGGCGGCGGATCATCGTGATGAACAGCCCATGCATGCGGGCATCGTCGGTGAGCTCGGGGTGGAACGCCGTCACGAGTACGGCTCCCTGCCGAGCGGCGACGATGCGGCCGCGGTACGTGGCCAGCACCTCCACGGACGGCGCCGCATTCTCGATCCACGGCGCGCGGATGAACACGGCCCGCACCGGCGCGCCGCCGATGCCTGCAACC
This sequence comes from uncultured Actinomycetes bacterium, assembly GCA_963709345.1. Classification (GTDB taxonomy): domain Bacteria; phylum Actinomycetota; class Thermoleophilia; order UBA2241; family UBA2241; genus CAIXSE01. The sequence continues at coordinate 123,485 of CAVPVX010000002.1, forward strand.
GCAAGATCGGCTTCGAAACTGCGCACCTGACGGCCGAACGCGTTGCGACGGGCGACGATGTCCATGAGACCGAGCGTCGGCGGCGTGCCCTCGACCGTCTCTCGCGCGACCGTGATGAGGCCCGCGCAAGTGCCGAAAATCGCGCCTCCCCCCGCGGCGAACTCCCGGATGGGGCCGGCCAAGCCGTACGTCGCCATGAGCTTGCTGATCGTCGTGCTCTCGCCGCCGGGGATGACCAGCCCGTCGAGACCGGCCAGGTCGGAGACCCTGCGGACCTCACGCGTCTGCACGCCAAGACCTTCGAGCATGGTCCGGTGCTCGCGAAAGTCGCCCTGCAGAGCGAGCACGCCCACGACCACGCCGACGCCCGGACCACGAGGGTCGAGCGCCGGCTCCGGTGACAGGATCCAGTCCAGTCGCTGCGTACGGCCGAAGGCGGTCACGGTGCCCCCGGTCTCACCAGCCGCGGTGCTGGATCTTGGCTTCTTCGGGCATGCCCGCCGCGTCGATGCCGGGCATCGCCTCGCCGAGACCGACGCTGACCTCGGCGAGCACGGCGGCGTCGCGGTAGTTGGTCGCCGCCTTGACGATGGCGTTGGCGCGGCCTTGGGGGTCCTCGCTCTTGAAGATGCCGCTGCCGACGAACACACCCTCGGCGCCCAGTTGCATCATGAGCGCGGCGTCGGCCGGGGTGGCGATGCCGCCGGCGGAGAAGTTGACCACCGGGAGCTTACCGTTCACGGCGACCCATTTGACGAGGTCGTAGGGGGCCGGCAGCTCCTTGGCGGCCACGAAGAGTTCGTCAGGGTCGAGCGTCTGCAGATGGCGGATCTGGCCCATGATCGTGCGCATGTGGCGCACCGCCTCGACGACGTCGCCGGTGCCGGCCTCGCCCTTGGTGCGGATCATCGCGGCGCCCTCGCCGATGCGCCGGAGCGCCTCGCCGAGGTTGACGGCGCCGCAGACGAAGGGCACGTCGAACTTCCACTTGTTGATGTGGTTGGCTTCGTCGGCCGGCGTGAGCACCTCGCTCTCGTCGATGTAGTCGACCTCGAGCGACTCGAGGATCTGCGCCTCGACGAAGTGGCCGATGCGCGCCTTGGCCATGACGGGTACCGAGACGCAGGCCTGGATCTCCTGGATCTTGGTGGGATCGGCCATGCGGGCGACGCCGCCCTGGGCGCGGATGTCCGAGGGGACACGTTCAAGAGCCATGACGGCGCAGGCGCCGGCATCCTCGGCGATCTTCGCCTGCTCGGCGTTGGTGACGTCCATGATGACGCCGCCCTTGAGCATCTCGGCGAGGCCGCTCTTCACGCGCATGGTGCCGATATCAGTCACGGGGACCTCCGTTGGGTTGCTGCACTGATTCTATCGCAGCGCCCAGACATCACGCCACCGGTGGGAGCAGCCCAGAATGCCCACCTTTGCGGGGAAAACCGTACCGAATTGGCGTCAGCCCTTGTGCGCTTCTTCTTTGTCCTTGGCGGCTTGGTCGACGATCTTCTGGGTCAGGTGAGCCGGGACTTCCTCGTAGCGGAGCATCTCCATGTGGTAGTCACCACGGCCGCCCGTCATCGACGTGAGGTCGGGTGCGTACGTCAGCATCTCGGCCAGCGGTACCTCGGCGCCGATCACGTTGCTGTGCCCGCGCGGCGTGGTGCCGAGCACCCGGCCGCGCCGCGAGTTGAGGTCGCCGATGATATCGCCGACGTTGTCGTCGGGCACGGTGATCTCGACGCTCATGATCGGCTCCAGCAGTACAGGTTGGGCCTTCTCGGCCGCGGCTTTGAAGCCGATGGAGCCGGCGATCTGAAACGCCATGTCGCTCGAGTCGACCGGGTGGTACTTGCCGTCGTAGAGCTTGACGTGGACGTCGACGACCGGATAGCCGGCGAGAAAGCCCTCGGCCATGGCTGCGCGCACGCCCTTCTCCACGGCGGGGATGTAGTTGCGCGGGATCGCGCCGCCGACGACCTTGTTCTCGAACTCGAACCCGTCGCCACGTGGCTGCGGGCGGACCTCCATCCAGGTGTCGGCAAACTGGCCGCGCCCCCCCGTCTGCTTCTTGTGCTTGCCCTCGGCCTTCGCCGTGCCCTTGACTGTCTCGCGATACGGCACGCGCGGTGGCTTGAGCTCCACCTCGACACCGAAGCGGCGCCGCATGCGTTCGACAGTGACCTCGACATGGACCTGGCTCATGCCGCCGACGATCATTTCGCCGGTCTGGTCGTCATGGTGCACCTCGAGCATGGGATCTTCTTCGCTGAGGCGCCGGAGGGCGGTGATGACCTTGTCTTCCTCACCCTTGCTCTTGGCAGTGATGGCGAAGCTCATGAGCGGCGTCGGGAAGGCGATGGGCGGGAAGCTCACGATCTCGGACTCAGCGCACAGCGTGTCGCCGGTGACGACCTCTTTGAGCTTGGCGATCGCGCCAATGTCGCCGGCGACCAGCGCCTCCGAGGGCTTGCTCTCCTTGCCCATCGTCTTCAGCAGCTGGCCGAGACGCTCCTTGTGGCCGTCACGCGCGATGACGACCTGGGAATCGCTGCTCACTGTGCCCTGGAAGACGCGGAACACGTTGACGTGGCCGCTGAAGGGGTCGGCGAGCGTCTTGAAGACGAAGGCGACCGCGGGCTTCGCGGGATCGCACCCGAGGGGTACCGCTTCCCCGTCACGGAAGGCGACGGGCAACGGGACGTCGGCGGGCGACGGCGCCAGAGCGAGCACGTCGAAGAGGTGATCGACGGCGACGTTCGCGGTCGCTGAGGCGCAGGCCACCGGGAAGAGCTGGGCGCCGGCGACGGCGCCGGCGAACGCCGCATCGAGCTCGGCCTCGGTGATCTCCTCGTCCATGAGGTACTTCTCGGCGAGGTCGTCGTCTGTGCTCGCCACCGCGTCGACAAGCTTGTCGCGGGCCGCGGCGGCCGCGTCGGCAAGCGCGGCGGGAATGTCGCCCACGCTGGGTTTGCCGCCGACGTAGGTGTAGGCCTTCATCGAGAGCAGGTCGACCACACCGCTGAAGTCGTGCTCCTTGCCGATCGGCAACTGCACGGCGACGACCTGCGCCCCAAACGACTCCTGCAAGAGCGAGACGGCGTGCTCGAAGTCGGCGCGTTCACGGTCGAGCATGTTGCAGACGATGACGCGACCGAGGCCGCGAGTGGCCGCGCGGTCCCACATGCGCTCGGTCTGGACCTCGACGCCGAGGACTGTGTTGATCACGACGAGAGCGGTCTCCACGACCTGCAGCGAGGCGATTGCGTCGGCGACGAAGCTCGAGTCGCCGGGCGTGTCGATGAGGTTGAACGAGAGCCCCCCGCGGTCGACGTGCGCCAGACCGGCCGAGAGGCTCATCTGGCGCTTCTTCTCGTCATCGCCCCAGTCGGAGACGGTCGTGCCATCGGAGACGTTGCCCAGACGAGTGACCCCACCGGCGTCGAAGAGCAGCGCCTCGAACAACGACGTCTTGCCGGTACCGCGGTGGCCGACGAGAGCGATGTTCCTGATCTTGGCTGGGTCGTTCATCCGGGGTCTCCTCGTGTGTCCTTCGCCGGCACCTCGCGCACGGGCGCGCGAGCGACCGGTCGTGTCCTGTCGGAAGGGTGAAGTCTAGCACAGGGCCCGGGGATCAGACGCGCCTCCGGCGGCCTCTCGTCAGGGCGTCTCACCCGCGGCCGTAACGAGCTCGTCCGGCCCCGGCGCACCGGGATGGAAGGACCGTGCCGGCGACTCCCGCTCGAGGCACCCGCGCGCAAGAGCGCCGCCGGCGAGCGTGAGCGCTTTGAACCCATACTTCTCGCGCACCTTGTCGACAGCCTCGCCGAGCGCGACCTCGCGCCAGCCGTCGTCGAGCGTGAGCTGGAAGGCGTTGTGGGTGAAGCCGCTCATGCTCACGCCGACCAGGCGCACCCAGCGCGCCCCGACATCGAGCTCGTCGAGCAGCGCCGCGGCCGTCTCGTAGAGAGGTCGCGCGGCGCCGACCGGCAGCGCCAGCGTGCGACGCCGGCTCACCGTGTGGAACGTGGAGAACCGCACCTTGAGCGTCACGGTGCGTGCCGCCAGCCCCTTGCGCCGCAACTCCGCGACGGCGTGATCGGTGAGCGAGAGCAGCGTCGCACGCAGAAGACCGGGGTCGTTGACGTCGTTGCCGAAGGTGACTTCGCGGCCGACCGACTTCGGCAGCGGCCGCTCGCTGCGCACCGGCGAGAGACTGCGCCCCAGTGCGAGCTGGCGCAAGCCGTGAGCGCCGCGGCCGAAGGCCGCGGCGAGCAGCGGGAAGGGCACGTCTTGCAGCATCCCTACCGTGGCCAGGCCGAGAGCGGCGAGCCGCTCCTGCGTGACCGGCCCGATGCCGCAGACCTCGCCCACCGGCAGGTCGCGCAGGCGACCGTGCACGTCGGCGGCGGTGAGCTCGCCGATGCCGGCCGGCTTGTACATGCCGGCGGCCAGCTTGGCCAGCACCTTGGTGGATCCGATGCCTATGGAACAGGTGACGCCATGAGCGTCGAACACCTGCTCCTGGATGCGGTGAGCGATGGTCCGCGGCGGACCGAACAGCCGCCGGCTCCCGGTGACGTCGAGGTACGCCTCGTCGATGGACGCCACCTCGACGAGATCGGTGTACCGCCCCAGCAGTTCCACGAGGGAGCGATGCACCGCCAGGTACGCCTGCATGTCGACCGGCAGGAACACCCCGCTCGGGCAGAGCCGCTCGGCCCGCATGATGGGCAGCGCGCTGTGCACCCCGTAAGCGCGCGCCTCGTAGGAGCAGGCCGAGACCACACCACGGCCGCCGCGCTCACCGCCGACGATCACCGGCAAGCCGCGCAGCTCGGGACGACGCGCCTGCTCGACCGAAGCGAAGAAGGCGTCCATGTCGAGGTGGAGGATCTGCCGTTCGGATACGAACATACGTTCGTACCCTACTCCCGGCAGGGCCGCGCGGTCAATGCGGAGGTGACCCCCGCATCCTCAGCAGGTGGCGGCGACCGACGTCCACGGTGTACATGATGGCGCCCGGAATACCCTTGAAGGCGCCACGGGAACATCCGATCCCGACGTCGCGCCAGCGCGCGCCCAAAGTGATGCGCCGGTGGCTGCTGGGGCGCATCCATTGCCTGAACACGCTCTCGGAAGTCCCGCGCGCCGCCGTACCCCAGGCGATCATTTCCCCCACCGACCACCGGGAACTGCCACGAAGGCCGTACCCGGCACGGCGCGTCCGAGGGGAGCGGCCGCCGCCATTCCCGCCGAACTGGTCACCATGAGTACGGCGATCGCCGCAAGGATCAGGCTGGTCCCGAAAGCCTCCCCTGAGAAGTCGGGCGTTCAGGCGTCATCCGGCGTCGGGAAGCTCAGCCCTGCTCACCGAGCGGCAACCGCGGCACGTCACCCCACAGCGTCTCGAGCCTGTAGAACTCGCGCGCGGTGGTGGTGAACACGTGGACGACGACGTCGATGTAGTCGATGAGAACCCACTCTGCTTCACGGTCGCCCTCGACGCGCGCGGGTCGCCGTTCCGGCCGCAGTTCGATCTGGATCTCGTCGGCGATCGCCTTGGTCTGACGCGTGTTGGCGCCGGTGCACACGACGAAGTAGTCGGTGTAGCTGACGGTGTCGCCCATCTGAAGGACGACGATGTCCTCGGCCTTCTTGCCGGCCGCGAGAGCGGCGATGTCAAGCGCCAGACGTTCTGCGCTCATGAGTTCGGCGTCGGCGGCTACGGCTGGTCCTTCGATGTCGGTTGCGCCGCCTTGAAGTCGGCCCCGAGGATCACTTCGACGGTGGCCGGCGGCAGTTCGGCGCCGTCGAGGACGACGCCGCGGCCGAGTATAGCACGGACCTCGCGAGCCACCGGGAGCGTCTCGGGCCCCGCAAGGATCTGCGTCCGTTCGTACGAGAAGCTGTCGGCGTTGAGAGGCGCCGGGAGATTGACGTCGAGGCTGGAGAGCAGTTGCACGGCAGCTTCGCCGACGCCGACCCTGCCGCTCCCGTTGCGTACCTGCACGGTCACGTCGGCCTCGTACTCGGGAGCGCGACGCGTGATCTCGGCCATCACGCCCTCGGGGTCGGGGACGAAGGCGAACTGGCCCTCGGCCACCCTCGTCCAGGACGGGAACCTCGTCACGGACGCTGCGCCCGCGGTGATCCGGTCCACGACCGCCGCGAGACCCAGCCCCGTCTCCGGTGACGCCGCCCCAGGGCTCTCCGGCGGCGGCGAAGATCCGCCGGCCGCGCGCAGCGCCGCGGCCTCGAGCGCCGACTCGACCAGGGCGACCTGGAGGTCGACAACGTCTTCCCGGTCGGCGCCCGTCGCCGTGAAGACCGCGGGAAGATCGGCCGTCGCGACCATGTCGCCGTCCTCGACCACCCGGCTGCCCGTCTCCAGGTCGATCGCCACGGGCTGCTCGAGAGTGACCTGCAGCTGGTCCGCTCCACTCCACTTCCCGAGAGAGACCACCGGCAGACGATGGACGGCGTCGATGGGCGCACGCACCACCCGCGAGAGGTCTTCGCGGAGGTTGCCGGCCGTCATGGCGTCGCCGGCGAACACGTACTCCCCGTTCGGGCCCTCCAGCAGGAGATCCGGCGGGACGAGGTGGACGGCGGGGTCGGAGCCGACGGGGTCCTGCACGACGAGCAGCGCCGCGACCGGGTCGTCCTCTCCGTCCGCGGTCAGCTCGATCGCGACGAGATAGCCGCTCCGCTCGGGAGCCGGCTCGCCCCCGATCCAGCGTGCCGCCAGATACCATGCCCCGAGGACCGCCACGAAGGCCACGGCGGCGGCGAGGACGTAGAGCATCCAGGCCTGCGAACGCTCGACCGACGAACGACGACGGCGTCGCAGGCGGTCGGTTCTGTACCCCTTACGTTCCGGCATGGCTCTCGTTGTACAACGCCAGCGCGGCCGGCACCACCCCACGTCCGCGGCCGATGATGTCGAGGAGACTGAGCTGCGCCGCCGCTGCCGCCGCGTCGTCGAGAGAGATACGCGCCAGAGCGCGCACCCTCTCGACGCCGGGGAAGTCCCGGCCCGGTTCGCAGTAGTCGGCCAGATAGACGCACTTCTCGAGCACGCTCATGCCGGGACCACCCACCGTGTGCAACGCGATCGCCGCCGCGATCCGCGGGTCGAGGCCCGCGGCGCCCAGTTCGGCCGCGGCCACGGGGCCGTGCAGGATGTGCTTCGGTCTGCTCGCCTCGACCGGCCCCACCGGTATCCCGTAGCGCTCCGCCGCCGCCAGCGTCTCGGCATCGGTCAGCTCTCGGCAGTAGTCGTGCAGCAGACCCGCGACCTCGGCCGCCGCGGGGTCGGCCCCGTAGCGTCTCGCCAGGACGACCGCCTCGGTGGCCACGCGATGAGCGTGCCTGCGACGCTTGGCGCTCAGGCGCTCGGCGATCAGCCGCTCCGCCGTCTCGCGATCGATCGCCGTCACCGGTACAGGCCGAGCTCGTGGATGCGCTGCTCCACCGGGCCCGGCACGAGATAGCGGATGGGTCTGCCCGCGGCGACACGAGCCCGAACATCCGAGGATGAGATGCCGAGCAGCGGCGCCGCGAGCAGCGTGAAGCGGTCGGCGCCCCAGCGCTCCGCCGCCGCGGCCACGGCCTCCGGCGAGTGCCCGGGACGCGGCGCCACGGCGATGGAACAGGTCGCGAGCATCGCCTCGGGATCATGCCAGGTCTCGAGCTGGAGCAGGGAGTCCGAGCCCATGATGAAGACGAGGTCCCTCCCCGGATAGCGCTCGGCGAGAGCCGCGAGCGTGTCCTTCGTGTACACGAGGTCCTGGTCCATCTCGATGCCGGAGGCGGTGAAGCGCAGGTCGTCCAGCACAGCCCGCTCGGTGAGCTCCAGCCGAAGAGGCGCCGAGGCACGTTTCGCCGGCTTCTTGTGCGGCGGGGCCGCCGCGGGCACGAACAGCACCCGCTCGAGGGCCAGCGTATGAGCGGCTTCGGAGGCGATCGCCAGGTGAGCGATATGCGGAGGGTCGAAGCTCCCCCCCAGCACGCCGAGACGAGGTCGCGGCGCCATCACCAGGTCAGCCTCGCACCTGCCCATCACCCCAGAGCTCGTACTTGACACACGTAAGCTCCTGCAGGGCGATCGGCCCCCTGACGTGCAGCTTCTGCGTCGAGATGCCCATCTCGGCGCCAAGGCCGAACGCGCCGCCGTCGGTGAACCGCGTCGAGGCATTGACGTAGACGCACGCCGCGTCCACCCCGGAGGTGAAGCGGCGCGCCGCCGAGACGTCCTCGGTCACGATGGCCTCGGAGTGCCTGGTGCCGTACGTCGCGATGTGGTCGAGCGCGTCGTCGAGCGAGTCGACGACGCGCACGGCGAGCTTGAGCGAGAGAAACTCGGTAGCGTAGTGCGTCTTCGTAGCGCGCTTCAGCGACGCATCGCCGATCGCCTCGGCCGCCGCCTTGTCGACGACGAGCTCGACGCCCCTGCGCTTGAGCTCCTCCGCCACGCGCGGCAGGACCTCGACTGCGACGTCGCGGTGCACGAGCAGTGTCTCGGCCGCGTTACACACGCCGGGACGCTGGCACTTCGCGTTCACCACGATCGGCACGGCCTTCTCAAGGTCGGCCGCGGCGTCGATGTATACATGGCAGTTGCCGCCGGCGGCGTAGATCACCGGCACCTTGCTGTGCTCCAGGAGATACTCCTTGAGTTCTTCGCCGCCGCGGGGGATCACGAGGTCGACGAAGCGCCGCTGCTGGAGCAATTCCGTGAGCTGGCGACGATCCGGCGCCAGGTACGACACCGCTTCTCGCGGCAGCCCCGACTCGATCACGGCGCCCTGCACCACGTCGGCGAGGATGCGGTTCGTGTGCTTCGCCGCGCTCCCTCCCCGGAGCACGACGGCGTTCCCCGACTTGAGACACAGCGCCGCCGCGTCGACGGTCACGTTCGGCCGCGCCTCATAGATGACCGCGATCACCCCGAGCGGCACACGGACCTTGCGCAGCTCGACGCCGCTGTCCAGCCGCCATCCCTCGACGATCTCGCCCACCGGGTCCGAAAGGGCCGCGATATCCCTCACCGCAGCCTCGACGTCCCGGAGCCGGTCCTCGTCGAGAAGCAGCCTGTCGATCAGCGCGTCGGCCAGCCGGTTGTCACGCGCCAGACGCACGTCCTCGTCGTTCTCGCTCAAGATCTCGGCGGCCCGCCGGGACAGCGCGTCGGCGACGGCGAAGAGCGCGTCGTCCTTCGTCGCACGCGGAAGGGCCGCGAGGGTCCGCGCCGCCCGCTGCGCCGCGGCGCACATCTGTTCGATACTCATTCCGCCTCCTCGCCGACGAGCACCAGGCAGTCCCGGTGCACGACCTCGTCCTCGAGCTGGGGGCTGAGGGCGCGCAGCTCCTCGCTGCGCAGCCCGCACACGCGCCGCAGGTCGCGGGCGCTCATCGTGCTGAGGCCTCGGGCGATCTCGGCGCCTCCCGGTCCTACGATGGTGACCGCGTCACCCGCCACGAACCCGCCGTGCACGCTGAGAACACCCACGGGGAGCAGACTCCCGCCACGACGCGCCAGCGCTCGCGCAGCCCCTTCGTCGACCTGCAGGGTACCACGCACGGGCTTCGCGTAGCGGAGCCAGAGCTTGAAGGCCGATACGTTCGTCGGCCGGGCCGCTATCAGCGTCCCCACCTCTTCCCCGCCGGCGGCCGCGCCAAGGACGCCCGGCCGCGACCCGTTGGCGATGACGGTCCGCACGTCGGCGGCCGCAGCCATGAGCGCCGCCGCCGTCTTGCCGCGCATGCCGCCGGCGCCACGCCGGGAGGCGTCGCCGACATCGAGAGCGGCGAGGTCCGCGGGGTCGCCGACCACCCGCACCAGCTCGGCGGAGCCGTCGGTGCGGGGATCGCCCGTGTAGAGCCCGTCCTGATCCGTGAGCAGCACGAGCAGGTCGGCGCGCAACATGATGGCGACCTGCGCGGCAAGCACGTCGTTGTCGCCGAAGCGGATCTCGTCGGTCGCGGTCGTGTCGTTCTCGTTGACGACAGGGACGACGCCCCACGAGAGCAGTCGGCGGAGCGTGTTGCGGCCATTGACGTAGCTGGCGCGGCGGGCGAAGTCCTCGCTCGTGAGAAGGATCTGGGCCGCCGTCAGCTCGCGGTCGGCGAAAAGGCGCTCATAGTGAGCGAAGAGGCGCCCCTGGCCGACGGCGGAGGCGGCCTGCAGCGCAGGCACCTGCCGCGGCCGTTCTGTCAAACCGAGCACGTGCTGCCCGCAGGCGATGGCCCCGCTCGACACGAGGACCACCCGCCGGCCGTCGTGCACCAGCGCGGCGACGTCGGCGACGAGCCCCGAGAGCAGCCGGCGCCGAAGACGCAGGCGGTCGTCGGCGACGGTGCTCGAGCCTACTTTGACGACGATGGTCTTCACGACGACGATTCCAGCAAGACGCCCTTCGTGGCCGGCCGAGCGCTCACGAGAACTCGAACTCCCGGGCGCCGACCACGACGCTGTCGCCCGGGACGGCACCGGCGCGCCGCAGCGCCTCGTTGAGGCCCGCGCGCTCGATCACCTCCTGCAGGTACGCGACCGCGTCCGGGTTGTCGAGATCCGCTTTGGCAAAGAGCCGCTCCAGCTGGGTGCCGTGCACCACGAAGCCTCCGTCCTGCGCGTCCACCGTGAAGGCGGCGAGGCGGTCCGCTCCGGGCCGCAGCACGGTCGCCGGACCCGCATCCGGCGCGCTCTCCGCCGCCGCGGAGCGGACGGCCATGACTGCGGCGAGCGCGTCCACGACGGCCTTGAGGCCGCGGCCGTCGACGGCCGAGACGAGCAGCCCGGCCGAGGGCCACGTGAGCCCTCCCAGGAAGGCCCGGGCCGACTCCTCCTCCGAAGGGTCGAGCAGGTCGGACTTGTTCAGCAGGACGACGGATGGCCGCTCGAGAAGCTCGGGACGGAACTCGGTGAGCTCGACCCGGACGGTGGCGAGCGCGTCCGGCCACGCGTCCACGCCCTCTCCTCCGTCCAGAACGTAGACGATCACCGCCGTGCGCTCGATATGTGCCAGAAAGCGATGCCCCAGACCCGCGCCGCGGCTGGCGCCCTCGATGAGCCCGGGGATGTCGGCGATCACCACCGGCCCGTCCTCGAGCCGCAGGACCCCGAGGTTGGGCTCGACGGTCGTGAACGGATAGGCGGCGACCTTGGGCTTCGCCCTGGTCAGCGCCGCCAGCAGCGACGACTTGCCCGCGTTGGGGAGCCCCACCAGGCCGACATCGGCGAGGAGCTTCAAGTAGAGCGTGAGCCACGACTCATCGCCGTCCAGCCCGCGCTCCGCGAAGCGAGGCGCCTGGCGCGTCGAGCTCTTGAAGCAGACGTTGCCGCGGCCGCCCTCGCCGCCGCGCGCCGCCACCAGCAGCTGGCCCTCGCGAACCAGATCCCCGAGCAGCTCACCCTCGGCGTCGCGGACCTCGGTGCCGACGGGCACCTTGACCACGAGCGCGGCGCCGTCGGCGCCGCGTTTGTTGGCCCCGCGTCCGTGGCCGCCGTCGACGGCCCGGAAGTGATGCTTATGGCGGAAGTGCGAAAGGTCGTGCAGTTGGCGGGTGGCCAGGAGGACGACGTCACCGCCGGGCGCGCCGTCGCCGCCGTCGGGCCCGCCTTTGGGCACGTACTTCTCGCGGCGGAAGCTCATGGAGCCGTTTCCGCCGCGACCTCCGCGCACGCTGATGCTGGCCCTGTCGAGCATGATGTCTGCAGCCGGCCGGAGCCGGCGGCGATCAGGCCTCGGGGACGACCGAGATGAAGCGGCCGGCGCCCTTCTCGGTGAAGACGAGCTTGCCCGTCACCTTGGCGAAGATGGTGTGGTCGACGCCGATGCCGGCGTTCTCGCCGGGGCGAAAGCGGGTGCCGCGCTGGCGCACGATGATCGATCCTGCCGGGACCACCTGGCCGGCGAAGACCTTGACGCCGAGGCGCTTCGCCTCGGAGTCGCGGCCGTTGCGGCTGGTGCCGGCGCCCTTTTTATGCGCCATGCTGCTACTCCTTGCTGGCCTTGAGGGTGATCGACTCGATCGTCAACTTGCTGAGACGACTGCGATGACCCTTCGTCTTCTTGAACGTGCTCTTCGGCTTGTACGTGAAGACCTTGATCTTCTCGCCGAGGAGATGCTCGCTGACCTTCGCCTTGACCTTGGCGTGCTTGGCCGCGTCGGCGTCGTACGTGCCGCCGCCGTCGCGCACCGCAAGGGTGTCGAGCGTGATGCTCTTTCCCTCGTCGGCGTCGACGCGGTCGACGACGATGGTGTCGCCGGCGCTGACCTTGAACTGCTGACCACCGACGCGGACGACCGCGTAGGTCTCACTGGACTTCGTCATTTCAACTCCCCACAAGACAACGGCAGGAAATGATAGCCAAACGCACCGGCGAAATCAATTCGCTGCCTGCTTTTTCACGACGGCGCGCGCACCGGTGCGCGCCGTCTCAGTGATCCGGACCTTGCGCCGCTTGCCGAGATGCTGGCGGCCGCCCTCCACGATGACCATGTAGCCGTCAACGTACCCGACCGCGTCGCGAGGACTGTAGGTGAGGCTGAACTCGAGCTCCACAGTGACTTCCTGACCCTCCCTGACGGGGATCCGCTGCTCCTGCACGTGTTCCACGCTGCCCTCGGCGATGACGCGGTACGACTCGACGGAGAGCGTGGTGCCGCCTTCGAGGAAGACGCGGCGCCCGATCTGCTTCTCGAGGCGCTTGAGGCGTGCTCCGCTGAGTCGCTCGGCCACTCCGCCGCTCACCTCGATCAGCCACGCCTTCGCCTGCGACTTACGCGCCAGGGCGCGGACCTTGCGCTCCACGTTGAGCGCCATCGTCTCGTCGCTCAGAACGCGGGCCTTACCCGAGCAGACAGGACAGGCGCGGGTCATGATGCCCCTCGCGCCGTCGGTCGTGTTCTGGCGCGTCATCTCGATGAGGCCGAGCGGCGAGAGCTCGACCACGTAGGTCTTGGTGCGGTCCATCTCCAGCTCGGCCTCGAGCGTCGCCAGCACCATCTCGCGGTTCTTGGCGTGTGCCATGTCGATCGCGTCGATGATGATGATCCCACCGATGTCGCGCAGCCGCAGTTGGCGCACGACTTCGCGAGCCGCCTCGAGATTCGTCTTGGTGATCGTGTCCTCGAGTCCTTTGCCGCGAGTGAAGCGCCCGGTGTTGACGTCGATCACCGTCAGGGCCTCGGCGTGATCGATCACGAGGTTGCCGCCGCTCGGCAACGGCACGCGGCGTTCGAGAGCCTGGGCGATCTGCACGTCGACGCCGTAGGCCTCGAAGAGCGGCTCGCTCCCCGTGTGCAGACGCACCTTGGGCAGCAGCTCCGGGGCCTCCTTGTCGAGGAACGACAGGATGGCCTTGTGGCGCTTGGCGTCGTCGACGATCAGACTCTCGCAGGTGTCGTTGAAGAGGTCGCGCGTGACCTCGAGCGAGACGTCGACCTCTTTGTGCACCAGGCCCGGCGCCTTGACGGTCTCGGCCTTCTTCTTGAGGCGCGACCACAGCCGCGAGAGGTAGCGCATGTCGCGCCGCAGGTCCTCGAGGCCGTGTCCCTCGGCGATGGTCCGCACGATCAGGCCGGCGTTCTTCGGCTTGAGCTCCTTGGAGATGTCGCGCAGGCGCTCCCGCTCGCTCTGGCGCAGGCGACGCGACACGCCCACGCCGCTCCCACCCGGCACGTAGACGAGGTAGCGTCCCGCCAGCGAGATCTTGGTGCTCAGCCGGGCGCCCTTGTGACCCATGGGATCCTTGGTGACCTGGACGAGCACCTGCTGACCGTTCTTGAGCGCATCACCGATGCGGCGGGCGCGCTTCTCGCCCTCGGGCGTCGTCACCTCGTCGACGTAGAGGAACCCGTTCTTCTCGAGGCCGAAGTCGACGAACGCCGCGTCGATACCGTTCATCACGTTCTCGACCTTGCCCTGGTAGATGTCGCCCAGGTACGACTTCCTGTCGGGGCGCTCTATGTAGATCTCCGCCAGCCGGCCATCCTCGACCAGCGCCACCCGGAGCTCTTCTCCGTCGTCCGTCACGAGGATGATCTTCCGCTCCGGCTTCTCGGCGACGACGTCCGACCGCCGGCGCCCGAGCTCGACGGGGCCGTCGCTACCGAAGCCGCTGCCCTCGTCCTGACGGACGATGGCCTTGGGACGGCGGTGATCGCGACGCCGCGATTTCGCCTCGTCGCCGGAGGGCGAGGGCTTCTTCCTGCCGCCGTCCGGCTTGTCGCTCGCTGCGGCCGCGTCGCCGGCGGCCGGCGCCGTCGCCTCCGCGCCGACGACTGCGGGCTCACGCCGGCCGCGGCCACTGCGCCCTCCTCGGCGCCGGCGCGTCGCCGAGCTCTCGCCCTCGCGGGCGGCGTCCGCCTGATCCCCGCCGACGCCGTCGCCGGGCGTCTCCACGATCTCCGCCGCCTCATCGCCCTTCGCCGGCTCACCGGCGGCCTCTTCGGCCTCCCGGGTGACCTCTTCGTGCTGGATCTCCACTTCCTTCTTCCGGCGACGACCTCCGCGGCTACCACGCCGCCGGCGCTTCGCCGGCGACTCCCCGCCGGCTGCGGACACGACGGCGCCCCCAGCTGCGGCGCCTTCGGCAGCGGTCGCCTCAGCGTCCCCCTTTCGAGACACCGCGTCTCCGGTCTCTGTCTTGCGACCTCTCTCAGGCGGGACCTGCCCTGCGACGGCTGCGGCGTCAGCACCGGCGGGCATCGTCTCGCGCGGCGCGGAGCCGCCGGCCTCCGGCTCGGCGATCACGCTCCGCGACCGGGGGCGCGAGCGCGCCCGGCGGCTGCGCCTGACCGGCGCTTCCTTCTGCTCCCCCGTTGCGCGGTCGTCGCCGGCCGGCGACGCCGGCGCGGGCGCCGCGGGCGTGGTGACTGCCGGAGCACCGGCGGTCCGACCTCCGCCTGCGGCCCCGACCGGGATCAGGGGCGCGGTCGGCAGAGCATCCAGCGCGCCCCTCGCATCCTTCCGGGCTGAACCGTCCTCACCCGTCGGGGCAGGGGTCGACGAGGCGGCCTCCCGCTCCGCGGACACGGCGCCGGCGGCCGGCCGCTTGTGGCGCCGGCCTCCGCGCGTACCCCTCCGCCGTCGCGCCGCCGGCGCCGAGCTTCCCGCCGCCGCGTCGCCGACGGACGAGCTCGTCGGCGCTTCGGATGCGGTCTTGTCTGTGGAGGCGGCCTTCGGCTTCTCGCCGCCGTCGTTCTCCGCTCTGGTCACGAAGACACACTCCTTCCATCTCCAGCGCCGTGCGCCGGAGGCATCTCGTCCCAAACGATGCGACGGCGCTCCAGGCCACACATCGCCGGTTCGACCTCCGCCCAGCGGGCGATCAGGTCGACGAATTCCTGTGGACGAGCGGCGCCGTCGGCCCGATAGGCGATGGTGAACCCCAAACGGGCTCCATCGGCGACGGGGTCGACGGTGATGTCGCTCACATACTCCTTCAGATCCAGGCGTCTCTCGCCCTTGGGCGAGACACGCACGCAGATCGCGTGATCCTCATTGCCGTAGCGTTCGACGGCAGCCTGCAAGGCGCCTGCGTCCCCGGTGATCACACAGGCGTACTCGGCAGCCTTCGGCTGCGGCCTGGGATGGCGCTCGCCGACGCCCTCCAGGCACTCGACGACGACGCCGGGCGGACTCGCGGCGCGTAGGGCACGCAGCGTCTCGGACGTCAGCCGCACCTCGTCGGGCACTTCGACGACGGCCAACTCCCGCAGGCCGGCCGCGCCCACGGGCAGCGGCAACGGCAGCGAGATCCGCGGCTTCGGGCGCATGCCTTGCGACAGGGCGATGGGTACGCCGGCGCGCGCAAAGGTGCGTTGCACGACGCGCGCCGTGTCGAGATGCGAGAGATACCGCGCGGATCCGCCGCGGGAGAAGGTGACGAGCCACCAGCTCATCCCAGCACCTCCATCGCGATACCGCCGCCGCAGACGCCGCACGCGACGCACTCCCCGTCGCGGCAGTCGGGCGTCAACTCGCCCTCGCGACCGCGCGCCAGCTCGCCGGCGAGGAACGACTCCGTCAGGCCCGCGTCCACCGCGGTCGCCCACGAGGCGGCGCCGTCGAATGCGCCGAGCGCGACGCCGGACGCCGCTGCGGCTGCTTCCCAACGCCGCGGATCGAACCACTCGCTCCAGCCGTCGAAGCGCGCCCCGAGCCTCCAGGCCGCCTCGACGAGCCGGTCGCTGCCGGGACCGCCACGAGCAAGGGACGCCTCCACCGTCGAGGCCCCTACGTCGTGGAACGAGGTGCGCACACCCCGCGGCATGAGCTCGCGCAGCAGGGACTGGCGATGCCGCAGCGTCTCGGCTCCGGCAAAGGGCTCCAACTCGTACGGCGTGTGCGGCTTGGGGATGTATGAGGAAACGGAGACGGACAGCCGGGCGCGGCCGCGCGCGATCTCCCTGGCGAGGCGAGCGGCCGTCGCGGTCATGCGGGCGATCCCGCGCACGTCGTCGTCGGTCTCGCCCGGCAGCCCGATCATGAAGTACAGCTTGAGTCCGGTGAACCCGCCGGCGAACGTCGCCCTCACCGCGTCTTCGAACTGCGTCTCGTCCACGCCCTTGTTGATCGCGTCGCGCAGCTGCTGCGTGCCGGCTTCGGGGGCGAGCGTGACGGAACCGCGCTGGTCGGCGGCGAAACGCGACAGACTGTCGGCCGCGGAGTCGATACGCAGCGAGGGGAGCGACACGCGCAGGCCGGGGCGCAGCGCCCTGATGCGCCTCAGCGCGTCCTCGACCCCGCTGTAGTCGCAGGAGCTGAGCGAGAGCAGCGAGACCTCGTCGCAGCCGGTCTCGTCGAGCAGCCGGTCGGCAGCGTCCACGACGAGTTCGACCGGCCGCTCCCGGACCGGCCGGTACCACATGCCGGCCTGGCAGAAGCGGCAGCCGGCAGTGCAGCCGCGCATGACCTCGACCACGGCGCGGTCGTGGACCGCCTCGAGCACGGGAACGATGGGGCGAAGCACCGGCGGGCTCGCCGAGAACCCCATGAAGATCTGGCGCTCCGCCGGTCCGCCGCCGCTCCCCGGCAGCCACACGCCGGGCACCTCGCCCAGCGCCGCAAGCCTTCCCCGCCGGTCCGGCAGACCCAGGGCGGCGACGATCGCGTCCAGGCGATGCTCCACTTCGCCGACGAAGAAGGCGTCGAAGAACGGCGCCAGCGGCCATGGGTTCGCCGCAGCCGGTCCGCCGCCGAGCACGATCGGGTCTCCCTCACCGCGCTCGACGGCGTGCAGCGGCACGCGCGCCAGATCGAGCATCTCGAGAACGTTCGTGTAGCACAGTTCGTGCGGAAGCGTGATGCCCCAGAGGTCGCAGCCGGCGACCGGGGCCATCGTCTCGAGGGACCACAGCGGCACGCCGGAGGCGCGCATCAGGTCGGCCATGTCCGGCCACGGGCAATACGTCCGCTCGGCCGCGGCCGGCGTCGTGTCGTTCATCTGGCTGTAGAGGATCTGGAGAGCGGGGTTCGATACCCCGATCTCGTAGACGTCCGGGTAGGAGAGGACGACACGGGGACGTGCTCCGGGCTTCGCACGGGTGTTGAACTCACCACCCGTGTAGCGCCCGGGGCGCGACACACGCGCCAGTAGTCTCGCTATTTCATCCGGAGGCCAGTCTCCGCAGCGGCCCGGGGATCCGGGAGCGTGCTCGTTCAACTTGACGGTTGATCCTTTGTATGCGCGAGACGCGGAGCGGCGCTCCCGCCTCGAAGTACGCGATGGCGGCCTGGCCGAGCGCGATCGTACCCGAGAATCCGACGGCGCCCTTGACGGCCCAGCCGAATCCCGGCACGAAATCGAGCGCCTGGCGCGCCAGCGTGCGGAGGACGAATCCCGTGCCCACGATCGAGAGGATCTCGAGCGCCCTGTCGAGGCCGAGTTCCTCGCCGTAGGCATGGGCGATCTTGAGCACCATGCGGATCTGATTGGCCGTCATCGCCGGCATGTCCGCCCCCGGGATGATGACGACGACGCCGATGACGCCGTTCTGGGCGGCGTTGGCGAGTACCACATGATCACAGTAGGCGCGGCGGATGGACGGCAGGCTCAGCGCGAGGGCGCCGGCGGCGTCCCCGGCGGCGTCGATGAGGCGATTCTCCAAGGTCGGTTTGCCGGCAGGCGTGACGCCCACCCCACGAGCGATCTCGTCGTCGAAGAACCCGGCTTCGCTGACCCACACATCCGCGTCGTGACCGGTGACGAGAGCGATGACCCTGCAGCCGGCGCGCCGGGCCGCGTGTACGACCGGCGCAGCTTCCGCGGCGGCACACCCGGCCGCGACCGCGACGACGATGTCCCACCGGCCGGCGAGCGCCGGGTCGCGCGGGAAATCCGTGGGGGCGAGCGCATCGAGCGCGGCCGAGACGCCGCTCTGCTCGTCCGCGGCGCCCACGGACACAGCGGCGACCACGTGAGCCAACTCGGGTCCGCAGCCGACGACGCAGAGCCTCGGCGGCGTCTCCGTGCCTCGCGCGTCGGTGACGGCTTTGACGATCTTCGAGAGCTTCAGTTTACTGGCCAAGCCGCCCCCTCGTGCCGGGAGTGATCGCCGCCCGCAGATGGATCGCCTCGAGCAGGCCGACGAAGATCAGGAACGCGATCATCGCGGTACCACCATAGCTTACGAAGGGCAGAGGGATACCGGTCACCGGCATGATACCAATCGTCATGCCGATGTTCACGAACACCTGGAACAGGATCATGAGGGCGACGCCCCCGGCGAGGATGCTGCCGTACATGTCGCGCGCCACCACGGCGATGCGCAGAGCGCGCCAGATGAACAACGCATAGAGCACGAGCAGGACACTCGCGCCGAGAAAGCCGTTGCGCTCGCTGATCACCGCGAAGATGAAGTCGGTGTGGTGCTCGGGCAGGAAGTCGAGCGTCGTCTGCGTCGCCATGTCACCGCGTCCGGCAAGAGCCCCCGAGCCGACCGCGATCATGGACTGGATCACGTTGTAGCCGGCCACACCCGGGTCGTGCCCGGGATTGATGAACACGAAGAGTCGGTCGATCTGGTACTGGTGGATCAGGTTGATGCCGGCCATGGGCAGTACCTTCAAGGCGACGACGAAGGCTCCGAGACCGGTCCCCGCGAGGACGGCGAAGTGCGTCCACGACGTGCCGTAGAAGAAGAGCATCGCCAGGGTGAGCATGACCATGGCCATCGCCGACCCGAAGTCCGGCTCCTGATAGACGAGGAGCGCCGGCAGCGCGACAAGGGCGAGGGCGACCAGCGTGATCCGCTTCGACCCGAGCATGTCCATCCGGTCGGCGAGAAAGGCGCCGATGCTCAGAGCCAGCAGGAGCAGCGCGGCGGCCGAAGGCTGGAAGCGCGTGAAGCCGAGGTCGATCCAGCGCGTCGCGCCGTTCACGACCTCGCCGAGGGGCAGCACGAGGGCGACGATCAGGACGGCGATGGCATAGAGCAGCCACTGGAAGCGCCGGTAGAGCTCGTAGTCGAGCACCGACGCCACGAGCGCCAGCACGACGCCAACGGCCACGGCGATGAGTTGCTGGCGCACGAAGTAGAGAGGGGCGCCGGCAACATCCTCGCGCGTTGCGAAGTAGATCATCGTGATGCCGTAGGTGATCAACCCGGCCGTCGCCAGGATCAGCAGGTAGTCGAGATGCCTCAGGTAGGAGCGCCAGTCGGGCACGTCAGTCGCTCCTGACCGGGCCGATGACCTTGTCGCTCTTCACGTGGAAGAGGCTGTCGTAGATCATCCGAGTGGCCGGGGCGGCGACGGTGCCCCCGTGCCCCCCCTTCTCGATCATGACGACGACCACGTATTTGGGGTCGCCGGCCGGTGCGTAGCTCGCGTACCACGCGTAGTCGACGTACCGGCCGTCGTCCCAGACCTCCGCGGTGCCGGTCTTGCCGGCTACCGTCACGTCATACCCGGCGAACACCGCCGCGGACGTGCCCGAGGACGAGTTGGCGGCCTCGTGGAGCCCACGCTGCACGAGGCCGAGGGTGCTCCCGGAGATGTCGATCTTCTTCTTCGAGCGCGGCGCCAGGTCACGCACGGTCTTCCCGGCCGCGTCGGTGATCTTGAGACCCAGATGAGGGGTCACGATCCGCCCACCGTTGGCGATCGCCGCGTACGTGACCGCCAGCTGCAGGGGGGTCGCCTCGAGATCCCCCTGGCCAATGGCGAGGTTGATGGAGTTGCCCGGTGTCCAGACCTTGTCGACCTCACTCTCGAAGTAGGACTGGCGCCACGCCGGGGTCGGCACGCGGCCGGCGACCTCCCCGGGGATGTCGACCCCGGTCTCCTTGCCCATGCCGAGCCGGACGGCCCAGTCGGCCAGCTCGGTGCCCTGACGGAGGTAGAAGCGATAACCCAGGTTGTAGAAGTAGACGTCGCACGACTGCGTGAGCGCGCCGACCAGGCTCAGGCTACCGTGGCCGTCCTTGGCCCAGCACCCCCACACCGCCTCGTCCCAGGCGATCGGCGGCTTGTAGCTTCCGTCGCAGAAGAACGACTCGTAGGGGGTGACCACGCCTTCCTCGAGACCGGCGATCGCGTCGACGACCTTGAAGGTGGAACCGACGGCCTTGGCGGACTGGACGGCGCGGTTGAACAGCGGTGTGTTGCGGCGCGGGTCGCGGTACTTCTTGTAGTCTTTGACGCTGATCCCCCCCACCCACTCGCTCGGCGAGAAGCTCGGATAGCTGGCCATGCCGAGGATCTGCCCGTTGCGCGCGTCGAGCACGACGGCGGCCCCTCCGTTGGCCTCGTACTTGCCGTCCCGGTACGCCAGGCTGATGCCCTCGCGGAGAGCCCGCTCGGCGGCAGCCTGCACCTTGCCGTCGATCGTCGTGACCAGCGTATGACCCGGCTCGGGAAGGCGGCCGCCGGAAACCGGGTCGCTCTGCTTCGGCTGCCCGAAAGCGTCGACCTCGATCTTGGCGATGCCGTCACGCCCACGCAGCCACTTGTCGTAGGTCCACTCCAGCCCGGCCTGTCCCACCACGTCGCCGGCCTTGTATCCCTTGAAGTGCTGATCCTTCAGCTGCTCCCTCGAGACCTCCCCCAGATTCCCGAGTACGTGGGCGGCCAGCCGCCCCTGCGGGTAGGAACGAAGGTAGTTCTTGTGGATTTCGACGCCGGGGAAGCTGTCGGTGCGCTCGAGGAGATACGAGACGACGCGCTTGCCGACATCTTCCTTGACGACGATGAGGTCGAGGCTCACGCCCCTGCCGGCGACGATGTTCTCCCACGTCAGCGGGATCTCAAGTGGCCAGCTCGGCCGCAGGTGGTCCTTGATCCTGGTACGGATGGCCGCCGGCCGCGTGCGCAGCACGCGGCCGAGACGAACGACCTGGGCGTCGAGTTCGCCCTCGGGCACGTCCATGAGGCGGACGCCGACCGCAAGACCCGGCCGGTTCTCGACGATGACCTCGCCGTGCCGGTCGACGATCGCGCCCCGCGGCGCGGCCACCTTCATCGAGCGCAGGCGATTGTTGTTGGCCTGCGCCTCGAACTCCTCCCCGCTCAGGATCTGCAGGAACCAGAGCCGGAAGAGCACGACGCCTAAGAGTACGGCGGCGATGCCGATGACGACCGCGACGCGCAGCGCGATGGAGGGCAGGTGGATGATCGGCTTATCTCGACGGCCGGTCCGTATGGGCCGCTCGCGGCGGCCCGGGTCGTTACCGAGCACCTGCAACACGGAGATCACCAGTTCCTCTCAGCCAGATGCGCACGACAAGGTAGAGCGGCGCGGCCAGCAGGGTGTTGAGCACGACAGATGGCGCCAGCACGCGCCCGATGAAGAAGCCCAGAGGGACCTCGCGCGCAAGGAGGAACTGGGTCACCGCCAGCAAGACGTTCGCGAGCACGGTCGCCGCGAAGACGCTGAGCAGCGGAGCGAAGCCCGCGGTAAGGTCGGCCGTCTCTGCGTAGCGCCCGGCGAGGAATCCGACGAGGACGAACACGAAGGCGCTCAACCCGAAGGGCTCCATGAGCGCGATCGCCGTGAACATCCCCGTGAGAAAACCGAACACGGCGCCGATCTCGGAGCCCTTCACGAGCGCCACGCAGACGACGATGATGAGCGCGAAGTCGGGGTACGCGCCGAGCAGGCGCAGATGAGGCGCCACGGTCGTCTGCAGGAGCGTCGCCACGAGCAGCGCCACAGCCAGCTTGGCGACCTCGACCCATGTCGGCCACTCGAACGCC
Source organism: uncultured Actinomycetes bacterium (assembly GCA_963709345.1). Classification (GTDB taxonomy): domain Bacteria; phylum Actinomycetota; class Thermoleophilia; order UBA2241; family UBA2241; genus CAIXSE01. Next base: position 145,692 of record CAVPVX010000002.1, read on the forward strand.
GAGGTGTCGGAGACGGTTCGGGTCAGCCTCATCTGACGACCACCTGGACGAGGTCGAGCTTGCGGAAGTCGACGAATGGGCGCACGGCGATGCTCTGGTACAACTCGACCTCCTGGGAGCCGACGCTCTCGACGACCCCGATGGGGATGCCCCGGACGAACACGGAGCCGCTGCGCCCCGACGTCACCACGTACTGGCCCACCTTCACCTTCTCGTTCTTGTCCACGTACTCGAGCGTCACATCGCCGGTCACGCTGCCGCCGACGATGCCCTGTGCGCCACCGGGCTCGACCATCGCGTCGACGAAACTCTGCTGGTCAGTGACGAGCATGACCTGGGCCGCGTTCGCGCTGACCTTCGTGACGCGGCCCACGAGGCCGGCTCCGCACACCACCGGGTCGTATACGTCGACGCCGGCGCCGCTCCCGACGTTGATCGTCACGGTCGAGTACCAGGAGCTGGTCGAGCGAGCGACGACGCGCGCCGTGACCAGCTCCACACCGGCTGGGAAGATCTTGTCCTCCTGAAGAGCGACGAGGCCACGAAGCTGATCGTTCTCGGCCTGGGTGGTCAGCTCTCTGGCGAGGCCGGCCCGCAGACGCTCGACCTCCTTCTTGAGCGCCCTGTTCTCCGACTTGGCGCTGAACAGGTCGCCGACCCAGTTCCAGCCGTCGCGGAACGGCTTGGTGACGCGCGCCGTGCCGCTTTGCATCGGCGACACGACGCGCAGCACCCCATCCTGGACGCCGCGTGCGAACCCGCTGTCGGATTCGCGGAAGTAGAGCGTGAGCAGAGCGACGGAGAGGAGCAGCAACACACCCACCACGATCCGCCGCCGGAGTGCGCGCCGGCGATTCACAGATCAGCGACGGGCGGCGCTACCGGCCCCGCGGCCGGGAGTTGCGCTTGCTCTTGACGAGGACATCGAACTCCTCGAGGTACTTGCCGGATCCGACGGCTACGCAGGTGAGCGGCGATTCCGCTAGATGTACCGGCATCTGGGTCTCTTCGCGCAGGCGCTCGGGGAGCCCCTGCAGCAGCGAGCCGCCGCCGGCGAGCATGATGCCGCGGTCCATGATGTCGCTGGCGAGCTCCGGAGGTGTCTTGTCGAGCGTCGCCTTGATCGCGTCGATGATCGCCTGTGTCGGCTCCTCAAGGGCGGCCCGCACCTCTTCAGACGACAGGACGATGGTCTTGGGCAGGCCGGTGACGAGATCGCGACCGCGGATCTCGGCCTGCTCCTCCTGTGGCAGCGGGTAGGCCGAGCCGATCTCAAGCTTGATCTCCTCCGACGTCTGGCTGCCGATGAGGAGCTTGTACTCCTTCTTGACGTAGCTGATGATCGCCTCGTCGAGCTCGTCGCCGCCGACCCGGATCGACTGGCTGACGACGATGCCGCCGAGGGAGATCACGGCCACTTCGCTGGTGCCGCCGCCGATGTCGACGATCATGCTCCCGGTGGGCTCGGCGACCGGAAGGCCGGCGCCGATAGCGGCGGCCATCGGCTCCTCGATCAGGGTCGCCCAGCGGGCGCCGGCCGAGTAGGTCGCCTCCTCGACGGCGCGTTTCTCGACGCCGGTGACACCGCTGGGCACGCAGATGACCACGCGCGGGTGCGCCCAGCGGTTCTGCATGACCTTGCGGATGAAGTGACGGAGCATCTGCTCCGTGATGTCGAAGTCGGCGATGACGCCGTCTTTGAGCGGCCGCACGGCGCTGATCGTCGCCGGCGTGCGGCCGAGCATGCGCTTGGCCTCCCCGCCGACGGCGTGGACCTCGCCGCTGCGGTGGTCGATGGCGACGACGGACGGCTCGCTGAGCACGATGCCGCGGCCGCGGAGATAGACGAGCGTATTGGCGGTTCCGAGATCCACCGCCATGTCGCGGGCGCCGAAGCCCGTCACGAAGCCGAGGAAGCTGATGAGGAGCTCCTTTCGGTGAGATGTCGAACAGCGATTGTATACGGTGCCCCCACCCATAGCTACCGGCGGCAGGCTCGCCGCGACGGGCGGCAGGGAGACGCGCAGCGTCTGATTCGGCGCCCGGAGACCAGTCCCTCCCGACCGTCCGGGCGGGCAGCTCAGGCGTGGTGCGTCAGGAGGACGGCGGCGCGCCGAGCCAGCCGAAAGGAGGCACGCCAAAGGCCGCCAGAAGCCGCAGCAGCTCCGCGACCGGCAGACCCACGACGTTGAAGTAGTCGCCTTCGACGTGCTTCACCAGCGCCGACCCGATGCCTTGGATCGCGTAGGCGCCGGCGCGGTCGCGCCACTCGCCGCAGGCGACATACGCTGCGAGATCGGCGTCGGTGAGCGGGCGGAAGGTCACGCCGGTGATCACATGATTCGCGACCGCCATCTTCCTCGAAGTGAGGTACAGACCGCTGTACACCTCGTGACGTCGGGCGGCGAGGCGGCGCAGGTAGCGCGCCGCCTCCGCGGCGTCGGCCGCCTTGCCAAGGATCTCGCCGCCGCTGACCACCACCGTGTCGACGCCCAGCACCAGCTCGCCGGGCCGCAGATCGGCCCGGGTGAGAACGTCCTCGGCCTTGCCCCTGGCGTTCTGCTGAACGGTGTGGGCGGGGTCTCCGTCGCGGACGTCTTCAGCGTGCTCGCTGACCACGACCCGAAAGGGGATCGAGAGCTGCTCGAGCAGCGCCCGGCGCTGCGGCGAACGGGACGCGAGGACCAGCCGAACCGGCGGCCGAGTCGGCATCGCGCCTTGCGGCGCGCCCGCGGCGTGAGGCGGAGCGCTCATGCTAGACGAGCTCACCCTCGCCGAAGAACAACCCGATCTCCCGGGCGGCGCTCTCCGGGCCGTCCGAGCCGTGGATGACGTTCTCCTCCTTGCTGAGCGAGAAGTCGCCGCGGATCGTGCCGGGCGCGGCTTGAGCCGAGTCGGTGACTCCCATCATGGCGCGAGCGACGGTGACGGCCTCCCGGCCCTCCCACACCATGGCCACGACCGGGCCCGAGGTGATGAACGCGGCGAGACTTTCGTAGAACGGCTTGCCGACGTGTTCCGCGTAGTGCCGCTCGGCGAGATCGCGGTCGATGCGCAGCACCTTGATGCCACGCAGCACGAAACCGCGGCGCTCGAAGCGGGCGACGATCTCGCCGACGAGCCCGCGGGCGACGCCGTTGGGTTTGACCATGATGAACGTACGCTCCATAAGAGAGACCTCCGGGATGTGATGAGAAGAGAGCCGTGGAAGTCCGGCCGCCGGTGTCGCCGGCGCCGTCTCGCCTCCGGCGCGGGCTACACGCGATCGAACGCCGGCGGGGCCATCTGCACGTCGGTCTCGCAGTACGGGCAGACGCGCCACTGCGGATCGATGGGCTTGCGGCACGAGGGACATGAGGTCCGGAGCCGGCGCCCACACGTCGGGCACACCAGGTAGTCCTCGCGCACCGGCGTCTTGCAGAACGAGCAGCGCTCTTCCTCGCCGATGCGCTGCTCCATCATGAGCACCTCGAGTTCCCGCTCCCGGCGGTCGGCGATGGTCTCCGCCGGCCGGACGATGGCGTAGACGATCAGCCCGACGGGCCCGAAGACGATCCCGGTGAGCACCGCGACGGCCAGCACGATCCTGTCGTCGATGCGGCGGCGGGCATCCTTGAACACCCAGAAGGCGCACGAGACCCAGAGCACCACGAGGAAGAAGTAGAACATCAGCGTGACGAAGCGCCAGGCGGGCGACGTGAAGAAATCCATCACCGATTGGAACGGGTTGCTGCTGTCGGTCGTCGTCTTGGTAACGGTGGTCTTCGTGGCCGCGAGGATGATCCAGTGAGGCACCCTTCCTCCTCAGGAGAGCTCCGTCGAGGGTGCCTCCGGCCCCTCCACGCGATGACGGCCGCAGGCGCGAGCGGAGAGGATCAGCCCCCCGCCGGCGTATCCGACCGGCTGGCCTCGGCGACCAGCGCCGCAATCATACCCGAGAATATCCTGCCGTGGACAGGATAGAGTCCGTACCAGTAGGCAAGGCCGGGCAGGCCGCGCGGCGCGAAGTACGCGGTCTGCACCAGCAGCGTGCCGTCCCCGCGCGGGAGCGTCTCGAACTGGAGCCAGGCCGAGCCCGGCACCTTCATCTCCGCGCGGAGACGCAGCAGACGCCCGGTCTCGACCGCCTCCACGCGCCAGAAGTCGAGCGCGTCGCCGACGCGGAGGTCGTCGGGGTCGCGGCGGCCGCGGCGCAGCCCGACGCCGCCGACGAGACGGTCGGCGGCGCCGCGCAGCTCCCAGGCCCAATCCCAGGCGCGGTAGCCGCGCTCACCGCCGATCGTCAGAAGCACGTCGAAGACATCCTCCGGAGGCGCGTCGACCACGGCCTGGCGACGCTCGATCAGCTTGCCCTCCTGAGTGGCCAGCGCGACCGGCTGCACGTCCCCTCCGCTGGTCACCAGCGCATCCGCCCAGCTCGTCTCGACCTCTCCCGTGTCGAGACTCGCGACCGCCGCGCACACCGCGGTCAGGTATCCCACCGGGTGGATCGCGGGGAACAGGTCGTGAGCGCACTGGTCCCGTACCACCGTCTCGTTGCGCAGGCCCTCGATCAGGGGGCGGGCGATCGTTGCCGGGATAGGGGTCACGAGGTGGACCCAGTAGGACGAAAGCTTGGGCGTCAACACGGGGACAGGCTGCAGGCGCCGCCGGAGGCCGCGGGCCCGGGCGTAGCCGCGCATCATGTCGCCGTACGTGAGGACGTCCGAGCCCCCGATCTCGACGATGCGCCCTGCGCTCCCGCGGACGTCCAGCGCCGCGACGAGATACCGGAGCAGGTCGTCCACGGCGATCGGCTGGACGCGCGTGTACACCCACTGGGGACAGATCATGACCGGGAGACGCTCGGTGAGGTAGCGGATCATCTCGAACGAGATGCTGCCGGAGCCCACGACGACGGCCGCCCGGAACTCGGTCACCGGCACGCCCGCCTCGCGCAGAGCCTCGCCGGTCTCCTGCCGGGACCGCAGGTGCTTCGAGAGGTCGGCGGCCGGATCACCGAGGCCGCCAAGGTAGACGATGCGCTGCACACCGGCGCGGGAGGCGGCCCCCGCAAAGGCCCGCGCCGCCGCCAGGTCACGCTCGCGATAGCCCTCTCCGCGAGCCATCGAATGGATCAGGTAGTAGGCGACGGCGACGCCGGCCAGAGCCTCGTCGAGACTCGCCGGCCGCAAGACGTCGCCGGTGGCGATCTCGACGCGCGACGCCCAGTCACGGCCCTCGAGACGGCGCGGGTCGCGCACCATCACACGTACCCGGCGACCCGCGTCGAGCAGCCTCGGGACGAGGCGTCCACCCACGTATCCGGTGGCGCCGCTGACGAGGATCAGGGGACCGGCAGACGACTGGGTATCCATTGTCCCTCCTGCGGCCGCCGAGGCCGACGCGGGTGGCGTGTGAGCCTAGAAGATACCCGGGAAGGCTGGAGCGAATGCGGCAAGCTTCATGCCGATGAGGTAGCCGACGAAGAAGGCGACGAGCGCGACGGCGATAACGATCAGGAGCGCGACCAGGAACCGTACGGCCGGATGCGCTTTCTTCTGTGCCATTCACCCCTCCACGAGTCTGCGCCAGTATACCCGACCACCGAGGCCGGACAAGCAGGCTCAGAGGCCTCCGGCGAGAACGTCGCGCAGGTCCTCAAGGAGGTACAGGGATCCACCGATCAGGACGCTGCCGCGCGGCCCCGCAAGCTCGAGAGCGCGGTCGAGCGCGCCGTGGGCGTCGGGGACGCTCTCCACCAGCGCCGGCGCCGCGGATGCCGCCGCTGCGCGGGCCGCCGCCGCCAGCTCGTCCGCGGTAAGGCTGCGCGCCTCGTCGGCCTGCGTGCAGACGACCGCGTCGAGCAGCGGCAGCAGCCCCCGGAGCATCTCCTCGTACTGCTTGTCGCGCATGATGGCGAGGACGCCGATGGTAGGCCGCGGCACGTCCACGGCGCCGAGGCTCCGCGCGAGAACGCGCACGCCGTCCGGGTTGTGGGCGCCGTCCGCGAGCACCAGCGGCCGCTCGCCTATCTTCTGCAGGCGTCCGGGCACGGCCGTGGTCGCCAGGGCCCGACGCACGGCCGCCTCGTCAAGGCGGCCGAGCAGCAGACGAGCCGCGGCGACAGCCAACGCCGCATTGTGGACCTGGTAGAGCGCCGGTGTGGGCACGCTGAGCCCGGACCAGCGCTCGGGCGCGGACCCCTCGCCGCCGGTCATCGTCACGGCGAAGTCGGGCGGGACGCCTTCCACTACGAAGTCGCCCTCGTGACTCACGACGCCGGGACGCGGGTCGACATCCGCCGGCGGCAGTCCCGTCGGGCCCCCCGCGGCTTCCATGCTCGCGGAGCGCAGGAAGTACGGGGCGGCGCCGGCCGAGGCGCAGGCGCGACGCGCCTCCGTCTCGAGGCCGTCGAGCTCGCCGAATACGACATCGCCCCCTTTGATCACGGCCGCCTTCTCCGCGAAGATGAGCTCTCTCGTGTCGCCCAGCACCTCAGTGTGCTCGAGTGCGATGTTCGTGAGGACGACGACGGGCGCCCAGACGACGTTGGTCGCGTCGAGGCGCCCCCCGAGCCCCGCCTCCAGCGCCACCGCCTCCATCCCGCTCTCCGCGAACGCCAGCAGAGCGGCCACTGTGAGTACCTCGAACTGCGTGGTCTCCCCCAGATCCCCGCGCAGACCGGCGACCTCACGGGCGACCCGCTCGACGGCGGCGCCGAGGAGGGCGTCGGACACAGGGCGCCCATCCACGAGCACACGCTCGCTCCAACCCGAGATGTGCGGCGAGAGATACGCGCCGGACCGCAGGCCGTGAGCACGGAGCAGAGCCTCGCAGTACCGCACCGTCGACGACTTGCCGTTCGTGCCGACCACGTGGATGACCCGATACGACTCGTGAGGGCGACCGAGCACGTCGAGAAGAGCGCTCACGCGCTCCAGCCCCGGCCTCATACCGAAGGCCGCGAGCGAGACCAGGTACGCCTGCCACGAGCCGGAGGCGGAGGCGGCGGGCGTGAGCACGTCGCCGGCGCCGCCGCCACGCGATTCCGCGCGCCCCGAGCCGGACGGCGGAGCAGCAGCCGTGCCGCTCACGGCGCCGCCCTCACTCCTCGCGCAACTGCGCGAGACGGGCGGCGAGGCCGTCGCGGTCGGCAACGTACCCGGCAAGCTTCTCGCGCTCCTTGGTGACGACGGCCTTGGGGGCTCGCCCGACGAACTTCTCGTTCGCAAGCTTGGCCTCCCCGCGCTCGACCTCCACCTGTACCCTGGCCAGTTGCTGCTCGAGCCGGGCCACCTCCTCGGCCCTGTCGACGGCGGCGGCGACGTCGAGGCGGCCACCGGGGATACGCACGACGGTGGCGTCGGCAGGCGCGTCGCCGTCGAAGGCGATCTCCGTCTTCGCGAGCGCGCGGATCGCGGCGGCGTAGGGGGCATATCTCGCCGCCGCGCCGTCACCGTCACCGGCGAACACCGCCTTGAGCACCTTGCCCGGAGGCACTTCGGCCTCGGCGCGCAGGCGCCGCAGCGCGTCGACCGCCGCCTGCAGGTCGCCGATCGCTGCTTCGGCGTCGGGAGCGAGCTGCGCCTCGTCGCGCCGCGGGTGCCGCTGCTCCAGCAGCGGCGCGGTGCCGTACTGCGCCGCGATCTCCTCGGTGACGAACGGGAGGAACGGGTGCAACAGCCGGACGATCTGGTCGAGCATGTGGCGCGCATGCCCTGCGGCCCCCGCCTTCTCGGCCTCGTCGTCTCCGTACAGCCGCACTTTGACGAGCTCGAGGTACCAGTCGCAGAACTCGTTCCAGACGAAGTGGTAGAGCGTGTCGACGGCGGCGGTGAAGTCGTAGACGGCGACCGCCTCCTCCACGGCCACCAGACAGCCCTGGAAGCGGCTTGCGATCCAGCGGTCGACGACGTCGGCCTCGCTGCGCTCGGCCGCGTACCCCTCGCTGCCGAGAAGGACGAAGCGGGCGGCATTCCACAGCTTGTTGGCGAAGCCGCGGCCCATGGCGATCTTCTCTTCGCTGAAGCGCACGTCCTGGGCACTGCTCATGAGCAGCAGGCCGAAGCGCGTGGCGTCGGCGCCGTGCTTGTCGATCATCTCGAGCGGGTCGATGCCGGTGCCCAGACTCTTGCTCATGCGCCGTCCATCCGGCGCCTGGATGACGGAGTGGATGTACACGTCGCGGAAGGGGATCTCGCCAACGAACTCGAGGCCCATCATGACCATGCGCGCGACCCACAGGAAGATGATGTCGCGCGCCGTGCTCAGCACGTTGGTCGGATAGAAGTAGGCGAGGTCGGGAGTGTCGTCCGGCCAGCCGAAGGTGGCGAACGGCCACAGCGCCGAACTGAACCACGTGTCCAGGACGTCGGTCTCGCGATGCAGGGACGCGCCTCCGCACTTCGGGCACGCGGAGGGCGCCGTCTCGGCGACGATCGTCTCGCGGCACTCCTGGCTCTCGCAGTACCACACGGGGAGCTGATGCCCCCACCAGAGCTGGCGGCTGATGCACCACGGCCGCAGCTCGTCCATCCAGTCGATGTACACACGGCCCCAGCGCTCGGGGGTGAACGTCACCAGGCCGTCGCGGACGACCTCGGTCGCCGGCTTCTTGAGTTCGTCCATGTCCATGAACCACTGCTCGCTGATCAGCGGCTCGATGGGCGTGCCGCAGCGATCGCAGGTGGCGACGCTGTGCGCGTAGTCCTCGACCTTCTCGAGGGCGCCGAGCTCGCGCAGGTCGGCGACGACGCGCTCGGCCGCCTCGTCGACCGCGAGGCCGGCGTAGGGGCCGCCGGCCGCGGTGATGCGGCCGTCCTGGCCGATGGCTTGGACGGCCTCCAGCCCGTGCGTGCGGCCGATGTCGAAGTCGGTGAGGTCGTGGGCCGGCGTGATCTTGAGGGCGCCGGTACCGAAAGCGGGGTCGACGCGCTCGTCGGCCACGATCTTGAGCTCACGCCCGAGCAGGGGCAGCACGGCCGTCTTGCCCACGATACCGGCGTACCGCTCGTCGTCCGGATGCACCGCCACCGCCGTGTCGCCGAGCATGGTCTCGGGCCGCGTGGTGGCGATCGTCACGCTGCCGCCGCCCTGTACCTCATAGCGGACGTGGTTCAGCGTGCCGGGCATCTCCTTGTAGGCCACCTCGAGGTCACTGATCGCCGTGCCGCAGCGAGGGCACCAGTTGACGAGATAGCTGCCCTTGGAGATGTACCCCTTCTCGTAGAGCGCGACGAAGACCTTGGTGACGGCGCGGGCGTAGCCGTCGTCGAAGGTGAACCGCTCACGCTCGTAGTCGCAGGCGCAGCCCAGACGCTTGAGCTGCGAGATGATCGTGCCGCCGTACTCGCGGCGCCACTCCCACACGCGCTCGACGAACTCCTCGCGGCCGAGATCCTCCTTGGTGCGCCCGTCGTTGCGCAGCATCTTCTCGACGACGTTCTGCGTGGCGATGCCGGCATGATCGGTGCCCACCAGCCAGCAGGCGTTCTCGCCCAGCATGCGGTGGTAGCGCGTCAGGGCGTCCTGGATCGTGTCGTTGAGAGCGTGGCCCATGTGCAGTACGCCGGTGATGTTCGGCGGGGGGATGACGATCGAGTACGGCTCGCGGCCGGGGTCCGGCTCGGCGTGGAAGAGGTGCTCGTCCAGCCAGTGCCGCATCCAGCGGGCTTCAACGGCGGCGGGTTCGAAACGGGTGGTCTGCTGAAGATAGTCGGTGCCGCTGCTCGGGTCGCTCATGGGCCTCAGTCTCGGTCTGCCCCGCGGGGCCGGGAGGCGCCGGGAGGACGGTTCACACGGATGAGCCCGCGCGCGGGCTCTGCGGCCGCAGGTCCGGCTCCGCCGCCCGCGGCCGAATGAGAAGTATACCGGGAGGCGGGCGGCGCTGCCGAGCGCCCGCCCGCTCCCTACTCCGTCTCGGGCGGGGCGTCGCCGCCGCTGGCCTCAAGAGCGCAGACCTGGCAGAACTCGTGCGACCCCTCGATGAGGGCGCCGCACTGTGAGCAATGCTTCTCCAGTCTGCCGCTGCCCGCGTCCACGCCCGGCTCTTCGGTGGAACCCGGTGTCTGATGATCGTGGTCGTGCGTATCGTGCATGTCATCCGCTCCTGCTCTGCGCGTCGCGACGCGCGGTGTCTCCAGATGATGCCCGCCGCGCAAACACGTGCGGCAGCGCCTCCTTGAAGCTTGCGACGTAGACGAGCTCGAGCTTCGCCGTCACATCCTCGGGCAGTTCGGCGATCGTCCCTCGGTTCGCCGCCGGCAGGATGACGGTGCGGATACCCGAGCGAGCCGCGCCGAGCAGCTTCTCCTTGAGGCCGCCGACGCGCAGGATGCGGCCGCCGAGAGTGATCTCGCCGGTCATCGCGACCCGGGCTTTCACAGGCACCCGGCCGAGCGCCGAAAGCATGGCCACCGCGAGCGCGAGGCCGGCCGACGGGCCGTCCTTCGGCACCGCTCCCTCGGGGACGTGCACGCGGACGTCCTGGTTGGTCAGGTCGAGGCCGTCCTTGGTCGCATGTGGCGACCGCCGGACCAGTTCCTTGAGGGCTTGGTCTCGCTCGATCCGGCCGAGCAGATGCCCCCAGGCCGCCGACGCCGACTCCTGCATCACGTCGCCGAGCTGCCCGGTGAGCACCAGCTCACCACGACCGCGCGCCATGGTCGCCTCTATGGTCAGGACCTCGCCCCCGTCCGAGGTGTAGGCGAGACCCAACGACTCCCCGATCCGGGCCGCGCGCGGCAGCTCGTCGTCCAGCCAGACCGCCTCTCCAAGGTATCCGCGCAGGTCGCCCGGCGCGACGGTGACGGGCAGCGGCGCGCCGTCTTCAAGATGAGAGCGCGCCACCTTGCGATGAATGCGCCGCAGTGCTCGCTCGAGCTCACGAACGCCGGCCTCACGTGTGTACCCACGGACGATCGCCTGCACGGCGCCGCGGCCCAAGGCGACGTCGCCGCGACGCAGGCCGGTGTCACGCGCCACCCGCGGCAGCAGGTGCCGGCGCGCGATGGCCAGCTTCTCGGCGGCCGTGTACCCGCTCAGGTGGAGCACCTCGAGCCGGTCGTACAACGTCGCGGGGATGCCCTCCACGTCGTTCGCGGTGGCCACGAAGAACACCCTGCTGAGGTCGTACTCGCACTCGAGGTAAGCATCGCGGAAGCTGCGGTTGTGCGCCGGGTCGAGGACCTCCATGAGCGCGGCCGCAGGATTGCCGCGCCAGTCGCTGTCGAGCTTGTCCATCTCGTCGAGGAGGATCACCGGGTTGTCGACTCCGGCCTTGACGACCCCCTCGATGATGCGCCCGGGCAGAGCGCCGACGTAGGTCCTGCGGTGCCCGCGTATCTCGGCCTCGTCGCGCACGCCGCCGAGCGCCACGCGCACGAACGGCCGGCCGAGAGCATCGGCGATGCTCTGCGCCACGCTGCTCTTGCCGGTCCCGGGCGGGCCGGCCAGGCAAAGGATCGTGGCCGGCTGGTCGGCGCCCCGTAACCGGCAGACGGCGAGATACTCGAGGATCCGGTCCTTGACGTCCTTGAGCCCGTAGTGGGTGCGCCCGAGGTGCCGCGCCGCCTTCGCGACGTCGACATCGGCGTCCGCGAGCTTGCCCCACGGCAGGTCGAACACCGTGTCGAGGAGCCCCCTGATCACCGCCACCTCGGGGCTCATCGGAGGCGCCTGCTTGAGCTTCTTCAGCTCTCGCTCGACGAGAGCGGTGGCGGCCGGAGAAAGCCGCCCTTCCCTGAGGCGTCGCGCGTAGCCGGCGACGTCCTCGTCGGCGTCGTCGCCGGCCTCTTCGATCTCTTCCCGGAGCACGCGCAGCTTCTCGTGCAGGAGCATCTGGCGCTGTGCGCCCTCGAGGCGCTGCTGCACCTTCAGACCGATCTCGTGCTCGATGCCGAGCGCCGCGTTCTCCTCGGCAAGGCTTTCCATAAGGGCGACGAGACGCTCGCGGGTGCTCAGGATCTCGAGGAGCGCCTGCTTCTCGGGGTTGCCGATCTGCAGGTGAGCGGCCACGATGTCGGCGAGCTCGTCGGGGCCGGCCGCCTGCTGGATCACGAACTGCGCCTCATCGGCGAGCTGCGGGTGCAGTTGCACGTAGGTGGCGAATTCCGCCCCGACGCGGCGCGCCAGGCTCCGGCTGCGGACTGAGCCGGCGTCGGCGCTGATGAGCTCGTCGTACTCGACGGCGAAGTGCGGCTTCGTCGCGACGTATCGGCCGACGCGTACGCGAGCCTCCCCCTCGACGAGCGCCTTGACGCTGCCGTCCGGCAACTGGAAGAGCTGGAGCACCTTGGCGCGCACGCCGATGGCGCGGATATCGTCGGCGTCCGGCTCCTCGACGCCGGACTCGCGCTGGGCGCACATGATCAGCGGTGTCTCGTCGTCGAAGGCGAGCCGGATGGCTGAGATGGACTTCTCGCGGCCGACGAAGACAGGCGCGACCATCTTCGGAAAGAGCACGAGCTCGCGCGTCGGCAACAGGGGCAGGGCCGCCTCAGGCGGATCCTGCCCCTCGTCGGTCACGCCGGTCTGCTCAGGCGGATTCGGCGTCACGCTCCGGCAGGGACTTGTCGGCCTCGGTGAGAAGCGTCGGGTCGATGCCTTTCTCGATCGTCTCTTTGGTGATGACGCACTTGCGCACGTCGGTACGGCTGGGCAGGTCGAACATGACGCCGAGCAGCGACTCCTCGATGATCGAGCGCAGACCACGGGCGCCGGTGCCGCGCTCGAGCGCCTTCAAGGAGATCGCGGCCAGCGCCTCCTCGGCGAAGACGAGTTCCACGGCGTCCAGCGAGAAGAACTTCTGGTACTGCCGCGTCAGCGCGTTCTTGGGCTCGGTGAGGATGCGCATGAGGTCGTCCTCGTCGAGGTTGTGGACAGCGCTCACGACCGGCAGTCTCCCTATGAACTCAGGGATGAGGCCGAAGTCGAGCAGGTCCTCGGGAAGCGCGTGGGTGAAGATCGTCCCCGGGTCCTTGTCGGCCTTGCTGACCACGTCGGCCATGAAGCCGACGCCCTGGCGGCCCATGCGACGCTCGATGATCTTCTCGAGGCCGGCGAAGGCGCCGCCGCAGATGAACAGCACGTTGGTCGTGTCGATCGTGAGGAACTCCTGGTGCGGATGTTTGCGCCCGCCCTGCGGCGGCACGCTCGCGACGGTGCCCTCGAGGATCTTGAGCAGCGCCTGCTGCACGCCCTCACCCGAGACGTCGCGCGTGATCGACGGGTTGTCGGCCTTGCGCGCGATCTTGTCGATCTCGTCGATGTAGATGATGCCGGTCTCGGCACGCTTGACGTCGAAGTCGGCCGCCTGGATGAGCTTCAGGAGGATGTTCTCGACGTCCTCGCCGACGTAGCCGGCCTCTGTCAGGGCGGTGGCGTCGGCGATGGCGAATGGGACGTTCAGGATGCGCGCCAGCGTCTGGGCGAGCAGCGTCTTGCCACAGCCCGTGGGGCCCAGCAGCAGGATGTTGCTCTTCTGGAGCTCGACGTCGGTGTCGCCGCCGGCTACCGCCTGCACGCGCTTGTAGTGATTGTAGACCGCCACCGCGAGAGCCCGTTTGGCCTCTTCCTGCCCGACGACGTAGTCGTTCAGCGTCGCGTAGATGTCGCGCGGCTTGGGCAACTGCTCGAGGTCGAGCGCCACCGGCGCCGTGAGCTCCTCGTCGATGATCTCGTTACAGAGGTCGATGCACTCGTCGCAGATGTACACGCCCGGACCGGCGATGAGCTTCTTGACCTGCCTCTGCGACTTGCCGCAGAAGCTGCAGAGCAGCTGATCGTTACCGTCGCTTGTTCCTGCCAACTCGCTCCTCCTCGTGCGAAGACGCCGTCGCTCGCCGCGTCAGCGGTGCGCGATGACGTCGTCGATGATGCCGTAATCCTTCGCTTCGGCCGCGCTCATGAAGTAGTCGCGCTCCGTGTCCGCGCGGACCTTGTCGATCTCCTGACCGGTGTGGTCGGCGATGATCTCGTCGAGCCGCTTGCGCAGGTTGAGGACTTCTCGCGCGTGGATCTCGATGTCTGTGGCCTGGCCCTCGTAGCCACCGGCCACCTGGTGGATGAGGACGCGGGCGTTGGGCAGCGCGAAGCGCTTGCCCTTGGCGCCACCGGCAAGCAGCAGCGCGCCCATGCTCATGGCGCTGCCGACGCAGATCGTACTCACGTCCGGCTTGATGAACTGCATGGTGTCGTAGATCGCCAGCCCCGCGTAGACGCTGCCGCCCGGGCTGTTGATGTACAGGCTGATGTCCTTGTCGGGGTCGTCGCTCTCCAGGTGGATGAGCTGCGCCACGATCAGGTTGGCGATCTCGTCGACCACGGGCGTCCCGAGGAAGACCACGCGCTCGTTCAGGAGCCGGGAGAAGATGTCGAAGGAACGCTCGCCGCGGCTGGTCTGCTCGATCACGAACGGTACAAGTGGAGTCACGTACTCACCCTCTTCGCGTTGACGTATGTCTCTCAGTGGTTCCCGGGCCGAAACGCTCAGTCGCCGTCCGGATCCACGGCGTCGGCCGTATCTTCGGCGGCGGCCTCTTCGGCCTCCGTCATGGCGATGGCCACGGCGCTCTCGACGACGAAGTCGGCGGCTTTCGCCACTAGCATTTCGTCGCGCAGCGCCTCACGCCTGCCCGACTTCTCGAGATCCGACAGCAACTGCAGGTGGTCGCGCCCCAGGGCCTCGGCGTCGTGCTTGACCATCTCGGCGATGTCGTCGTCGGTCACTTCGAGACCCTCGGCCTCGGCGATCGCCTCCAGCACCAACTGGCGCTTGATGACGAACTCGGCCTGCGGCCGCATCTCCTCCTCGATGTCTTCAGGGGTCTTCTCGAGCACGCCGAGATAGACATCCATCGTGAGACCCTGCTCGCCGACGCGCTCTTCGAGCTGGTGGAAGAGGCGGTGCGCCTCGCGGTCGACCATCGTCGACGGGACCGCCATGGTCGCGTGCTCGACCGCCTTCTCGACGGCGGCGGCGCGGAAGTCGCGCTGCGTGCCGGCCTCGGCGGCGGCCTCCAGTCGCTGCCGCACGTCGCCGCGCAGCTCGTCTATGGTCTCGAACTCGCTCACATCGGCGGCGAAGGCGTCGTCGAGCTCAGGCACGACCTTCGTCTTGACCTCCTTGACGGCCACCTTGAAGACAGCCGGCTGCCCGGCGAGGTGCTCCGCGTGGTAGTCGGCCGGGAAGGTGACGTCGAATGACTTCTCGTCGCCCGGCTTGAGGCCCACCAAGTGCTCCTCGAAGCCGGGGATGAGGTTGCCGCGGCCGACCTCGAACATCTGGTCCTTGCCCTCGGCGCCCTCGATCGGCTCGCCGTCCTGCAGGCCCTCGAGATCCATCAGTACGAAGTCGTCCATCTCCACGGGACGGTCCTCGACGGGCTGCAGGCTCGCAAGCCGCTCCTGCAGCATGGCCAGCTGCGCCGAGACCTGCGCGTCGGTGACTTCGACCTCGCGCTTCGGTACCTCGAGCCCCTTGTACTCGCCGAGCGTCGGCGTGGGCATCATCTGCACCTTGATCGAGAATGCATAGTCGGCCGCCTCGTCCAGGGGGCCGACCTGCAGGTCAGAGGTCCCGACCGCGTCGTCATAGAGACCGGAGTCACGCAGCGCCTCGTCGCCCCACTCGGGGATCGCGTCTTCAAGCGCCTCGGTGCGGATGAAGTCGGCGCCGACGTTCTGGATCACCAGGTCGACCGGCACCCGCCCCTTGCGAAAACCGGGGAGCTGCATCTCGCCGCGCACCTTGGCGACGGCGCGGTCGTAGGCCTTCTTGACGGCTTCAGCCGGGATCTCGACGCTGAGCTCGACCTCGTTCTCGCCTGTGGGATTGACCTTCGTCTTCACTGTGGATTCTCCGTCTGTCGCTGGAGCGGCGCGAGCGCCGGCGAGGGCGCTGCGGACCGCCATGTGGTCCGTGCGGGGGTCAGGCATGGGCTTGTGGTGCGGGTGAGAGGACTTGAACCTCCACGAGCAGAGCTCACCAGATCCTAAGTCTAGCGCGTCTACCAGTTCCGCCACACCCGCACGGCGTTAACGTCGACGGCCGGCGCTCGCGCCGGCCGGTGCACCCAAGTGGTTGGGGTGAAGGACGGGATTCGAACCCGCGACCGCCGGGACCACAACCCGGAGCTCTGCCAACTGAGCTACCTTCACCACCGGTCGCCGCCCCGGAGAGCGCCGGGTGGACCCCGGCGCCGCCGACGCGGTCGGCGTAGAAGGATACCACGAGCACGGGCGGGCGTCACACGCGGTCAGGGAGCCGGGAGACGACGTCGCCGTGCGCTGATAGCCTCAGGACGGCGCGAGGTACTCGTTGCGAACATCCTGGAGCAGGTGACCGTCCTGGATCTCGAGGATGCGGTCCGTCTGCTGGGCGACCCCGCGGTCGTGCGTCACCAGCAGGAACGCCGTGCCGATCTCCTCGTTGATCTCGCGGAAGAGCTTGTACACGGCCTTCGTGTTGACGCTGTCGAGGTTGCCGGTCGGCTCGTCGGCCAGCACCAGGGCCGGGCGGTTCATCAGCGCGCGGGCGATGGCCACGCGCTGCTTCTGACCGCCCGAGAGGTCGTTGGCGTTCTTCTTCTCCAGGCCCTCGAGCCCGAGCAGCGCCAGGGTCGCCTCGGCCCTCGGCACGAGCTCCGCCACCGCCACTCCGGCGATGCGGCCGGGCATGAGGACGTTCTCCAGCACGCTGAACTCCGGCAGCAGGTAGTGGAACTGGAAGACGAAGCCGATGAAGTCGTTGCGCAGCGCCGCGCGCTGCTTGCGGCTCGCCGCCGTCGTGTCGTGACCGTTGAGGATGACCCGCCCGGTGGTCGGCGTGTCGAGCAGGCCGATGAGGTTGAGCATCGTCGACTTGCCGGAGCCCGACTGGCCGATCAGTGAGGCGAACTCGCCGGCCTGCAGTTCGAAGGAGACCTCCTGCAGGGCGACGGTCTTGACGACCGTGCCGTAGGTCTTGCCGATCCCCTCGGCGTGGACGAGCGTTTCAGCCACCCTGGATCACCTCGATGGGGTCGAGCTTGGAGGTGCGTCGCGACGGGATCAGCGACGACCCGACCGCCACCAGCACGCCGACGACGAAGGAGATGACGACGAAGCCGACCTGCGGCGTGATCGGGAACAGCGACGCGGAGTCGCGCCCCAGGAACGAGAAGACAGCGATGAGGCCGAGTCCCGCGCCCACGCCGACGGCGGCGCCCCCTATCCCGAGGATGAGGGCCTGCCAGAGGAAGATGCGCCCCGACTGGCGGTCGCCCATGCCCATCGCCTTGAGGATGCCGATCTGCCGAGTCTTCTGGACGGCCGAGATGGCCAGTGTCGAGGCGATTCCGAGGGCGACCGCCACGAGCACGAAGAACTGGATCATGTAACTCGACGAGCTCTGGCTCTGGAGCGCCGAGAGCAGATCGGCGTTGGCCTCCTGCCACTCGGTCACCTCAAGGCCACGCAACGCGGGTTCGCCGCGCAGGCTCTCGGCGACGTCCTTGGACGCGAAGACGTCCCGCACCTGGGCGTCGACCGCCGAGTACTGGTCCGGCGCGAAGCCCAGAACGGTGGCGGCGTAGTCGCCCTGGATGAAGGCGGTCGCGCTGTTGGCGGCGGCAGAACCGAAGTCATAGACCCCGCTCACGGTGAGCTCCGCCGGCTTGCCGTCGGGCAGCACGAACGACGCGGCGGTCCCGGGGGTGAGGGTGTACGCGTCGGCGAAGTCCTTGCCGACGAGCACCTCGCCGGCGCCCAGCGACGCCTCACCGGCGACGAGCCTGCCGGAGATGTCGAAGATGGTATCGAGTTCGGCGAACTCGCCGCCGGTGAACTGCAGCGGCGCGCTCTCCGCCTCCTGGCGGAAGATCGCCGAGAACGACCGCGTGGGCACGACCGTGGTGATCTCGGGCTGCCCCTCCATCGCCCGTTTCAGCGCGGCGTCGAAGACCACCGGGTCACCGTCCGTCTCGGCGCGCACGATCAGCTGGGGGCTGCTGCCGATGGTCTGGTCGACGAGGCTGGCCTGGAGACTCGTGATGAGAGAGCCGAGGAACACCTGCACGCCGATGCCGACGGCGATGCCCGCGGCGATGAGGATCGACTGTACGGGACTCTTGCGCAGGAAGCGCGTGGCGATGCTCAGGCTGAGCACGCTTCAGCTCTCCCTGCCGGGCGCTGCCGGGGCGTCCCCGAGGAGCTCGTCCAGGTCGACGACCTCCTGCGGGAGCCAGTCGGTGGCGGCGCCCACAAAGGCGGGGCCGCCGACCCAGACATCGACGTCCGGCAAGGCCGACTTCAGGGCGTCGACGGCGTGCCGCACTGCAAGCCTGTGGAAGTGCGTCGACGAGCTCATGACGACCGCGTCCGCGCCGAGCCGCCTGGCGGCGTCGGCAATCTCCTCGACCGGCGTGTCGGGGCCGAGGAAGTACGTCGTCCAGCCGGCCATGTCGAACCGATCGGCGACCATGCGCAGACCCAGGTCGTGGCCTTCTTCGGGCGGGCAGGCGAGCAGCACCGTCCTGCCGACGGGCGGCGCGGCGGCCTTCACCTTGAGGACTCCGGGGTAGAGGATCTCAACGACGGTGCGCACCATCGCGCTCGCGAGGTGCTCCTCCCAGATCGCCAGCTTGCCGGATTGCCACGATGCGCCGGCGTGAGAAAGGAGCGGGGTCAGCACTTCGCTGTAGAGTGCCGCGATGCTCAGAGAGCCCGAGGTGACAGCCTCGACGGCCGTGCGCACCGCCTTCGGCTTGTCGTGAGCAGCGAGTGCGGCGGCGAGCTTCTCGATCAGGCTCCGCTCCTCAGCCGTCGCTGCCGCGCCACTCTGGATGTCGTTGTGTTCCGGCATCGCGAGGCTTCTACCCGGCGATCCGCCATGGGTAACCCTCGATGAGTCACGCCACTCATCGCCAGCACAAGCCTGCGCCTGCACGGCAGGTGCCCCCCCGCAGGCGCGACCGGCGAGTCGATTTCCCCGGGCACCGAGACGCATGCCGAAGAGGCGGCAATCCCCGCCTGCTGCTCCGCAGCGCCCTCCGGCCCCAGTCGAGAATAGCCGCTCACGCCCGTCGCGCGAGATATATGATTCCTAGGTCCGACGTAGTACACCTAGCATCCTTCGGATTAGGAGGTTCCATGCGCGGCATGTCACGACACCTGAATCTGCTCCTGCTCATGCTTCTGGCCTTGGCCACGTCGTTCGCCTTCCTGGCTCCCGTCGCCGTCGCGGTCAAGCGCGGCGCCCCGGCGGCGCCCGTGGGGACGCAGGCGTACACCTACATCGACAATCTCACACGCATCACCAACCCGGATGGAACGTACACGACGATCCTGCGGCAGCAGGGAACGGACGGCGAGGTAGCTGCGGCCGCCAAGATACAGGCGTGGTTCACCGACGCAGGCTACCGGGCTCAGTTGCGACCATTCTCGTACGAGGTGAAAGGCACCACCTACAGTTCGCAGAACGTGGTCGCATACCGCCCGGCCGCTGCGAAGTCGAAACAGAAGCCCAGGCCCCTCGTCATCATCGGCGCGCACTACGACGCGCGCATCGAAGGCGCCGGCGCCGACGACAACGCCTCTGGCGTAGCCGTGATGCTCGAAGTCGCCCAGCGCATCGCGAAGTACAAGACTCCCTACGACCTGGCGTTCGTCGCCTTCGGCGCCGAGGAGAGTCCTGCGGGCGAAGAAGGCTCCGGCCATTACGTCGCCCAGTTGAGCAAGCGAAACATCAAGCGCGCCATTGTGATGATCAACTTCGACTCGCTGATCGTCGGCGACAAGCTCTACATTCACGCCGGCGCCAACAAGAAGACCTGGGCGCGCGACCGCATGCTGCGACTCATCAAGCGGTACCGGCTGCCCATCGGGACGCAGCCCGGCTGGAACCCCGACTACCCGGCAGGGTTGACGCCCGACGGTTTCAGCGACTACTCGTCGTTCAACCAGGCCGGTATTCCGATCGTTGCGTTCGAGTCGACGAACTGGGAGATCGCCGATCTCGACGGGTACACTCAGACCGAGCTCCACGACTCGTTCTGGCACACCCCCAAGGACACTCTGGATACCATCGAGTCTCTCTACCCTTACCGGCCGATGGTCCGCCTGTACGCGTACACGAAGCTCACCTACGAATTTCTCCAGTACCTGCGGCGCTGAACGAAACGTCGCTCGTCTCAGGACCGGAGCGCAGCAGGAATCCAGCCGCGTCCGGGCGGGTAGCCATCTGGCGCGAGCGCAGAAGCGAGCGGGCGGGGCGCTCCGAAGCGCCCCGCCCGCTCGTGTGGGTCCAGGTGCGGGTCTTGATGGGGTGGCGGCCACCCCACCCTGAGCGTGGCCGCCCCTCTCCTCGATTGCACGTTCCCGGCCTCGTCGCCGGGTCCGGCGGCGGCGGCCCGGCGGGCTGCTCGACCACGAGCACTCCGCACCCTGTCTCTCCGCGATCAGTCGACCAGCTCGGCACGTTCGTGGAGCCGAGCGCCACACCAGCGAGCTCCACGCACGCCACCAGAGTCAGTGCGACCATCGTTCTTCCGCAAGCAGGCCCGCCCGGACTCCATGCCGTGCTCCGATCGCAGTGTCCCGCAAGCGGCGACTCACTGGCTTGATGGTACACATCTGAAACGCCGGAGCGACGCGCACACCTCGTGGAGCGTGTACACACAGCCGCGCGCACCGAAATGGCAGACGGCTGCAGCCGCATCACGGAAGGGACTGGCGCGCCCGGCAGGATTCGAACCTGCGGCCTGAAGATTAGAAGTCTCCTGCTCTGTCCAGCTGAGCTACGGGCGCGCGAGAAGCAGAGTATACGGCTGGGTAAGGATGGAGCGGGAGACGGGTCTCGAACCCGCGACCCTCAGCTTGGAAGGCTGATGCTCTACCAACTGAGCTACTCCCGCTCGCTAGTCTGGTCGGGACGGCGAGATTTGAACTCGCGACCCCCTGCTCCCAAAGCAGGTGCGCTACCAGGCTGCGCCACGTCCCGAACGCCGCGCAAGTATACCGCACGCGAGAAGGGGTGAAGGATCGCGGGAAGGCCCGGGCGAGGCGCCGAACCAGTCTTGCTGATCGACGGGCGCGTCGAGCTGCGCGCTCCCGCCTCCGCCTACTCTCCCAGGTACGGGAGTGTGAGCTCCTGACCAGGTCGCACCGACGAGTCCGCCAGTCGGTTCGCCTCGCGGATCGCGTACACGGCCGCCCGCACATCGACGGTCCCGTCGTACTCCTCGTCGGCGATACACCAGAGCGTGTCGCCGCTCTGCACGACGTAGACGTGCCCGGTGAAGACCGCGGCGTCAGCGCCGGCATGCGCCACACGGACGCCGGCCCACACCGCGATGAAGATGAGCAGGAGGAACACCGCGAATCGCAGAAGGCCGGTGATGCGGCGGCGGCGCTCACGACGCCCGACGCGACCGAGCGAGCGCGAGACGGGGATCTGGACGCGCGCTCCGGCCGTTCCCGTGGTGGTGTGCGACTCCGGACCCCGCGGCCTCACGACGGGACCTCCCGGAGATGTCGCGGCACGATGCCGCTCAACTCGCTACCGCAGCGGTCACAGCACGCCATGGCGGCCCCGGACCAGATGTCGGCACCCGTCACCGTGACGGTCGAGGCCCCACACCACAGACACGGCTCGGGGCGCCCCGCAAGGGCGGCCGCTAGCGACTCCTCGACGACTTCGGCGAGCGAGACCTGGACCACTGTGGCAAGAGGCATGGTGCTCATAGCTGGCGCAGCACCCCCACGACCTTGCCGACGAGTTGGACCTTGTCGGCGCTGACGACGATAGGCTCGTAGAGCTCGTTCTCGGGCTCCAGGCGGATGTTCCGCCCCTCGTTGTAGAACCGCTTGGTCGTCGCCTCCTCCTCGCGCACCCTGGCGACGACGATGGCGCCGTTCTCGGCGTGCTGCTGCGGGTGCACGACGATGAGGTCACCGCTGAAGATGCCGGCTCCAGTCATGGAGTCGCCGCTCACGCGAAGGACGAAGTCACCGTCGTCCCGGCGAAGGAAGCCCGGGACCTCGACGTGATCCTCGATGTTCTCCTCCGCGAGAATGGGCGCTCCCGCGGCGACCTGCCCGACCAGCGGGAGCGGACGAGGGGGACGCAGGTCGCGCGCGACCTCGAGCGCCCGCGGCTTGCTGGAATCGCGCTTGATGAATCCGCGTGCCTCGAGATTCTCCAGGTGGACGTGCACCGTGGACGGCGACGAAAGGCCGAGTCCCGAACAGATCTCGCGGACGGTCGGCGGATAGCCGTTGACGCGAAGGCTCTCGCGAACGAAGTCCAGGACCTGCTCCTGTCGCGCTGTGAGACCTTCCACCATTCCTCCTCGTGTGACGAACACATGTTCGTCTCTACCTTAGAGTGAACACCTGTTCGTGTCAAGGACATGGTAGGGAAGCGCCCGGACGGAAAAGAGTGCCGAGTCGCGGCGCACAGTTCGGTCGTGGCTGCGGAGGCGCCCGCGGGCAGACAAGGCGTTTCAAGAGAGCCGCCGCGCCCGTCGATACTCAGGACCAGGCCAAACTGCCTCGGATGGAGGGCGCCACATTGCCCGCCTCGGGTAAGGAGCGGACATGGACGAACAGGCGACACCCTCGGCACCCGGAGCACGGCCGAGAGGATCGTCCCCGCTCACCGGCGCCGGCCGTGCAACGGCCCTCGCCGTGCCGGCTCTTCTGGCGCTGCTCGTCCTGCTCACACTGACGACGCCTTCGACGGCGACTGTCCGGACGCCGTCCGGCGCCAGGCCGGCCGACCGGATCGCGGCGCGGGCGGCCACCCCCGCCCAGCGGGTGGTCC
Organism: uncultured Actinomycetes bacterium; assembly: GCA_963709345.1. Lineage (GTDB taxonomy): Bacteria > Actinomycetota > Thermoleophilia > UBA2241 > UBA2241 > CAIXSE01. The sequence goes on from CAVPVX010000002.1 coordinate 168,475, forward strand.
TCTCTCAGGACGAGGGCCTGACGCTGGTCGGCCGGGTCTCCGCTCTGCGAGGCAGACGCGCACCCGAACTGGACGACCTCTCGCGCACCACCGCCGGGAAGCTGGCGCCGCTGCCCGCACGCAATGTCTACTTCCGGGGAGCGGCCTGCCGCTGGTCATGGCGCTTCCGGTCCCCCGTGCTCCTCACCTTCTCCCTGCCAAAGGCCGTGTTCGCGCGCACAGCTCTGCCTCTCTACCGGCTCGAGGACGGCAGGTGGCGGCTCCAGAGACGGCGTGCCGTCGTCGGCGAGGTGAACACGACGGCGACGGCGACCATCGTGCGTCCCGGGCGCTACGCCGTCTGCCTCACGCGCGCCTGGCGCGTCGTCGACCAGGACGGGTGCCGGCTGGTGGTCTACGTGCGGCCCTACGCGCCCACCGAGGTGCGGCAGCCGGTCGTCCTCGCCAGCGGCACGACCGACGACCCGTCGGTGATCCGGGCGGTCATGGACGCGACCGGCCAGAGCGAGGAGAGCGCGATGGAGACCCTCGTCAGCTACGACTCGTCTCGCGAGCCGGTCACCGTGCTCCGCCTCACGCGAGGCGCCGTGATGGTCCGCGATTGGAGCGGCACGTCGACGGTGGGGCGCTGGTTCGCGCCTTCGAGCGGAGGCACGCTGCCGTCACCAGAGACGTCGCGCGCCATCTACGCCCTTCCCGGGGGCAATCTGGCGATCGACGCGACGCTGCACCTCGTGAAGCCCGGCACCGACCTCGTCACCGGCGTGTGCGCGGACATGACGGCCCAGCCCGGGTACGGACCGTGGGCGACCGGCGGAGGGCGGCAGCTCTTCGGCCCTCGCGTCTCCACCTACCCGCCGCCGGCCTACGACCCGCGGCGCACGGCGATCCTCTCCGAGCTCCGCTGGGAAGAGAGCGAGCCCGAAGCGATCGACTGGTGAGAACGAGCGAGGGCAGCCCTCAGAGACCCTGGACACCGCCCAGGAAGTCGTAGCTCATCTTCCGGCGCAGATCGCTGACGGTCGAGAAGAGACGCTTCATCTGCGCCTCCTCCTCAGGAGTCCAGTCCTGCGGCAGAAGCAGGTTGCTCGGCGCGCGGCCCTCCTGCAGCGCGACGGCTTGCCGGCGCAGGCGCACGCGCATGACCGACTCATAGTCCGGCACCAGTTCTTCGAACGACTCGCGCGACAGCACCCCTCGCTCATGCAACTCGGTGAGACGATCCAGCGTGTTCGTCGGGTCGATGTGATGCTTCAGGGCATACAGTCGCGCGAAGTTCACCACCGGGAGCAAAGCCTCCTTCGTGCTCACTGCCTTCGGGGTATCGCCGGACGAACCCGTCTGGATACCTCCCAGAAGCCCGACCGGCGGCTTGTACAGCAATGCGTTCTGGGCGAAGTGGATGAAGAACAGCGGGTAGGCCTGCATCTCGTCGAAGACCCAGGTGCGCAGATTGCGCGCGAGAGCCGGCTCGCCGCCGACGCAGCGGAAGTCGAACAGCATGTTCAGCTCCAGAAGCGCCTGTGGATCGGCATTGTGGATCCAGTCGGTGAACTGATCGCGCCACGTGGACATGGGCAGGTTCCAGCGGGGGTTCTTGGCCATGACGCCGCCTTCGCAGAAGACGTAGCCCACCCGGTCGAGCCAATCACACACCAGGGTCCCGAGAGCAAGGAAGTACTCCTCGGCCGCCTTCGCCGCCTCGGGCGACGGGTCCTCGTACAGGATGGCGTTGTCCTGGTCGGTCACGAGCGTCTGTTCCTCGCGACCCTCACTGCCGAGAGCAAGGAAGGCGAAGGGGACGGGCGCAGGGCCGAGTTGGTCCATCGCCATGGCGAGCAGCCTCTGGACGGTCGCGTCGGAGACGCTGGAGACGATGCGGTTGACATAGCGGACCTGAGCGCCCGAGTCGACGACCGCCCGAACGGAACCGGGCAGCCGCTCGTGGGCTTCCACGATGTCGTCGACCGAGCCGGCCCGGCGGATGGAGTTCGTGACGACCACCACCGACGACTGCTCGTACCCGACCAGATCGAGCAGCTGGACGATGCCCATGAGCTCGCCGTCCTCGTCCGTGACCGCGAGGTGGTCGACCTGCCCCTCCTGCATGCGCAGGAGAGCCTCGTAGACAGGCGCCTGAGCGGAAACGGACGCCACCGGCGCGGTCATGATCGAGCGGACCGGAGCCGCAGGATCAAGGCCCGCGGCCACGACCCGATCGCGGAAGTCGTGATCCGTCACGATCCCCATGAGCGCGCCGTCGGAGTCGGTCACGAAGACCGCGCCCACTCGCTTCTTGGTCATGAGCGCGGCCGCACGCGAGACCGGCTGGCTCCTGTCCAGCGTCAGGGCCGGAGCAACGGCATCCTTGATCGGCTCCTGCAGGTAGAAGAGCGACGTCCGCAGTTGCGCGATCACGGCCTCTCGCTCCTTCTCGCCGCGTCGCCGTGCCGTGACGTCTTCCAGGATGCCGTCACAGAAGGGCGTGCTGCCGCCCGGATCCTCCACGAGCACGGCGAAGAGTGAAACGTCCGCCCGCCCCCCGTCTTCGCGACCGCAGACCCAGATGGTAGCCTTCGACCACCTTGTCCTCGTTCAGCCGGGCGACGAGCTCGCTGCGCTCGTCGGCATCGATGATGCGCTCCAGCCAGTCGGCGCCGAGCAGGTCGACGGGGGGCGCCGACCGAAGGATGCGCCGCATCGCCGGATTCGCCTCGACCAGCGTGGCCTTGCGACCCCAGGTGCTGCGGAACACGCCCAGGCTGATGGTGTCGGACATGACCCTGAAGCGGCGACGGGTCTCGTCGAGCGCCGCCTCCATCGCCTTCTGACCGCTGAGGCTGCGGGCGATGAGGATGAAGCCGTCCTCGCCCGCAAGCGAGATGGGAGTCGCCGCCAGGAGGACGTCGACCGGGTTGCCGTCCTTGCCCCGTAGGCGAGCCTCGAACGGCGGTGGTGGCGAGCTCTTCTTCGCCCAGGCTCTCGAGGACGGCCAGCACCTGGCGGTCGTCGTCGCCCTCGCGGATGAAGAGGCTCGACGATCTCGCACTCGGCAAGATCCTCGTGCGTGTAGCCCAGCATGTCGAGCAGCGGCTGGTTCGAGTAGGCGCAGCGCCCCTCGAGCGCCATCAGGATGCCCTCGGTGGCCGCCTCTACCAGCGTGAGGTACTTCTCGTGGGATTCTCTGAGCTCCCGTTCGGCCAGGGCCCGCGCGCTTCGTCGATCTTGAGGCTCTGCCGGGTACCGAAGAGGAGCAGAAGCGCGATGACGACCACGACGATCGTGGACGTCTGGATGAGCCTGCGCTCGACCATCGCGATGCCCTCCTTGACGTCCTCGACGTAGATGCCGGTGCCGACCACCCACTCCCAGGGACGAAAAGCCTCCACGTAGGAGAGCTTGGGGACGATCCGGGCGGGATCGTCCTTCCACTGCCAGTAGTAGTCGACGAAGCCGCCCTCCTGAGCCCGCACCGCATCGACGAACGCGACGAAGATGCTCTTGCCGCGCAGGTCCTCGTAGTCGGACAGGTCCTGGCCGTTCAGCTCCGGCAGGTACGGGTGCATGATCATCGTGGGATGCATGTCCGTGATCCAGAAGTAGTCCTTCCCGTCGTCCCCGTACCTGAGGATTCTCGATCCGGGCGGCGGCCTCTTCTCTGGGCCTCTTCCCGGGTCATGCTGCCCGGCCAGCTTCCTCGGCGTGGTACTCGTCGAGGATGCTGACCGCGACTCGCGTCAGCTCTTGGGCGGTCTTCTTCTTGCCCTCGAGCAGTTGGTCCTCGACGAAGGGATGAGGATCACGAAAGTGACGATGACGAAAAGGACGACGGCGAGAACCGCCGGCAGGACGATCCGGAGGAGAAAGCCGGTCCAGCCGCGCGGATCGGATCCGGGCAGCGTGGTCAGTCTCCTGCGAGCCTTCGTGAAGCAAGCCGCCTCCCGAAGACGGGAGTTCGGCAGGGGCAGGCCCTGGTCCTCCGTCAGTCCGATCGCCGCCAGGAACCGGTCCCATTGCTCCAGCGGCATGTCGACGCCGGGACTTGTTCCGTCAGAATGATGCAGACCGTGGAAATCACTCCCGCCGACCGTCAGCAGGCCGCGGCGTTCGGGCGACCGCCAGCAGATCCTGCTGCGTGCTGCGGAAGTACAACTTGTAGAAGGCCTCGATGCCGTCCAATCCTTGTGGCTGCAGCCAGTCCAGGTACTCCTCGAGCCGCTCGATCGTCGTCAGCCCCGCGAGCGGATGGGCGAGGAGGACTCGTCCTCCGGCCTCGTGGATGAGGCAGATGGCCTCCGCGTGTCCGGCTGCTGCGGCGGGAGCGGTCACTCGGAGTCGACCGAGGCGCGAGGCCGAAGGCGCCCCGTCAGCGACGTGCCCGCCCGAGCGAGAAGACGCGCCTGCGACCGGCAGACGGGCGCCCCAGGGTCGCGCAGGACGTCTGCAGGCGCCAGCAAGGCCTCGTTCTCGGGGTCGAACCCGTAGCCCAGCAGGTGAAGCGGATCCCCTCGGCGACCGGGCGTGGATCTCTACGCCCGGGACGACAGCGCATCCCTCGCTCTCTCGACCGCCGACCGGAAATCGCTCCAGTCCGCGCACAGGAGTTGTGGTCGGTCAGCGCCGCCCAGGCGACCCCGGCGCCGGCCAATGGTGGGCCACGTGCTCGGGCGAGATGGTCGCCGTCGCTCACCGAAGAGTGGCAGTGCAGGTCAACTCGAATGATGTCGCGGCAGTCTCTCGTGGACGTCCTTCAACGGGACACCTCGTTCCTGGCAGACGCGTGCACGCAAGGCCCCCAGACATACTACATGAGATGCCAGGCCACGGTGGACGGGTGGACAACTCGCCGCCGAGCGACACGTATCCTGTCCGGCCGGTCCGGGACTCCCGGCACAGCGGCCGGCGGCCGGTCACCACGCACGGTCGCACTGAGCACAGAAAGAGAGGAGTCGCAGGACATGGCCAACGGGGTAGCTTCGACCGAGACGGTCACCAAATTACTCGACACCAACGCTAATCCTGCTCCGTTGGGGCTGATGGGATTCGGCCTCACCACCATCTTGCTCAACATCCACAACGCGGGCTTCTACGACCTCAACGCCATGATCCTGGCGATGGGCATCTTCTACGGCGGTGTGGCCCAGATCATCGCCGGCATCATGGAGTGGCGGAAGAACAATACGTTCGGGACCTCGGCCTTCACTTCGTACGGGCTCTTCTGGCTGACGCTGGCGGGCATCTGGCTGCTGCCGTCGATCTTTCCCGACACGCCGCTGCGCCGCCGGCTCCGAGCGAGACCGCTCATGGCCTGGTTCTTCGTGTTCTGGGGCCTTTTCACCGGCTACATGTTCGTCGGTACCCTCAAGCTGAATCGCGCCCTGCAGGTAGTCTTCGTCCTCCTCGACCATCCTCTTCTTCCTTCTCGCCATCCGCGATTTCGGAGGGGCGGCGATCTGGGGCACGATCGCCGGCTAGGAAGGCATCATCACCGGGCTTGCCGCCGTCTACGCGGCCTGCGCCCAGATCCTCAACGAGGTCTACAAGCGGGTGCTTCTGCCGCTCGGCCCGATCAGCCATCTATCGAAGGCGTTTCGTGCAGGATTACGGGGAAGAGATCGCCACCCTGTGGATCGCCGATCTGCGCCGCAATCCGCAGACGCCCTCGTACGGAGTGGTATCCGACGCGGAACTGATCGACGCAGGTGAGTTCGCCCTCACCCAGGTGGACGAGTACTTCACCGGCAAGCGCAGCGGAGGCCGACATCGGCGAGTTCTTCCACGAGCTGGGAGCGACGAGGGCCGCAGACGGGCCTACCCCTTCCGGAACTGATCAGCGCCATCCTGCTTCTGAAGCGCGAAGATCTGGATCTCGGCGCGCAGTCACGGGGTGTGGGAATCGGCCATGGACCTGCAGAAGGCGGTGGATCTCAACCGCGAGCTGGGCCGGTTCTTCGACCGGGCGGTCTACTACGCCACCGCTCGGCTACACCGGCATGCCCGATCAGCCGACCAAGGACGTCTTCTAGACGGTCCGTCGCGTCGAGACGGCGCTAGGGCCGAGCAAGACGAGCAGCCGCCGGATGCGGGTCTCGCATGACCGGCGGGCGTCTTCGTATTTCGGCACGGGTGAGTTCCGAGGACCGGGAGAGCGGCGCTGGGCCGCTCTCCCCGGACGCAGTGCGGTCTACTCCGCGCCAGCGGCCTCCGCGACCGCCTTGGGCTGCGTGCTCGGCTTCGCCGGGGCGTCTCCGGCGTGCTCGTCCAGCATGTCGGGCTTGGTGAGCTTCGACACGAGGTAGATCGCGAGGAAGCTGAGCGGGATCGAGATGATGCCCGGGTTCTTGAGGGGGATCGGCGCGTCGGCGGGAGCGAGCCCGTAGAGCTCCCACGCGGTCGGCGAGAACACGATGATGCCCGACCGAGGCCACGATACCGACGATGATCGACGCCACCATGCCCTTGGACGTGGTCCGCTTCCAGAACAGCATCATGATGATGCACGGCAGGTTCGCCGACGCGGCCACCGCGAAGGCCAGACCGACCAGGAACGAGACGTTGACGCCCTTGAAGACGATGCCGAGGAGGATGGCGATGGCGCCCACGGCGAAGGCCGCGATCTTGCCGGCCATGACCTTCTGCCTCTCGTTCTTGACCAGCCCGCCGAAGCGGTCCAGAGGTCGTGGGCGACGGCGCCGGAGGCGGCGATGATGAGGCCGCTGACGGTACCGAGGACCGTCGCGAACGCGATGGCCGAGATCATGGCGAACAAGAAGGTGCCGAACGATCGGGCCAGAAGCGGGGCCGACATGTTGTTGTCCAGCAGGTTGACCGTCGCCGCTGGTCATCGCGCCGAGCCCCATGAACAGCGTCAGGATGTAGAAGAAGCCGATGGCGGCGATGGCGACGACCGTCGACTTGCGCGCCGCCCTCTGACTGGGCACGGTGTAGTAGCGGATCAGGATGTGCGGCAGCGCGGCCGTCCCCAGGAAGAGCGCGAGCATCAGGGAGATGAAGTCGATCCGCTGCGGTGAAGGAGCCCTCGAGCTTGAAGGACTGCCCAGGCCGGCTTGACCGATGCTCTCCCGAGCGTCGCGACCGAGTAGAAGACGGACACCTGGTCCGCTCCGTCCTGGAAGGACGCCGTCTTCCACAGGTTGACGACCGTGTCTCGGGTCACCGATAAGGGCGAGGAAGCTGAAGGGATTCGACGGGCACCGGTCCGTCGGCTCACGGTCTCGCCGGCGATCGCGCTCATGTTGCCGACCAGCCGCAAGCTGGTTGTCCTCGGACTCGGGGAGCGCCGTTGATCCAGTTTGGTGCCGTCTTCCTGGATCGACCATGCTGCTGCGTCTCGTGGAGCGCCACTCCCGAATCCGTGCGTCGTCGGCCTTCCACCAACGTCGCGACGCCGTCGTTCTCCAGCTTCGACGAACGTCAGGTGGTCTCGGCCTTGCCCGTCACCTCCTGCGTGCTCCAGCGCCTGGTAGGCCGGAGTCATCCGGGACGATGGTGCCGCTCGGTCTCCGTCGCGGTGATCGTCTTGTAGTCGATAGAAGGGGACCCTGCCTCCCTGATCGGGCTCGGTCGAGAGACCGCGGTACGCACAGCGCCACCACGATGACGAGCGACGAAGATGATCAGCAGCGCCGCCCTTGATGAACTGCACGTAGGTCGTGGAGGTCATGCCCGGCCGTGGCCACGATGGTGATGACGATGGCGCCGACCGAGCACGACGCCGACCCAGTGCGGGAAGCCGAGCAGCGGCGTGATGAGCACGCCGGCGCCGACCATCTGGGGGATCAGGTAGAAGATGGAGACGACCAGCGTGGCGATGGCGGCGAAGAGCTTGAGGCTGCGCTTGTTGAACTTGGCGTCGAGCGCGTCGGTGAACGTGTACCGGCCGAGGCGCCTCAGCGGCTCCGCCACGACGAACAGGGCGACCACCCAGCCGGCCAGATAGCCGATGGAGTAGAGGAAGCCGTCGTAGCCGGAGACCGCGATCAGGCCGCAGATGCCCAGGAAGGAGGCGGCGGACAGGTAGTCGCCGGCGAAGGCGATGCCGTTGACGCCCCAGTGGATGCTGTCCTCCGGCGGCGTAGTAGCCTGGACGCGGAACGCGCCCGGCGGGCGGTGTAGAAGGAGACGCCGAGGACGAGGCCGACGATGACGAAGAAGATGACGACGGCCAGGGAATTGACCTCATCCATCGTCAGACCTTCTCTTCACGCTCGAACGACTTCTCGTGCTTGGTGCAGGCCAGTTGTAGACGATCGCCAGGAGAAGGGCGAGACGATCAGGCGAAGCCGTAGACGATCGCGAGTTGAGACCTGCGACCACGATCGTGCCCATGGCCCTGGGCCAGGCGACGTTGACGATGATGAAGATGAGGTAGACGGACGCCGTAGACGGCGAGCATCCACAGCCCAAGGCGCTTCTTGTAGGCCGCCGCCTCGTCTACGCCGTGGACTGCTGGTGCGGGCTCATGGAGCATGCCTCTCCCCCATTTCACGTCGAGGTTGATCAATCCCTACTTCCGTGCGTGGTCGAGGGAGACCGTTGCCCCCAGCAGAAGAGTGACTCCCCTCGACCCACGCAGGGATGCGAGGAACCGTACCATGAAGGCGGCTTGAGGACGAGGGCTACGCTGCTGGATAAGGCGGATTGTGCCCCGGCGCGATCTCACCGCAGCGGCTTGAGACATGAGTCGAGAAGCCGCGTGTCCCGGTGCTGACCCTCGAGAAGGCGGCTGCACGTCCGGCGTCAGCGCCCCCGCACCGCGGCACACGCGCTTGGTCGCGCTCGCGAGCCGCAGGTTCTGTGGGATCAGGAGCGTCGCCTCGTAGCCCACCGTGTGCAGCCCCGTCGCCGGCGCCGCCGGCGCGCCCGGCGCCACGGCGTACGACAGCAACGAGGCCAGCCAGAGGACGGGCACGTTGTGATACGTGGGTCGCGGCTTCCAGGGGCCTGCCGCCTGCGTCGTGAAGGCGCCCCGCAGGCCGTACCAGTCGGCCCCGACAAGCGGGGTCGCCGCGTGCCGGTTCAGCCCGCAGAGATCCCAGTGCGAGTACGTGACGGGCTGACTGCCGGCAGCTCCCCGGATTCGTCCTCCCAGCGCATCGGATACACGTACTGCTCGAACGCCGCCGACAGAGAGCCCGTCGCCGGAGCCACCGTGCGCGTGCCGGGATCCGCGGGGTACGCCAGGCGCGGACCTTGGCCGGCGTCCGCCGGGCCACGCGCGTGAACGACTCGTCACCGGTCGTATCGAGGCTGCCCGGACCGGCGCGCGGCGTGTAACCCGAGAGCCGGAACCGTGAGGTCGCGTTCGCCGCCTGCACGACCACTTGGTACGTGTCGCCGCGCACCCCCTCGTCGACCAGCTCGTCGTTCAGCACCTCGGGCACCGCGTAGTCGATGGCCTCGCGGCCCGGCCAGAGCGAGGGAAATCCCTGCCTGTGCGTTCCCGGGCAGGTCCGCCACTCGCTCGCTCCCTTGGCGACGGGGCCGAGCAGGTCGATGAAGCAGTCGTTGTCCGGCGGCGTGCAGGTGAGCTCGACGTGGGCGCCGCCGTGTGCGTCACGGTCTGGGGAAGCCGGTACACGAAGACCTGGTTTTGACTCCTCCTGCCGGCCCGCAGATTCACTATACTGTCGGCGCACCGACGAGTCTCCTGAAGAGGTCCGCACGCCGATGTTCGCCCGTCCTCGTCCTATAGCAGACCCGGCCCGCCGGCATCGCGTCGCGCTCGCCGTCGCGCTCATCCTTCTGGTGTCGACGGGGCTGCGCCTGTGGCAACTCGGCACGCCTTCCGACTACATGTTCGACGAGGTGTACTACGCCAAAGACGCCAAGGCCATCGTCGACGGCCGCGTGGGCCCGCAGCCGCCGCTGCGCTGGGAGGCCGGGGACGAGGTCTCGTGGCCCCACCCCGAGATGGGCAAGTTCGCGATCGCCGCCGGCGTCAGGCTGTTCGGCGATCGCGCGTTTGGCTGGAGACTGCCGGCGGTGGTCGCCGGCATAGCGCTCCTCGCCTGCGTGTACCCGCTCGCGCGTCGACTCGGTCTGACGCCCCCTTGGGCGCTCATCGCGCTCCTTCTCGCGGCGGCGGACCCGCTCGGCATCGCGCAGTCGCGCATCGCCACGCTCGACATCTTCATCGCCGCCTGGACGGGCCTCTGCGTCCTCTTCGCCCTGCGCTACGCCCAGGAGGGGTGGCGGACCCCCTGGCTCTTCGCCTGCGGGGCCGCCGGCGGCATGGCACTCGCGACCAAGTGGTCGGGAGCCCTCGCTCTGGTCGCGGCGACGCTTATCATCCTCGCCGCATGGATCGCGGAGCGACGTGAGACGCGGACAGCCGGCGGAGCCGCCTTGGCGACGCTTCCCGGCAACGGACTCGCCGGCGACGACTCCGTCTCGTCCGGCGACGTCCCGGCCGCCCACGACGATCCGGGTGAACGCCGCGGCGCCGGGCCGGCCCCGATGGCCGCGGGGCGCCGCCTGGTCATGCTGGTGGCCGCCCTCGTCGCGCTCCCGACGGCCCTCTACCTCCTGAGCTACGTGCAGTACTTCGCGAGCGGCCACACCACGGCCGACTGGTGGGAACTGCATCGCCAGATGGTGCAGTTCAACCTCAACCTCGACGCCGAGCACTCGTACGCGTCGCTCGCTCCCACCTGGATCGTCGACTACAGGCCGGTGTGGTACTACTTCGACGGGCAGGAGGTATACCGGGGCGTCGTCGCGATCGGCAATCCGTTCCTCTGGTGGCTGGGGGCGCTCTCGCTCGTCGCCGCGCCGATCCTCGCGATCGCGCGGCGGTCCACGGCGCTCCTCCCCGCCGCGGCCCTCGTGGTCATCCTCTACTTCCCGTGGTTCGCGACCACGCGCACCTCCTTCCTCTACTACATGACGCCGGTGGCGCCGTTCCTCGCGATCCTGGTGGCCGCGGCGCTCTGCCTCTTCGCCGGCGGCGTCGTGCCGCGCCGCGGCTGGCTCGCGCTCGCCGGCGCGGCGCTCGCCACCGCGCTCCTGTGGCAGCCCGTGGGGCAGCTCGCCGGCTGGCTGTTCTGGACGCTGCCACGCCGGGCGGGCGACGCCATGGGCTGGATCGGCGTGACCGTGGGGATCCTCATCGCGCTCGTCGTCCTCGTCGCCCTCACCTCACGTCGGCTGAAGCCCCACCGGCCGTGGATCGCCCTGGCCGTCGCCGGCGTCGTCGTCGGCATCGTGGTCGCGTTCATTCCAGTCGTACTCGCCCTGCCGATCACGCCGGAGTACTTCTCGCGCATCACCTGGTTCCCAAGCTGGATCTGACCGGCCGGTGCTCGTCAAGGGCGCTCTCGCGAACCAGCGAGATCGGACGTACTATCACGCCGCAGCGACGTGGCTGTGCCAAGCTTTGGCTTCGCCTCACATCGATGCGTCGCCTGGCGGATGTCCGCAGCGCATGGCCGCAGTCGTCACGGCAGTGACGTCTCAGTAGTCGGGGGGGATGTATGGCCCCGTATCCGAACCATCTATCCCCCGCGGTCAGCGTCCCAGGAAGAGGTGTACGAACGACTCTGCAGTGGTCGCCTTGAAGAAGAGGCGACCACTGCTCCATCCTCGAGGGTGGCGAAACCCAAGAGATCGAGGAGGAGACAGTGGCCAAGGACAACTTGGACCTTCTGGCGTGGTTGCGCAAGCAGCTCGCCGAGGCAGAGCCCGACCTGCTGCGTGAGATGGTGAAGAGCTTCGCCGAGGCGCTGATGGGCGCCGAGGCCGATGCGCTCTGCGGAGCGCCGTTCCGGGAGCGCGCAAGCGCCCCCTCGTCTCAAGCCATGAACCGCTGCCCTGCCTACGAGTGGGCGGCTCAGATGGCGCAGACGGTCAGCTCGATCACGCGAATACCTTCTCGATGAAGCTCGATGTGCACAGCTGCAATACCCCGACGTAGTCGGGGCGAAAGCGGATGACATCACCCGGAAGAGGCGCCGGCATCATTCTGTCGACATCGATCAGAAGGTGGTCGCTTGAGGCGCCGAGCACGAAGACTCTGGGGTCGAGCGGGGTGAGTCCCTCCACCCGACAGTCCTGGCGACCCACAGCACAGATCGCCCTTCTCCTCACTCCCTGATCCTCGAACACGGGGGTGTCGCCCCAGGCGTTCTGCGCCTTGTGGCCGCGAGGGGCACTGGGCTTCAGCTTGGATTCCACCACCGGGGCCTCCAGTATGAAGGCGTCGTTGTGAAGACCGGCGATGGGCCACCGCGTCAGTGCGTCCACGCCTTGGAGGATGCTCTCTCCGATGCGCAGCGAGCTGACGCCTTGGGGCATGCGTCCGGAGACGACCATCGAGATGCTCCCGGAGCTCCCGGCGCTGACACGGAGTCGGTGCCCCACTTGTCTCTGCGCAGCCTCCGCCAACTCGATGAGATGCGTCATGTTGCTCTCGTCGGGGACCACTGCGCCATAGCACGTCAGGTTCGTGCCGATGCCCATGAGCTTCACGTGCGAAAGCTGATCGACCGCGCTCACGAACGCGGGCAATTCGCTCGGCATCATGCCTTCTCGCAAGTCGCCGAGCTCAATCATCGCCAAGACCTGGTGCACCCTTCCCTGCTCGGATGCGGCTCTGTCGAGAGATCGACACGTTGCCACTTCGCTGGCCAGGGAGACATCAAAGAGCCGGACGGTCTCGTCGGCTCTCGAGGGGGGAGGCGCACGAAGCAGCCACAGTGGCGTCATGATCCCGGCGTCGCGCAGCCGCTGAGCGCTCTCATGTCGAGACTCACCCAAGGCGGTCGCCCCGCCGGCCAGCATCGATCTCGCGACCTCAGGCGCGCCGCACACGCACTTGGTGACGCCCACGACGTCGATGCCCCCGACCATGCCCACGATAGAGCGGGTGTTGTCGGCGATCTTGCCAAGGTCGACGAGCAGTCTTGCCTTCTCGAGCACGAGCCGACCTCCCTTGGGCGCCGTCGGCATCCGAGGATATCAGGTCATCGGCTCGCTGGCAGAGGCACGCGCCCGGGCCGAGCCAAGCGTAGAGATCCGCCATGCCGCGGACCACGAGGTCGACGGTGCGATCATGGAGCGGCCATCCTGCTCCCCCGCTAGATGCCACCCCTCCTGCGTGTCCATACTGGGTGCAGAGGAGGTGGTGTGCATGACCAGAGTCCCCGATGAGGTGCAGCGCTCAGGCGGCGGTCGGGGTAAGCGTCGGGGGTTGGCGTTGCCGCAGGTACGCGACCCACTCGGGAGCTCCGGTGCTGTCAGCCCCCCGGCCGCATCCGCAGATATTCGCGCAGGTCGGCGCCCAAGACCGCGTGTAGCTCAGACAGATCGCTGGACGGCACGTCGACGAACGTGAACGCGAACACCGGGTAACGGTTGAAATCGGTCGGGCGGAGCTCCAAGACGGCGCTGAAGCGCGCGGCGAAGCGCTCGTAGTCGACCGAATCGATCGCAGCGAGGTCCACGGAGCTCGGCAGATCGGATACGACCATGGCGGTACTGCGCCCGGCAGTCTCGACCGCGATGCGAGCCCAGTCCGGGCGCTCGCCGAGAAGATAGCATCGGTACGGGTTAACGCCGAACGCGAAGTACGCGATATCTGTCGCGCACCATCCGCCGAAGCGCATCGGGTTGACCTCGATCGGCGCAACGCGGCCGGCTGCGTCGATGCGAAGCTCAGCGTGGACGGGGAAATCGGCCAGGCCGGCGCGGCGACCGACTTCAGCGAGGAACGCCGTCGCGGGCGGACTCAGGCGCTCGACCGTCTGGGCGCTCGTGAGGTAGACACGGTCGCTCACGTCATCAGTCGAGACGAACAGGTGCGCGTAGATGTCGACCACGACTGGAGTCCCATCCGCATCGAAGTAGGCGTCGACCGCGAACTCCTCGCCTTCGACGACCTCCTCGACCACGAACCGATCGAGTCCCAGCACCTCATCGGGATAGATGGAGCCGAATGCTTGTACCTCGCGCTCGACGTCAGCCACCGCCGCCGGCCAGGCTTCAGCAGACGCGACAACGTGGACTCCCATGCTGAAGAACCCGACGGCCGGCTTGAGGATGAAGGGTGCACGAAGGCTCGTCGGGTCGAACGCGCGCAGTCCGGACAGTGACAGCTCAAAGTAGCGGTAGTCCGGATACAGATCAGCCACAAGATCGCGGAACGCGAGCTTGTCTTTGAACAGTCTGACCATCCCCGGCACGTCCGACTCCACGAGATGCTCGGAGATCCAACCGATCGCGTTCTCGGAGTTCGAGTACAGCCTGGCGCCCGGTCGGGCGGCCGCAGCGGCGAACGTATCGTCGGCGAGCAGCAGAGCGGCGTAGTCCCCTGGCAGTCGACGCCTGGCCATCGTCGTGTCAAGGACGGGAAGCCCCAGATCCACGACAGTGGCAGCAAGAAGGTCGGAGACGTAGGGCTCCTCGAGTATGAACACAGCAGACTCCGCGATCGACTAGGGGCGAGTGGCTCCGAACAGGATAGCGGCAGCCTCAGGCATTAGCCATCGCATCGGCTCGCTCGACTCACGCGTGGCGGGCCACCTCGTGCTTCGCTCAGACTTCGTGAACGGCGACCTGCCGCCCCAGACGATCCCGTGTTCTCAGTCGCTCGTTCGCTTGGATTGAAGGTCACCGCCTGTGCGCTCAACGGCGCGCCCGCGATGATGGCCAAGGACAGCGCCCGAGCCACCTCTCGGCGGAACCGCCTGAAGCCGCACCGGCCCGACTGGCCGAGTGTCGAGAAATGGGTGTGCGGGCTTGAGCCGACCGAGGGCCTACCGGGAAACCGGGGCGCATGGACGACGCTCGAGGCCCCAGGGGACACCGTGACGCCCCATGAGCGACGGCAGGCGGACGCCGCAAGCCCGACGGCTCGCCGACGCCCTGACGCGGACGCCAGGAGGATGTGGTCCTTCGGGCAGAGGATCCCGCGTGATCACCCCGACTGCGCAGCGGGCGCCTGACCAAGAAGAGCCAGACGCCCGCTGGACTGCTCACGCGCTCGCCATGCCTTCGGCAAGAGCGAGTGCGCCGCAACGCCTCAAGAGAGGAACGCCTCAGGCTCCGAGCGTCGCCACCATGACGGCTTTGATCGTATGCATGCGGTTCTCGGCCTGATCGAAGACGACGGAGGCGGGCGACTCGAACACGTCTTCGCTGACTTCCATGCAGTCGACGCCGAACTCCTGGTAGATCTGCTCGCCGACGGTCGTGTCGCGATTATGGAACGCCGGGAGACAGTGCATGAACTTGACGCCCGGATTGCCGGTCTTCTTCATGGCATCCGCGGTGACCCGGTAGGGCGTGAGAAGCTCGATACGGTCCTTCCAGACCTCGGTGGCCTCGCCCATCGACACCCAGACGTCGGTGTGCAGGAAGTCCGCGCCGGCCACGCCCTCATCGATGTCCTCGGTCAGCGTCAAACGTGCACCGGTCTCCTCGGCGACCGCGCGGCACTGAGCTACCAGGTCCGGGTTCGGCCAGAGCGACTTGGGGGTGCAGAGCCGCACGTCCATCCCCATCTTGCTCCCGGCGACCATGAGCGAGTTGCCCATGTTGTTGCGTGCGTCTCCGAGGAAGCAGAAGGTCATCTCGCTCAGCGGCTTGTCGCTGTGCTCGGACATGGTGAGCAGGTCGCACAGCACCTGCGTCGGGTGGAACTCATTGGTGAGACCGTTCCACACGGGCACTCCGGCGTGCGCGGCGAGATCCTCCACGACCGCCTGGCCGAACCCGCGGTATTCGATGGCATCGTACATGCGCCCCAGCACGCGCGCCGTGTCTTTCATCGTCTCCTTGTTGCCGATCTGCGACCCGGACGGACCGAGATAGGTGACGTGCGCACCCTGGTCGAACGCTGCCACCTCGAAGGCACAGCGCGTCCGCGTGGACGCCTTCTCGAAGATGAGGGCGATGTTCTTCCCGGAGAGACGCGGGACCTCGTAGCCTCCGTACTTCGCCGCCTTCAGGTCCGCAGACAGCTTCAGAAGGAAACGGATCTCAGTTGGAGTGAAGTCGAGCAGCTTGACGAAACTCCTGTTACGCAGATTGAAGGCCATCTATGCATCCTCCTCGGTTGATTCCGGCCAGAGCCATTCGCTCATGGCTGGCCATTATCCGACACCAACCCTGCAACGCAAACCCAAGCCGTGGAGGATGCGGAGCGACGACGCATCGGTGGACCATCTGACGCGCCACAAAGAGAGTTGGACGGCTGACCTCGCAGACAGTCACGGCGAAGGCGCCGGTGTCGGGCACCAGCCCAACGGTGCCACGCCGCCGACGCAAGACAACACCGTACTGGCCGGGCATCTACTCAAGGGCGCCTTTCTTCTGCTCGACCGTCTCGCGCCAGGCGATCTCATCGTCATCTTCCGGCATCGGGCTCTCCACCAGTACCGAGTCATGAAGGTCTTCACCAGAGATCCGGAAGACGAGAGCATCCTCAGATGCGGCTCCCGTGCGATGCTCACGCTCTACACCTGCGCGCCTCGCCACCAGGGCAACAGCCGGACCGTGGTGGTGGCTGAGACTGTTCCGGCGTTATGATTGCCGCTACACTCGTAACCCACAGACCGCACTCAGGCCGCCCTCAGCGTATCCTCAGAGTCGCTCGCTAGCCTCTCTCTCAAGCGGCAGGCCGGTCTGGGACACAAAGAAACCGGTAGCCATGCACCACGTCGATGGAGCGGCATGAAGAGAGCAGTACTCAACTACTGGGTCGACATGATCACCGGCGTGGCATTTCTCTTCTGCGCCGCTACCGGTATCGTGCGCCTCTTTCCCGAAGCCACCACGCTGACGGCCTCCGGTAGCCCCGTGATCTTCGGCATCAGCACGGCGCTGTGGGCGACGATCCACGATTGGAGCGGCGCGATCATGGCCGCCGGCGTCGGCGTCCACACAGCTCTCCACCTGCGCTGGCTGGCACACATGACGCGCAAGATGGCCGGCGGGAGCCGGCGGGAGCGCGTCACGCCGAAGCGGCCGGCGCCTGCGAGAGTCGTCGCGGCCGAGGCGCAGCGGCCGGCCCCTGCGGCCGGCGTCGCGCCCGCCGTGGGCGCAGCCGCGCCGCCGCAGGTGGTCGCGGCCACCTCTCTCGAGCGGCTTGAGCACATGGGTGAGGACAGGCTTCCAAGCCAGCCCTCCCGCATGAGCCGCAAGGCGTTTCTTGCCGGTACCGCCGTCCTCGGCGGAGTGGCGCTGCTGGGCGGCCTCAGCATCGCCGGCCGCACGTCGGGCACTGCGGCGGCCGGAGACTCCACCGGCTCCTCGTCCGGGACCGGCAACGGCTACGGCCACGGGACTCAGAGCGACTCCTCAGCCTCCGCCTCCGGATCCACTGCAGAATCCGGATCGTCCACCGGCAGTACTGCGGACACCGGGTCTTCCCCCGCGACGACACCGTCTGCTCGCGTCGTCGTCGACTCAGGCAGTTGCACCGGTTGCGGCGCCTGCCCGCAGGTGTGCCCTCACGGCGTGTTCTCGTTCGACGGCTCGAAGGCGGTGGCCCACGACCCCGACGCCTGCACGCTCTGCGGCAGATGCGTCCAGGTGTGCCAGACCTCCGCGATCAAGCTGAACGGCTGACCCTCTACTCGGCTCCCGTCATCAACGCTGCGCCCGTGTCGACCGGCGCGGTACTCTGCTGTGCCCAGCGGACGACCAGGTAGCGCCCCACGAAGAGGGCGAGCAGCAGCACCGGCACGGATTCGTAGTGAGATCGACGTGCCGTGTCACTGCATACTCCCGCGGCACTCAAGAGCCCCGTATGCAGCGACGGCACCACACCTCAGCGGGAAGACGCACTGATGAACGCCGCCTTGGAGACCGAACCTGGTAGCGCACTCCGGCGCTGCGACACCGGAGGCGGTCAAGCCCGGCAAGATGGAGTGGCACCCCGCCGACACACGCGTCGCCGAGTGTCTCGTGATTTCGCGCCACGTCCTTGCGAGTGTCGACACCCTTCTCGGCTTCCGGTTCCTGTTCGCCGGCGGAGCGACCGATGCGGTCAACCGGGCTCACCTCCTTTCCCTGGGTGGGGTCGGTGTGGCCGCTTTCATCAGTCACGCCGCGTTCACGCTCGCCGACGCCCAGCATCTCGGCCTCGGCGACAAGCCGAGCGACTATCGGCGCGCGGTGGGATTCCTCGATCCGGGGGTGGCTGTGACCGCGATCCTCGCCCATGTTCTCAGTTGAGGCGCCGCGCGAAGGCGTCACCTGCAGCGTGTGCTCCGCCTGCTTCATGCGATGCATGGGGCTCTTCGTGCATCGCGAGCCTACTGATGAGAGCGGCGCGCACTTCATCAAGAACGTCGTCATCTGCCTGATCCTTGGCGGCCTGCTGATGTTCTTCGGTGTCGCCGCCCCCGTCTGAGACCGCCCTCGCCGGCCGAGACAGCGCGACGCCAGCGCCCTAGAGACCGGCGCTGCTCCGCATGAGCGCGGTCACGATCTCCGGCGCGAAGTGCGCCAGCAGGGCGCCGCAGCAGGCGAAGACGTAGTCGCGATCGAGTGCGACGCGCGCGTCCGGCGGCGGCAGCAGGCGCTCCCCGCCGCCGCTCTTCGCGCGCACGTCAGACAGGACGGCCGCGCCGCCGGACAGACGCGTGAGCGCCCCGCCCGTACCGATCACCAGCCGGCAGGCGGTGAGGTCGCGCCCGCGTGCGACCGTCTGACGGCCGGTCGGCGTGTACAGGTGAGCGAGTTGACCGGCGTGCCGCTGCACGCCGGTCACGGCGGCGAAGTGCGTGAGCGTGAGTGCCGCCGCGATCTCCTCCTGCGTCGTCGGTAGCGGCGGCGGCAGCTGCACCGGCCGCTCCTGCTCGGCCAGCATCTCGACCACGTGCGCCGCACTGACATAGGTGCCGAGGTCGCCCTCGACGGTGCGCTTGCTGTGCGGCTGTGGCTCGATCATGAGCGCCGCGACCTCGGGACTGCCGTCGGTGATCGAGTGCACGTCGGTCGTGGCGCCGCCGACGTCGACGACGACGAGATCGCCGATGTCCTCTGCGAGGCGTTCCGCCGCGATCAGAACCGCCCCCGGCGTCGGCAGGATGCGCCCGTTCACGACCTCGCCGATGCGCTCCATGCCGGGCGCATGAGTGATGTGTTCCTCGAAGGCATCGTGGATGACCGCCCGAGCCGGCACGATGTCGAGCTCGTCGATACCCGGGTAGACGTTGTTTGTGACCTTGACCTTGAAGCCGGCGCCTTCCAGCACTTCCTGCGCGTCGCTGCAGACGACGGAGTTGCCGGCGTACACCACTATCGGTCGCGCCTCCAACTCGGCCAGCCGACCGGCGTTGAAAAGCACCGTATCGAAGTCGCCACCCTCCACCCCGCCGGCCAGCAGGATCAGATTGGGCTTGACCGCGTCTATCTCGCGCAGATCGTGGTCGCGCAGACGGCCGGCGGTCTGGAACTTGACGACCGCGCCGGCCCCGAGCGCGGCCTCCCGCGCCGCCATGGCCGTCATGCGCTGCGTGAGACCGTGGACGGTCATGCGGAGGCCCCCGGCGGCCGAGCTGGTCGCCAGTGTCAGGCTCGGCTCGAGCGGCCCGGAAGCCGCCTCCAGCCGCGCCCGGGCGGCGTTCACGCCGATGGTGACGTCGCCGTCGGCGACACTCGTCGCGGCGACGCCCTGCCCGACGAGGTGGGGCGTCGTCGCCGGGTACTCGCGCAGGCCCGCGAACGCCGAGACGACGGTGGTCGTAGAACCGATCTCGGCGACGAGGACGTCCACGGGGCGGGGGCCGGCCGTCACCGACTCTCCCCCGCCCCGCCGCGCGCGGGCCTCGTGCGCAGGTGGCGCGAGCGTGTCACGTCACATCCCGCGCTCGCGCATCGTCTTGACGACGAACGAGGCGACGCCGATGCCCTTGGCGCCGCGCCCGAAGCCGGCGTCCATGCCCCAACTGCGGGCCAGCTCGTCCGTGACCTGGGTGCCGCCGCTGATGAGGATCAGCTTGTCGCGCACGCCCTTCTCGACGGCCAGGTCGGCGAGCTTCTCCATGTTGTTCCGGTGCATGTCGCCGTGCGTGATGATCGTGCTGATGAGAACGATCTGCGCGGCGTGCTCGATCGCCGCGTCCAGTACCTTCTCGACCGGCACCGAGGTGCCCAGGTACTCGCACCCGAAGCCCCACTTCTCGAGGCCGCCGTGCTTGATGTCGATGATCTCGCGCATGCCCACCGAGTGCTCGTCCTGCCCCACCGTGGCGGCCACGCACTTGATGTCCTTCTCCGTGACGAAGGCCTTGATCTCCTCGTCGCTCATCACCTCGGGCTCGGGCGGAATCACGAGCCGGGCAGGGTCGACGACCGCGTCCAGCCGGCCCTTGAGCTCGATCAGCGTGCCCTCCGCCGGGTGCATGACCTGCTTGTTGATGACCTCGCACTCCTGCAGGTTCATGGCCTTGCCGAACTCGAGTGCCGCAAACTCCGCGACGCGCGGCGCCGCGGGAAGGAACAGGGTCACGACCACCCAGCCGTCCGCGGCCCACTGAACCTCCGGCTTGAGTAGACCTCTGTCGCGCAACTCCGCCGTCTGCGCGAGCCGCGCGTTGACGTTGTCCTCCGGGTCGAGCTCGTCGATGAACGGCACCTTCTCGGCGTCGCACAGGGTGCAGCCATCGATGAGGTCGCAGGGCCTGTGGACGACGCCCGCGCCGCCCGCTTCACCATACCCTTCGGGCAGGTGGTTCTCGCCGAAGTGGTGGCACACCGGCGCAAGGTAGTCCTCGGCGCGCGGCACGATCGTCCCCGCCGCCACGCCGCCGTCGCTCTTGCGGGCGATGCCGTCGTCGTGCGTCTCGGGGTAGATGCCGGAGTCGACGAAGTAGGCCTCCTCGACGGCACCGAAGTACCCGCCGTCCTTGAGCATCCCTTCGAGAAAGAGGATGGCGCGCTCCTTGATCTCGCGCACCTTGGCCTTGAGCTCCGGCGCCTCGCGGTCGAGTTTGACCATCTCGCGCAGGCCGTCCATGCCCACGAGGCTCTGCTTGGCCGTGTTCACGGCGGCGACGTTGTTGTAGTGCCAGGGCACGTTGCGGCCCTCGTCGGGCGTGATCGTGCTCTGGATGTCGGCGCTCGTGAGCCGGCTGATCACGAGGTTCATCACGTGGCTGACGGTGGCGTCGCGGCCGTCGGCCTCCATGTAGCGCGTGTTCTCCTGGGCGCGCATCTTGTAGTCGCCGAAGAAGTCGCGCAGCGCCACCGCGTACGGCAGGTCCATGCGCATGCACGGCGCCGGCGCCGCGTCGGGCGGCACGGTGCTCAGGCAGATGTCTTCCTTGGGCATCCCGACCGCGACCGAGTACGCCGAGTTGATGGCGTGCTGCACCAGCAGCTCGGGCATCACGTTCCAGGCCTCCACCGCCGTGGCGTTGGCGTTGTGGGCACCGTCGATCTGCGCCATGCTCACGCTGGCCATGACGTGCTTGGCCACCGCCGCGTCCACGAAGCTGCGGTACATGTTGATGTTGCGGTAGAGCACGTTGTACTGCGGGTCCTGGTGGGCGCCGTTGACGCCCTCTTCGGCGAACATGACGGCCATCTCGGGGCCGGCAACGCCACTCACGTAGGAGTGGAAGTTGATGGGCCGGCCCACCTCGTCTTCGATGAAGTCCAGCGCCTTGCGGGTGGCGCGCACCTGCTTACGCGTGACGGCGATGCCGCCCACGCCCTCCGGCGTACCCTCGAGGAGGCCGTCCATGTGGCTCTGCCCGGCGGTGCGGATGACCATCATGTGGTCGGCGCCGTGCCAGGCCGCCATGCGCATGCGGCGGATATCGTCCTCGAAGCGTCCGGAGGCGATCTCGGTGGTCACGACGCAGTCGGGCTGCGGGTCGATATCGCCGAAGTAGTGCGCGGCCGGCAGTGGGATGCTCCGCACAAGACCCTTCGAAGTCTCCTTGTAGACGAACTTGTGCAGCGTCTGGTCGGACACCAGTTCGCGCCAGTGCCAGCCCTTGCGCCGCGGGCGGTAGTGCTCGAGGTCGTCGAGCAGGGCGGCGACATCGAGCTTCTCGTTGGGGTCGAGCTTCATCGCCCTCCTCCCCACTTCTGCTCCACTGCGTCCCAACCCTCACCGGCGGCAAGGCGCCGCGCGGCTTCGGGCGCGGTGCAGCCCCAGGCGGTGCTGCAGTGCAGCACCACGTGACCTGCGCCGTGCCCCAGCAAGCCGCGCTTCTCGCACTCGCCGACCACGGCCATGCAGGTCGGCGAGTCGGCGCCCATGCGCATCAGCACCGAGCGCTCGATACTCGGCGAGGTGTGCACGCGGGCGAGCTCGACCAGCGGATCGACCACCTGCTGGGCGAGCTCCCAGAAGCGCGCCTCGAGCTCCTCGTCGGCCAGGCCGGCGAGATGCCCGCGGATCTGCAGATACGTGTCTTCGCGGGCCATCTCAGGCCTCCTTGAGCGCGGCGATGCTCGCCTCGACGGCGGCCGCGTCCGAGTTCGTGTCGGCCGCCAGGAAGGCGATGTCGTCGGCGGTCGGCGCGTAGCCGTCGGGCGTCTGCTTCAACGCGTTGCGCACGTAGCTCTTACGCATTCGGGCAACGTCGAAGTCCTTGGCCTGGATCTGCTCCGGACGCTCGGGGATGACGATGACCTTGCCCGGCACGTTCTCCGTCGGATCGCCGCTGCGCACCTCCACGCCCATCTCCCTGGCGAAGTTGAGCTGCGCCCAGTGGTGCTTGCCGGCGCCGGTGTACTCGGTCTCCTGAACGACCACCGTGTCGTCACGCGGCAGGTCGCGGGCCAGGCTCACCGCCGCGGTCATGGCGGTGTTGCCCGCAGGGCCGCGTTCCAGTCCCTCGATCTTGCTCATCGCCTCGGTGATGTAGAAGACCTCGCCCTGCGTCACCGTCAGGTAGCGGTCGATGTAGCGCAGCGAGCGGGCCGCGTTGCGCGGCACGTCGGCACGGTCGGGCCAGGTGGCGAACGGCACGCCGAAGCCGGTGTGGCCGGTGGTGAAGCTCTTGCGGTTGAAGTCGTCGTCGCTGGCCATGTGCAGGCCGCTGAGGTCGACGGAGGCGCTGATGATCTGCGTGTCGGTGGCGCCGGCGCGCTTGAGACCGCGAGCCGTGCCGGTGGTGTTGCCGCCGCCGGCGTGGGTGATCACGCAGTGAGTCGGCGGCGCCCCGGTGAGCGCCGTCATCTCCTCGGCGATCTCGAGACCCAGGGTCTCGATGCCGCTCACCCCGAACGAGCTGTAGAGCGAGGCGGCGAAGTAGCCCGTGACGTCGAGCAGTTCGACCATGTGGAAGAAGAGCTCGGGGCCGACCGTCAGCTGAAGCACTTCCGCACCGAACGCCTCGCAGATCCGGCTCTTCTCGACGATCTCCGGCTGGCCGATGTGGCGGCTGTCGAAGGTCTCCTGGACGATGATGCACTTGAGACCGTAGCGCGCCGCCTGACTGCTCACGGCAGCGCCGTAGTTGCCCGACGTGGCGGCGATGACGCCCTCGTAGCCCTTCTCCTTGGCGACGTGGATGCTCACGCTGGCGCGGCGGTCCTTGAAGGCGCCGGCCATATTGGCGGCCTCGTCCTTGACGAAGATGCGGGCGCCCTTGCCGGGCGCGCTCATGGAGCGCACCACGTCGGTGAGGTTCTTGAGCTCAAGCAGCGGCGTGTTGCCCACGCCGGCCTTGGTCTGGATGGCGACGATGTCCTGCAGGCTGTAGCCGTGCGCCTCCATCATGCCCTCGTAGTCGAAGGCGATGGGGCTCT
This sequence comes from uncultured Actinomycetes bacterium, assembly GCA_963709345.1. Taxonomy (GTDB): domain Bacteria; phylum Actinomycetota; class Thermoleophilia; order UBA2241; family UBA2241; genus CAIXSE01. Next base: position 192,211 of record CAVPVX010000002.1, read on the forward strand.
GCTCGAACACGCTGTAGTCCATGCCGAGCGCCTTGCCCATGATCTCGCCGCGGCGCGCCATGATGGCGTCGAACCTGGTGGCCATCAGCGCTCACCGCCTTCAGACGCCTGGTACTCCACCAGCCGCGCGCGCAGGTCGATGCCCACACGAGCGAGCTCGGGGATCGGCTTGCCGAACGTATGGAAGTAGCCCGGGTTGATGGCCGAGAGCGAGCCCTCGACCAGGCGCCCCGTCATGGTCTCGATGGTCATGGGATCGCCCAACGCGCCTGCGGCCTGGGCGAACCCCTTGATCCACATGCGCAGCGGCTTCTCCGCCGTCTCCGGCGGGAGGTTCTTGGACCGGTCGGCCGGCTCGAGGAGCACGCGCTCCACCTCGACCCAGTCGCCGGCCTCGCAGCAAGTGGCGTCTGTCAAAGCGGTCACCCCTCTCAGACGGTGGGAGCCCAGTAGCGCGGGATCGGCAGGTCGACGACGGTCTGCATGCCGGCCGGCGCGCCGGGGAGCAGCGGGATGTAGTTGCCGGCGCTCGCATAGGTGCCCTTGCCCCCGGGTATCTCGGGAGTGTTGGCCATGTTCACGTTGGGGTCGCCGACGAGCTTGATGTAGTCGCCGGTGCCCTGATCGGCCATCTGCGGGTGGATCTGCTGCGGGTGGATCAGGTGGATCTTGAGCTCGCCCTTGCTGTAGCCCTTGCCGACCTGCTTGCAGCCGGCTACGTCACCGGCGGCCACGTGCACGCAGTCGGTGGAGCGCTCGACCTTGGTCACGATGGGCTCGCGCGTCTCGACGATCTCGTCGATGTCCCAGCCCAGGGCCCTGGCTATGAGCATGATGCTCTCGGGGAAACCGATGTGACCGACGATCGTGCCGTCGGCGACGCCCTTCTCGAACTGCTCGACGGTGGTGCCCACGCCCTGGCCGGTCATGACCGTGGGGCCGAAGGGCGAGAGGTCGTTGACGCGCGACGCCTCGATGGAGTCGACACGCAGGCAGATGCTGCTCCACATGACGATGAGCGCGTCGAGGACGAAGCCGGGGTTGATGCCGGTGCCCAGGATGGTGACGTCGTTCTCCTTGGCGAGCTTGTCGAACATCTCGGCGCGCTCGGGGTCGCTGGCCCACGGGTAGGCGAGCTTCTCGGCGATGCAGACCACATTGCAGCCGGCCTTCACCGCGGGCACGATCTGCGGCTCGATCTCGTCCATGTTGCTCTGCGTGTTGATGCAGACCACGTCGGGCTTCTGCGCAAGGACCGCCTCGAAATCGGTGGTCATCTTGACGTCGCACGGGCGACCGAGAAGCTCGCCGACCGTCTTGCCCTCTTTGGCGGGATTGGTGACGATGACGCCGCAGAGGTCGATGTCCTTCGGGCGGTCGAGGATGTACCCCAGGAGACCCTGGCCCATCATGCCCGTGCCCCACTCAGCTACTCTGATCATGTATCGCTCCTTGTTTCGCGGCTGCAGTCATGCAGATGATCCATGCAAGGAGAGACGGAGCTCTCCTGTCCAGCAAACAGTGATGATGGCCGGAGCGCCGAGGTGGGCGCTGTGATGCAGGCAGCATCGCGGCCGGCGGCGGGTGAGGGCGACGGCGCCGGCCGCAAGGCGGGCGACCGCGCGATCAGGAGTGGGGAGCTGGAGGAGGCTGGTCGACCGTGTCGTGCGAGAGGATGGAAAGCTCTTTGCCCATCGTCGCTCCTTGGTCGAGAGTGGCGCCGGTCGGCAAGCGCCGAGCGGCGTCCCGCATGCTATGCGGGCGTCACGGGGCAGTCAACCGTGACGATTTAGTGACTATCGTGACGACCACTGTATATAGTGTGCGAACAGGCTGGCCGTGAGGCGACAGATGCCTCGCTGCCGATGCCCAAAGGGCCGACCATCCCGGGAGCGCCCCACGCACACTGCACCAGGGCATCCAGAATCGGGGGACGGGGCAACACGACGCGTGAAGGGGGACCAAATGGCATGCAACTCACCTACCCACGGGGCGCAGAACAAGCGGAGGGGACATCGGCTCGTGCCGCCGGCCGTTCTCCTGATCCTGAGTGCGGTAGCGCTCCTTGCTGCCCTCGTCCTCGGCGCGTGCGGCAGCACGACCGAAGAAGGCGACACCGGCGGCGGAGCGACGGCCACGGAGCAGACGTTCGAAATCGGGGCGCCCGACACAGAGAAGGCCAGCATCACGATCAAGCTAGACCCCGCGCTCCAGGACATGTTGCCCGACAGCGTGAAGTCAGCCGGCAAGATGAAGGCCGCCACCAACGCACCGTACCCGCCGTGGGAGTACTACGAGTCGCCCGGTAGCCCCGTGTTCGTCGGTATCGAACCCGACCTCGCCAAGGCGCTTGGCGCCAAGCTCGGCATCGAGATCGTCCTTCAGCAGACCCCGTTCGACAGCATCATTCCCTCGATGCTGTCCGGCAAGGCCGACCTTGGCATATCGACTTTCTACGACACTCCTGATCGCCAGAAGGTCGTGGACATCGTCGACTACGCCAAGGACGGCTCGGGCATCCTGGTCTTGAAGGGCAATCCGGACGGGATCGTCGGACTGGACAGCCTCGCCGGCAAGGTCGTGTCGGTGCAGAAGGGGACGACTCAGTACGATTTCCTCGTCAACACCAACAAGGAGTTTGCCGCTGCCGGCAAGGCGGAGATAAAGATCCTCGCGCTGCCCTCCGACACCGACGCACAGCTCGCGGTCAAGAGCGGCAAGGCCGAGGCGCAAATGACCGACGGACCGGGTGGCGCCTATGTCGCGAAGACCAGCGGCGGCGGCGACGTCTTCGAGGCGATCGTCGACCCGGCCTTCCCCGGAGGCTACGACCCAGCGACCATCGCCATCCTGATCACGAAGGGCATTCCCAATCTCCCCGAGGCGTTCCAGCAGGCGTTTCAGCAACTCGTCGACGAGGGCGTGATGAAGCAGATCCTCGATCTCTACGGCGCAGGCGAAAGCATGCTCGACCCCATCACCATCAACCTGGGTTCGTGATCCCATGGCAACGACCGCCGATTCCGGCAAGTCCCCGGTAGCACCGCGCGGCCAACGTCCGCCGGACATTAAGGCGATCCCGGTCCGTCACTACGGCACCTGGGCGTTCGCGGCGGTCGTCATCTTCCTCGCTGCCGCGGTAGTCGTCTCGCTGGCCAAGAACCCCAACATGGAGTGGAAGGTCGTCGGGGAGTACCTGTTCAAGCCCCTGACTCTGCGCGGCGTGGTGGTGACCATCGAGTTGACGATCATCGCGATGGTCATCGGCGGCGTCGGCGGCGTCATACTCGCCGTCATGAGGTTGTCGAAGAACCCGGTCCTCGGCACCATCGCTTCGTTCTACATCTGGTTCTTCCGTGGCACCCCGGTGCTGGTGCAGATCCTCATCTGGGGCTTCCTTGGAGCTCTCTATCCGACCATCTTCATGGGCATCCCCTTCGTGGGCATCGTCTTCGGCAGTTGGGAGACGTCCGCCGTGATCGGCGCCTTCACCGCCGCCATCCTCGGCCTCGGCCTCAACGAGGCCGCCTACGATGCGGAGCTCGTCCGGGCCGGCATCATATCGGTCAGTCCGGGGCAGTCCGAGGCAGCCTTCTCGCTCGGGATGCCGTGGGGCATGACCATGACTCGAGTCGTGCTTCCGCAGGCGATGCGCATCATCATCCCGCCCTTCGGCAACAACACCATCTCGATGCTCAAGACCACGTCGCTGGTCTCGGTGATCGGCGGCAACGAGCTCCTCACGAGGTTGCAGACGGTCTGGGGGCAGACGTTCCAGATCATCCCCCTGCTCATCGTGGCCTGCATCTGGTACCTCGCCCTCACCACGGTCTTCAGCATCGGGCAGTACTACCTCGAGAAGCACTACGGAAAGGGCCACTCCCGCAAGTCGGCGGCGCCCAAGAAGCAGAAGGAGCCCGTTGGCCTAGCAACCAAGCTCGAGAACGGGGCGGCGGCAATCCCGGAGGAGCACCGATGAGTGAACCCATGGTTCTCGCCGAGAACGTCTGGAAGTCGTTCGGCAGCAACGTCGTCCTGAAGGGCGTTGACATGCGCGTCGAGAAGGGTCAGGTCGTCGTACTCCTGGGGCCCAGCGGCGGCGGCAAGTCCACGATCCTTCGCTGCATCAACCACCTCGAGAAGATCCAGGGCGGACGCCTTTCCGTCGAAGGCACGCTTGTCGGCTACAACGAGCGGAACGGCAAGCTGTACGAGATGACGACCAAGAAGGTCGCGAAGCAACGCGCAACCATCGGCATGGTGTTCCAGGCGTTCAACCTCTTCCCGCACATGACGACGCTCGAGAACGTCACCGTGGCGCCGATCCGTGTGCAGAAGAAGTCACGCGAAGAGGCGCGCGAGCTGGGGCAGAAGATGCTGGACCGTGTCGGTCTTGCTAATCGAGCCGACTACTACCCCAGTCAGCTCTCGGGCGGACAGCAACAGCGCGTCGCGATCGCTCGTGCTCTGTGCATGAAGCCGAAGCTGATGCTCTTCGACGAGCCGACGTCGGCACTCGACCCGGAACTCGTCGGTGAGGTCCTCGACGTGATGAAGGAACTTGCGGAGAGTGGCATGACGATGGTCGTCGTCACGCACGAGATCGGGTTCGCGCGCGAGGTCGCCGACCTCGTCGCGGTCCTGGACGGCGGGGTGGTCATCGAGTTCGGACCACCATCGCAGGTCTTCGACAACCCGCACGACCCCCGCACCGCCGAGTTCCTGTCTGCAGTCCTCTAGCAGGCGGCGGAGAAGGCCACAAGAAAAGGCCGCCGGCGTGTCTGTCGACACGCCGGCGGCCTTTTCGCTGCTCTTCTGCTTCAGCCGCGACAGTGCGGGAGGAACAGTTGCTATCCTAGCGGCGAGGACGCGTGACGCGCTGCCGCTCAAGTTCTCCTGACACCTCTGAGACACCCAGCACGACGCTCGAGACTCCTGAGAACACCGTGCCGATGGCGGTAATGGTCCTATCGAACATGACGTCCCTCCTTCGATTGAAAAACAAACCGTTTGTGTCTTCCGTCACAAAATATATACCCAGTGACGCCTCTTGTCAACCAGTCCCGGCTCCTGCGTGAGCACCGGGGCTCACGCGAGACGCGCTGGGCGACCACCTGCGTCCCGGCGGTGCCGGCGACGATCTCCCGGATGTCCTTCAAGGCCTGATCGCCGCCTGCTTGCCCGTGTCTAGGACGAAGTGGCTGGCCGCATCGACCTTGGAGCCCATCGAGACAGCGGGGAGTGCGCGCTGTGCCAGCTCCGCCGGAGTCGCACGGTCGATCAGTCGCTGGCTTGGCGTACCCCAGTCCAGGTACACGCCATCGGTGTCGGTCGCCATCACGTGGACGCCGGCGACCAGGTCGCGCACCAGAAGCTCGCTGGCTCAATCCTTGTCGATGACCGCCTCGACGCCTTGAAGGGCATCCCGGCCGCCGGCGGCGACGGCGGCCGGGATGCCGGCCCCACCGGCGCACACCACCACAGTGTTCTTCTCGACCAGTCTCTTCACCAGTTGGATCTCGAAGATGCGCTTCGGCGCCGGCGAGGCGACCACTCGGCGTCACCTGTCGCCCCTCGTGGACCGCGACGGCCAGCACGGCGACGCGTACCGGCTTCATCCGCGCAGCATGGTTCGGAAAGCATTCGAGATGCTCGCGAATGAAACGGACGCGGCCTGCACGGCTGCCTGCCGCTCCCGATCGTCGCGAGACGGATAGCTGAACCTTCAGCGCCGCACCTGCCCGGAAATGGCGTCCCTGTCGGGGGCGACGCCCGTGGCTGCGCGGATCCTGCAATCGTAGGTGCGGCAGGCCAGCGGCCGGTCCTCGTAGACGGTACAGCGGGCCTCGACCAGAATGGGGCTACGCCCAGCCTGGTCGTACCCGAGCACGAGCGTACTGGGCGGCAGACCCGGAGCCGGGAACAGGAGCTCGCGGGGCAGCCGGGTCCGGGTCCGCTTCTCCTCAGGCGGCACGTGGATGGAATGTGAGGCACGGCAGCACGCGTTGCACTCCCCGCAGGGCATGTCCGCCGACTCCCCTTCTGCAAGTGCGGCATGTGCGGAACGCAGCCAGGCGGAGAAGTCGCCGGCGGGCAGCGTCCCTCTGCCACGGTTCTCAGTCACGGCGAAGACGATGCAGTCTGGACCGGCTGTCCGTCGAGTTGAGCCGGCTTGGGCCGCCTTGAGCCCGACGACATCCAGGTCTTTCAACTGCAGCATCGTCGGCATCGTGCGTCCCGCCTTCTCGGAGCCGCTCAGCCGGGTGCGAGCTCATCCGGACAGACGGCGCGACCGGCGTCGACCACCCTGCCGATCTCTCGGCAGGCGAGCGCCCGCAGCTCGGCGTCGACAGGGATGTGGACAGCGAAGCCGCCGCCAGCCGCGGCGATGAAGATGACCTCGCGCACGACGCCGCCGGTGGCGGCCTCGACCGCGACCGCATAGGCGGCTCCCTGCGGACGATACCGATCGAGCAGCGCCTCCGGGTCGGCGGCGCGGTCGGTCTTGTAATCGACGACGACCCATTCCTCGCCGTCGCGGTACAGCAGGTCGACCGCACCACTCACGATCACGTCATCGACGAGCACGCCGACCGAGAGCTCGCGGTGCACGCCGTCAAGATCGTCGGCGGCCGCGGCGGCGCGGCGAACCGGGTCGGCTCGCCAGCAAACGCGCGCCAGTTCCGCGGCGCGCTCGGCCAGATCCGGGTGTTCAAGCTCCTGCGCGACCCCCGGAGCATGGCGAGCGATGGACGACTCGTCGTCGAGATCGCAGAGTTCCATGAGGCGGTGCACGGCCGAGCCCAGGGCCAGCGCCCTGGCTCGGCCGGGCGGCGCCCCGGGGCCACCGCCGCGAACCGTCTCATCCACGTGCTCGAGGCCGCTCGGGCTGGTGGCGGACACGGGCGTGCGAGCCTCGGCGAGCAGCGCCTCCCGCGCCTCCAGCCAAGCGCCGCGGGCCGCGACCAGGGTCGCGGCGTCTGGCGCCTCGTCACTGTCCGGGCGCGCAGGCGGATCCCTTGGCGGCAGCACCAGCACACCGCCGTCCTCGTACTCCTCGGCAATTTCGGTGGGCAAGGGGAGAAGGTCGGCGACCGGCCCGAGCATGACGCCTTTGGCCGTGCCGTCCTTGTTCGTCAGCGTGCCGAACAGGCTCACCACCAGCCGGTCGCGCGCCCGAGTGGCGGCCACGTACAGCAGCCGCCGCGTCTCGCTTGCCGCCATGAGCTTCTCGCGCTCCTTGAGTGCCAGATACGCCCGCGGTTCGAGGTCGCGATCCGCGGCCCCGGGCAGCGCAGCCTTGAGCTTGATCGCCATGCGACGCTCGACACGGTCGACGATGTGCTCGCCCCCTCCCCCGCCGCCAGCAAGCGCCCCACCCACCAGCACGACGATCGGGTACTCCAGGCCTTTGGCCTTGTGGATGGTGAGCAGGTGGATCACGTCGCCCTCATCGTCGACCCGTGACTCCTGCTCGTCGGCCGCATCGCCGGCCTCGGCGGCCCACGTGAGAAACGCGCCGAGACCGCCGCCGCCGGCGCGGGTGAACGCCCGCGCGCGATCCACCAGCTTCTCCAGATTGGCGATCGCCTGAGCGGCTCCAGCCCCGGTCGCAGCGAGGCACTCCGACGCGCGCGCCAGACGCACCAGCTCCGCGGCCATCTCGTGCGGCTCAGCCTCGACCCGACGCACATGCAGCGCGCGCAGCATCGTCAAAGCATCGATGATTCCCGCGTGCTCTTCCGGCTGCGCGGCCGCGAAGAGGTCGAACCGGCCGCCTGCCGCCCAGAACAGGAAGAGGTCGTCGTCGCTGAATCCGAAGAACGTCGAGTGCAGGGCGCCGTACAGCGCCGGGCCGTCACTCGGGTCGTCGATGGCCCGCAGGCAGAGAAGAGCATCATCCACTTCGCGCCGGGCGAAGTAGGCCTTGCCGCCGTCGACGCGATACGGCACGCCGGCCGCGCGCAGCGCCTGTTCGTACGTCTCGAGGCCGGTGGTCGCGCGAAACAGCAGTGCGACGTCGCCCCAACGCGGCGGGCGCCGGATCTCGGGGCCTCCCGCCGCGTCACGGTCCTGGACCGTCCAGCGCTCCGCGTCCGGCCCGTGCATAGCAAGGAGCAGCGCCGCGACGGCGGCGGCCTCATCGCGGCGTGCGGCATCCGCCGCCCCGGCCGCACTCCCGTACGGCTGCCCGAGCACTACCGACACCATGGGGCCATCCGTGAGGGGCCGGTGCGGCTCCACCCACTGGTACCCCGGCTGGCGGCCCTCCTCCTCGTCGGCGTCGAACACGGTGGCGAACACGTTGTTGACCCACCCGACCACAGCAGGCGTCGTACGGAAGTTCTGGCTGATGGCGGTGACGACTCCCGTTCCGCCAGGCTGACCACCCACGTGGCGCTTGACCTCGTCGTAGAGCGCGATGTCGGCGCGCCGGAAGCGGTAGATGGACTGTTTTGGATCGCCGACCACGAACAGCTTGCCGGGCTCGAGCACCACCTCACGCCAGCCGGAGGCGAGTGGCTCGCGCTCGCACAGGAAGAAGACGATCTCGGCCTGCAGAGGGTCGGTGTCCTGGAACTCGTCCACAAGCAGATAGCGGAACCGGCCCTGCAGGGCGCCGCGCGCAGCACGATTGCCCACCAGCAGATCGCGAAGGCACCCCAGGAGGTCGGTGAAGTCGAGACGACCAAGCGCGAGCTGCGTGCGGCCGGCCCAGCGCGAGAACGCATCCGCGACAGCGACCGCCAGGCCGGTGAGGAACTCGGCGTAGAGGTCGACCAGGTCGATGACGACGCCGACCGCGGCCTGATACCGCGCCTGAAGCTCTTCCTTGCCGCCCCTGCCCGGATCCCAGTTGCCTTTGGCGCCCCCGGGCGCCGACTTGGTCGTCTTCGCCGGCAGGTCGAGCAGCGCCGCCGCCAGCAGATCGAGATCGACCGGCGAACCCGCAGGCAGCCGCTCGCCGGCTTCGACCAGCTCCATGGCAGCGCCGAATCCTCTGTCGCTCTGGTCGCCGCATGCCGAGATGCAGTACTCGCGCAGTTGCGCGAGCTGTGCGGCGAGATTCGACAGACCGGAGGTCAGATCAGGCTCGCCCGGCGGATCCGGCACGGGGTCGATGTCGTAGCGCTCGCCGAACACGCCCCTCGGGCCCACGGCGAGTTCCCGCACCAGGCCCAACCCGACGCCTGCGCGCAGCAGTCGCGAGAGCCACCCCCGCACCTGCGACTCGGGAGCGTCGCCGGCGGCCAGCCCGGTCAGCCACTCCTCCCACAGACGAGCGCGCTCGATCTCCGAACCAAGTCCGTCGAGCTGCTCGAAGGCGGGGTCGATGCCGGCTTCCACCGGGAACTCGCGCAGCAGCCGCCCGGCAAAGCCGTGGATGGTGTGGATCGGCGCGTCGTCCAGAGCGCCGAGCGCCTCCGCGATAGCCAAGGCCTCCGGCGAACCATCTGCCGCACGCACGGCTCGCGACTCGAACTCCTCGCGAATGCGCTGGCGCAGCTCTCCCGCGGCCTTCTCGGTGAACGTGATCGCGGCCACCGTGCGGACGTCGCCGGTGCCTCGCTCCTGATCGAGAACGCAGCGCACGTAGCGGTCGACCAGCACCCGGGTCTTGCCGGTGCCGGCGCCGGCCTCGAGAAGGAACGTCGTCGCCAGATCGCCCGTGACGCGATCGCGTACGTCCTGATCGCAGACGATGCGTTCAGGAGCCATCGACGGCCCCCTTCTTAGGCGATCCCTGAAGGGCGACGACCGGCTCGAGCAACGGGTGCTCACGCTGGCGATCGCGCGTCCAGGCGGAGACCCCACACGCGTAGCGGACGTCGCAGTAGTCACAACGGCCGCGCGTCGTGCGCGGGAACATGCCCTGGTCGACCAGGGAGACCGCGCTGGCCACCAAGTCGCGAAGACGCTCGGCGACGGCGGCCTCCCCGTCGCGCAAAGCGAGGTCCTCAAATCCGCCACGACGTGTGACGAGCCGGTACGCGCACTCGACAGCCGCCGGCTCCGTGGCGGCACCCGGCCACACACCCTGCCCGGCATCGGACCACAAGCGCTCTCCGGCCTGGCGAACAGCCAGCTGATACACCGGTAGCTGCACGCTGAGCCCGTCCTTGATGCGGCTCTTCTCCGCGCCGCCGCGACCTGTCTTGTAGTCGATGACGCGGGCGCCGCCGCAAGTGACGTCGATGCGGTCGAGGCGGCCGGCAAAGCGGACGACCCGCGTCTCGGAAAGCTCCAGGACGGTTGGCCTGTCGACAGACTCACCGAAGCTCCACTCCGCACCTACGGGACGACCGTCGCCGCGAGCGAAGACCGGATCGCGACGGACCGTCTCGAGCAGGTCTTCGCGCAGCATGTCGCGGCGGACCTCCCAGGAGAGGGTCGCCCCGGTGACTCCGCGGTGCTCGGCCTCGGCGCAACACGTCTCCCACGCGGCGGCGAGCGCGGCGAGCGCATCCGCAAGCTGCAGACCCTCTCCGATGACGGTCTGGTAGGCACGCTGCAAGATGGCGTGCGCCAGGTTGCCGAACTCGCGCGGGTCCATCTCGAGGGCATCGTCGGGCTCGATGGGAGCATCGAGCCCCAGCACATCGCGCAGGAAGAAGGCGAACGGGCAGCTTATGTAGCGCTCGAGGCGCGTGGAATGCATCTCGGCATCGAAGGGATGGCGCGCGGCGAGCGCAGACCGGGCGTCGCGGCCGAGCAGGCCGTGCCAGGCGCCCGGCTCCAGGCTGCGCGAGGCGCGCCAGGCGCCGAGGCGACGTGCGGCCGCGGCAGGATCGCCCAGCACGGCCGTGAGATACGCCTGGGCAGCGGTGCGGCGGCCGCGCTCCGAGAGCGCGAGCAGCGCGGCCGTGTCGCGCTCGCGTTGGTCCACCCAGACCACGTCGGCACCATGGATCGGTGCGCCACCGGCGTGGCGCCAGACCGGAAACAAGGGCACGCCACTCGAGAACTCGCTCAGCCCGACCGGACGGCCGAAGCTGAGAGAGGCCAGGCGCAGGAGCAGTCGAGACGGCAGGCGAGGTCGCCCCGTCGCCGAGTCGGTACGCGGCGCAAGCAGCACCAGCCTCTCTCGCGTCGCCTCACACGCGAACGCGAACAACAGCAAGGACTCGGCGTCCCGTTGTTCGGCGAGCGGAACCCGCATGCCCGTCGTCTCGGCCAGCCGGCGCCTCTCGCCGTCGCCGAGAATCGGATCGGGCCGGCCACGTGCAGGGAAGCCCCCCTCGGCGAGGCCCGTGAACACCACCGTGTGAAAGCTGAGCCCGCGCATCTGCAGAGGCGTGAGCACCGCGACCCCGTCGCGCCCCACACGCCCCATGGGGACGCTCTCCCCGGACATGAGCTCGCGGAGCACGACCACCACATCGAGAGCGTCCACCTCCTCCTCGAGGACGTCCAGTGCGCGCAGCCGCCCGACGGCGTCACGAGCCGCCGCGCCCGCCACGGGCTCGAACAGTTGCTCGAAGAGCCGGGCAAGAGCCTCGGCCCATGCGCTCCAGGAGTCGCGGACCGGGAGGCCGTCGCAGGCGCGCGCGAGCGCGCCCACCCCGGCCTCCAGGCCGCGCGCCGCGCGCAGCCGCAGGCGCCTGGTCTCGACCCTCTCAGCTGCCTCCGGATCATCTGACTCCACCTCGGAGGAGCGAGCCTCGAGCTCCATGATCCGGCGCTCCAGCCCTCGCCGCCGCCGGCCCAGACGATCCGTCCACTGGTCGAGCCCGGCTACGACTCCCGCCTGCCGGGCCTCGTGCACCCAGAGCGCCGCGTCGCACGACTCCGCCGCCACCTTCCTCAACGGCGCCGCCACCAGCATGTTGACCACGGCACGCCGCGCGAACGACGGGCCCGCGAGAGGCGCCAGGCACTCCGCCAGCGCGAGCAGAAGGCGCGGACCCGCGGACCGATCCGCAACGCCGGCGGCGACGGGTAGCCCAGCCGCTAGAAGTGCCGAGGCCACACGCTCCACATCGTCGCCATGGGGCACCACCACAGCGCACTCCCACAGCGACGCTCCTCCGACCGCCGCAGCAAGGACCTCCCGCACGGCCTCGCGGGTCTCGGCGCGTTCGTCCGATGCAGACACCACCTGCAGCGTGCCGTCGCCTCCCAGATCCAGGATGGGATCCGTGCCCTGCACAAGAGGGTCGCGCCAGAGGGCCGACACCCGATCGCGATCGTGTTGCCCCGGCGGTTCACCCAACCGGCGCTCCGAGAGGCCCGCCGAGACCGCTGCGGCGAGCATGGTCGCACTGCTTCTCGCCGCGCCCTGCGGCACCGGAACGTACACGTGCGCTCCATCAGCCAGAAGCGCCGAGACCAGCGCCTGCTGCGCCTGATTGAGGTCGTAAACACCAAACAGGATCGTCGTCTCGGGGGCGCGACCGCCCGCGACGGCGCGCGCGGCCACGAGGTGCGCCCCAGCCCCGTCAAGAAGTCCGCGCTCGTCCAGCGTGCGGCAGTAGCCACGGTACAGCCGATCGAGATCCGTCGCCTTGGCGCAGACGCCGACCGCGGGACTACCGACGCCGCGTGCCTTTGCGCCGGCCGTGCCGGCCACGGCCTCCGCCCACGCTGAGCCCGGCTCGATGCAGGCCTCCCGCAGATCGGCGATCGTCGCCGCCACGGCCTGCGCGAAGTGCGGTCGCTCCAGAACTGGGGCGAAGTACTCCAGATGACGGCCCTCGTCCGCGACGAGGCGCCGCACGAACCGCTCGCGGGCGATGCCCGTGAGCACGGCCGGCGGCGCCCCACGCTCGGCGGCCACCAGATCGGCGGCCAGCCCCGCCAGCGTGACCACGGTGACGTTGGCCACGGCGCCGAGCCGCCGCACCAGGAGGTCGCCGACCCGCGTGCGTGCCGCGCCCGAGCCGACGACGATGGTGAGCGGCGCGAGAGGACGGCCGCGCCGGAGCTCGTGCACGTGCTCGCAGAGCGCGTCCTCGAGCTCCCTGAAGCGGCCGCTGATCAGCAGCCCGTGATGTGCGTCGCCCCCGCCGGTCATGGTCGTGGCGAGAGTATCACGCGGCTCAGACGGAGCGCCCGGCCGCTCGGCGGCCCTGCGGCGTCGGCTCGCTGCCGCCGCCTCCGGCACTCTCGCTCAGGTGAGATCAACCACGAGATCCGCGTGCTCGGGGTACGTCGCCAGGAGCGCTTCGCGCTCGCCCAACTCGAAGTCGTCGTAGAGGAAGCCCGGGCTCACGATGCACGTAACGAGTGCCCAGGCGCGAGAGGCCGGCAGGTGCGGGCCGCCCGCAAGGCGGGCGCCCTGCCAACTGCCGGCCGGCACCAGCACCTGCGGGGACCATGCCTCGTCGCCCAGTCCCGGCTCTTCCACCCCGCCGAGGACGTGTCGCTTCGCCGCGCCGGCCTGATCCAGGGTGACCAACTCCAGAGGCAGACCGGCCTGGAACACCCACAGCTCGTCGCTGCACAGCCTGTGCAGCCGGCTCACTGCCGAGCCCGTGACCATGAACAGGATCGCGGTACTCGCGGGTCGCTCGCCGCGCGCCGCGTCGACCTTGTGCCCGGCGCGATAGGTCTCGCGGAAGAAGCCGCCCTCCGGGTGCGGAGCGAGGCGCAGAGCTGCGGCGATCTCGGTGGCGGACGGTCTCACGAGGTGAGCATACCCGCCCGAGCCGGCCCCGCCGAGGCCGAAGACCATCGGCGGGGCCGGCGCACCCGTGCGTGACAGCATGGATCGTGCGCCGCACCGCTCACCGGGCGGCCCATCTTCTCCCATGACGACTCCCGCCTCGACTCCCCACACACCCGCTCCCGCCCGCACCGCGAGACGCCGCGGGACGGTCGCCCTCGGCCTGCTCTGTCTCGTACTGGTCGGCGTCGTCGCGGTGGTGCTGGTCAATCGCGGCAGCGACTCACCCGCCGCGGCCAAGCCGCCCTTCGTGCGCACCGACCGCGCCGTCAAGGCGGAGATGCTCGAGAACCTCGAGAAGCCGCCTCGTCTGCTCCTCTTCGGCGGCTCCCGCGCCACGCGGTTCGAACCCTCCTACCTCGAGCGGCTCACCGGCCTCCGCGGCTTCAATCTTGCCCTGCAGAACGGCCGCCCCGAGGACGCCTGGGCCTTCACCAACTTCATCCGCACGCTCGACCCCGACGCCAGATTGCGGGTCGTGTGGTTCGAGCACGTCGAGGCGTTCCGCGAGCAGGGCCTCTCCGCCGGGCTGGTGCAAGACCCCGATCTGGCACGCTGGTTCCCGCCCGACCTCGTCGCCCGAGAGCGCCGCAAGTTGCCCAGGACGGCCGCGGAGGCTCCCAAGGGCCGTGACCTGGCTCTCACGGAGTACAGCCCCGACGGCGCCGTCACGCGCAACCGGTACGACCTTGCCATGGAACGGGGTCGCACACTCAAGCGTGGAGTCGATCTTTCCATCGCCCAGGCGCTGGAGCGCTACGGCACGACGACTCCGGCGCTCTTCCCCCGGTCGCAGCGCTACTTCGAGAAGACGGTCCGGCTGTTCAACGACATGGGAGCGACTCCCGTCATCGTGTTCATGCCGCTCCACCCTCGCCTGCTGGCCGCGGTGCACCCCGCAGGTTTCGACGAGCGCCGCCGCACGGTGATGGCCTACCTGCGTCGCCTGCAGAAGTCCCTCGACTTCACGGTACTGGACCTCACCGAGCTCTCGACCTTCGGCGGCGACCCCAGAGGCTTCTACGACGGCTTTCACATCCGGCGGGCCAACGCGAGGCTGATGCTGGACGAGATCGTGAAGCGGGCGCCCGGCGCCTTCAAGTAGAGGCGGGGCGCAGCGCGGACGCCAGGCAATGGAAAGGCCCCTCCTCCAGCTGGAAAGAGGGGCCTTTCGGTAGCAAGCCGTAAGCCGGATCCTGTCGTGGGTGACCATCCATCTGGGACTGCCCGTTGCCGGCGCCTCGTGCGACCGAAACCCGGGAGCCTCGGGCGAGCAACCCTCAAGCGCTCCCCTATTTGGTCTTGCACCGGGCGGGGCTTGCCGAGCCGGCCTGTCACCAGGACCGCTGGTGAGCTCTTACCTCACCGTTTCACCCTTACCCGCACCCCTCGAAAGGGGCCGCTGGCGGTCTGCTCTCTGTTGCGCTTTCCCTCGGGTTTCCCCGGCTGGCCGTTGAGCCAGCGCCCTGCTCTGCGGTGTCCGGACTTTCCTCGACGGGGAGCCTCACGCGCTGCGAACAGACACGCGACGCGACCCCACCGCGGCCACCTGGCTTGCCTCCTGAGTGTACCATCCGGGCGCGTGTGCCAGACGTCAGCCTCGAAGAGCACGACACCCGACAGACCGCGGAGGTCCGCGTCCGCAGTGACGGGCTCGCACGGCCGCAGGCGAGCCGTTGCGTAGATCATCGCGTGCGCCATGAGGGGACCTCCTGTTCGATCTCCTCGATCACACGAGACCGCTATCGATGCTTCAACGGCATGACGCCAGTGAGTTCGATTGATGGTCTCGGGCCGCTGCGAGCTACCCCCGCACGTCCGCGCTGAGCTCCGACGCCGCGGCCTCGTCGAGCAGCCATGTGAGCGCGCCGTGCACCGGCGAGACGCCCTGGGCCGGCACGGCCGTCGGCACACGCAGGCCCTCCAGCACTTCGGCCACCATGCCGGACTTCTCGGGGCCGGTCACCAGGAACCAGACCCGGCGCGCCGCGTTGATGACCGGCGCAGTCACGGTGAGCCGCGGCGAGCCGTCCGGAGCTTCCGTGGCGACACAGAACCGCTCCTCTTCAGCCAGCGCGTCGCTGTGCGGGAAGAGCGAGGCAGTGTGTCCCTCTCTCCCCAAGCCGAGCACCACGAGGTCGAACACCGGCACCTCGGCGCGCGGCCGCTCCTGGGCGGCGAGGCCGCGCAGCTCGGCGTCGTACGCCTCCGCGGCCACATCGGGCGCGTCCTCACCGCGCATCCGATGCACGTTGGCCTCGGCGATAGGAACGTGCTTGATGAAGGCGTCGCGCGCCATCGCATAGTTGCTCGCAGGGTCATCCGACGGCACGCAGCGCTCGTCACCCCAGTAGAGCTGCACGCGCCGCCACGGGATCTTCTGGCTGAACTGCTGGCGCGCCAGCAGGCGGTAGAGGGCGCGCGGCGTCTCACCCCCGCTGAGCGCGACGGCGAAGCGGCCGCGTGCCGCCGCAGCCTCCTGCGCCGCTGAGGCGAGCAGGTCGGCGGCCCGCAGCGCCACCGCTTCGGCGTCGGGAAGGATCTCAAGGCTCATGTCGACCTCCTGGTCGTGTCGTCAGCTGATGGCAGGGACCGCCGGCGCCGGCGCTCACCGGCCGTCACGGCCGCCGCCAGGTGTGACCGTCGGCGGCGATCAACGCGTCCGCGGCCTCCGGTCCCCACGTGCCGGCGTCGTAGATGGGCAGCGGGCGGGACGGCGTCGGCCCCCAGGCATCGAGTACGGGCTGCATGATGCCCCAAGCCTGCTCGACCTGGTCGCCGCGCGTGAACAGCGTCATGTCGCCTTCCATCGCGTCGACCAGTACCGTCTCGTACGCGCTGAAGGGCAGTTCGTTCAAGGCGCTCCCGTACGAGAAGTCCATGGCCACAGGCTGCAACGCAACCGCGTGGCCGGGGACCTTCGACTCGATGCGGAGGCTGAAGCCCTCGCGCGGCTGCACGCGCAGCACGAGGGCGTTCGGCACCAGCCCGACGCCGGCACCGCCGCTGTCGCGGAACATCGTGACCGGCGGTCGCTTGAACTGGATCGCGATCTCGCTGACCTTGCGCGCCATCCGCTTGCCGGTGCGCAAGTAGAACGGCACGCCGTGCCAGCGCCAGTTCTCCACCAGCAGCTTGATCGCGGCGTAGGTCTCCGTGTGAGAGCCGGGCGAGACACGTTCCTCTGAGCGAAAGGCCGGAACCGCTTCACCGTCGACGAGACCCTGGACGTACTGGCCGCGGACGGCGAAAGCCTCGACCTGATCGGAAGGGATCGGTCGCACGGAGCGCAGCAGCTTCATCTTCTCGTCGCGCACCGAGTCGGCCGCGAACGTCACCGGCGGCTCCATCGCCACCATCGTGAACAGCTGGATGAGGTGCGGCGTGATCATGTCGCGCAGCGCGCCGGCCTCCTCGTAGTAAGGACCTCGGTGCTCCACGCCGAGCGTCTCCGCCGCAGTGATCTGGACGTGGTCGACGAACTCGCGGTTCCAGATCGGCTCGAAGATGGCGTTGGCGAAGCGCAGCACGAGGAGGTTCTGCACGGTCTCCTTAGCCAGATAGTGGTCGATGCGGCACACCTGGCTCTCGTCGAACACCCCGGCGATGATGCGGTTGAGCTCGCCCGCCGTCGCGAGGTCGTGGCCGAACGGCTTCTCCACGACGAGGCGGGTCCACCCGGCGACGGGTTCGCCGCCGGCGTGGTCCGCGTCGGCGGCGCCGCGCCGCGCGAGACCCGCCGCGCCCAGCTGCCGGACGATCACCGGGAACTGGCTCGGCGGCGTCGCGAGGTAGAACATGCGATTGCCCTCGGTGCCCTGCTCCAGATCGAGACCGTCGAGCGTCTCGCCGAGACGGCGGAAGCCATCCGCATCGTCGAACCCGCCCTGGATGTAGCGCGGGGCGCGGAGCACCATGCTGCAGGCGGCGTCGGCGGCCTCCCGCTCCCCGTAGAACGCGTCGATGGAGTCGGTGACGAGCTGCGTGAATCCCTCGTCGCCCAGCGGCTTGCGCCCGTAGCCCACCAGCGCCAGACGGCGCGGCAGCACGCCGTGACACGCGAGATCGTAGAGCGCGGGGATCAGCTTGCGATGCGCGAGATCCCCCGTCGCGCCGAAGATCACGAGGCTGCAGGGCGGCAGCTCTCCGACGCCGCAGAAGGGCGACGCGGGCTCGGCGTCCGGCTGTCTGCCCGTCACGAGCAGGCCGTCGTCGTCGCCCCAGCCGCCGGCATCCTCGTAGCTCAGGTGGCCGGTGTCGCGGCTCACGCTCACTCCTTCTCCTGCACAGCGTGCCCTCCGAACTCGTTGCGCAGGGCCGCGAGCACCTTGCCGCTGAACGTGTCGGGCTGGCGGGAGCGGAAGCGCGCGAAAAGGGCCGCGCTGATGGCAGGCATGGGCACGGAGTGAGCGATCGCCTGCTCGACGGTCCAGCGTCCCTCTCCGGTATCCTCCACGTACCCCGTGATGTGCTCGAGGCCCGGGTCCTTCTTCAGAGCGCCCGCGGCGAGTTCGAGGAGCCAGCTGCGGACGACGCTGCCCTGGTTCCAGAGGTCGGCGATGGAGGCGAGGTCCAGATCCCAGTCGGTCGCCTCGAGCAGCTCGAAGCCTTCGGCGTACACCTGCATCATGCCGTACTCGATACCGTTGTGGACCATCTTGACGAAGTGGCCGGATCCGTGGCCGCCAGTGTACTCGTAGCCGTGACCGGGCGGGGCCAGGGTCTTCAGGACGGGCTCGACATGATCGAAGGCTGAGCGCTCGCCCCCGACCATGAGGCAGTACCCTACCTCAAGCCCCCACACTCCGCCGCTCGTTCCCGCGTCGAGGTAGCGGATACCTTGCACGCTCAGGGCGGCGCCGCGCTCGATGTCGTGCTGGAAGGGGGAGTTGCCCCCGTCCACGAGGATGTCTCCCTCGGCGAGCAGCGGCGCCAGCTGGTCGATCGCCGCCTGGGTCGCGTCGCCGTAAGGGAGCATCAGCCAGATCACGCGCGGCGCGGGCAGCGCCGCGACGACGCCGACGAGATCGCGGATCGGCTCGGCGCCCTCCGCCCCCAGCTCTTCGGCTTTCGCGAACGTGCGGTTCCAAACGACCACCCGATGGCCGCCGCGCAGCAGGCGCCGCGCCATGTTGCCGCCCATGCGACCCAGCCCGACCATGGCAACGTCCATCACGACCTCCTCGTCCGGCCGGGCCCACCCGGCGCCGCGGACCTACCGCGTGAGCGCGACGGCGACGAGCTCCGTGAGGCGCTTGACCCCCGCGGGAACGTCGTCCCCCAGGCAGACGCGCAACGCGCGGCAGCCGTGCGCCCGCAGGGCGCCGAGGTCGCCGCGCGCCTGGGCGCGCTTGAGCACGCTGAAGCCGAACGGCTGGCCCGGGATGCTGACATCGTCCGGGTCGTGCCCCACGAGCTGGAGGAACAAACCCCTGGTGGGGCCTCCCTTGTGGAACTGCCCCGTGGAATGCAGGTAGCGTGGACCGTAGCCGAGCGTGGTAGCGAGCCGCAGCCGCTCCCGGAGCTCGAGGCGAAGGGTCTGCAGGCAGCCCCAGGTCTCGTCGCCCGGGGCCACGTAGGCCTGCAGGGCGACGTACTCCCCCGGGCTCGCCTGCGCGAAGAAGCCGGCGAGCGCCGCAGGCAGCTCGCCGTCGGCAACCGGGAAGGCGAGCCGCCCGTCGCCCGCCGGCAGATCCTCGAGCAACTCGCCGGCGGCGATGTACCCGGCAAGCAGCCGCTTGGTGTTGTCCTTGCTCTCCTGCACGTTCGGCTGGTCGAAGGGATCGATGCCGAGCACGTGACCGGCGGTGGCGACGGCGATCTCCCAGCGCAGGAACTCGCCGCCCAGGTCGTAGACGTCGGCCAGTTCGTGCATGAGCACGGGGTGCCCGGCGGCCGCGAGGTCGAGCAGCCGTTGCGCAGCCGCCGCGGCGGCGACGCTCGCGAGGCCTACCGCGACGAACAGCCGGTCGTCCCCGTTCAGTTCCGGCTCGCCCAGCGCCTCCTGGTCGATCGGGAGAATGCCCGTCCCCTCCTTGCCGGTGCTCTCGGCGACGAGCTGCTCGACCCAGGCCCCGAGAGCGCGAAGCGGCGGCTCGAAGACGAGCGTGAGCTTGTCTCTGCCGGCCAGAGCAGCCTCGCCGAGGGCGGCGCCGAGAAACAGCGCCGGGTTCTCGGCCGCCGGCACATCGGGACCGCAGGCCACCGCCATCGCCCGCGCGCCGTCGAGGAGTCGCGTCAGGTCGACGCCGATCAGCGCCGCGGGGACCATACCGAAGAAGCTGAGCGCCGAGTACCGGCCGCCGATGTCGGCAGGGTTCATGAAGACGGCGCGAAAGCCCTGCTCCACGGCCTGTCGCTGCAGGGACGTGCCCTCGTCGGTGATCGCCACGAAGTGCCGCCCCGCGAGGTCGCCGCCCAGCTCCCGAAGGCGTTCGTAGAAGTAGGCGTGGAAGCACGCCGTCTCGGTCGTGCCGCCGGACTTGCTGGCGACGACGAAGAGCGTCGACTCGAGGTCCACGGCCGCCTCGACGGCGAGCACGGCGGCCGGGTCGGTCGAGTCGAGCACGTGCAGGTCGAGATAGCCGGCGCGCCGCCCCAGGACCGCGTGCAGCACCTCAGGTGCAAGGCTTGAGCCGCCCATGCCGAGCAGCACCGCGGAGCGGTACCCCTCGGCGAGCAGCTCGTCGACGAACTCGGTGAGCGCGTCGACCTCGCCGCGCACGCCCTCGAAGACGCTCAGCCAGCCGAGGGCGTTCGCGATGACCGTCTGGTGCGACACGTCGTCGGCCTTCCACAGCGTGGGGTCGGCCTCCCAGAGGCGCTCCGCGACACGCTCGGCCGTCAGCTTCTCGAGCCGCCGGGAGACGGCCTCGCCGAGCCCCGCCGGAAGTGTGGAGCCGGCCACGTCAGCTCCCCTCTCCCTCGAGCAGCGCCCGGCGCTTCTCCTCGACGATGGCGACGTCGGCGTCGAACGCCGCGACGAAGAGGTCGACGCCTTCCCGCCGCAGCCGCGCGCCCACGTCCTCCATGTCGATGCCCAGGTGGCTCAGCTCGCGCAGCACGCGATGCGCCTCGTCCAGGTGACGATCGACGGTGGGCGCGACTGTCCCGTGGTCCTTGAACGCCTTCCACGTGGCCTCGGGCAGCGTGTTCACGGTGTACTCGCCGATCAGCTCGTCCACGTACAGGGTGTCGGGGTACGACGGATCCTTGACGCCGGTGCTCGCCCACAGCACGCGCTGGATCTTGGCGCCCGACGCCGCGATCAGCTGCCATTCGCGGCCGTTGAGGTAGCTGCGAAAGCGCTCGTAGACGACCTTGGCGTTGGCGACGCCCGCTCGGCGCTTGAGCCCCTGGATGCGCCGCCGCTCCGCCACGTCGGCGGCGGCCTCCGCCCGCTCGTCGAGCAGCTTGTCGACGAGCACGTCCACACGCGAGACGAACAGGCTCGCGACAGACGACGTGGCGCGGATCGTGAGGTCGTGCGAGAGCCGATACTCAAGCGCCTCCAGATAGACGTCGGCGACGGCCTCGTACTGGGTCAGCGAGAAAAGCAGGGTGATGTTGATGTTCAGCCCGTCCTGCAGGCAACGGAGCACGGCGGGCACGCCTTCGCGCGTCCCGGGGATCTTGATCAGGACGTTGGGCCTGTCGACGGCGGCGAACAGGCGCTGCGCCTCGGCGACGGTCTTCGCCGTGTCGTACGCGAGATGGGGGGAGACTTCGATGCTCACGAACCCATCCGCGCCCCCGCTCCCCAGATAGACCGGTGCCAACACGTCGCAGGCGGCGCGGACGTCGTCAATGGCGAGCCTGTCGAGGATATCCGCGGCGTCCAGGCCCTGATGAGCCAGACTCAGGATCTCCTCGTCGTACGCGTTCCCGCCGCCGATGGCCCGCTCGAAGATCGCGGGGTTCGTGGTGACACCGCCAAGGCCGTCGCGCTCCACCATCTTCCGGAGCCCGCCGCGGGCGATGAGCGCCCGGCTGATGTAGTCGAACCAGGGGCTTTGACCCAGACGGTTCAGTTCGGCGAGCCGGCTCTCGGCAGGCGGCACGGCGATCACGCTCCTTTCGCCGGCGCGGTACCGGCGCCGGCGTCATCGTTGTCCTGAGCGTCACGAGGGTCGCGCGGCGCCACGGGCGCGCGGCGCCGAACCTCGACACAGCATCGGACTAGTCAATTCCCATCGGGCCGGGTTTTCAAGGCCCGGAGGCGGATGGGCCGGCGGGCGCGACCCTCCGGGGTCCGGCCCGCCCCTCCCGGGACTGTGGGTCGGGAGATCATCCGGCCCCGACCTCGCCCGCTCGCCGCCTCAGTAGTCACCGGCCTCCGGCACGATGCAGATGAAGGAGAGTGACTCATCGTCCGCGGCGCGGAACTGGTGCTCGTGGCCGGCCGGCACGTAAGCGTACGCGCCCGCCTCGAGCGGCTTGTCCTCGCCGTCGAGAAAGAGGACCCCACGTCCGGCGGCGACGAAGTTGATGTGCGGCCAGTCGTGGGTGTGCTTGGGCGTGTGCCCGCCTGGCTCGACGTCGAACAGCCGCATCACCCAGCCGTCCCAGCCCTCCTCGGGCGAGACCAGCACTCGCTTCACAACGCCCTCGATGCCCTCTCCGGCCATCGGCGTCGCCGTCACGTCGCCCTTCGTGCCCACCACCATGCGGTCGCTCATGCGCGCTCCTCGTCGTCGTCGCCGCCGCCTCGTGCTCGCAGGGACTCTACCCGTTCCGGGACCGCCCGCAAGCGCGCCGGCCTCGCCGCGGCGCAGGCGCTCGCGCCGCTCACGGCGCCCCGGCCCGCCTCCCGGCGCCTTCGTCCCTGCTCGCCAGATACACCCTGGCGGGGAGGACGCGCGTCCGGCCGCGGTCCATCGGTACGCTGAAGGCGAGGTCTCGGGCCGCCGTGAAGCCGTTGTCTTCGAGCCACCCACGCACCTGCCCGGCGCTGTGGCGGTACATCGTCACCGGCCCGTCCTCTCCCGTGTGCTCGGCCCCCACGACGACCTCCGCTGCTTCATCCTCCCGCCGGTCACCGACCACGAAGACGAACCGGCCGCCCCCGCGAAGGATGCGGGCGGCCTCCGAGAACACCGGCGACAGGTCGCCGATGAAGTCGAGCACCCCGACGCACACGATGTGGTCGAAGGTCCCCGTCCCGAACGGATACGGCGGGCTGGTCAGGTCGTGCCGCTCGAGATGCGTGAACTCCTTGGCGCGGCACACGTCGAGCATCTCCTGCGCGGCGTCCATCCCTGCCGCTCTCAGCCCGGCCCTGCGGAAGAGGGCGGCCGCCCGTCCGGTGCCTATCCCCAGATCGAGGATCGATTCGTCCGGCCGGATGGAATCGAAGGCCAGGCCGAACGCGACCTCCGGACCGAAACAGCCGGTCGCCTACGCCTCCTCGTCGTAGGTGTCGGCGACGGCGCGCTGCTGATCGTCCATCGTTCTCCCTCCGTCGCTGTCAGGCGAGGGAATCGTCGAGGCGCCGCTTCAGCGGGGTGCGGCGGCGCTCTCCCGGACCCTGAACTCGACCATCCGCCGGATCAGATCCTCGGGCATCGGCCTGTCGAGATGGAACCGCACCGAGCCTTCTGCGCTCTTGTACGGTTTGAGTTCCTCCTGGAAGGCCGCGATCCCGCTCGGCCCGGGATAGAACCCGACGTGCCGATCGTGCCCGGCGAAGTGCACGAGGTGCCTGCCGATGATGGCAGCCGAGAACTCCTCGCGAGCGGAACGCTCGAAGGCAGCATCGTAGCCGCCGAAGTAGTACGGCAGAACACTCCACCGAGCGTCCACTTCAGCCCCCCCGCACAGGGATAGAGTCGGGCGCCCCCTAACGCCTCGCGCATGACCTGCGCGCTGAGAGCTCGGAGTATACCGCAAGGCTCGGGCGCCTCAGGTTGATGCGCTGTTTCGCTGAGCGACCGCCAATTCGGTCTGTCGTGAGACTCCCGCTGCATCCGGCAGGCAGACCTAGATCCCACAGGCCAGCCCCTCCAGAGCTTGCCTCAGGGTGGCCGTCTGTTCTGCATCGGCGGCGCCCGTACCTCGCCAGACGATCGTCCCGTCGGGATCGAGCAGCATCAGGTGGATGGTCTCCCGCGACGGCAGTCCCAGCTGGCGCGCTAGTGACCCGAGGTCCGTGTATGCGGTCAGAGTGTGCCTACGGGCGTCCGGATCGCCGATACCGGCGCGCATACCGCCGTCGATGAACCCGCGTACGGGCAGGTACAGTCGCGACAGAGCCGGGACCTCCCAGACCGAGAGCTCGTGGCAGCGCGCCTCGAGCGCCTTGAGTTCCGGCTCCCACGTCTCGATGAGATCCTGGTGCCACCGTTGGAAGGCGAGCATGACGATGCGGGGCCCTGGCGGCAGATCCCCCGGGAGCCGGACTTCGCGGCCCTCAAGGTCGTGAGCGGTGATGGACGGAAACTGGGACACCGGATCTCCTTCGCTAGCGCTGCATACCCAGTTCGAACAGTTCCGACTGTCTCACCGAACGCACCGCGGAAAGCTGCGAGCGCCGCGGCCCCATCTTGCCGCGACGCATCGGCGAGCCAGCTTGATCCGCTTGTTCGCCTCACCCGTAATGGGTCCACATCCTGAGCACTTTGACGATGCGCTCGTCGGCGAGCACCTGATACACGAGGCGGTGCTGGATGTTGATGCGGCGCGAGTAGGCGCCGCTGAGGTCGCCGACGAGCTTCTCGAACGGCGGCGGCGACTGGAACGGGTCGGCCTCGAGGACCACGAGCAGTTCCTGCGCCTTCGGCTTGAGGCCGGCCGCGGCGAGCTTCTTCGCGTCCTTGCGCGCCTGCTTCGTGAAGAGCAGCCGCCAGCTCACCAGTCGATCTCGCCCTCGAGCTCATCGACGGGAACCGCCATGCCCTCCAGGATGGACTCGCGCATGCCGGGGATCGAGACGAGGTAGAGCGTCTCCTGCACGGCGCGCCAGTCGTCCTCCGAGACGAGCACGGCGTTGCTGCGCTTGCCGGTGATCTGCACCGGCTCGTGCGAACGTGCGACGTCGTCGAGGAGCTGGTAGAGCTGCTTGCGCGCTTCAGTGGCGCTCATGGTCGTCATCGCGGACCTCCCGTTACGTACGGGAAAGCGTACGGTAAAGGACGCTGGATGTCAAGTGCACAGGGTTGTGGCGAACGTGTTTGCGCTTCACTCGCGATCTTGCGCTCCCATTATGCGTCAACCATGCACGAGTCGAGTGGAAGCGCGGGTTGGGCAGTGGGATCCGACAAACTCGAGTTGGCGCAGATGCAACAATTCGGAGTCCTAGACGTGCTGGTCAATCAGAATCGGGTTTCCGTCTGGATCCAGGATCATCAAGCTGGTAGGCCCTTCACTAGACTCGTCAGCCTCGCTTGCGAGTTCGAGCCCCCGTGCTCTCAGCTGTGACTGGATCTCACGGACATCCGTGAACGAGTCGAGAGGTTTCGCGTCAGTGCTCCATCCCGGATTGAAGGTCAGGGTGTTGCGCTCGAACATGCCCTCGAACAGACCGATCACCGTGCTTCCGTTCCTCATGATCAGCCACTTGTCTGCGGCATCGCCGCCGAAGGCGGTGAATCCTAGCTTCTCGTAGAACTCCCGAGAAGTGTCGATATCGCTCACAGACAGACTGACGGAGAACGCACCGAGCTCCATGTGCTGCTCCTCTCGTTCCGACGACCGGCAGGGGCGCGACCTGGGGCATGATACTGCCCGCTCATGGTCTGCGTGTCTCAGAGAATCTTCCCATCTGCCCAACGCACCGCGGATAGGCTGCGAGCGCCGCGGCTTCGTCTTGCCGCGACGCTTTGGCGAGCCAGCTGATCCGCTTGTTGGACAGACCCACCACCCTCAGGCAGCGGTCCCTGACCACGGCTTGATGCGTGCGAGCTGATCGGTCAGCGCCTCCTCGGCGACCTCGGTGTCGTGGGCCGCCTGGGCGCGCAGCCAGTAGCCGTTGGAGAGGCCGAAGAAGCGGCACAGGCGCAGGTCGGTATCGGCCGTGATCGCGCGCCGGCCGGCGACGATCTCACCGATGCGCTGCGCCGGCACGCCGATCTCCTTGGCGAGCCGGTACTGGGTGATGCCCATGGGCAGCGAGGAACTCCTCGAGCAGCAGCTCGCCGGGTGTCACGGGCTTGAGCTTCTCGTCCATCGCTCGCGCTCCTAGTGGTAGTCCACGATCTCGACGTCTTCGGCGCCGCCGGCGGTCCAGCGGAAGCAGACGCGGTACTGGTCGTTGATGCGGATGCTGTGCTGGCCGGCGCGGTCGCCTCTGAGCGCCTCGAGCCGGTTGCCCGGCGGCACCCGCAAGTCGTCCAGCCGCCCGGCGATCTCGAGCTGGCGCAGCTTGCGCCGCGCGACCGTCTCGATGCTCGCGAACCGCTTCACGCGCCGGCCGCCGGCCAGCTTCTCGGTGTCGCCGTCCTTGAACGAGACGATCATGCCGAATAGTAACGTTACGCGTTAGTAACGTCAAGCATGATTACCGGTGATCGACCGCCACGCCTTGGTTCTGTCCAACGCACGCACCGCGCATGAGCAGACGCGGACGACCTGCCGCCGTGCGGCAGGCCTGCTGGCGTTCTGCTCTTGCGCTTGTCAGATCCCACCTACGGTGCGATCTCGCCTTCGTCGAAGTCCCTTGCAGCGTGCCGAACAGCGGCGATCTCGGCCACATCGACGCTGCGACGATACATCACGCGGTAGGGCTCCACGATGATCTCGCGAATCTCCTCACGCTGCAGCTCCGGCACGATGCGGCCCGAGTCCGGATAGTCGGCCAGGGACTTGACCCGCTCGAGCAGGCGCTCAAGCCAACGATGCGCGGCGGCGGGATCGTCGGCGGCGATGTAGGCCAGCGCGTCGTCGACCTGTCCATCGGCCAGCGGAGACCAAGTGAGCCTCACTTCAGGTGGCGCTCACGCAGGCGCCGCTCGACGGCCTCGTGGGGGATGCCCATGCCGGCGTCGAGTTGGGCCTCGGCAGTGCGGATGTCACGGATCACCGCGACCTCGTCGACCAAGGCCTCGTAGGCCTCGACGTCGAGCAGCACCGCTGCGCTGCGGCCGTGCTGGGTGAGGATCACGGGACGCTTGGTCTTGTGGACCTGCTCGAGTACGGCCGAGGTGTGGGAGCGGAATTCGGTCACGGCACGCACATCGACTGAGGGGCGCAATACTGCCATCATGGCCTCCGGTTAGGTACGCAATGACGTGCAGTATAGCGTATCGAACCCCTCGGCGCTACGGGGTTGGGTCCAACGTATCAGGCATAAGTCGCACCGCACGCGCTTCTCTTCCGCAGTCTACCTGCGGGGAGTCAGGTTGATGCCTTTGTTGGACGGACCCGACGAGCTGCGGATTCGTGCTCGCGCCCTAACCCGGCGCGATGTCGAGTGCAAGACATCCTCACGGACGCCGCGTTTCGAGTAGAGCGCGATAGCAGGCTCGTCGCCGAGATCGGCCGGAACGAATACGACCCAGCGCCGCGCTCCGCTGCGATGTGCCGAAGCTGCTCGATCAGCGACGTCGCTATGCCGCGCCGCCGGTGTGACGCGATGTACGCCAGGTCGTCGATGTAGATCTCGCGCGCGGAGCGCGTGAAGAGGACCCTGCGGCTCACGGCCTGCCGAGCAGCTCGTCGGCCTCGGCGAGCACGTCGGCGAGCGCGTGACCCGTGCCGGCTCGATCTCGGCCTCGCCGCGGGCGAGCAGGCGCAGGATCTCAAGTTCATGCTGCGTGCGCTCGTAGGCCCTCGCGCTGACGACGACGGCGGCCGCGCGCCGCGCTGCGTGATGAAGACCGGCTGCTGCGAGTCGGATGCGCGCCTGATGATGCCCGAGGCGTCCTGACGCAAATCAGTGATGGGGACGATGTCTGGTACTGATGCCATTTACGATACCTCCTCTGCTACTGGCAACGGTACCACCAACGCACCCTCGCGAACAGTGAGACGGCTGTGACTAACGCGATTGCGCATCAGCTGCGAGGCGCGGCGATCCGCTTCGGCCCGAGTCTTCCGCTCGAGCGCCGAGTCTGCTGGATGCGCTGGTCAGGCGTGCGCCTATTGTGTGGTAGCATTCATGTGCTACTGCGATTCTAGGGAAGGAGAGCGATGACTCGCGGACTGAAGCTCCGCCAGGCCGGCGGTTCGATCAGCGCCACGCTCCCGAAGGATATGGCCGAGCGCCTGCACCTCGAGGCTGGCGACACGGTGCTTGCCGTGGAGACCGAGCGCGGCATCCTGCTCACGCCCTACGACCCTGAGGTCGAGGAGACAATCGCCATCGCCGGCAAGGTGGCCAGGCGCTACCGCAACGCACTCCGCGAGCTGGCCAAGTAGCCGGTGGCAAGGCGCACGGGGGAGCCACGCTGGGTCGACCGCCTGGTCGTCGAGGCCGTGCAGTTCGACCTCATCCGCGAGCACGGCGGCATGCCCGGCCTGCGCGACGAGCACGGGCTCGAGGCGGCTCTCGCCCGACCGCAGCAGTGGCGCGCCTATCGCCCCGACGCAGACCTCGCCGAGCTGGCGGCGGCCTACGGACACGGCCTCGCGACCGGGCACCCGTTCCACGACGGCAACAAGCGCATCGCCTTCGTCACCACGGCAGTCTTCCTCGAGCTCAACGGAGTCACGCTCGAGGCGGACGAAGCAGAGGTCGTCACGGTGATACTCAGCCTGGCTGCCGGTGAGACGACGGAAGACCAGCTTGCCTCCTGGGTGAGGACGAGGACCGCAACGGCTGGGCAAGCGTCCGGCTAACGTTGAGCGGGGGAGCTGCCGGGCGCAGCGCTCCGCCTGCAATCTACTCTACCGTTGCGAGCGCCCGGGTCTGCTCAATCCGCTGGCTAGCCAGGCGGCCTCTAGGGCTTCGAAGCCCTTTCCTCAAGACTGGCCTTGTGCGACTGCAGGAACGCTCGCCCGATGTTCGAACTGCCGAAGGTCCTGTAGAAGAAGCCCAGCAAGCCTGGGGCTTCGACATCGCTGATGGTGACGCGGTGATCGACTCCGCCGGCGCTCGCCGTGAACTCGTCGAGGAAGTGCGACCGTGCCTTGACCTTCGATCCGGCCTGGTAATCCTCATCGAGCTCGACCGTCACGCTCTCGGGCTCGACACGTACGGTGATCCCCGAGCGCCGCATCAGCCCCTCGTTGGTCCGTATGACCACGAAGTCAGAGCCCTGCTCCACTAGCTCTACACTCGTCATGCCCGGCATGCGGCTGACGACGTCGACGTAGAACTCGCCGAGGTTCTCGAACGCCTGCTTCACTTGCTGGATGCTGCACTCGATCTGGTTGGAGTCCTCAAACCAAGCTGACATGACTCGTCCTCCCACACTGTAGGAAGTGCCGTTTCAAGACCGCCGTGCCTCGCCCTGGCTAACGTTCTTGCGCATCAGCTGGGAGGCGCAGCGATGCTTCCCTGCCTGATTCTACCTGTCGAGCGCCGAGGACTCACGCTCCGCGGCGGCGTCGAAGCGCAGGACGCGGCTCATCCGCGGCGGGCACGCGCCCTGGCGAGGACCTCGTCGGCGGGAGAGGTGGCAGCGCCGGCGTCGATCTCGGCGTCGCGGCGCGCCGCCTCAGCGAGCCAGAGCTGTTCGACCTCGGCCTCGGAGAGTTCGTCGAGGCTGTCGAGCAGCCGGTGGGCGAGATGGGCCCGGCCTTGGGGGTCGAGGGTGAGCGCCTCGCGCATGAGTTCGTCGATGGTCACGCCTGCCACCTCGCTTCCGCACTGCGCCGACACCTGCATTGTACCGCCGCGCCCAGACGGCTGACAGATGACGATGGGGGTGTTGCGGCTAACGTTCGGAGCATGACCCGCGAACCGCGGCCCGCACGCGCCTTCATTTTCATGGTACTACGTGCCCGCTGCCGGTCGTGACCTGCACGCCCCCGGGCGGGCCGTGCGGTCCTGCGCCGCGAATCACCCGTTCCGGGTGAGGCGACGGCGGCAGGGCCGCGCTACGTTCAGTGGGACGCATCACCGCGCCGGGAAGGCACGCGAAAGGAGAGACCCATGCAACGCAGGTCCGTCATCGCGACCGTTGCCCTCATCCTGCTACTGGCGGGACTCGCGGCGGCCGGGTCGTCCATCGGGTCGGCGCCCTCCCCCTCGGAGGCGACCGGCCTCCCGCGGCCGGCGTCGGCCCTCATGCCCGAGCAGCTGCAGACGAGTTCAGCGCTCCCGGGCAGCGAGGCCGTTGCGTTCGCCCCCGGCGGCATGAGCGGCGACTTCGCCGCGCGTCGGCTCGCCGACGCCGGCGCGCTCCGGGCGCCGTCGATCTACATCCCGTCGGACAGATGGCGGTTCCGGCTGCCCGGCGCCCGCGCGCACCGTCTTCTGACACCCGCCACCAGGATGGCCGCGGCAAGGTACGCCGCGTGAGCAGGAGTCGCTAGACCTTCTTCACGCCGGCGATCAGCTTGCCGACCACGTCCTGGGCGTCGCCGTAGACCATGCGCGTGTTGTCCGCGTAGAACAGCTTGTTCTCGATGCCGGCGAACCCGGCGCCGCGGCCGCGCTTGATCACGAACGCTTGTTGGGCCTTGTCGACGTCGAGGATCGGCATGCCGTAGATGGGGCTGCCGGGATCGTCGCGGGCGGCGGGGTTGACGACGTCGTTGGCGCCGATGACGATGGCCGCGTCGGCCGTGGGGAACTCGCCGTTGATCTCGTCCAGGTCGTAGATCATGTCGTAGGGCACGCCGGCCTCGGCGAGCAGGACGTTCATGTGCCCGGGCATGCGGCCGGCGACCGGGTGAATGGCGAACTTCACCTGGATGCCGCGCTCTCCGAGCAGCTTGGCCAGCTCCCAGACCTTGTGCTGCGCCTGGGCGACGGCCATGCCGTAGCCGGGCACGATGATCACCTTCTGCGCGAACGCGAGAGTGACGGCGGCGTCGTCCGGGCTCGACTCCTTCATCGCGCCCTCGATGGCCTCCAGTTCCTGCCCACCCTTGGCGCCGAAGCCTGCGAAGAGGACGTTGCCGATGGAGCGGTTCATGGCCTTGGCCATCATCTGCGTGAGCAGGGTGCCGGCGGCGCCGACTACGATACCGGCGATGATCAACGCGCCGTTGCCGAGCACGTAGCCCTCGAGGCCGACGGCCAGACCCGTGAGGGCGTTGTAGAGGCTGATGACCACCGGCATGTCGGCGCCGCCGATGGGCAGCGTCATGAGCACGCCGTAGAGCAGCGCGAGCGCGAAGAAGAGCGCCAGCACGAGGCCCTCGTTGCCGCCCATGTTGCCGGTGTGTTGCAGGGCCGCGATGACGGCCAGCGCGACCGCGGCCGCCAGGACCAGCAGGTTGAGGACGTTCTGGCCCGGGAAGAGGAACGACTTCTTGATGATCCCCTGCAGCTTGGCGAAGGCGATCATGCTGCCGCTGAAGCTGACGGAGCCGATGAGGGCGCCGATGATGCCGAGCACGGCGAAGCTCGCCGGCATGGTCTCCGGCTTCATGAACTCGACGGCGGCGATCAGCGCTGCCGCGCCGCCGCCCATGCCGTTGTAGATCGCGACCATCTGCGGCATGTCGGTCATCGCGACCTTGCGCGCCGCGACGTAGGCGATCGCGGCGCCGATGGCAATCGCTATCGTCATCAGCAGGTAGTTGCTCATCTCCGGCGTCGCGAAGGTGATCGCCGTGGCGACCAGCATGCCGACGCCGGCCCAGATGATGCCGCGCCGCGCCGTGCGCGGCGAGCTCATGCTCTTGAGGCCGAGGATGAAGAGAACGGCGGCGGCGATGTAGGCGATCTGGATCAGGTCAGCGCGCATCGCCGCCCGCTTCTCCGCGGTCGCCGCTGCTCTTGAACATGTCGAGCATGCGTTCCGTCACGACGTAGCCGCCGACGGCGTTGGCAGTGCCGAGCAGCACGGCGAGGAAGCCGATGATGCGGGTGGCCGTGGTGTCGGCGCCGCCGAGTACGACCATCGCGCCGACGACGACGATGCCGTGGACGAAGTTCGAGCCGCTCATCAGCGGCGTGTGCAGGATCACCGGCACGCGAGAGATGACCTCGTAGCCGACGAACGCGGCGAGGATGAAGATGTAGACCGCAGCGAGGCCGGTGATCATGACGCGCCTCCTGCCTCGTCCGCCCCGTCCGCTGCCGGCTCGGCCGAAGCTTCAGGCGCCGGATCGGCCGGCGCATCCGGCCCCTCGATCCGCTCCCGCACCTGCCGGTTCACGATCGCGCCGTCGCGAGTGAGCACGCTGCCGGCCAGGACCTCGTCGTCCCAATCCAGCAGGAGCTCACCGTCCTTGATGAACGGCGTGAGGAAGTGCATGAGGTTACGCGCATACTGGTCGCTCGCGTGCACCGGCAGCATGCCCGGGATGTTGAGCGGGCCGTAGATGAACACACCGTTGGGATGGTTGTACTGCTCGCCGGGCCGGGTGAGCTCGCAATTGCCGCCGCCCTCGGCGGCCATGTCGATGATCACCGCTCCCGGCTTCATCTTCTCGACCACATCGGCCGTGATCAGCTTCGGCGACGGCCGACCCGGGATGGCCGCCGTGGTGATGACGGCATCGGCCTCGATGATGTGGCTGTCGACGACCCCCTTTGTTTTGGCCTTCTCCTCGTCGGTCAGTTCCCGCGCGTAGCCGTCTTTCACCTCGGCGTCGATCCCGGTGTCGATGAAGCGGCCGCCTAGGGACTGCACCTGCTCGCGTGTCACGGCGCGCACGTCGTAGGCCTCCACGACCGCGCCGAGGCGCCGCGCGGTGGCGATGGCCTGGAGCCCGGCCACGCCGACGCCCAGCACGAGGACCTTGGCCGGGCGCAACGTGCCGGCAGGCGTCGTGAGCATCGGGAAGTATCGGCCGGCCATGCACGCCGACATCAGCACCGCCTTGTAGCCGGCGATGGACGCCTGCGACGTCAGCGCGTCCATCGACTGCGCCCGCGAGATGCGCGGCAGCAGCTCGAGAGCGAAGCTCGTTATGCCGCGGTCGCGCAGGGCCTTGATCGCGTCGTCCGCCTTGTAGGGCTGCAGGAGGCCGATGACGACGGCGTCCCCGCGCATCATCTGCGTCTCGTCGGGTGACGGAGCGTCGACCTTCAGCACCACGTCGGCGGCGAAGACCTCCGCGGCCGAGTCGACGAGCATGGCCGCGCCGAACTCTTCGTCGCGGATGTGACTGAGCCGGCCGGCAGAGCGCTCGACGAGCACCTCCGCGCCCAGCATCACGTACTTCTCGGCGACCGCCGGAACGAGCGCTATGCGCGTCTCTCCGGTCGCCGTCTCTCTGGGCACGCCGATGCGAACGGCCATCTATCCTCCCCCTCGGAGCGAGCCCCGTCAGGGGGCTCGTGCGATGCGTTCCCGCGGGCCTGCCGAAGAAAACCTCGTGCCGCCAGTAGAAACACGGCGACCGGGACGCTGGACCGGGGGCAGGCCGGAGCGTGGCACGGGGAAGCAAGGCCGGCGGCCGGCGGCGCAACCGCTCAGGCGAGGCCGAACGTCCTAGGAGCGAAGCCTGCGGACGGCGATCGACACCGAGCCGAGCCCCACATGCGTCGTGAGTACGGCGCCGGCGCGCACGACGGGCACGTCGCCACCGAGGTACTTGCGCAGACGGGCAGCCACGAACTCCGCGCCGGCCTCGTCGCCGCTGTGCACGACCATGGCGCGCGCGGGAGCGCCGGCGGCGTAGCGGACGGTGCGCTTGACGATGGCGTTCAGGGCGCGGTCGAATCCCAGCGCTGCGCCCCCCTTGCCTGCTTTGCCCGTCTCGTCGAACACGATGATCGGCGCCAGTTTCAGCCGCCCGAGCGTGCGCGCCAGACGCGGGCTCACGCGGCCGCCACGAACGGCGAAATCAAGCGACGCGACGGTGCCGAAGATGCGGATGTCGCGCTTGACGCGCTCGGCGACCGCCTCGACCTCGTCCAGGCTCTCGCCGGCGGCGATGGCTTCGCCGATCGCCTCAACGAGCAGTCCCGCACCGACGGAGACGCCACACGAGTCGATCACGCGGACGCGCTGCGGGTCGACCTCACGCATTGCGGCTCGGGCGGACTGGACCGTGCCCGACATCGCGCCGGCGATGTGCACCGAGACGACGCCTTCACGGTACTCCAGCAGCCGGCGGTAGGTGCCGACGAAGTCGGCGACCGCCGGCTGGGACGACCGCGGGACTCCCGTACCGGCGACGATACGCTGGATGAACCCGTCGAGAGTGATGTCGACGCCGTCGAGGTACTCCTCGTCGCCGAGCGACAGCGTGAGCGGTACGGCGACGACGCCAAGCGCGAAGGCCGTCTCTTCCGGCAGGTCCGTGGTCGAGTCGGTGACGATCGCGAGCGCCGACTCGCGCCCGGCAAGCTGCTGAAGCACCATATCGTCGATCTTGCTCCGCTCGATGGCCCCGAGCTCGGCAACCGACGCCAGGAAGTGCTGGGGCTCGTTCGTGTGGATGTGGACGCGGAGCCTGGTTTCGCCGCCGGCGACCACCAGCGAGTCGCCCAGACCCAGCACGCGAGCCATGACGGCGTCGCGCGAGAGAGTCGCCCCGTCACGCGGCGTCAGGAGCGCCTCGGTGCAGAAGCGGTAGGTGTCGTCGATCTCGACGTGATCGGCCGAGAACGGCGGCAGCCCATGCGGCGAGGCCTCCGTCGGCACCCAGGCGGCCTCGTGGCCGCCGCGCAGGGAATCCATGAATCCCTCGAGGAAGTACACGAATCCCTGGCCGCCGGCGTCGACGACGCGGCTACGGGCGAGCACCTCGAGCTGCCGGGGCGTGGCGGCAAGGGCTTCGCGCGCCGCCACCAGCCCGCTGTGCATCAGGTCGGTGAAGTCCTCCTCGTGAGCCCGGCGGCCGAGCTCGTGCGACCACGCCTTGAGCACCGAGAGGATCGTCCCCTCGCGAGGATCCTGCAGGGCCGAGTAGGCCGACTCCGTGCCCCTCAGCGCAGCGTCGGCGAACTGTGGCCCGTCGACGCGTTGCAGGCGCTCCAGAGAGCCGGCGAGGCCGTGGAGGAACTGGGCGAAGATCGCGCCGGAGTTGCCGCGCGCGCCGTCGAGAGCGCCGTCGGCGGCGGCTCTTGCCGCGGCGCCCACCGCGTCGGGAGCGGCGCTCCCGAGGCGAGAGGCCGCCGCTTTGAGGGTCGCCGCGAGATTGGCGCCGGTGTCGGCGTCACGGACCGGGAAGACGTTGATGCGGTTGAGCGACTCCTGCTCGCGGACCACGGCGAGCGCGCCGGCACGCATCACACGCGAGAACACCGGGCCGTTCATCGTGCCGGCATCGTCGAGCACTCGAGCCATCGTCGCCCCTCACTCCCCTGGTCGTCTGTCTCGCTGAGCCTTTGCCAGTCTACCCGGACGAGCGGCGCTAGACACGAGCTCCGCCGACCCGGGCCGCGGTCAGCCCACCGGAGGCGCTCCGATGGCCTTCAGCGCCTTGCGCGCCTCCGCGGCGACGTGAGCGTCAGGGTCGCCGAGCGCACGCCGCAGCGTGTCGGCGGCCGCCGGGTCGCCGATGCCGCCGAGGGCCTGGACGCAGAGCAGTCGCAGCAACGCATCGGGGTTGTGCATGGCGACGCACAGCGGCTTGACGGCGACAGGGTCACCCATCTTGCCGAGAACGTAGGCGGCGTCCTGGCGACGATGAAGGTGTCCTTCCTTGAGAACGAAGATCAGACGATCGCGAGCCGGCGGCCCGATGAGGATGAGCGCCTCGCGCGACGTGTTGAGTTGGACCATGTTCTTGGTCTGCAGGCGCTGGATGATCTTGTCCAGATAGCTCTCAAGAGACTGGAGCGCAGCCTCGCGAATGGCAGGGTCCTTCTTGTACTTGGCGGCGCGCACGAGGCCGTCGATCTTGCCGGCGGCGTCGAGCTTGGCCACGTTCGGTGGGCCGAACAACCCCACGTGCGTCTCCTTTTTCACGGACCGGCGCCGCGACGGCACCCGAGGTGACAGTCTACCTCAGCCGGGCGTGGCCTACCGCAGGATCCGGTTGGCCACATCCAGGAGTCGTGCCGGGAGATCGCGGTAGGTCCGCACCGGGAAGACGTCGCCGTGCCCCGCATCGGCGAGCCGCCGGCACAGCCCCGGGTTCATCTTGTAGTCCTCGGTGAGCAGGACGAACAGCTTCGGGAAGCGATGGGCGAGCGGCAGCGGGTCGCCGCCGGCCGTGACGACGCCGTCGCTGATGAGCAGGCCGCTGCGCCGCGGGCTGCGGCCGCGCTCCAGTTCTGCTGCGCCGAGTTCCAGCGCGGCCGCGATGTTCGTGTAGCCGCGCACCGGCTGGTCGAGCATGCGTCGCACGACCTCCGTCGCGGGGTCGGGCACGTCGAGATGCGTCACGGCCGTCGCCTTGTCTTCGAACACGACCACCGACAGGTCCTCGGGGTGCAGCTTGAGCGCCAAGACCGCCGCGGCGACCGCGGCGATGGCCATGTTCTCCCCCGACATGCTCAGCGACGTGTCGACCATGAGCACGACCTGGTGGCGGCGGTCGACCCGCCGCCGGACCACCCAGTCGCCCGGCTCCGGGTACGGCTTTCCGAGCAGGTTGTCGACCGTCGCCTCGACGTCGAGTTCGCCGGCGTACGGCTCGCGCAGCGGCTCGCGAATCGTGTGCGTGGCGCCCTTCAGCGGACCGACGAGGCGGGTGGCGCGCTGCAGCACAGCCCGCGCCGCCAGCCGCTCGGCGTAGAAGCGCAGGCCCGGGTCGCCGATGCGACAGCCGCTACGCGTCAGGTTGATGGCGATCGTCCAGCCGTCGAGGTCGGGTACGTCGACGCGATAGCGATCGGCGAGCGCCGCGAGCGGTGCGTCGCCCGGAGGCGGCTCCGGCGCGCACGCCGGCAGCCCCCGGACCTCGACGCGCCCCTGGTGCCGCAGGCGCGCCCCGGAGAGGGCGCTCAGGCTTTTGGGGAGCCCGCGTCCGGCGCCAGCGCCACGTCCGGGTCTTCACCTCGCTCCAGAACCAGATCGAGGAGCTCGTCGAGGGCGGTGCCGAAGTCGGCGTCGATGTCGTCGCGCAGATCCACGCGCGTCGTCAGAGCGGCTTCAGCCGCGCGGCGCAGCGTCTCGCGGCTCACCGGTCCGCAGGCGTCACGGTTCTCGGCCGAGAGCCGCTCGGCGATCGCCACCGTGGCGATGGCGCCCCGGACGGAGGCGCCTTTGCGAAAGCGCGGGTGCAGCCGCGTCGCCCGCGTGAGACGCACCGCGGTCTGCACCAGCGCCGCGTCACTCGAGCCCGTCTCGGCGACCACGATCGCCTGCTCCTCTTCGGCGCCCTGGTAGAGCAGGGCGAGGTGCTCGAAGCGATCGCGCAGCGCCTCCGAGAGGTGGCCGGTGGCGACGTACTCGACCGGGTTCTGCGTCGCCACCACCTGGAAGCCGTCGGCGGCACGCACCTCGCCGATGTGCGGCACCTGGACGAGGTGCTCGTCGAGCGCCGGCAACAGCACGTTCTGCACGGATTCGGGCATGCGGTTGAGCTCGTTGATGAAGAGCACGCGGCCGTCGCGCATCGCCTCGACCAAGGGGCCGGCGAAGAACGAGTCCTCACCGTACCCCTGCTTGAGCACCAGCGGTGGGTCGAACCAGCCGGTGAGCTTGCTCTCCGAATAGCGGTCGTCCCCGTCGACGCGCACCGTCTCGCGGCCGAGGTGGCTGCAGACGGCCAGAGCGACGGTCGTCTTGCCGACGCCCACTGGCCCCTCGAGCAGAAGGTGTCTGCCGGTCCCGAGCACGGCAAGGGCCGTCGCCAGTTCGCTCTCGCGCCCGACGATGCCGTGCTGCCGCTGGATGCTCTCGATGGGGGTCACGCGCTCCTCCTCGTCCACTGCCGTCCCGGCTGCGCTCGCCCACAGCGGGGACGACCGCCCTGCCAGTCTACCAACGCCCGGGGCCCGTCACAGCCCGCGGGCGGCTACCGCAAGACCGCGTCGGCCACCTCGAGCATACGTCGCGGCAGCGCGGCAAAGCCGCTCACCCGCACCACCCCCCCGTCGCTCGCCCGCGCGACGGCCTCCCCGACCGCACGTCGCGGCGAGATCCACACGCCTTCTCCGCTCGAGAGAGGCTCGTCCACGAGCAGGACGTGCAGCGCCCCGAACGACGCCGCCGCGGCACGGGGATCGGGACCGACCGTGTACACGCAGTCACTGACGAGCAGGCCGCTGCGACGCGGATCGCGGCCACGCCGCAACTCGGCGTGGCCGCGCTCGAGCGCGGCGGCGATATGCGTCCCGCCACCGCACGGCGACGACAGCATGCGCCGCACGAATTCCGTGGGCGCCACGGACTCCCCGAAGCGGGAGATCGTACGCGCCTCGCCGGCGAAGAGCACGACGGAGAGATCGCCCGCATGCAGCTTGAGCGCCAGCACGGTCGCCGCCACCGTCGCCAGCGCCATCTTCTCCCCCGACATGCTCAGCGACGTGTCGACCATGAGCACGACCTGGTGGCGGCGGTCGACCCGCCGCCGGACCACCCAGTCGCCCGGCTCCGGGTACGGCTTTCCGAGCAGGTTGTCGACCGTCGCCTCGACGTCGAGTTCGCCGGCGTACGGCTCGCGCAGCGGCTCGCGAATCGTGTGCGTGGCGCCCTTCAGCGGACCGACGAGGCGGGTGGCGCGCTGCAGCACGGCTCCGGCCGCGAGACGCTGGGCGCAGGCTTCCACGCGTGCGCCGGCCCCGCTCACCTCGCCGGCGCTGAGGGCGCCGGCCAGCCACCAGCCGTCGAGCTCTTCCACCGGCAGGCGCAGATGATCGGCCAGAGATCGCCGGTCGTCCAGCGCGTACGCGGGGGCGGCGTCGGCGGTCGTCGACCTGGATGCGGGCACTGGCGGCGCCCCCTGCGCCTCCCGGCGTACCTCCGCTCCTCCGTCCCGGCCCTCCGGGGGGGCGGCAGCCACGACGGCGTCCGGGTCTTCGCCGCGGTCGACGACCTTCGCCAGGACGTCGTCGAGCACGCCGGCGACGTCGAGGACGGCGCCGTCACGCACCTCGACGCGAGTCGTGAGGGCGGTGTGGACCGCGCGGCGCAGCATCTCGCGGCCGGTCCCGGCCTTGACGCGCTCCCCCTCGAGCCTCTCGGCGACGGCCACGGTGGCCGACGCGCCGCGCACCGAGGCTCCGCTATGAAGTTCGGGGTGCACACGCGTCGCCCGCGTGAGCCGCACGGCCGTGCGCACGAGCGCCGCGTTCGCGGAGCCGGTGTCCGCAGCCACGATGGCCGCCTCCTCGCCGGCGCTCTGATAGCCGAGGGCGAGGTGCTCGAAGCGGTCACGAAGCGCCTCCGAGAGCCCCCCTGTGGCCACGCGCTCCCCGGGATTCGCCGTCGCCACCACGAGAAAGCCCTGCGCAGCCCGCACATCGCCAAGACCCGGGACCTGTACCAGGCCCTCGTCGAGCGCGGGCAGGAGCACGTTCTGCACCGGCTCGGGCATGCGGTCGAGATCGTTGACGAGCAGAACGCCTCCGCTGCGCATCGCAGCCACCAGAGGGCCGGGCGAGAAGGAGTGCTCCCCGTAGCCGCGCACGAGCACGAGCGGCGGCTCGAACCAGCCGACGAGCCTGCTCACGGAGTAGCCGCCGTCGCCGTCGACGCGCAGCGTCGCGCGACCGAGGCCGTCGCAGACGGCCAGCGCCACCGTCGTCTTGCCCACGCCGACCGGACCCTCGAGGAGCAGATGCCGCTCCCCGGCCAGAACCGCGCGGGCGATCGCAAGCTCCCTGTTACGCCCCACGATCACGCGCGGCGGCGGGACGGCCGCTCCCGCGCTCAGAACGTCGGCGTTCACGTCACGCCCCTCGCGCGAGGCACGGCGAGATCACGGCGGTGTGTCGCGTTCTGTCCGCACCCGTTCTCATGAGGCGCCTCCGTGAAGATGGTCGCAGAGTCGCACAGGTTCCCTCAGTATCGTGCGCAATCACACACACAGTCAACGATGGCCCGCTCCCACGCCGCCCACCCCGCCGCCGCGCGCCCGAGCCGCGCGATCGTGCGACGATCGGCTACTGCGACGTCGGGTATCGCCGCACACCCGCCTGCCGTACACTTCTGGGGTGATGCTGCCGCCCGACATCGGCCTGCCGACCGACGCCTGGTACCGGCGTCCTCTGGGCGAAGCGCTCGAGCGGGTCGCCCTCCGCGCCGAACTGGCGGAGATCTACTCGGCCGACGACCACAGCCTCCTCGCCGCCGACAACCGCCGCGCCGCGGCCGGGAGCGGCCTGCGGCTCACGGTGCACGGCCCCTTCGACGATGTCGAGACGGGTGCCACACGCGAGCGCGACCGAAGGTTCGCCATGCGTACGCACCGCCGCCACCTCGAAGCTGCGGCCGAGATCGGGGCGCTCACTTACGTGGTGCACCCCGACTATCGCGGCTGCAGCCTGCCCCGCGACCGAGAGGTGGTCGCGGCCCTGCAGAGGTCGATCGCCGAGTTCGAGGAGTGGCAGCGCGAGCTGGGCGTGCGCATCGTCATCGAGAACATGCCGGGCATCGGCTACTCGCACTTCGGCGCCCCCGGAGACCTCGACCTCGGCGAGCTGGGGCTCGTCCTCGACACCGGTCACGCGGCGATCTGCGGCACCCTGCACGACTTCCTGAGCGAGCCTCGGGCGCGGTTGGCCCACGTGCACCTGCACGACAACCGTGGCCCCGCCGACGCCGGCGACCCGCACCTGCCGCTCGGCAGGGGCATCGTCGATGTCGACGCCGTCATGCGCGCGGCGCGCGCCAGCGGCGCCACGGTGATCCTGGAAGTGCTCAGCGAGGAGAGCATCGCCGAGAGCGTGGCCTACATGGAGCACCGCGGTCTGCTCGCCGCCGGCTGAGCGGCGCCCCACGCGACACCCATGGCAACGTCACGGGTGGCGTCCCGCGCGTTCCTCAGCCTGTCAGCCCCTCGAACGGGCCGGCGGCGTATATCGGCCGCCCCGCGAACAGGGTGAGCTCCACGCTCGCGTCGGCGATCTCCTGCGGCGAGACGGCCAGGATGTCGCGGTCCATCACGATGAGGTCGGCGGCCTTGCCGGCCTCGATGGTCCCGGTCTCGTCCTCGATGCCGAGCGCGTAGGCGCCGTGAGCGGTCCAGCTCCGGACCATCTGGGCGACGGTGACGCTCTCCTCCGGCCACAGTGGCCCTTCCTGTGTCGCGTCGGCGGGGTCCCTGCGCATGACGCCGCGCTGGATCGCCTGCAATGGATCCGGCGGCGGCGGCACCGGGTAGTCGCTGGCCGAGGCGGCAACGATGCTGTGGTCCCAGAAGCTCCGCATGGGGTACTCCCGGTCGGCGCGCTCACGGCCCAGATACGGCACCTGGCGCTCGCGGTACAGTTCGTCCTTCTGGAACCAGTACGGCTGCGGCACCGCCACCACACCAAGCGCGGCGAAGCGCGGCAGGTCAGCGGGGTCGAGAAGCTGCATGTGCGTTATGAGCGGACGCTCGACGCGGCCGCCCGTGGCGCGGGCCGCGGCCTCGACGGCGTCCAGACAGAGCGCGACCGCGCCGTCGCCGATCGCGTGGTAGTGCAGCCGGAACCCGGCCAGGGCGGCGGCGACCGACGCCGCCTCGAGACCGCCGGCCGGCCACATGGGATCACCGCGAAAGCCCGGGCGGTCGGCGTACGGCTCCTTGAGGACCGCGGTGTGGCCCTCCACGATGCCGTCGGCGAAGAGCTTGGCCCAGGCAGCCGTGACCAGCGGGCCCGTGTGGCGGGCCCGTTCCACGACGGCGGCGCGAACCTGCTCCTCGACGGGCGCGTCCTCACGGATCCAGAGCGACAAACAGTAGCGGGCCGTGAGCGAGTCCTCGGCCTGAAGGACCTCGTAGGCGTCGAGCGCGGCGTCCCTCCCCACCTCGAGCACGGCGTCCTGGACGGTGGTGAGCCCGAACGGAGCGGCCACCGTGCGCTGGAAGTGCAGGATGCCGGCGCGAGCTTCGTCCAACGTCGGCGCCGGCATCGCGCGGACAACGAGCGCGGCCGGTCCCTCACGTAGCGTCCCCGAGGGGGTCCCGTCGCCCAGACGCTCGATCACCCCGCTGGGCGGATCGGGCGTGTCCGTGTCGATGCCGGCCAGCCGCAGGGCGCGCGTGTTGGCCCAGACGGAGTGGTAGCTGTCGTCGTGGAGCATCACCGGCCGGTCCGGGACGAGCGCATCGAGCCCCGACGCGAGCGGGCCGCCGGGTGGCATGACGGCGTCGCTCCAGCCGAATCCACGGATCGCCGGCAGCTCAGGATGCTCCCGCGCGAACGCCGCCACGGCGTCCAGACAGGCGTTCATCGACTCGAGCCCGCCGAGCGCCAGGTCGGTGAGCTCCTCGGCGGCGGACGAGGCGTGCATGTGCGAGTCGATGAAGCCCGGCAGCACGAGCCGGCCGCCGAGGTCGACGACCACGGCCCCGGGCCCTGCCAGGTCGGCGACGACGTCGTTCGTCCCCGTGGCCAGGATCCGGCCTCCGGCAAGGGCCACGGCCTCGCAGCGGGAGCCCGCGGCGTCCGCCACGTGCACGACACCGTTCGTCAGGATCATGTCGACAGCCATCTCGCCTCCCGGGAAGCCTCGCGAAGTCTGCCGGTGACGATACAGGGTTGCGGCGCAGCACGTACAGCCCGTCGTGCCCGGAGCGGCCGCGCCGCCGTCCGGAGCGCGCGTCAGCGGCTGAAGCCGAACCCGAAGCCCGGGGGCTGCTCGAGCGGGAGCAGAGGGCTCAAAGGCACTCCCGCCCGAGCCTCGCCGTGGAAGTCCCGGGGGGCGACGTCGTTGGGTCCGCCGGCGTACAGCAGGCTGGCCAGCGCCTGGATCTGATCGCGCCCGACGCCGAGCTCGAACTGACCGCCCCCGTAGAGGGTCACGCCGGCCGCCCGGGCGCGCGCGACGCAGTCGAACAGCGCGCTCAGGCTCCCGAACCGTGACGGCTTGATGTTGAGGTAACGCGGAGCGGCGGCGGCCGCGACCCGTACCGCGAGAGCTTCCACGTCGGCCCACGAGTGCACCGGCGCGTCAAAGCTGAAGCGCGCCTCCTCGCCGCGCAGCGCCTCGCGCGCCGGACCGTCGACGGCAGGGTCCTCGAGGATCGCGTCCGGGAACGCCGCCGCCACGAGGCGGTACTGCACCGGGTCCGGCGGGTTGTCGACCGGCGAGCCCTCGTAGAACGCCTTGAAGTCGAGCGCCCGCACGCGTCCCGTGGCCGCGATCTCGGCCATCAGACGGGCGTCCCACTCGGGTGTCGGGTCGAGCTTGAATTCGAGGCCCGGGTCCACGGCCAGCCACGGCTTGATGTCCAGCCGCGTGCTGAGGACGAAGCGGACGGGCGAGTAGGGAAGCCCGAGCGCCTCGCCCAGGCTGAGCTTCGCCTGCCGCAGGGCGAGGTCGAGCGCGGCGCTCTCGAAGCCCCAGCGCCGGTAGTGGCGAAAGAACTCCTGCTGCGGCGACCCGCCCGGGAACAGGTCGACGCCGCCCACATGCCGCGAGAAGCCGTCGAGCGACCACGAGCCGGCCAGCGAGAGAGCCGCCGGATAGTCGTCGTGGTCCTCGGCCGCGTAGGTCACGTCCTCGCCGCGGCCCTCCAGCCCGCCGCCGCTCAGGACGACCTCCGTCGTCACACGGCGGAAGCCGCTCGAGACGTCCAGCTCGCGACGCTCGACTCTGTAGCCGTCGACCTCCAAGCCGAGCCCCGCGAGATGCTCGTACAGGCCGGCGATCCCCGGCACGCGTTCCCTGCGATCATGGCGCGAGATGTCCATGCAGCCCTTGTACCCTCCCGGCGCGAATCACAGCCGCGCCCGGCGGCGTCTGGCATACTTGCGAGACATGCCTCCCCTCCCCGACATCGGCATCTCGACCAGCGCCTGGTCGACGCACTCGCTGCCGTTCGCGCTCGAGCGCATCGCGAAACTCGCGCCGGCGGCCGAGATCCGCTCCTTCGATATGCACACGCTGCTCAGCAAGCGCAACCGCGTCGCCGCCCTGGCCGCCGGGCTCTCCTACACGGTCCACGGGCCGTTCGGCTACCGCGGACTGGGCGACGCGTCGGAGACCGCGAGACGCGCGGCGCTGGACGAGCACGCGCGGCATCTCGAGGCGGCGGCCGCCGTGAGCGCCCGCCTCTACATCGTCCACCCCGACTGGCATCCGGAGGTCACGCCGCGCGACTCCGTGGTGGTCGCCGCGCTGGAGCGCTCTTACGCGGAGCTCTACGACATGCAGGACGGGCTCGGGCTCGAAGTCGTGGTCGAGAACATGCCCGGCGCGGGCCACTCGCATTTCACGCAGCCCGGCGACCTCGACCTGCAGGGCCTCGGGCTGATCCTCGACGTCGGGCACGCAAGCATCAGCGGCTGTCTCGACGACTGGCTCACGGACCCGCGAGCCACACTGCGTCACCTCCACGTGCACGACAACGCCGGCGTCGGCGACGACGACGATCCACACCTGCCGCTCGGCGCCGGCGTCGTGGACGCCGCAGCCGTGATACGCGCGGCGCGCGCGGCCGGGGCGTCCGTCGTCCTCGAGCACTACGACGAGTGGGCGGTGCTCGCCAGCCTCGCCCGCCTCCAGACGCTCGATCTGCTCTGACCCCAGCCCTCCGTCGGATCTCGCCGGCGCCGGCGCCGAGGCCGCCGCTCAATCTGCGAGCAGTTCGATCAGCTCTCCTTTGATGTCATGCAGCCGCTCCGGGATCACGCCGGCCGACGCCGCCCGTTTGATAGACTCGCCCTGCGCCGCTCCCGGCGCTCCACCGCACACGCCAACGACCGAAGGCGCACGCCATGAGCCAGTCCTTCACGTACACGGGCACCAGCGACTACATCGCCGCGCCCGACCTCATGCAGACCGTCAACGTCGCCGTGCAGCTCAGCCGCCCGCTGCTCATCAAGGGCGAGCCCGGCACCGGCAAGACCATGCTCGCCCAGAGCATCGCCCGCGGCCTCGAGATGCCCCTGCTCGTCTGGAACGTGAAGTCCACGACCAAGGCGCAGGACGGGCTCTACGTCTACGATACCGTGCAGCGCCTCTACGA
Source organism: uncultured Actinomycetes bacterium (assembly GCA_963709345.1). Taxonomy (GTDB): domain Bacteria; phylum Actinomycetota; class Thermoleophilia; order UBA2241; family UBA2241; genus CAIXSE01. The sequence goes on from CAVPVX010000002.1 coordinate 236,894, forward strand.
CGGCCAGTTCGGCGACCGCGACGTGAGCGACATCGCCCAGTACATCAAGCCCGGCAAGCTGGGCGAGGCCTTCGCCGGCGAGGAGCGCGTGGTGCTCCTCATCGACGAGATCGACAAGGCCGACCTCGAGTTCCCCAACGACCTCCTGTGGGAGCTCGACCAGATGGAGTTCCACATCCCCGAGACCCACGAGACGATCAAGGCGAAGCAGCGGCCGATCGTCCTCATCACCTCCAACGCTGAGAAGGAACTGCCGGACGCGTTCCTGCGCCGCTGCGTGTTCCACTACATCGAGTTCCCGGACGAGGAGATGATGGAGCGCATCGTGCGCGTGCACGTGCCGGAACTGGACAAGCGTCTGCTCGACCTCGCGATACAGGCCTTCTACTGGCTGCGCGACGTGCCCGGCCTGCAGAAGAAGCCCAGCACCAGCGAGCTCATCGACTGGGTGCAGGCGCTGGCGCGCGGCGGAGTCGACCCCAAGCAGATCGCCGCGCGCCTGCCCTTCATGGGCGTGCTTCTCAAGAAGGATCACGACGTCGACGTGGCCAACCGGGCGCTCGCGAGCGGCCGCGGCCGCAGGTAGAGCGGGCCGGCCGCCGGACAAAGGGGAACGCATGAGCGTGGGAGGCCTCGAGCTCTTCATCATCATCGTGGTCGCGATCGTCGTGGCCGTGCTCGTCCTGCGAGAGATCATGACGAAGCGCTGAAACGCGGCGCGCTCTTGTTCACCGACTTCTTCTTCCTGCTGCGCTCCTACGGGGTGCCGGTCACGGTCACCGAGTGGCTCGCGCTCATGCGAGGACTCGCCATGGGCCTGGTGCCGACCGGCCTCGACCAGTTCTACGCCGTGGCGCGCAGCATCCTCGTCAAGAGCGAGACGTACTTCGATCAGTACGACCAGGCGTTCGCCCACATGTTCAAGGGCATCGAGACGCCCTTTGAGATCGAGGACGAGGTCTGGGACTGGCTCGCCAGCCCGCTCACCATGCCCGGGCTGACCGACGAGGAGCGCCGGCTACTGGCCGCCGCGCTCGACGACCTCGACCTGGAGGCGCTCCAGAGGTTGTTCGAGGAGCGCCTCAAGGAGCAGGACGAGGCCCACCACGGCGGCAGCAAGTGGGTGGGCACCGGCGGTACCAGCCCCTTCGGCCACTCCGGCTATCACCCCGGCGGCATCCGTGTGGGCGGCGAGAGCCGCAACCGCTCCGCCGTCAAGGTGGCCGGCGAGCGCCGCTACCGCGGCTACCGCACCGACCAGGAGGTCGGCGTGCGGCAGTTCGAGCTCGCCCTGCGGCGCCTGCGTCAGCTGAGCTCGCGCAACGAGGGCGTACCCGACGAGCTCGACCTCGACGAGACCGTGGAAGAGACGGCGAGCAACGCCGGCCGCCTCAGCCTCGTCTGGCGCAAGAGCCGCAAGAACGCCGTCAAGGTGCTGCTGCTCATGGACGTCGGCGGCTCCATGCACGCGTATCTCCGCCTCTGCAGCCAGCTCTTCAGCGCCGTCGACCGCAGCACCCACTTCAAGGACCTGCGCACCTACTACTTCCACAATTGCGTCTACGACTGGCTCTACACGAGCACGCGTATGACGTCGTCGCGAGTCGATCTCCACCCGACGCGTGCTCCAGGAGCTCCCCGGCGACTACAAGCTCATCATCGTCGGCGACGCGGCCATGGCCCCGAGCGAGCTGATGGCCAGCAACGGCATCATCTGGTGGGGTCACCTCAACGACGAGCCCGGAATCGAGTGGCTCAGGCGGCTGCGCACCCACTTCGACCACTCCGTGTGGCTCAACACCATCCCCGAGAGCGACTGGGACCACGCCTACGGAAGCGTCACGCTGCGCAAGGTTCGCGAGGTCTTCCCCATGTTCGAGCTCACGGTGGACGGGCTGACGGCGGCGACGCGCAAGCTGATGGTCCGCTACTGAGGCGCGGCCGTGGCGGGCCGGCTCCGGACCTGCAGGCCGCCCCTGGCCGAACGTTCCATTGAGTACGGCGGCCGGGCGGCCGATACTTGCAGTGGCGAGCAATGGCAGACCAGCGAAACGACATCGTGGCCGACGGATCCTCTTACGCGCTCGTCTGCAGTGACGGCGGGCCGGACGACGTCGTCCTCAGCGAGACCCTGGTGGCGCTCGCCGAGCAGATCGCCCGCGCGCTCGACTCCTTCGAATGCTGCATCTACGAGTACCTGCCGGAGCGCGAAGCGCTGCGCGCCCAGGCGATCTGGTCGCGGCGGCTCACGCAGCGCGACCGTGAGTGGATCGGCGAGGTGCACGCGCTCGACGAGATCCCCGACTTCGCGCGCGTCGTCGGCCGCCGCGAGGTCCTCGTGGCGTACCCCTACGACGACGTCGACGCCGCCACCTCGAGCTTCGACAGCATGGCCTACTGGGGCGAGCTGGCCGCGATCCGGGCGCCCATCGTGCACGGTGACGAGGTACTCGGCATCCTGGAGCTCACCGAGAAGACACGCGCGCGCACGTTCGACGAGCGGGACGAAAGGCTCATGCGCCAGATGGCGTCGCTCGCCGGGGTGGCGCTGCGCAATGCGCGCGTATCACGCGCGGCGGAGCAGCGTAACCGCCAGCTGACGGCCCTCATCGATTCATCGCGGGCGATGATCTCCACCCTCGACCTCGACGAGGTGCTCGACATCGTGTCACGCCAGGCGGCGCTGGCCCTGGACGCGGGCTCGAGCTACATCTACGGCTACGACGCCGAGGCCGAGGCCATGATATGGCTCGCCGAGTACCAGCGTGACCCCAGCCACGGCTTCGAGGAGCCTCTCGGCACCGTCTACCCGCTCGCCGATCTGCCTCAGGACCTCGCCGTCGTCCGCACGCGGCGGCCGGTGGAGGTCCGCATCGACGACCCCGAGCTCGACGCAGTGACCCGGGAGCAGCTCGAGGACTGGGAGGAGCAGTCGTCGCTCATGGTGCCGCTTCTGGTGGGCGACGCCGTGGTCGGCGCCCTCGAGGTGAGCGAGGCCGACTACCCTCGTCGCTACACTGAGGAGGAGGTCGCCCTCTGCGTCGCCCTCGGGGAGCAGGCCGCCGCCGCAATCCACAACGCCCAGCTCTACAGCACGCTCCAGCAACAGAAGGCCATCATCGAGCAGCAGGCGACGACCGACGGCCTGACAGGGCTCGCCAACCACCGCTACTTCTGGAAGCGGTTGCGCGAGGAGGCCGCTCGCGCTCGGCGGTACGACCACCCGCTGTCGCTCCTCATGCTCGACCTCGACGACTTCAAGGGCGTCAACGACCGCTTCGGCCATCCCGCGGGCGACCAGGTACTACAGGCGGTCGGGGTCGTGCTGCGCGATCAGGTCCGCCAAGGCATCGACATCCCGGCTCGGTACGGCGGCGAGGAGTTCGCCGTCGTGCTCCCCTGCACCGAGTCCGTCATGGACGACGGCGCCACCCTCGACGGCGCGGTGACGACGGCGACGCGCATCCATCAGGCCATCGCCGATCTGCGCTCGCCGCTCGACGACGCCGCCTGGCCGGGGATCACCGCGAGCATCGGCGTCGCGACACTCCCGGTGCACGCCACCGACGCCGAAGACCTGGTCAGCAAGGCCGACCAGGCGCTCTACCGGGCCAAGCGCCTGGGCAAGGACCGCATCGCCGTCTACGCGCCCGAGGACGAGCCCGGCTGACGCGCCCTCAGGGCTTCGCGCCGAGACAGTAGAACCAGCCGTCGCGGCAGCCGATGTAGATGCGGCCGTCCCAGATGACCGGCGTCGACTCGAAGGCGCCTTCGGCGAAGAACTGGTCGCGCTCGCTGAGGCTCACCGTCCAGTACATGCCGTCGCCGTTGGCGCTGGGGAGCGCGCCGGCGTCGCCCTTCTCGGCCGGCGCGTACTCGAGGTCGAAGAGGTGGACGCGCTGGTCGTAGCTGGCGGCCACCAGCGCGTCCTCTACGATGATCGGCGTCGAGATCGCGCCGCCGTTCCAGATCTTCGCCACCTGCACCGGCGTCTTGAGGCCGCGTTCGCGGTTCGGGCCCCGCACGGTGGCTTCGGCCATCGTGTCCTGCGACACCACGTAGAGGTACCCGTCGACGGCGCTGAAGGCGCAGAGGGCCGGGTACTGCCCGCCGGGGTTGTACTCGTCGTTGACCGCGGCCGAACCGACGATGCCGCCGTCCCAGTCCCCGATCTTGCGGTCGCCGGTCGGGAAGTACCACACGGCGGCCTCCGCCGCGGACTTCGCCGGATCGAGACACAGCATCCCGCCCTTGCCCTTGATGTACTCCTTCTCGACCGATTGCAGCAGCAGCCCGCGCTTCGTCGGCACCGGCGTCCCGTCGAGGTCCGAGCCGATGAAATAGTCCCAGACGACCTTGAGATCGGAGCGCCGGAGGCCGTACACGTGCCCGGCGCCGGAGGCGATGTACAGGTTCTCGCCGAGCGCCGAGGCCGACGACTCCAGAACAAGGTTGCGGCCGTGGCTCGCGGCGCGCTCGTCACCGAGGAGCAGTCGCTCGGCGAGGACGACCGGCTTCTTGCCTTCCGCCCACTCCTCGGTCGCCAGCGGGTCGAGGGTGGTGAACCACCCGCTCTCGAGCCCGATGTAGAAGCGGCCGTCGTGGAAGAAGCCGCTGCCGTCGCAGTCACGGCTGTAGCAGCGCGTCTGCGGCACCGGCAGCCGCCACAACTCCTTGCCGCTCCCGAAGGTCATCGCCCGCAGCGGTGCGACGCTCTCATCGGCGAGCTTCAGCGGGTAGCCGCGGCGCGAGCCGGCGATCACGACGTACTTGTCGTCGGGGCCCGTCGGCGAGGGATTCCGGAAGACCGACGGGCTGCTCTTGATGATGTCATCGAACTCGTACGTCCACACGACCTTGCCGGTCGTCGCGTCGATGCGCCGCAGCCGGTAGTCGTAGCCGCTCGCGATCACATAGGGCTTGCCGCCGTCGACGACGACGTTCGCCTGGCCCGTCCAGCCGCTTCCCGCCCACTTGCTGGGGGGATCGTCGTCGAGCTTGCCCGAGCTCCAGCCGCTCCCGAGCTTCACCTTCCAGAGCACGTCGAGACGCTTCGGCGCCGGTCCCAGCCCGTAGAACCGGCGCCCGTAGTTGCCGAGAAACGTGCCGACCTTGACGCCGTCTCCGGCGAGCTCCGGACGCGGCGGCGGCGAGATCGGGCCGGCCACGACCTGCGGCTGCTCGTCACCGCCGCAGCCGCAGCCGCCGCAGGCGGCGGCGCGCCAGACGACCAGCGCGAGCACGGCGACGAGGACGACGAGGGCGCCGCAGCGGCGGCGGCGCAGCTGGCACTGGCGCTGCATGGAGCGGCGGCGCGGGGGCCGCCCGTGATTTCCGGCCGTGGTCTCGATGCGGCAACGATACTACGCGTGGATGCCGGCCGCCCGCGGAGCGGATAGGATGCGGGGGCTGGCCGGCGCAGCCGCACCGGCCGCACGACGACACACCATGACCGCGGAGGCACCCATGGCGACCGACCTCGACCTGCTGCGCGAGCTCTGCGCGGCCCCGGCTCCCACAGGCTTCGAAGCACCGGCCCAAGAGGTCGTCCGGCGGCGCCTCGCTCCTCTCTGTGAGCCCCAGGGTGACCCGCTCGGCAACGTCTGGGGGTCCGTGGTGGCCGATGGCGCACCCGGCGTCGTCGTCACCGCGCACAACGACCAGATCGGCCTCATCGTCACCTACGTAGACGAGCACGGCTTCGTGTCGTTCGACAAGATCGGCGGCGTCGACCCCCAGCTCATGCCCGGCCGCAATCTCGTCGTGCACGCGGCCACTGGCCCCGTCCACGGCGTCGTCGGCCGCAAGCCTTCGCACAAGATGACCAAGGAAGAGCGCGCCAAGGCTCCCGACCTCAGCGACCAGTGGCTCGACATCGGCGCCTCGACGCGTGACGAGGCGCTGGGGCTCGTCCAGATCGGTGACCCCATCACCTTTCCCGCGCACTTCCTGCCACTCGCCGGCGGTCGCTACGCCTCGCCGGCCGTGGACAACCGCGCCGGCGTGTACGTCTGTCTGCGCGCGCTCGAGCACTACGCGAAGGCGCCGGCGGCCGCCGCCCTCACCGCCCTCACCACCGTGCACGAAGAGACGACCTTCATGGGAGCCAAGGCGATGGCGATGCGCTGGCAGCCGGACGTGATCGTGGTCGTCGACGTCGACTTCGCCAGCGACGACCCGGGGATGGACGCCAAGAAGCTCGGCGGCGAGGTCAAGCTGGGCGCCGGCCCGGTGATCCACCGCGGCGCCGGCAGCAACCTCGCCCTCGTCGATCTCGCCGTCCAGGTCGCCCAAGCCGAGGGCATCCCGGTGCAGATCAAGGCGATGCCCGGCAGCACCTCCACCGATGCCGAGGAGTTCATGGCGTCGGGCCGGGCGGCGACGCTGTCGTTCAGCATCCCCGTGCGCAACATGCACTCAGCGTTCGAGGTCTTCCAGCCGGACGATGCCGAGGCGGGCGCCCTGCTGGCGGCCGCCGTCGCGCGGCGTCTTGCCGACGGCTGGGATCGCGAGAAGCTGGTGCCGCGCGCCTAAGCCCTTCGCGGCGCTCGTCGAGCAACGGGCCGCGCGCTCGTCGACCGGCGAGTCCGGCCAGGTGCGCCGGTCCATCGCCCGCCGGCGCTACCGGGCAGACGCCCGGAATCCGGCGATCAGCTGCTGCTTCTGCGTGTCTGAGAGGCGGGCGGCGCTGTGGGCGAGCCTGTACTGTAGCGGGGGCATCTCGCCGTCACTCACCATCTCTGCGGCCTGAGCCATGAGCCCGCCGCCGCCGACCGCCGGCCACTCCGAGAAGTTGAGGTGGTCGCGACCCTCTGCGACGTCCCGGTAGACGAGCCACGACGCCGGGGCGATGTTCGCGTACCAGGGCCACACCGTCTCGTTGCTGTGGCAGTCAAAGCAGGCGCCGGCGGCCAGCGCCTCGGTCTGCGGGCTGTCCCACCGCGGCTCGCCGGTCACCGGCGGGCTGGTGTGGTCGCGGCCGTACGGGACCAGCTGGATAGCGCCGAAGCCCACGACGAGGACCGCGGCGACCCACACCAGGGTCTTCTTGCGTGGCAACATGGTCAGCCTCCCGGCTCGCTGCTCCCGGCGCGCGACAGCACGCCGCCGATGAAGTCTATCTCCGCCGGCGCGACACGGCTCCAGTAGGCGTCGTTGTGGCCGCCGGCCTCGAACCCGCCCGCCGGAGGCTCCGGCAACGACTCCGCGAACGCCGTGGCGGCGGCTTGGAAGGGATCCTTCGTGCCGCAGTCGATGCGCACCGGCAGGCCGCGCAGACGCTCCACGTCCGCGAACACGCCGTGGGCCGCGTAGTCTGCGGCGCCGTCGAACGCGTCGCCGACACCGGCGTCGTGCAACTGCCAGAGCGCCGGGCTGAGCGCGCCGACGCCGCGGGAGTCAGCGGGGCGCAACTCGGCGGCGCGAAGGGCGCCGTAGCCCCCTTGGACCAGCCCATGATCGCGATCGGCCCGCCTGACCCGAAGTCGCCGCGGAGCAGCGGGATGAACTCGTCGAGCAGCATCGCCATGGCGTCGTCGCCGGCCTCACGGCCGTGCCAGTACGTGTCGCTCGCCTGCAGTGCCGCCACGGCGAACGGCGAGACCGGCTACCGTCACGCCGCCGCCGATCAGGAACTGGCGCCGAGTGACACCAGCCTCGGGAGCGAGCAGCGCGCCGGTCCGGTCCGGGCTCATTCGCAGGCGGGCGCCGCCGTCCGTGCCGCCGGACCGGCCGCCAGCGGCCCGCTCTGCGGGGAGCGCAGCGCCGCGGCCAGCTGGCGCGCCATCTCCGGCTGCCACTTGGCGCGCCCGTGCGCCAGCAGGTGGAAGAGGTCGGCGAAGTCGTCGTCGTGCAGGTCCACCGCCCGCTCGATATGCAGGTACGGGACCCCGTAACGGGAGGCGAGCTCGCCCGCCCGGGCCCGGTACGCCGGCACGACGCCGGCCCAGTCGGGGCCGGCGGCCGAGGAGTTCAGGGGCTGGTCGTACAGCACGACGGCGAAGCCGCGCTCACGAGCCAGCTTCAGGACCTCCTCGAGCACGGCGAAGTTGTAGTCCGCGTACTTGCGGTACAGCTGCACGTCCTTCTCCAGCACGTAGAGGACGTTGCGCCGCTTGCCGAGGGGGAGGTGGCCCTTCGCCCCCGCCGGGTAGTAGTGCTTCTCGTACTCGAGCCGGAACCCCCACGGCACGCCGCTCGACGGGCGCTCGCGCAGGTACGAGCCGAGGAAGCTGAAGACGCCGGGCAACTCCCCGGTCGCCGGCGCTTCCTTGCCGTACAGCCGCGGCGAGAGCTCCGCCAGCCGCGGGCTTCGAAGGAGGAGCGGCTGGCCGGACAGCAGCCTCTGGTCACGCTCCGGCGTGCCGGTGACCCGGATGGGGGCGAGCCCGAGAGCCACGACCGCCGGCCCGGGCGGGAGATTGTCGATGAGCGTCAGCGACATGGCCATGCTCTGCTGGTGCGCGGCGAGACTCACCACCCGCAGCGGCTCGCCCGAGCCGCGCGAGACCGCCGCCGCGAGAGTCTCCTCACTGATGATGCACTCCATCGTCCCCGAGCCGCCGAAGAGGTAGATCGTGCGCGTCTCCGGCGGATCCTCGCGGAGCTCCGCGATGCGGTACGAGAGGTGCAGGTAGTCGTCGTGGGTGATGCGCAGGAGGCGTCCCTTGTCGACCGCGGTTATGCCGCCGCCGAGCACCGCGGACTGGAAGGCGAGCAGGACGCCGACGGCGAGGGCCGCCGCCGCAACGAGCACCAGCGGGTTGCGCTGGCGAAAGCCACGGCCGAACCAGCGCCGCCTTCGCGTCTTCTGTGCTGCGGGTGGGACTCACCCTTCGCTCCTCGTCTGCAGGCGCTATCGTCTCACCACGTATGACCAGTAAGCCACGCGAGCGGCAGACGCACAACGTAGTACAGCACCTTCAGCGCCTGACGGAAGTCCGGCGTCGCCACGAAGGCGTACCCCAGGGCGACGTACAGGAAGGTCACGGGATAGCCGAGCCAGCGGATGAACGGCTCGAACGCGGCAGCCCGCGGCAGCCCCGCCTTCTTACGCGCCTTGCGGCGCTTCTTCTTCCAGCGCTGGAAGGCGGCGACGACCACGAGGCCGGTGCCGTGATACAGACCCCACACCGTCCAGTTGAGGTCGACGTAGTGCCAGAGGCCCATGGTCAGCATGCTCGCGTACAGACCGAGCCAGGGCTTGCGGGTGAGCCCGAAGACCGGGAAGTAGACGTTGTTGCGCACCCAGCTGGAGAGGGAGATGTGCCAGCTGTGCCAGAAGTCGCTGAGGTTCTTCTGCAGGAACGGCAGGTGGAAGTTCTCCATGATCCTGAAGCCGAACAGCGACGAGAAGCCGATGGCGAGGTCGGTGTAGGCGGAGAGGTCGAAGTACGCGCGCACGAAGACGATGATGCAGAAGGCGAGCGGCCACCACGTCCCCACCTCGCCCGGGTTGAAATCGGTGCGCCCGATGGTCGTCGTGATCTTGCCGAAGAACATGACGAAGAGGAAGTCGACGACGAAGACCTTCTTGAAGTACCCGAGCGCGATGCGCCTGAGCCCCGTGTAGAAGAGCTGCCGGTCGAACTCGAAGCTGCGCTTGCCGTAGAACCCCTGGTACGTCTCGAGCGGGCCGGCCGGGAAGGTCGGGATGAACATCATGAACGCGCCGAGGCGCAGCAGCGAGTTGTCCTGAATCACGCCGCGCATGCAGTCGAAGACGTACTGCAGCAGGCGGAAGACGAAGTAGCTGATGCCGAGAGGCATCAGCAGATGAGAGACGACCCAGTCGCCCTCTCCCCACACGGCGATCACCCCGCGCTGGCCGTACTTGCCGATCGCAAGGGTGATGAGAGCGATGAGGATCGCGATGAGCACGGCGCGGCTCCCGCGCAGGCGCTCGTGCCGATGCAACTCGACGAGCTGGTGGACGACCAGCACCAGCCCCACGGCCACGGCCGCGAATATCGGGTGGAGGACCGCCAGGATGCCGACGCTGAGGAGCAGCGTGAAGAGCAGGCGGTGCTTGTCGTTGCGCAGCGCCAGCCAGAAGACGACCAGGGCCACCGCGACGACCGGGATCAGGTACAACGTGAAGTAGATCTTCACCCGCTCTTCCCCTCCGTTCCCTCATCGTTCATGAGCCTCATGAGCGCGGCCGCCAGCGCACTCTGCCAGATGACGCGCCCCGGTTCCACCAGATGCGAGAGATCCTGGAAGTACGCGTCGGGGATCGCGACCGTCTCGTTCAGGTCGAGATACGGCGCGTCGTACTCTCGCGCGAGCCGCGCCACCGGCGCGCGATACGCCCGCTGCGCGCGCTCGAAGCGGCCGCGGACGACGTCGGTGTTGAGCGGCAACTCGAGAAGGACGATGCGCACACCGCGATCGCGGGCCCGCCGGAGCAACTCCTCGAGCATGGCGAGATTGCTCGCGCGATTCTCCTTGAAGACCGGGTACCGGCGCGTGTTCCACACGCCGACGAGGCGCTCCTTGTAGCGCGTCGAGCGCGCCGAGTCCTCCGAGTAGCGATGCAGCTCGTACGGCGTGCTCGGCGGCTCGCCCTCGAGCAGCGCCGCACCGTGCGTTCGCGTCCAGTCGGTGATATACGACCAGATCCCCGGGAGGATCGTGTACTGATACCTCTGCAGGTCCCACTCGGCGGCGACGAACCGGCGCAGAGCGGGACTGCGCAGCAGAAACTCGCGTCCCTCCACCTGCTGCGCATTCTGCTCCCGGGTGGGAGTGAAACGTCCCAGATTGACGCCGACGAGCAGCCAGGCAGGCGTGTCGGGGACGGCCTCGATCACGGCCATGGTCTGCGCGAAGTTCTGGTTCATGGAACCCAGGTCGTACGCGGCGACGCGAGGCCCGCCGAGCTCCTCTATCTCGGCGGCGAGACTCTCGCCGCTCACGATGGACTCGCGCGCGCTCGAGCCGCCGAGCAGGTACACGGCGGGCGTGCCCGGCGGGTCCCGCCGTGCCCTTCCCACCATCCATGAGACGTAGGTGAACGAATCCCTGGGATTCCGCAGGCAGCGGTCCAGCGGGACGCTGGTCCAGGACCCGCTCGTGAACAGCCATTGGAATCCGAGCAGCGCCGGGACGAGCAGGATGGCGGCGACCAGCAGCACCAGGGGGCTGCGATTGAGGAAGCCGCGACGGAAGCTGCCCATCAGAGGGCCTCCCGCAGGGTCCCGTCGTCGTACAGGCGCGCGAGCTGCCGGGCGAGCTCGGCCTGCCAGACGACGCGCCCGTCGGGAAGGAGGTGCGAGAGGTCGAGGAAGTCCTCGCTCGGGATGTCGACCTGCTCGTTGAAGTCCAGGTACGGCACCCCGTACTCGGCGGCGATCTCTCGCGTCGGCGTGCGGTAGGCGGTGAACGCCTCATCGAACGAGTCACCGATGACCTCACGGTTGTAGGGCAGCTCCAGGAGCACCACGTCGAGCCCCTTCCGCTGCCCTTCAAGCACCAGGTCCCCGAGCATCGCCACGTTGAAGTCGAGGACCCGCCGGAACGCCGGGTAGTACCGGCTCAGCCACTTCTGCACCAGGGCATCCTTGCGCTCCGATGACAGTGCTTTGCGGCCGTCGAACGCGTGCGGCCTGTACGGCCGCGGGCTCAGCCGGCCCTTGAACAGAAGGTCGTTCTCGCGCTGCTGTGCGTACGACGCCAGCGCCGAGAAGATGCCCGGGAGGATGGTGTACGAGCGCCGGTGCTCGCCGGAGCGGGCGACCACCCAGTCCCGCAGCGAGTCGCTCTTGAGCAGGAGCTCCCGGCCGACGACCTGGTTGTAGTTGCTCTTGGGACTCGTGGTGAAGCGGCCGAGGTTCACGCCGATGAGGACGGTCGTCGGCGTGTCCGGCAGGTTGTCGACGATGGCCCAGCTCTGGGCGTAGCGCTGCATCCGCGAACTGAGGTTGCGGGCGGCGATGGTGGGGCCTCCCGCGGCGCGCACGTCGCCGGCGAGGGAGGGACCGCTGACAATGGCCTCCCGGCCGCTGGAGCCGCCCAGCAGCGTCACGAGCGGCCGCTCCGGCGGCCGGCGCTTGAGCTCGCCGACCGTCCACGACACGTACATGTAGTCGTCCGTGGCGTTGCGCATCCAGCGCTGCACCGGCACGGCGCTCCAGGCGCCGCTGGTGAAGAACGCCTGGATGCCGAGGAGCGCCGGCACCAGCAGCGCGAGCGCCACGACGAGCACGAGGGGGCTCCGGTTGCCCAGCCCGCGACAGAAGCTTCTCACTGCGGGACGCCGCCGTGCCCGGACGTCTCGCCCATGATCTCCACGACTTCCCGCGCGAGGCGGCGCTGCCAGACCGTGCGGCCCGACTCGACCAGGTGCGAGAGGTCGTGGAAGTCGCGGCTCGCGATGTCGAGCTCCTCGTTGAAGTCGACGTAGGGTACCTCGTACTCGTCGGCCAGAGCCTCGACCGGCTCCCGGTACTCCTCGAGGGCGTAATCGAACCGATCGCCGACCACCTCGCGGTTCAGCGGGAGCTCGACGAGCACGACATGCAGGCCGCGCTGCTCCGCGCGCACAAGGAGCTGCTCGAGCATGTCGACGTGAAAGGCCAAGTTACGCCTGAACCTGGGGTACCGCCTCGTGTTCCACACCTTGACCATGCGCTCCTTCTCGGCCACGGTGTGGTTGCCCTTCAGGTTGTACCGGTGCTGGCCGTAGGTCCTCCGCGGTATCCGGCCCAGGAGGAGCTCGCCGCCCTGCTCCTGGACGTGACTCGTGAGCTGGGAGAACACGCCCGGCAGGATCGTCGTCGTGTACTTGTACTTGCCGTACGTCTCCGCCACGTACTGCTGCAGAAAGCGACTCGGCAGCAGGAGCTCGCGGCCCTCCGACTGCTTGAAGCTGGCGCCACGGTCGGAGGTGAACCGCCCGAGCCCCAAACCGACGATCAGATAGGTCGGCGTCGCCGGCACGTTGTCGGCCACCGCGAGACTCTGCGCGAAGTTCTGGTTCATGGACCCGAGATCCCACGCGGCGACGTCGGGACCGCCCGCCTCCCTGACGTCGGCGGCCAGGCTCGGGCCGCTGACCACGGCCTCTCGCGCCGCGGACCCGCCGAGCAGGTACACCGACGGCTTGTCCGGCGGATCGCGCTTGACCTTGCCGACGACCCAGGAAACGTACACGTAGTCGTCGCTGGACTTGCGCAGCCAGTACTCGAGCGGCACGGCCGTCCAGCGGCCGCTCGAGAAGCACTCCTCGACGGAGTAGAGCACGGGGACGAGAAACAGCAGCGCCGCAAGAAGGACCAGCGGGCTGCGATTGAAGAGACCCCGTCTGAAGCTGCTCACCCCAGCTCCTCCGCGAGCAACGCGCGGAGCTCGGCACGGATGGCCTTGCCCGACCCCGTGCGAGGGATAGCCGGGACGGCGATCACGCGACTCGGCAGCGATGCCGGCGGCAGGACGCCGCGAAGCTCGCGCAGCAGCCTCGAGGCCTTGAAGCCCTCGGGCTCGAGCGGGACGACGAAGGCCACGGGGACGTGCCCGAGTATCTCGTCGGGCGCCGCCAGCACGGCGACGTCGGCGAAGCGGCCCAGACCCTGCAGCGCCTGCTGCACGTGCACGATGCTGACCTTCTCGCCGCCGCGCTTGATGATGTCGTCCTTGCGCCCGGCGATCCAGACGGCGCCACTCTCGTCGACGTGCCCGAAGTCGCCGGTCCTCAGCCCGTGCCCGGTGAGCGCAGCCGCGGTGATCTCGGGCTCGTCCAGATACCCCTGCATCAGCAGCGAGCCGGTGACGAAGAGCTCGCCGGTCTCGCCAGGCGCGGCCTCGGCGCCGTCCCCGCGCCGTGCCACGACGCGCATGTCGCCGATCGGCCGACCGACGGAGCCGACGCGCACGTCCAGGTCGGCCGGCGGCAGGATGCAGAGCCGGCCGCTCACCTCAGTGAGCCCGTACATGTTGAAGAGGCCGACGCCCGGGAGCACGCGGCGGAGCTTCTCGATGACGGGCAGCGGCAGGTGATCGCCGCTGCTCACCCAGAAGCGGAACCCGTGCTCCCGCGGCTCGTCGAGCGGCTCCACGACGCGCACGAGGTGCGCCGGTGCGCCGCCGAAGCCGGTGCAGCCTTGCGCCTCCATCTCGTCGAGGAGCGCGGCGCCGAAGAAGAAGCCGAGCTGCCCGGCCACACCGCCGCCGTTCGCCAGCAGCGTGAGAAAGTGACAGATGCCGCTGGTGAAGTACGGCGGCGTGTTGATGAAGATGCGGTCGTCGGCCCGCAGCCCCAGCGTGAGCGCCACGTGACCGGCGTTGCTCGAGACCGCCCGGAGCGTCTGGCACACGCCTTTTGGCAGGCCGGTGGTGCCCGACGTGAACATGATCATCGCGAGTTCGTCCTCGCGCACCGCCTCGAGATCCGCCGGCGCGGCAGCCGGACACCCCGCCTCGCCACCGGGAGCGCGGACGCCCTCCACAAGCCCGTCGGCGCCGGCTACGACGACCAACTGAGCGGGCCCATTCGAGGTTATGGGGCAGGCGTCGTCGTCGGCGACCACGATCACGTCCGGCCGCGACTTCTCGATCAGCCAGTCGACGTCGGCTTGGGGAAGGCTCGTGTTCAGCGGCACCACGACCTGCCCCGCAAGCCAGGCGCCGAGCATGCCGATGAAGAAGTGGTCGTACTCCTCGAGCACGAGCGCGACGCGCGCCCCGCGCCCGCCCGCGGCCGCGCGCAGCGAAGTCGCGACCAGCGTGGCCCGCCGCACGGCCTCACCGTAGGTGTACGTGCGACCCCGAGTGCGGAGCAACGTATCGCCGGGCCGCTCGGCGGCCCAGCGGCGCAGACGCGCTACGGCATCGGTCATCAAGGAGGCTTGGGTCATGCGCGGAGGTCCCGCCGTCAGAAGCCGACGTACCGGAACTCGGTCAGCTTGTTGCCCACGAGAACGGCGATCGTGATCGCCAGGAAGAGGAGGAACCAGAGCAGGGTCTGCAGACTCAGCCCGAGGCCGTAGAAGACCCAGCGCGTGCGTGGCTCGGCCGGTTCGTCGGCCGGCTCCTCGTCCCGGGCTTCCATTGCGTTCGGCTCGTCTGAGTCGGCGTCGTGAGCGCCGTCGGGAGCGGCGGGAACGTCGCCCTCGGCGCCGGGCTCGCGACCCTCGAGGTCGGAGGCGCCATCCGCGGCAGGAGGCGCGCCGTTCGCGACGACCTCGCCGGGAGCCTGTTCCTCGCTCGGCTCAGGCATCGCCCGCCTTCTTGCGCGCCACGTAAGCTAGCATGTGGCTGACCGTGTCGAGATTCTCGTAGATGATATCCATGGGCTTCACCTTGATCGCGAACGTCTCTTCGAGAAACGCGATCAGCGCCGTGAGGTTCATCGAATCGAGAAGCTGGTCGCGGAACAGAGACGTATCCGCGGTCACTTCTTCGTCGTCGAGTTCGGCCTCTTCGCGGATGAACTCCAGGATGGTGTCGGCGTCGGTCATGTGGGGTCCTTCACTGGTCGGGAGGCTGAGGGACCGCCTTCAGGTGCGCGTCCCCTGGCTGTACGAGAACCTCATGGGGCTGACGAAGCCGGTCGCCTCGACCCCGGCCTTGAACACCTTGGCCAGGGTGAACACGCGCTCCGCGGTCTGGAAGCCCTGCTCGAGGCCCCACTCGTCGCTGCGGATGTGGCCGCGGCCGCCGGCCCAGCCGTAAGCGCCGAACTGGCAGGTGCCGTCGCCGTTGCCGACGACGAGGCAGCCGTTGCGCACGAAGGGCAGCCACGTGGCGATGATCGCCGTCTCGGCGCCGCCGGAGCGCCGCCCGGCGGTGGCCATGACGCCGACCGGCTTGTCGGCAAGCTTGAAGTCCTGGTGGCGCGGCACGCGCGTGCGCATGATGAACTTCGTGAACAGGTCCGAGGGAAGGCCGAAGTAGACCGGGGTGGCGACGAGCAGGCCGTCGGCGGCGATCATCTTCTCGAGCACGCCCTGGACGTCGTCCTCCTCGGCACGCACGCAGGGGATGAACTCCCCGGTGTCCTTCCTCTGGCCGCAGACGTTGCAGGCCTTGCAGGGCTCGACGTGGAGCGCGCGCAGGTGGACCACCTCGTGCTCGGCCTCGCCGGGGTAGGTGGCGTCGAGCTTCTCGAACGCCGTCTCGAGCATGATCCCGCTGTTGCTGTTGTCTCGGGGGCTGCAGTCGAGCCCTATCAGTCGCACGGTCATGCGTCGCGCTCCTCTCCGTGCACGTCCGCCCCGTCTGAGTTGAGGCGAATGGGATGGTCAGGCCCGCAGTCGCGTACGGGAGAGTGATTCTACCAGACGAACGCGGCCCTCGCGCCCGCCCGCGAGGTCGTGATGGCCCAGCGCTCCAAGGTGGCGGGCGAGGGAACGCCCAGGACCCGTAGGCTGGAGCGAGGGATGGTGCCGGAGGTGGGATTTGAACCCACACGCCCTTTCGGGCACCCGATTTTGAGTCGAGCGCGTCTACCAGTTCCGCCACACCGGCACGGTGAGCCGTGCGGGGATTCTATCCTGCATGCTCGCCCGGCGCGACGACCGCCGGGCCGAAGGTCGGGTGAGGAGACGGCGTGCCTGACATAGGATGAGCACGTCCGGTCGGCGACGTAGGAGGGTTTCATGCGCAGGGCTCTGTTCGTCTTGGCCGCGATCGCGATCGCGGCGCTCGTCATCGTCGGATGCGGCGGTTCCGAAGAGCCCGCGGCGAACGAGACGCCCGCCGCCCAGTCCCCGGCCGGCGACACCTGGACCACTGTCACCACGCTGCACTCGGACGACCCGCAGGAGATCAAGGGGCTCGACATCAGCGAACCGTTCACCGCCTCCGGCGACGTCCGCTTCGTGGTCGATATGCCGGACGCCGGCGACGTGGACGGCGTGCTCGCCTTCGTGATGGCAGAAGACCAGGCCGGCGACGCCGCGTCCATCATGGAGGCCTTACGGGCCCTCCCGGACGCGCAGCAGCTGACGCTCATGCCGTCGCTCGGGGGCGAGGCTGTCGTGCCCGGCCTCGACGGCAGCTACGTGCTGGTCAGCTCGGTACCCAACGAGAAAGCCTGGTCCGTGGAGATCCAGACGCAGCAGTGACGGCCGAGCACGATCGGCCGGCTCCACACGAACGACCGGGGCGGCGCACTCTGCGCCGCCCCGGTCGTTCGTGCGTACGAGCTCGGTCGGATCAGTACTGGGAGGCGAACGTCGTCGTCCACATCTGCGGACCCATGCCACGGCTCACGGCGTAGCAGGTCGCATAGATCTGCGAGCTGCCGTCGTAGATGCTGTCGTGGCGCCAGGGGTTCCAGCTCGCGGACCAGGTGCCGGTCCAGTACTGGAAGAGGCCCTTGAACGCAGTGGAGGAGCCGGCGAACCGCCGGCCGCCGGACTCGCGCATCATCATGCGATAGATGCCTGCGGCGTTCACGTGGTACTTGGCCGCCGCGATCTTGATGATCGGCAGCCAATTGCCACGCCGCTCCCACTCCGCGAGCCGCTGCTGCTGACGATACCGCTTCGCGAGCCGTTGCACCCGCTGCTTCCAGCGCTTCACGGCGCGGCGCTTGGCGACGACTTTCGCGCGAAGCTCCTCCAGCGACGGGGCGACCGTGGGGACGGGGTTCGGCGTGACGGGGTCGGCCGTCGCGCCGGCGCCGGCGGTCGCGGTGGTGGTGGCCGGGGTCTCGGCGACCAGCGCCGCCGCCAAGGCGGCCTGGGCACGGGCGAGGCGCTGGCGCGACTCGCGGAGGGAGTGCTTGGCGGCGCGGAGCTTGCCGCGCAGAGTGGCCGCTTCCGCCCGCTCGGGCAGCGCGGCGGCCACGAGAGCAGTGGCGATTATGAGGAGTGCGGCGAGCGCGATCCAGCTCTTGAATCCTCTCACAAGGTCCTTTCGACGCGATTTCCCGCGCGGGCAGCGGCAGAGCCTGTGCCCGGGGGCAGCCGGCGTCGGGCCGCGCGAGGCCCCGCACGCGAACGCCGCAAGAGGGAGAAAGGGAGAAAGCAGAGGGCGAACGGATGTGGGGGCGCGACAGACGCCTCGTTGTTCGTTCGATCGTGGAGTAAAGCAGGTCAGTCGCGCGGACGCAACCTGAGCGGGCTGCGCGCAGAGACTTCGACGATCCAGCCGAACACGTGGGAGCAGCTCCGCAGGACGATGAAGCCTGCCTCTTCCGCGAACCTCACCGTATCTCTGTCGAGCCGGCAGCCGCCGGCGAACGCCGCCCACGACGCCGCCGCCCGGGTCTGCAGACTGCGCGCCGGCTCCCAGGGCAGGTGCACGTGCTCGAGGAGAAGCAGCGAGCCGCCCGGCACGAGGACCCGGCGCAGCTCGGAGAGCGCCGCCGCCGGGTCGGTGACCGTGCAGAGACTGAAGACGCTCACGGCCGTGTCGAACGACGCCGCGCCGAACGGCAGTTCTTCGGCGCGGCCCTCCACGAACGTGATGGGCGCGGCGGCGCCCGCCGCCCGCCGCCGCGCGCGCGCGACCATGCCGGCGTCGGGCTCCAGCGCCGTCACCGCGGCGCCGGGAGCGTACCAGCGCAGCTGGCTGCCCGTCCCGGCGCCGATCTCGAGCACGCGGCCGCGCGCCCGGGTTGCCAGGCGCCGCCGCCAGCCGCCGACAGCAGCGCGCTCGAAGGGCCACATGAACGCGTCGTACACGGCGGCGTGGCCGCCGGGCGGGGTTGAGATTCTCGTGTCTGTAGCCGACACTAACGCCGTCCTTTCGCGTCCTCCGGTACATGCCCCGCCGCCGGGCGCCACATGCATCGGGGCCCCGACGGGTGGCCATGTCTCGTCTGTTCGATTTCACCAAGTACGATAAGGACGCGCCCGGAGCGCCGGTCGACCCGGAGCAGGCCGTCGAGCTCCGCCGCCTTGCCAATCTGTTCCTCGTCTCCGGCCTCACCCTCGTGCTGTTCATGATGCGCGCTCTCGCCGAAGGACTGGCGGTGACGTTCATCCCGGCCGGCGTCTACGCGGTCTGGGGCATCGTCCTGCTCACCGGCTGGGCCATGACGCTGGTGTACGGCGTCTAC
Source organism: uncultured Actinomycetes bacterium (assembly GCA_963709345.1). GTDB lineage: Bacteria > Actinomycetota > Thermoleophilia > UBA2241 > UBA2241 > CAIXSE01. The sequence continues at coordinate 255,900 of CAVPVX010000002.1, forward strand.
GTGACGTTCACGGCGCGACGCTGGGGCTGGTTCGCGCTGTGCGCCATCCCCTTCACGTGCGTGCCGTGCGCGGCGGCGTACGCGTGGGTCCGTCGCCAGGAGATCGAGCACGGCGTCCTCGGCGACCGGCCTGAGACTCCGGGGAGACAGCGGCGCGGAGGCCGCAGGAACAGACGCTGAAGGCGCAGGCGAGCGGGTCGCGACGCCACGCTCGCGCTCTGTGGTACGGTCGTCTGCTTGGGGTACGACCGGCGCGACTGGGGAGATGAGCCGATCAAGAAGACGATCCGCCACATCATCGTGTTCGTCGTCATCGTGGCGGCTCTGTACCTCCTGCTGCCGCGCCTCGTCGACACCGAGAAGACCTTCGGGTACGTCTCGCGCGCGAGTTACGCCCTGCTGGCGCTGGCGGTCGTCCTCGAGATCTTCGCCCTGCTGGGCTACGCGAACCTCTTCCGCTACATCCTGCGCGTCCTCGACATCCGCCTGCGACTCCACGAGGTCTTCGCGATCACGCTCAGCAGTCTGGCGGTGAGTCACATCTTGTCCGCCGGCGGTGTCGGCGGGTGGGTCGTCACCTACAACTCACTGCTCAAGCGCCGGGTGCCGCACGGCCTCATCTTCGTCGCCATCTCGGCGCAGCAGTTCTTCAACTACATCGTCCTGTGGTTCTTCTTCGCCCTGGCGATGGTCTACCTGGTGCTCGTGCGCGGCGGGCAGTCCATCGCCGGGTACCTGGTCGGCATCATCCTCATCGGCCTGATCCTCTGGCTGACTGTCTACGGCGTCTACCTCTACAACCACCCGACGCGCATGCGTCTGCGCGTCGCGCAGCTTGCCCGCCTCGTGAACAGGGTGATGCGCCGCGAGGTCGTGGAGGAGCGCCACGTCGACGGGTGGCTCGACAACCTCTTCGTCGGCATGCGCCGCATGACGACCCACCACGGCTCGTTCCGCACCACGCTGCTGTTCGCCTGCGGCTTCTGGTTCTTCGACCTGCTCTGCCTGTGGTGCACGTTCGCGGCCTTCGGCTACACCATCGGCCTCGGCCACCTGCTTGTCGGCTACGTGGTGGCCTACTCGATCGGCACCCTCGCGCCCACCCCGGGAGGATTGGGCGCCGTGGAGGGCCTCATGATCGCCCTCTACGCGAGCTTCGGCGTTCCCTCGGCGGTCGCCGTCGCGGTGGTCCTCGTGTACCGGATCATCAACTTCTGGCTGCCGATCCCGCCGGGCTTCATCGCCTACCTCGTAGTGCGCCCGGGCCGCCGCCGGGTCACCGAAGGCGAGGTCGAGGCGGCGGCGGGAGAGGCCGGTGCCGAGATCAGCGAGCGGACCCGCCGATCCGGTACACCTTGAGTACCGGCCCGCGCTCGCCGGGACCGGGCCGGAACTCCTTCACCAGCTCTGACTCGGCGTCCAGCCTGCGATAGAACTCGGCGGCCACCGGATACACCTCCGCCGCCGCAAGCACGCGCTCGAAGACCGCGCCGCTCACCACGACGTACTCCACGCCCTGCGTGCGGAGCGCCGCCAGCTCCCTGGAGCCGTCGGGCGTGGCCGGAGCGGGCAGCTCGAGGCGCGTCACCTGGTAGGCCACCGCGTCGACCCCCGCGGTACGGTAGTCGGCCGCCGCCTCGGCACCCACGAGCGGCGGGCCGTGGGTCTCAACGGCGATCGACGTGCCCTGCGGCAGGTGCGTCTCGATCCACTGCTTGGCCACGACACGCATGTCCGGGCCGCTGAGCTCGCGATCGAACTCGATCGAGGCCGCGAGCGGCACGAGGAAGGCGGCGACCAGGACGGCCACCGCGAGCGGCACGACCGCGCGCCTCGCGCGCGGTCGCAGTCCCACCACTTCCACGATGAAGCGCATCGCGAGGACGATCAGCAGCGGGATGATGGGCAGCAGGTAGCGGTCGGCCAGCGCCGTCCACGTCCCGATGTAGATGTAGTACCCGAGGACATACGGCACGACGAGCACGTCGAAGCGCGTACGGCGCCACAGCGCCCACCCGAGGCCGGCGACGCCCAGCCCCAGAAGGACGACGCCGAGCGCGCCACCGAGGTTCGTCGAGAGGTTGTACCAGAGCCCGTTGCCGGTGCTCTCGAACCCCAGCCACCCTCGCTCCATGATGCGGTTCTGGCGCACGAAGTCGGAGACGAAGCGCGGCGCGTCGAGCACCACGAACGGAGAGGCGACGACGAAGGCGATGAGCATCGGCGCGTAGACACGGCTGGCGACGAGACGGATCCAGACGAATGCCGCGCGCGCGCCTGCGGCCACGCGCCGCGCCGCCTCCTCGCGGCACACGTACACGGCGGCGACCGTCGCCGGCAGCACCAGCATGCCGAGGTTGTACTTCGTCGACGTGGCCAGACCGGCGGTTACCGCCCCCCAGACGAGCCAGCGACGCCCGCCGCCGCCGACGGCCCGCTGCAGCAGCGCAAACGCGAGAAGCGAGAGCGCGACCGCCGTGACGTCCGTCACCGCCATGTGGGAGTAGGCGACGTGGAGCGGCACGACGGCGAGGAACAGGGCGGCGAGCAGGCCGGCCGGGCGGCCGAAGGCGACCCGGCCGAGCCGATACACGAGGTACACCGACGCCGTGCCCATCGCCACCGACAGCAGCCGGCCGAGCAGGAAGTACGGGCCAGGGTCGACGACGAAGGCGACCTGCGACAGGAAGTTCCCCTGCCCCGCCGCCCACCAGACCGGCGCGGCGACGAGGTAAAGGGACCCGACCAGGTAGAAGAAGAAGGACGGATAGAAGAAGAACTGCGGGTTGACGTGCCCGCGCGCGGCCGCGAACGCCTTGGGGACGACGGTGCTCTCGTCGACGTTCACGAGGCTGTACGGCAGACCCCAGGTCACGCCCTTGAGGCGCAGCGCGAGGGCGAGCGCGAGCACTGCGAGGAGCAGGACTCCCGCGAGTCCGTGACGGCGCCACGGCCGCGCAACCGCTCGCCTCACCCGGCCTCCGGGTCGGGGCGCGTGACGGCGGCGGCGTTGGCGGCCTCGTGGAAGCAGCTGACGGCTCCCGTGTGGCACGCGGGCCCGGCGCACTCCACGGTCAGCAGAACCGTGTCGAAATCGCAGTCGAGCCGCGCCTCGACCACGCGCTGCGTGTTGCCGCTGGTGGCGCCCTTGTGCCAGAGCTCGCGCCGGCTCCGGCTCCAGAAATGCGCCTCGCCGCTGGTCAGCGTGGCCGCCATCGCCTCGGCGTCGGCGTAGGCGACCATCAGCACCTCACGGCTGCCCGCGGCCTGGACGACGCAGGGGACCAGTCCGTCGGCGTTGTAGCGCACCAGCTTGAGAAAGGCCTCGTGATCGATGATGGTCTCCTCGCTCCCGCCCGGATCAGGCGAGACAGCTCTGCATTATGGCGACACCGGCGCTGGTACCCACGCGGACGGCGCCGGCGTTGACCATGAGCTCCACGTCGCGCGCGGTCCGGATGCCACCCGACGCCTTGACGCCGATGTGCTCGTCGAGGCAGTCCCGCAACAACTCGACGTCGGCGACGGTAGCCCCGTGAGGGCCGCAGCCGGTGGACGTCTTCACGAAGTCGACGCCGGCCTCGGTGCAGATCAGGCACGCGAGGCGCTTCATCTTGTTCGAGAGGTAGCACGTCTCGATGATCGCCTTCACGATGACCTGGCCGCGCCCGCTGTTGACGCCGCGCACGCGGACGGCGCGGACCACGCCGGCGAGCTCGTCGCGGACGAGTCCGAACTCGCCGGAGAGGAACGCCGGGACGTTGATGACCACGTCGACCTCGTCGGAGCCGCTCGAGAGGGCCTCGACCGCCGCCACCGCCTTGACGCGGGGAAGGTCGGCGCCGAACGGGAATGAGACGACCGAGCACACCTTGACGTCGGCGCCCCCCAGAAGCCTCGCGGCCAGCGGGACGAAGTGCGGGAACACGCAGACGGCGGCGAAGTGGTACTCCGCCGCCTCGGCGCAGAGGCGCTCGACGTCGGCGCTCGTCCCGTCGGCGCGCAGCAGCGTGTGGTCGATCGTCTTGGCGAGTTCTTCGGGGAGCACGCCTCGGCCTCCGGGCGGCGGACGACAGAACGGCGAAGCGCCGCCGAGTATACCAAACCGGGATCCCGCCTCTCCTTGCCCGCTTCCCTTACAGCAAGCGCTCGATGTAGCGCTCGTCGCGACGCCAACGCTTGCGCACCTTGACGCGCAGGGCAAGGAACACATGCACGCCGAGCACCGCCTCGATCTCGTGACGCGCGCCGCTGCCGACAGCCTTGACCACGCGCCCCCCCTTGCCGACCACGATCGCCTTCTGCGACTCCGTCTCGACGATGAGGCTCGCCTCGATCTCGACGAGCGGACGGTCGCTGCGCTCGGTGATCGAGACGACTTCTGCGGCGATGGCGTGCGGCACTTCTTCACGGGTGAGCCGCAGCGCCTGCTCGCGGATGAGCTCGGCGACGAGCAGCTCCAGCGGCTGGTCGCTCCGCTGGCCCTCGGGAAAGTACACGGGGCCGGGCGGCATCGCCGCCGTGAGACGTGCCAGCACGTCGGCGAGCCCGTCACAGCGGAGCGCCGAGACGGCGAGGACCTCGCGGCCTCCCGAGAGAGCGCGCGCCTCGTCGAGGCGCGCGCCGAGGCGCGGCCCGTCGACGAGGTCGATCTTGTTGAGGACGAACACGGCGGGCACGCCGGCCGCGGCGACCGACTGGACGATGTAGCGGTCGCCGGCGCCGAACTCCTCGGTGGCGTTCAGCAGCACGAGCGCCGCGTCGACCTCACCCAGGGCGTCGTCCACCGTCTTCTGCATGCGGCGCGTCAGCGAGTCGAACGGCTTCTGGAAGCCGGGCAGGTCGAGCAGCACGACCTGGCAGTCCTCGAGCGTGACCACGCCGGTGATGCGCCGCCTCGTGGTCTGCGGGTGATCGCTGACGATGCTCACCTTGCGCCCGACGAGCGCGTTGACCAGCGTGGACTTGCCGACGTTGGGGCGGCCGAAGAGGGCGACGAACCCGCTGTGAAAGTCGTCAGCCATCGGCCGCGCCGCCGCGCCCCTGGAACGGAGCCGTCAGAAGATCCCGAAGCCGCACGACGCGAACGTCGCCGCCCGTCTTGGCCACGACCTCCGCATCGCCGAACTCGGCGAGCGCCTGCAGGCACATGCCGCAGGGCAGGCACTCGGAGCCGTCGGCGGCGGCAACCGCCACGTAACGCACCTCGCGCTCGCCGAAGACGACCATGGCGGCGAGCGCGGCCCGCTCCGCGCAGAGACCGGCCGGGTACGACGCGTTCTCGACGTTGGCGCCGTGATGACTGCGGCCGGACGGCCCTACCACCACGGCCCCAACGGCGAAGCCCGAGTACGGCGCGTAGGCTCGCTCGGCCACGGTGACGGCCTCCTGGAAGAGGATCCGCTCGGACAGCTCGGGAGCGCGGCTCATGTCGGGTACCAGATCCTGAAGAGCAGGGCGGTGATGGCGATGCCGAGCGCCGCCCCCACCGCCACCTCCAGCAGGCTGTGGATGCCGGCCTGGACGCGGCTCTGGGCGACCAGCACCGCGAGGAACAGGGTGATCGCCGAGATCGGCAGCGCGAACGTGGTACTGGCGGCGACGAAGGTCACCGCCACCCAGGCGGCGAAAGCGAGTGCCGCGTGCACCGAGGGCAGCCCTCCGCGAAACGCGGTGCCCCGGTGCGTCAGAGCCTTCAGAGCGATGGCGGCCAGCACGACGATGAAAAGGGCGATCACCGTGATGTCGATCGGCGAGCCGCGCAGCTTGCCGAGGATGGTGTACGGGACGCTGGTGATCTTGGCGTAGAAGACCAGATACGCGACGACCACCGCATTGACCGTGGCGATGAGCACCGCGCCGGCGGCCACGTCCTTGGCCACCTTGGCGCGCGGGTCGTCCTGATCGGTGACGAGATCGACGATGTGCTCGATCGCGGTGTTGAACATCTCGGTGATGAGCACGAACGAGATGGCCACGAACAGCGCGATCACCTCCAGGCGGGTGAGCGCGAAGAACAGGCTGGCGAGCAGCACCAGCGCCGCGATCCCGAAGTGGATCCACATGTTGCGCTCGAAGCGCAACGCGTGGACGATGCCGTCGAACGCGTAATTGAAGCTGCTGAGCAGACTACCGCGGCGCGACAACGAGCCCCTCCCACTCGACCTGTTCGAGCACCTCCGCCTGGCGAAGCGCCATCTGCCCGGCGTCGACCTCGTGGTCGTACCCGAGGAGGTGAAGCGCGCCGTGGGCGAGAAGGACGGCCAGCTCCAGAGCAGGCGGCAGGTCGTCGGCGCGCGCCTGGCGAACGGCCTGGCGCGCGCAGATCACGATGTCGCCGAGCAGGCGCGGCGGCCCGTCCGCGGCGGCCGCCGCCTCGTCGGAGGCGCCGCCGGCGCCGGCCTCCGCCGCAGGCGCGGGGCCTCCGGCGGCCGTCCCCGCCGGCCCGTCGGGCGCATCCTCGAGCGGGAACGAAAGCACATCGGTGACCTCGTCCCTGCCGCGATGCTCGCGATTGAGGGCACGGATGCGGCGCTCGCCGACGAACTCCACGGCGAGTTCCGCGCCGTGCACGCCCTCCGCGGTCAGCACGGCGGCGACGAGACGGGCGGCGACATCCTCGTCGACGGTCACGCGGGTCCGGTTGACGACCTCGACCAGGTTCATCCCTCGTCCTCCCCGTCGCCGGCGCCGGCGGCGTGACGCCGGGAGCGCGCCGCACCCACCTTGTCGTCGTGCTCCTTGTACGCATTGACGATGCGCTGCACGAGCTTGTGCCGGACGACATCGTGCCCGTCGAACTGCACGACGCCGATGTCGTCGACGTCGTCGAGCACGTCGGCCACGGTCACCAGCCCGGACGTGCGGCTGTGCGGCAGGTCGATCTGCGTGACGTCGCCGGTGACGACCATCTTGCTGCCGAAGCCGAGCCGCGTGAGGAACATCTTCATCTGCTCCGGTGACGTGTTCTGCGCCTCGTCGAGGATGATGAACGAGTCGTTGAGCGTGCGCCCGCGCATGAAGGCCAGCGGCGCCACCTCGATCTCACCCTTCTCGATGAGCGCCGCGAGCTTCTCGCCGTCGATCATGTCATAGAGCGCGTCGAACAGCGGGCGGAAGTACGGGTCGACCTTCTCGCTCACCGTCCCCGGCAGGAAGCCGAGACTCTCCCCCGCCTCGACCGCCGGCCGCGTGAGGATGATGCGGCCCACCTGCTTGCCGAAGAACGCGTTCACCGCCATCGCCGTGGCCAGATACGTCTTGCCGGTGCCGGCGGGCCCGATGCCGAAGGTGATCGTGTCGCGCCGGATGGCGTCGACGTACAGCTTCTGGTTCACGGTGCGCGGGCCGATCTGGCGGCCGCGGTGCGTCCAGATCACGTCGCCGTAGACCTCGCTCGGCTTGCCCGACGAATTGACGGCGATGTCCATCAGCGACTCGACGATCGCCGGGTTCAGCGGCCGGCCGCCGCGGATCACGGTGAGCAACTCCTCGATGGCCGCGCGGGCCTTCTCGACCGCCTCGGCCTCCCCCTCGAGGATGAGGACGTTGCCGCGGAGCGTCAGCTTGCAGGCGAGCCTCTGCTCAAGGATCTTGAGGTGGGCGTCGTGCTCCCCGGCCAGCGCCATGGCGATCTGGTTGCCGTCCAGATCGATGACGGCGCGCGACACCCGGGTCACGGTCAGCCTCCCAACCGGCCGCGGACCAGGTCGCTGAGCTGCTTGCCGTCGGCACGGCCGGCGACCTTGGGCTTGAGCCAACCCATGACCTTGCCCATGTCGCGCGGGGTCACCGCGTCGGTAGCCGCGACGGCCTCGTCCACCAAAGCCTCGAGCTCGGCGCCGGTGAGCTCCTCGGGCATGTAGCTCTTCAGGAGTCCCTCCTCGAACCGCTCCCGGTCGGCGAGGTCGGTGCGTCCCGCCTCGTCGTACAACTCCATCGCCTCCGCACGCCGCTTGCGCTCGCGCTTGAGGACAAGCAGTTCGTCCGCCTCGGTGGGCTGCCTGCGGCTGTCGATGCGCTCCTTCTTCAGCGCGGCCACGAAGGAGTTGAGCGCCTCGCGACGCTGCTTGTCGCCGGCCTTGAGCGCGGCCGTGGCATCGTCCTTGATGCGCTGTTCGATGACGCCGAGCTCTCTCATACCATGCCTCCCAGCGGTGCCCCGCCGATGATGTGCCAGTGCAGGTGCATGACCTCCTGGCCGGCGTCGGCGCCGGCGTTGGTGACCACGCGATAGCCGCTCCCGGCCACGCCGGCGGCGCGCGCCGTGGCGGCGATGAAGGCGACGAGACGCCCCGCGACATCGGCGCCCAGGGCGTCGATGTCGTCGAGCGACTCGTGGTGACGCCGGGGGATGACGAGCAGGTGGACCGGGGCGAGCGGTCGCGCGTCGCGGAACGCGAGGAACTCGTCGTCCTGCGCCACGACGTTCGCCGGGACTTCCCCGGAGGCGATCCTGCAGAAGATGCACTCGCTCATCGCGTCACTCCTCCACGCTGCCGGCGACGCCGCCCGGGATCACTGTGTCCGCGACGGCGCCGACCAGCTCGCCGCGCCGCGCGGCCCCGCGCAGTGAATAGCGGATATAGTCCGAACTGTACCCGTTCCAGAGGCCGTCGCGCCGCTCTTCGACGAGGACCTCGGCCCTTCGCCCCAAGGCACCGCGGCGCGCGGCGCTGGCGGCCGCCGAGGCGGCCTCCAGCGCGCGGCCCATGCGCTCCTTGGCCAGCGCGGCCGGCACGGGCGGCAACTCCGCCGCCGCCGTCCCCGGCCGCGCCGAGTAGGCGAAGACGTGGACGCGCCCGAAGAGGCCACTCTCGATGGCCTCCAGCGTGCGCGCGAAGGCGGCTTCGTCCTCTGTCGGGAACCCGACGATCACGTCGGTGCTCAGCATACCGCCGCCGGGCAGGCGCTGCATGCCGGCGACGGCGGCGAGGTACTGCGCGAACGTGTAGGGACGGCGCATCGCCGCCAGCACGCCGTCGTCGGCCGACTGCAGCGGTACGTGCAGGTGGCGCGCGACGCGCGGGTGCTCCAGCCACTCCAGCAGCCGGGGAGTGACGTGGCGCGGCTCGAGTGACGAGAGACGGACCCGCCGGAGGCCGTCCAGCCCGGCGACCGCCTCCACCAGGTCGGGAAGACGCAGGCGGCCATCGCGCCAGGCGCCGAGGTCGATGCCGCTCAGCACCACTTCGCCGCAGCCGCGCACGAGCCCCCTACGGGCGGTCGCGAGCGCGTCGGCGAGCGGGATGCTGCACGGCTTCCCGCGCACGATCCGCACGACGCAGTAGGTGCAGGAGCCGGCGCAGCCGTCCTGCACCTTCAGCACCAGCCGGGTGCGCGAGCCGGCGGTCGCCGGCGCGGCGACCACCGGCTTCGGGGTCGCAGCGGCGGCGGAGCCCGACTGAGCAGCGGACACGGATGAGGCCGGCGGCGATGCTTCCCGCGCCGGCCCGGTGACGAGCCCGGCCGCCAGCGCACCCCAGTCCGGCCGGGGAACGACGACCACCCCAGGGCCGGCGAACCGACCGGGGTCGAGCCGGGTGGCGCAACCCGTGGCGACGACCTGCGCGCCGCCCGACGCGACGCGCCGGACGAGACGGCGCGACTTGCGCTCTGCCTCAGCCGTCACGCAGCACGTGTGGACTACCACAAGGTCTGCGTCGCCACGCGCCGCGGCGACCTCGAGGCCCTGAGCTGCCAGAGCGGCGAGGGCCTGGTCGCCGTCCGCCTGGCTGATCTTGCAGCCGACGAACACCGCGGCGACCCTGGTCACGGACGTCTCACGAGGTGCGCCGTGAGCCACGTGCCGTCGTCGCGCCGCCCGGCCACGCGGTAGCCGGGGAAGGCGGCGACCGCCTCGTCTTCCTGAGCAACCAGGAGGCCGGCCAGCAGGACGTGGGTGGGTGGCTGCATACCGCGCCCGCCCTCGCCGCGCCAGCGCACGGCCAGCCGCAGGATCGGCCGCAAAGCTATGTTGGCCACCACGACGTCCGCCGCCGGAAGCAGGTAGCCCGGGTCGGTGGCGTCGCCGACCATGAACGTCGGCGCAAGGCCGTTCCTCGCCGCGTTCCCGGCGGCGGCGTGCACCGCCACCGCGTCGATGTCGACGCCCCACACCGGAGCGAAGCCGAGACGGAGCGCGGCGAACGAGACGACGCCGGATCCACTGCCGAGGTCGAGGAGCGACCCGAGGGGGATCGACTGGATCTCCTCGAGGCACTGCCGCGTACTCGCGTGCCCGCCGGTGCCGAAGGCGAGTCCGACCTCGACGACGACGTCGAGCAGGTCGTCGCGGGGCGGGTACCAGGGCGGGCGCACGTAGAGCCGCCCGATCTCGCGCGGGGTGTGGAAGCGGCGCCAGGCATCCTCCCAGCCAGGGGTCTGGCGGGACACCTCGAGGCGACCACGGGCGCCGATCCCCGACAGCTTCTCCGCGACTCCGGGCTCGGCCTCGGCGCCGTCCTCGAGCCAGAACACCAGCGTGTCGCCGCCGTCCTCCTCCTGCCAGCCGGCCGGCTGGAGCGCGACGATCGCCCCGACCGCCTCCGGGTGACGGTACTCGAGGACGGCCTCGGGCCGCGTTCTGGTCGCCGCGTCGCCCGACCAATCGTCGTCCGGATCCGCGCCGACCGCCGTGGACGCCGCCGGAACAGGGGCGGCCGACGGCCGCGCTCCCACCGGCGGCTCCAGACGAAGCGCGTACCGCGTGTACTGCGCCCGCCTCACGAGCGAAAGGCGGCGCGGACCTTGTCGATGAAGCTCTGGTCGGGCTCGTACGTCGTCTCACCGCTGAGCTCCGCGAACCGGTCGAGAAGGTCGCGTTGCTCGTCGGTCAAGCGGCGCGGGACGAGCACGTTCACCACGATCTTGAGGTCGCCGCGGCCGTGACCCTGGAGCACCGGAACACCGCGGCTGCGATACGTCTTCACCTCGCCGGGCTGCGTACCAGGCGGCAGCGCCAATTCGATGTCGCCATCCAGCGCAGGAACACAGGTCGTCATGCCGAGCGCCGCCTCTACCATCGTGACATCGAGCTTGAAGATGAGGTCGTCGCCGTCGCGCATGAAGTGCTCGTGGGGAGCGACGCCGATGGAGACGTACAGGTCGCCGGGCCTGCCGCTCCGGGAGCCGGCGCCCCCCTCCCCGGCAAGCCGCAGACGCTGGCCGTCGGCGATGCCGGCAGGGACTTCGACCGACACCGTACGCGTGCCGCGGATGCGGCACGTGCCGAGGCACGTCGCGCACGGCTCCTTGACGATGCTGCCCTGCCCGTGACACACGGTGCAGGTGCTCGTGCGGATGAACTGGCCGAAGCCGCCCAGGCTCGACACTTCGCGCATGCGGCCGCTGCCGCGGCACTGCGGGCACGCCTCGCGATCGGTCCCCGCGCGCGCGCCGCTGCCGCCGCAGGTCTCGCAGGTGGCGTCGGCGGTGACTTCCACATCCCTGGTCACGCCGAAGACCGCCTCGGCGAACTCCAGGTCGAGCCGCGCCTCCACGTCGTCGCCGCGCGGCGCGGGCGCTCCGCCGCTCGCCGCGCCCCACATCCCCCCCGCGTCGCGCAGGACGGAGTCGAACATGCCGCCGCCGAAGAAGACGTTGAAGAGGTCGTTGAAGCCGACGTGCTCGAAGTCCGTCATCTGGCGACCGCGCAGACCGTCGAAGCCGTAGCGGTCGTAGGCGGCGCGTGTGTCGGCGTCGCTCAGCACCTCATACGCCTCCGCCGCTTCCTTGAACTGCGCCTCGCAGTCGGGGTCGCCGGAGTTGACGTCGGGGTGGCATTCCCTCGCCAGCTTGCGGAAGGCCGTCTTGATCTCGCCGGCGTCGGCGTCACGCCGCACGCCGAGCACGTCGTAGTAGTCACGCTTCACAGGTCGCCCCAGTCGGGAGTGGTCACCAGATATCTTCCAGATAGGCGCTCAGGCCGTCGGCGGTCGCCCGCACGGTGGCGATGACGCGCTGGTAGTCCATGCGCGTGGGTCCGAGCACGCTCACAGTGCCGAGGTTGCGATTCGCGACCCCGTAGTTGGCCGCCACGAGCGAGCAGGCCCGGAGCGACGGCGGCGCCATCTCGTGACCGATGCGCAAGTACACCCCGTCCTCGCGCATCGCACCGGCCAGCAGCTCCAGAAGATTGTAGCGTTGTTCGAGCATCTCGAGCACCTCGTTCAGATGCCCCGTGCCCTCCCGCGTCAGGTTGTCGAGCAGGCGCGACGCCCCGCCGAGGTGCAGACCCTCCACATCGCCGACGCTCGGCGCTTCGAACGCAGGTCGCAGGCTCTCCAGGAAGGCGCGCTCCTTGGGCCGCAGATCGAGGCTCTCGAACACGGCGGCGACGTGCCTCGTCCCCAGCTGCGCACCGATGAGGCGCTCGTTGAGGTAGACGCGCGCGAACTCGGCCAGACCCTCGTCGACGGCGCCGGCGAAGTCGAAGATGCGCTTGGTCACCTGACCGGACGTCGTGATGAGCACGACCATGACCAAATGCGGCTGAAGCGCGAGGACCTCGATGTGGCGGAGGGAGGAGGTCGTCACGGCGGGAGCGGAGACCACGGCCATGAGCTCCGTGACGCGCGACAGCGCTTCGGCGGTCTCGCGCAGGGCGTCGTCGATCTCGCTGCGGGCGCGGTCACGCACCAGCGAAAGGGCCGGCGCGGCCTCACGCCGCTCGCCGACGACCACGTCGACGTAGTGCCGGTAGCCGGTGTCGGTGGGGACGCGACCCGCCGACGTGTGCGGATGCGCAAGCATGCCGATGTCTTCGAGGTCGGCGAGGTCGTTGCGGATGGTCGACGCGGCGACCCCGAGACCGAAGTGCTCACTGAGATGCTTGGAGCCCACGGGCGCGCCCGAGGCGATGTACTCCTCTATGACGGTCCTGAGGACCCGTTCCTGCCGTGCCGTGAGCGGCAACCTACCCCCTTAAATGCGGAGAGCGAAACAGGCGCACGCACACCTCGTTGGCCACGTGCCTCCCCTTTCGCGTCACGCGGATTGTACCACTGTGCAGGGAAACCAATCCAGCCGCGATCAGAGGGGCCGCCGCGTCGTGATCGACGGCGACGTCGATCTCGGCGAGCGACACCCGCTCGCCGCTGCGTGCCGCAAGCAGCAGGCGTTCGCGAGCGCGCGTGGCCGCGTCGAGGCGCTCCACCTCACGCGGCGGGGGCGCGCCCGCCGCCAGCGTCGCCGCCCACGCCTCCGGCTCGGGGGCGTTCGTCCAGCGTCTCGCGCCCACAGTACTGACGGCGCCCGGCCCCAGACCGAGATACGGGCGGGCGCGCCAGTACGCCAGGTTGTGGCGCGCCTTGCGGCCGGGCAGCGCGAAGTTGCTGACCTCGTACCAGTCGTACCCGGCGCGCGAAAGCGACCTCACGACAAGCTCGTAGCGGTCGGCGGCGGCGTCCGTGCCTCCGTCTTCCGACTCCCTCATGCGCGCCGCGAGCGGGGTGCCCGGCGCGACCGTGAGCTCGTACCAGGAGACGTGATCCGGGCGCAACGAGAGGACCGCGGCGATATCCGCCTCGACATCGTCTGGCGTCTGGCCCGGGATGCCGTGGATGAGGTCGATGCTCAGGTTCGCGACGCCGGCGTCGCGCAGGCGGCCGAACGCCTCGGCCGGATCAGCCTGCGTGCGCCGGCCCAGCGCCGCCCGCAGCTCAGGCGCGAAGCTCTGGGCCCCGAGTGACACGCGCACGCCACAAGCCGCGTCGCGCCCGCGGGCGAGGGGCGCGGCAGCCACCCACGCGGCGAAATCGACGTCGACGTCCTCTGGGTTCGCCTCGACGGTGACCTCGGCGCGAGGCGTCAGGCAGGGTCGGAAGAGCTCGAGCAGACGCTCGAGCCGGTGCGGCCCCAGCAGGCTCGGCGTCCCGCCGCCGAGGTAGAGCGTGTGGAGACGGCGCACGTCGTATGCCGCCCGCTCGCGCTCCCACTCGGCGGCCACGCCGTCCACGAACGTGTCGAGGCGGCGGGCGGCCTCCGCCCCCGCCCGCCCGGACCCGGCCGGCTGCATCCCGGCCGCGTTCATCGGCACGGAGGCGAAGTCGCAGTAGTCGCACTTCGCCCGGCAGAAGGGCACGTGGAGGTAGACGTGACGGACAGGGCCGGCGAACGCCGCGGGCACGCCGGCGCCGGCCGGCTCCGCGGCGCCGGGGGAGCCGCTCACGAGGTCGGCACCCAGAAGTAGAGCGCGCCGTCTCTCTCTTCGTCGAGCACGCCGCCGTTCTTCTCGATCGCCCGCCGGGAGGCGGCGTTGCCCGCATCGCAGTCGACCCGCGCCGGGTCGACGCCGAGGACGGCGGCGAGCGGCAGCGCCGCGGCCAGCATGGCCGCGGCATGGCCTCGCCGGCGCGCCCGCGGCCGCACCTCGAAGCCGATGTTGCCGCCTTCCTGCAAGAGGTGGGGCGTCAGACGGTGACGGATCGCCAGCCGGCCGAGGTACTCGCAGCCGGCGACCCACCAGAGTACGGTCTGCGGCACGTAGCCGTCCGGCCATGACTCGGATGGCGTGCCCTGCAGGGCGGCGACGTAGCGCACGGACTCGCCCGGCGAGCGTATGTCGGCACCGAGCGCCGCGACGTAGCGCGCGAACTCGGTGGGGTCCGCGAGCCTCAACTCCCCCAGTTCCACGTGCCGGCCCTCGGCGTGATACTCGCGCAGCGCCGCGAGGAACGAGACGTGGAAGACGGTGGAGGGCGCCTCGAAGTGCGGCTCAGCGGCCAGGCGGGCGACCAGCTGCGTGACGTCGGAGGCCGGCGCCGCAGGCTCGTCCGGCTCGCCCGAGCCGTCGCGCATCAGCGGTCCTTGTCGCCCGGGTCGAGCTCGAGCACGGCCAGGAAGGCCTCCTGCGGCACCTCGACGACGCCGAGCTGCTTCATGCGCTTCTTGCCTTCCTTCTGCTTCTCGAGCAGCTTGCGCTTGCGGCTGATGTCGCCGCCGTAGCACTTGGCGGTCACGTCCTTGCGCATCGCCTTGACCGTCTCACGCGCGACGACCTTGTTGCCGATCGCCGCCTGCACCGGCACCTCGAACATCTGCCGTGGGATCTTCTGGCGCAGCTTCTGCACGAGCGCCTTGCCGCGCAGGTGCGCGCGCTCGCGCGGCGTGATCATCGAAAGCGCGTCCACCGGTTCGCCGGCGAGCAGGATGTCGAGCTTGACGAGGTCGCTCTGCCGGTACCCCGAGTACTCGTAGTTGAGCGAGGCGTAGCCGCGCGTGCGCGTCTTGAGCTGATCGAAGAAGTCGAGCACGATCTCGCCCAGCGGCAGCTTGTAGTGCATCTCGACGCGCTCCGGCGAGAGGTACTTCATGTCGACGAAGTCGGCGCGCCGGCCCTGGCACAACTCCATGATCGCGCCGACGAACTCAGTCGGGACAAGGACGCTGGCGCTGACGAAGGGCTCCTCGACACGGTCGATGACGGTCGTCTCGGGCATCTGGGCGGGGTTGCGCACCACGGTCATGCCGCCGTTCGTGAGATACGCGTGGTACTCCACGTTGGGCATGGTGGTGATGAGCTCGAGGCCGTACTCGCGCTCCAGACGCTCGCGCACGATGTCCATGTGCAGCAGGCCGAGAAAGCCGCAGCGGAAGCCGAAGCCGAGCGCGACCGAGCTCTCGGGCTCGTAGATGAGCGCCGCGTCGTTGAGCTTGAGCTTCTCGAGCGCGTCGCGGAGCTCCTCGAACTTGTCGCCCTCGGTCGGGAACAGGCCGGTGAACACCATCGGCTGCACGACCTTGTAGCCCGGCAGGGCTTCGCCGGCCGGGACCTTCTTGTCGGTGATCGTGTCGCCGACCCGCACCTGTGCCACGTCCTTGACCCCGGTGATGATGTAGCCGACCTCCCCGGTCTCGAGCCGGTCGGTCGGCTTCATCTCGGGGCCGAAGAAGCCGAGCTCCTCGATCTCCGCCTCCTGGTCGGTCCGCATCAGGCGGACGAACTGGCGCTTGGAGAATCCGCCGTCGATGACGCGCACGTAGGCGATCACGCCGCGATACTGGTCGTACTCGCTGTCGAAGATGAGCGCGCGAGGAGCGCCCCCGACGTCCCCGACCGGTGGCGGCGTGCGCGCCACGACCGCTTCGAGGACGTCCTCGACGCCCGCGCCGGTCTTGGCCGACACCATGAGGATCTCGTCGTGCGTCGCGCCGGTGAGCTCGTGCAGCTCCATCTCGGCCTCGGGCACGTCGCTGGCCGGCAGGTCGATCTTGTTGAGCACGGGGATGATCTCGAGATCGTTGTCGACGGCGAGGTACGCGTTGGCGACGGTCTGCGCCTCGACGCCCTGGGTCGAGTCGACCAGCAGCACAGCGGCCTCGCAGGCGGCGAGACTCCGCGAGACCTCGTAGGTGAAGTCCACGTGGCCTGGGGTGTCGATGAGGTTGAGCTGGTAGGTCTGGCCGTCGCGCGCCTTGTAGTCGATGCGGACGGCCTGGCTCTTGATGGTGATGCCGCGCTCGCGCTCGAGATCCATCTTGTCGAGCAGCTGCTCCTTCATGTCGCGCGACGCCACCGTCCCCGTAGACTCGAGGATGCGGTCGGCCAGGGTCGACTTGCCGTGGTCGATGTGCGCGATGATGCTGAAGTTGCGGATATGTTCGAGTGAAGTCACGACCGCTAATGATACAGGCTCCGGGCGCGGCGGTCGCCCGGCGGCGGAGCGCTCGCGGCGCGGCGTCAGTCGACCGGCGGCGGCGCGGCCGGCCGGGAGCGGCGACGCACGATCTGGCGCACCACCGAGAGCTCTTCGAGCCGCAGGAGCCTGGCGAGCCCGAGATATGCGGCGGCGCCGGCCAAGACGGCGAGCGCGATCGCCGCGACGAGCCTGCCGAACCCACCGGCGGCGTAATCCTCGAGCGCCCACCAGACGCCGTACGAGACGGCCGCAAGCGCCGCGGCGCAGAGCAGGGCTCCGCCCGCTGCGCCGGCCATCTTGCGGCCGTCGATCCGCCCGACGTCGCGGCGCAGCAGAACGAAAAGGGCGACGAAGTTGACCGCCGACACAGTCGCCATGCTCAGGGTGATCCCCTGCACGCCGAGCGGCTTGTAGAGCAGCCAGCACAGCAGCGCGTTGATCGCCAGGTTGCCGAAGCTCACGTACATCGGCAACCACGGCTTCTGCATGCTCTGGAAAGCGCGGTTCAGCATGATGTTGGAGTTGGCGAACACGAGGCCGACCGAGAACATGGCGAGCGCCGCGGCGACCTCCACCGTCGCCTGGGAGTCGAACTGACCACGCTCGTACACCATCCGCACGAAGGCTTGCGGCATCACCGCGAACCAGGCGACGAACGGCAGCGAGACGAAGACCATCTGCCGCACGCCGAGCGAGACCGTGTCACGGAATCGGACCTCGTCATGCTGTGCTGCGTAGCGCGACAGCGACGGGAACAGCACCGTCCCGATGGTCACCGCGAAGATGCCCTGCGGGAGCTGGTAGAGGCGGAAGGCGTAGCCGATCTCCGCCGCGGCGCGATCGCTCACGAACTGCGCGAACCAGGTGCCGATGAGGGCGTTGAAGTTGAGCACCCCGAGCGTGATCGTGATCGGGACCATGAGGAGCAAGACGCGGCGCAGCAAGGGATCGCCCAGCCCGAACCGTGGCCACAGCCAGCGACCGCGATAGCGTGCGGCGCCGGCGAGGAGCACGACCTCCAGCACCGTCCCCACCAGCATGCCCCAGGCGATGGCGCTCACCCCGAGCGACTCCTGGAACAACGCGATCGCGGCGATGATGGTGAGGTTCCAGACGATGGAGACGACGGCCGGCATCGTGAAGCGCTCGAACGAGTAGAGCACGCCGCTGATCGCTCCCGCGAGGGAGAGGAACAGGATCGTGGGCACCAGGATGCGCAGAAGCTGCGCCGCGAGAGTCGCGTCGGCCGCCGTGGTGGTCAGTTCGGGGTAGACGAGTTCGGTCAGCGGGCCGGCGGCGAGCGCGAGCAGAGCCACCGCCACACCGACCACGACGACGATCAGCCCGAGCAGGTTGGCGGCAAGGCGATAGGCGCGCTCGCGGTCGCCCTTGGCCAGCAGCGAGGTGAAGACCGGCACGAACGCGGCGCTGATGGCCGCGTCGGCGAACAGCTGCTGCACGAGCTGCGGGATCACCGACACCGAGACGAAGATGTTGTAGCTCGGGTCGACTCCGTAGATCGCCGCGGTGATGACCTCGCGGCCCAGGCCGGTGAGACGGGAGATGGCTGTCGCCGCGGCGACGATGACCGCCGCGAGGGCGAGCTTGCGCTTGTGGTCGCTCATGAGTCCCTTGATTCGACCGCCGGGGGGCGCTTCTCCTGCCCGGCCGGCGCCGAGTCTAGCAGAGGGCGGCCTCGCCTCCCCGGCCGGCCGCCCTTACGCGGGTACGTCTGCGCCGGCCGGGCCTACTGAGCCCCAGGCGCCAGCCCGACCTTGCGTTTCAGCTCGAGCACCCGGAGCACCTTCGCCTCGGCCTCCGCCCTTGGGATTCGCCCGGACTTCATGGCCGCCGTCACGGCGTCGATGACCGGCCTCGGGTCTCCCGTGGCGAACAGCGCGAGGTCGGCGCCGGCCCTCAGCGCGCGCACGGCCGCGGCCGGCAACTTGAGGCCCACGGCCTTGGTCGTCGCGGCCATGGACAGCGAGTCGGTGATGATGACGGTCTCGTCGCCGGTTCGTTCGCGCAGGTACGCCAGGGCGCTGCGCGAGAGGCTCGCCGGAGTCTCATCCCCCGTGAGCCCCTTACTGCGCAGGTGACCCACCATCACCAGCGGCACACCGGCGTCGATCGCCAACTCGAAGGGCACCATGTCCTCGCGCCGCAGCAGAGAGAGCGAGGGGACGCGCGCGGCGCCGCTGTGCGTGTCGGTCGCCCAGCCGTGGCCGGGCCAGTGCTTGACGGTCGCGAGCACGCGGGAGGCCCGCAGGCCCGTCACCCAGGCGACGACGTGGCTTCCGACCACCTCGGGTCTGGCGGAGAAGCAGCGGTCGAGTGAGCTCATGTAGCGGCCGGGGACGTCCAGGTCGGCGACCGGCCCGAACACGACCGAGACGCGCAGCTTGCGCAGCCGGGCGCCGTACTCCTCGGCCGTCGCCCTGGTCTTCGCCGCGCTCCAGCCGCCCTGGACGCGAGCGGACGGCAGCGGATAGACCACGTCGCGCAGCCGCTGCACCTGCCCGCCCTCCTCGTCGCTGGCGATGAAGGGTTTGACGCCGTGGGGCGCGGCCTTGAGCACGGCTGCGAGGTCCCTGCCGATGCTGCTGCGCGCCCCGCCGCCGAGAACGACGATGCCGCCGATGCCCATCTTGGCGAACCTGCGACCGGTGAGCGGATCCGTCGCCGGCACGCTGCAGAAGACGAGCTGGGCGGCGAGCCGGCGGGCCGACCAGCCGGCGAGCTCCGAAGGCGCCGGCGGGCTCGGCGAGGTGGTCGGCGCAGGTGAAGAGACGACGGTCGTCGCTGCGGCGGCGCTCTCGTCGGCCGCCTCCGTCGCTCCCTGCGACGCGCAGCCGAGCGCGCCGGCCGCCACCGTCGCAACAGCCGTGAGCAGCAGCAGAATGGGGATGCCGCAGAGTCGTCTCATGCCGGCCGACGGTACCACCGGGTGCGCTCAGGAGCCAGCACCGCTCCCCCGTGCCACGGTCACGGCCACTCCCCCCCGTTTGTGTCCCTGCCCGACGTACCGGTGAGCCTCTGCCATCTCCTCCAGGGGATAGCACCTGTCCACGACCGGCCTGATGTGACCGGCCTCGACCAGTTCCTTCATCGCCGCCAGTCTCCCCGAGTCCAGCTTGAGCGCGCCGTCGTCGATCGAGACGTACCCGTGCTTGCCGGGGACGCTCGCCCGGCAGGACTCCTTCAGTCTCGACGTCTTGGCCTCGCCGACCGCATCGAGTACGAAGTCGTACCTGTCGCCCGGCTCGAGCGCGTCGACCCTTGTGTAGTCGATGACGGTGTCCGCGCCCAGCGACCTCACCAGCTCCAGATTGGCCGTACTGCACACCCCGGTGACCTCGGCACCGAGATGCTTGGCCCACTGCACCGCCGTCGTCCCCGACGTGCTCGATGCCCCGTAGACCAGCACTCTCTGGCCGCGCCGGATGTCGCCCCTCCCCATGTACTGCAGCGCCAGGAGCCCACCGTAGGCCGCCACGGTCGCTTCCTCGTACGAGAGGTTCGCCGGCTTCAGCGCCAGACACCCGTGTTTCGAGTCCGTCTCCTTCATGCACTTGTACTCGGCGTAGGCGCCGAGTCCGAAGCCGGTGAGGCCGTAGACCTGGTCGCCGGGCTCGAATCGCGTCGTGTTCCGGCCGACCGAGGTGATCTCGCCGGCCACGACCAGGCCGATGATCGGCTTGCGCGGTCTCGTGACGCCAAGCATCAGGCGCATGGGGATGCGCACCCGCAGCGGTATGTCAGAGCTGCGGATGAAGATGTCGCTGGCCGTCACGGCCGTGGCCATGACTCGTATGCATACCTCGTCGTCTTTGGGTCTGGGCCGTTCCACCTCTCGCAACTCGAGGACATCCGGTCCTCCGTATCTGGGACACACGATCGCTCTCATAGCGTTCCTCCAAGTCTGCCCATGAGGCGAGTCTACCGGGAGAGGCGCGGGCGGGAACCTCCCGATGGAGGTGGATGCGGTCGTCCATTTGAGGGATTTCGGGAGCGCGCGCTCCCTCCCTGGAGGTAGACCCGGGGCGTCGGTCCGGACTTCGGCGAGCCCATGCCCGCCGCCGTGGTTTGACCCGACTCCCCGCTCCCCCTAGCCTCGGGGGCGGCAGGGTCGATCGTCGCGAACGCTTCGGTCGGCCGCAACGCCCGCGCGGCAGGCAGGGACGTGAAGTGAACGGCGCTTCACAGACGAGCGGCAGGCACGACGGCGGCGAATCGCCTCGAGGATCAGAGCCGGGGCGCCCGCCTCGCGAAGAGCGGCGGGCGCGCCTGCGCCGACAGCGGCTCCTCGTGTTGGCAGCCGCGACCGGCGTCCTGGTCGTCGTGCTCGTCCTGCTGTTCACCGTGGGACCGTTCGGCTCGCACCTGGACCGCCCCGGCGACCCGCCCCTCGGCTACCTGCGCGAGCCTCTCGGCGGCCGCCAGTACAGGGTCACCGCCTGGACCCTCGGCGACGCCGCCTCGCTCAAGGCCGCGGCCGCGGCGGGCGCCGTCGACGAGGTCGACTTCGACTGGTACCACACGCAGGCTGACGGCAGCGTGACCGCCGAGAGCGAGGATCCCGACCTGGTCGCAGCCGCCCGTGGCTACGACCTCAACCTGTTCGCCACGGTGACCAACTCGACCAGCTCCGGTGAGGCGTTCAGCCGGGATCTCGCGGCGGCGGTGCTGGCTTCGCCCGACCGCCGCCGCCGCTTCATCGACGATCTGCTCACCCTGGTCAGGGACATGGGCTACGACGGCGTCGACCTCGACTGGGAGGAGCTGCGGCCGGCCGACCGCGACCGCTTCTCAGAGCTCGTCGAGGAGCTCGCCGCCGCCCTGCACGCCGAGGAGCGCTTTCTCTCCATCGCCGTGATGCCCAAGACGTCCGAGCCCGGCGAGTGGGACAACCAGAAGTACGCCGACTGGAGCCGCATCGGCAAGGCCGTGGACGAGTTCAAGATCATGACCTACAGCTACAGCGGCCCGTGGGGCGACCCGGGTCCGCAGGCGCCGCTGGAGTGGGTCGACCGCGTGCTGACCTTCGCCGAGCGCAAGGTGCCGCCGGGCAAGATCTTCATGGGCGTACCGTTCTACGGGTTCGACTGGCACGGCGGCTCGGTCGCCACCGTCTCGGGGCACCGCGGCGCAGCGCTGGCCGAGACCTACGACGCCACCGTAAGCCGTGACCCCTCCTCACACGAGGCCACGATGACCTTCACCGACGGCGGCGAGACGCACACCGTGTACTTCCAGGACGAGAAGGCCGTCGCCGCCAAGCTCGCGGCGCTGCGCGCCGACCACCCCGACATCGCCGGCATCAGCCTCTGGGTGATGGGCCAGGAGGCCTCCGGCTTCTGGCCGCTCATCACACGCAAGCTGCGCTGAGCGTCACCGGGCTCTCGGACGGGGACAACATGCGTGGAGGGATGAGATGGCCCAAGAGAAGATAGCGATCCTTGTCGACTCCTGCTCGGACGTTCCGGAGGAGCTCCGTCACAAGTACGGCATGTATGTGGTGCCGATGACGATCATCTACCCGGACGCGGAGTACTGCGACGGCGTCGACATACGGACCGATGACGTCTACGCGCGGTTCCCGCAGGAGATCCCCTCGACGTCGCTGCCGAGCCCGTCGGTCGTCGCGGATGCCTTCAAACAGATCAAGGCCGACGGCTACGAGAAGGTCGTGTCCGTCGCCATCTCCAGTGGGCTGAGCGGCACCTTCGAGATGCTCAGAAGCTTCGGCCCCGCCCCCGAGGGACTCGAGACCTGCTACGTCGACACGAAGAACATCGGCATCGGTAGCGGCTTCTCCGCCATACGTGCCGGCGAGCTCATCGAGCAGGGACTGCCGTTCGCCGAGGTGTGCCGCGAGGTCGAGAGCGCGGCACGGCACACCAAGCTCTTCTTCTGCGTCTCGACGCTCTCGTATCTCGTGAAGGGCGGCCGCATCGGTCTCGTCGCAGGCTTGGTGGGCAGCATCTTCGATCTGAAGCCCGTCATCTCGTGCAACGAAGACGGAATCTACTACACCGTGGCGAAGACGAGGGGGCGCAAGAAGTCGCTCCAACTGGCGCTCCAGAAGGCCGTCGAATACGCGGCGGGCGGCGAGGAGTACAACGTAGCGGTGATGCACGGAGCCGCGAAGCCGGAGGCCGATGAGTTTCTGGCAGCCCTGAAGGCCCAGCTCCCGGACTTCCACCTCGCGATCGAGGGCCAGATAACCCCTGTGCTCGTCGTCCACACCGGCCCCGGCCTCATCGGCATCGGCATTCAGCGCCTGGCGTAGGTCGTGCCGCCCGCTGCCGTCAGACCTCGTCCGCGGTCACGGCGACGGCGAACGGCACGCCGAGCGCCTCGAAGTGCTTCTTCCCGCAGCGCACCTTGTCGGCCTCGCTGGTCCGCAGCTGCAGGAAGTCGCGCGTGCCCTTGGTCTCGCGGATGAGCTCCTGTCTTGGCATGAGAGTACCACCACGATTCGATCGAGGTGGCTCCGGAGGTCCGCGTCCGCCTCCCCATCGTTTGCCCCCGCGCTCGCGCCCGTGATAGCATTTCGCGTCCGAACGCAGTCCCCACTGCCTCAGGAATCGTCACGCATCTAGCCTGATCGAAGGGATCACGTGGCCAACATCAAGCAGCAGAAGAAGCGTATCCGCCTGGCCGCCAAGCAGCGGCTGCGCAACCGGCACACCAAGTCGACGCTCAAGACCCTGTTCAAGCAGCTCGAGAACGAGGTCGCCGAGGGTCAGGGCGAAGAGGCCGCGAAGACGGCCACTTTCCTCACCTCGCGCATCGACCAGGCCGCCGCCAAGGGCATCCTTCACAAGAACAACGCCGCCCACAAGAAGAGCCGCGTCGCGCACACCATCGCGCAGCTCTCTGCCTGAGCGACGAGCTTCAGTAACGACGAAGAGGGCGGGCCGCGCGCGGCCCGCCCTCTTCGTCGTTCTTGTTCCGCCGCACCGGCCGCTACGCCGGGTCTACCCCGGCCGTCCGGCCCCACGCGCCGAGCCGTCCGGCCCGGCTCCTGCTCAGGCGAGCAGTCGGGCCAGCGCCAGTTCCATCACCAGCCGTTCGCCGTCGTTCACGCCGCCCACCGACTCGAGCGTCGCCGGCGCCCTGCCACGCAGGCCGGCCTCGGCCTCGGCCAGCGCCCGGTAGGCGCGACCCAGGCGGCGCCGGTCGTACTGCTCGCGCTGTTCCAGAAGCTTCTTGGCGGCGAAGGGGTGCACCCCCAGTTGCTTCGCCGCCGTCGACTGGTCGGCATGCGGCAGCTGTGACGCGGAGTCGAGCTTCTCGATGTGCCGTTTGAGGCTGTAGAGCACACCGTTGGCGTCGTTCCTCGAGTTGCCCGCCGCGTACAGAGCCTCGAGCAGCCGGAAGCTCTGCCCGCGGTCCCGGTGCCCCACCGCGTCCATGAGGTCGAAGATCGCCGTATCGTCGTCGGGCGTGCAGATGGCGTCCACGTCCGCCTTGGTCGGCGCCTCACCTCGACAGTACACCGCGAGCTTCTCCAGTTCCCGCTCGAGCTGTTCCGACCTTCCCGGGTCCGCTCCGCAGCGTGCGAGCAGGTGCTCTGCGACCGGCCGGGCCAGGCGCATCCGGTGCTCCTTGGCGCGTCCGGCGACCCAGCCCGCCATCTCCCACTTCTTGGGCAGGTCGAAGGGCAGGACCGTGCCCGCCTTGGCGACTGCCTTGTAGAGAGCGTCGGTCTTCGCGAGCTTCTCAGCCTCGAAGGCGATGCACGCGTCCGGCATGGGATCCTCGATGTAGTCCACCAGCGCCTTGCGCTGGTTGACGCGGAGCTTGTCAGCCCGCAGCACGAGAATGAGCCGCATTCCGAGCGCGAGGCTGGGCGCCGCAGTCGCGTCGAGCACCTCCCGCAGCGACTCCGCGGTTCGGGCCGAGTCGACCTCGAAGGTCAGGACGTTGAGGTCGCTCCCTCCGTCCCTGATGACCCGCAGTCGCAAGCGCTCCACAGCGTAGCGGACCTTGGGGCGATCGGTGCCGACGATGAGATACGCGGGCTGCAGCGGGTCTGAGGAGGCCATCGTGCCGTGAGGATAGCACGCGGGCTCGACGCCCGGCCCGGCCCGCACTAGGATGCGGAGCGGCCGACGGCACCGGCCACAGACACCGGAGGGCCCGCATGACGAACCCAGCGCTGACAGTCGCCGCGAACGAGACGTCGCCGGCGCTCGTCGCGCTGCTCGCGGTCGTCGTCGTGGTGGAGTTGGGGCTGCTGGCGTGGGCGCTCGTCGACCTGTACCGGCGCCCGGCCGCGCAGATCAACGGCGGGAGCAAGATCCCCTGGCTGATCCTGTGCCTGCTGCTCCAGGTGATCGGGCCCGTCCTGTACCTCGCGGTCGGCCGGGAGCGATCGGCGAAGGTGGCGGAGATCCCATCCCTCGGCGCCGCGGTCCCTCCGCCGCCGGCGGTCCGGGGCGTAGACGTGGACGCAGTCGTCGACGCGCTCTTCGCGGGACCGGCGGCCGGGCCGGTGGGCGCAGCCGGCGCCATCCGCGACGAGCCGGACGGCGCAGCCGCCTCCGGCCCGGCCGTCGACCTCCGCGACGTGAGCAAGGCCTTCAAGGACTCGGTCGCGCTCGACGGCCTCACCCTGAGCGTGCCGCCCGGCTCCATCTATGGCTTCCTCGGCCCTAACGGCGCCGGCAAGACGACGACCCTGCGGATCCTCGCCGGCCTCGCCCGCGCCGACGCCGGGGTGGTCAGGATCCTGGGCAGCGACGTCGCCGGCGGCGGGGCCGACGCGCGCAGCCTGATCGGCTTTCTCCCCGACGTCCCGGCCTTCTACAAGTGGATGACGGCGCCCGAGTACCTGCGCTTCGCCGGCAGCCTGTTCGGCCTTTCGGGCGGCGAGCTCGACGACCGAGTGGCGGCGATGCTCGAGCTCGCCGGGCTGACCGGCGTGCGCACCCGGGTCGGCGGGTTCTCGCGCGGGATGAAGCAGCGTCTCGGCGTCGCCCAGGCGCTCATCCACGGCCCGCGGGTGCTGCTGCTCGACGAACCGACGAGCGCGCTCGACCCCATCGGCCGGCGCGACGTCCTCGACATGGTGGCATCGCTACGCGGGCGCACCACCGTCTTCTTCTCCACGCACATCCTCGCCGACGTCGAGCGCGTCTGCGACACGGTCGCGGTCATCGCCCACGGCAAGGTCGTAGCGCAGTCGGGCATCGACGAGCTGCGCAGCCGCAGAGGCGGCCTCAACCGCCTCAGCATCGCGGTCGACGACCCGCAGCGGCTGTGGGAGGGCCTCACGGGAGAAACGTGGCTACGCACAGTGGAGGTGGGTGAGTCCGGCGAGCTCCTCGTCACCTGCGACGACGTTGAAGCGGCGCAGCGCGAGCTGCCGGCCCTGGTGGGCCGGCTCGGCCTCGCGCTGCGCCGCTTCGGCGTCGACGAGCTCGACCTCGAAGACGTCTTCGTCGATCTCGTCGGGGAGGGCCGGCGATGAAGGGCTTCGCACCGTTCCTGCGCAAGGAGTTCGGCGAGACGGTCAAGACGTGGCGTCTCTGGGTCCTCCCCGGCTTCCTGCTGTTCGCGGCACTCAGCTCGCCGCTGGTCACGTATCTCATGCCGACGCTGCTCGACAGCCTCGGGACCGCGCAGCAAGGGCTCACCATCACCGTCGCCGACCCGACCGCCCTGCAGGCCTATCTGGAGTACCTCGGCAATCTCGGCGAGCTCACGCTCTTCGCCCTCGTCATCGCCTACGGGGGCATCGTGAGCGGCGAGGTGCGCGGCGGCACGGCGGCGCTCACGCTGGCCAAGCCGCTCTCGCGCGCCTCCTTCGTCACCGGCAAGTGGCTCTCTCAGGCGGCGGTCGTCATGGTGGCTGCGGCTCTGGGGACGGTCATCTGCATCGGGTTGACGCAGCTGTTGTTCGACGGCGGCCCGTCGGGCCGGACGGTCATTGCCGTCGTCCTCTGGATCGCCTACGCGCTGATGCTGCTCGCCGTGATGGTGCTCCTCAGCGTCGAGCTCAAGGCGCCGGCGGCAGCCTCCGGGGCCGGCGTCGGCGTCTACGCCGCGCTGCTCGTGCTCGCGCAGTTCGAGGTCACAAGCGGCGCGACCCCCGCGGGCCTGCCGGCGGCGGGGTTTGCCATCGTTCGCAACGAGCCCGCGCAGTGGGCGGGACCTCTCGTCGCCACCGTCATCGTCACCGCCGCTTGCCTGGTGGCCGCCGTCCTCCGCTTCGAGCGGCACGAGATCTAGCGCGATCGGCGCCGGGCCGCCTGCCACCGTCCCGGAGACCTCATCCTCCCCGCTCCGCCGTCACGTACAGCGCGCCCGCCTCGACCCACACCACGATGTCGCCGCGCTCGTCGGTACGCACGAACGGGACGCCTCCTGCACCGAGCACGTCGAGCGCCTCCGATGCTGGATGCCCATGCCGGTTCTCGCCGACGGGGACCACGGCCAGTCGCGGCGCGAGCGCGCCGAGAAGGCCGGCGTCGAACCCCCCCGCGCTGCCGTGATGCGGCACGCCGACCACGACGCAGGGGGGCAGATCCAGGTTCTCGAGCACCTGCCCCTCCGCATCACCCGGCAGGAGCAGCCGGCGGCCGGCGAGCTCGACGACCACCACAAGCGCGTCGTCGTTCTCCTTCTGGTTCTGGTCGACGCCGGCGACCGGATCGGCAGCCAGGATCTGCAGACTCCAGCCGTCACCGCCCAGGCGGAGCTCCGACGCACACCGGCGCACATCCGTCCCCTCGGCGCGCATCCGGTCCTCGACCTCGTCGAGGGCGGCCGAGGGATCCTCCGGTTCCGGGAGCAGCGCTGCCGCGACGGGCAGGCCGCCGACGACGTCCTCGAGGCCCCCGACGTGGTCCGCGTGTCCGTGTGAGAGCACGAGCAGGTCGATCTCGCCGACCCCGTGCAGCTGCAGATCGCGGGCCAGCGGCTCGGGACCGGCGTCCACGAGGATCGTCGGGCCGTCGGGGATCTGCAGCAGGGTGGCCGCCCCCTCACCGACGTCGAGGAACGTGAGCGTCGGCCTGTTCGGCGGCCGCATGGGAGCCGGCGCCACGAGCAGAGCGGCCGCGACCAGTGTCGCCGTCGCGGTGACCAGCGCCGGCCATCGCCGGCGGTCGCGCGCGTAGGCGAGCACGCCGCCGCCGGCCCTCGTGGCAAGCGTGACCACCACGGCGACCTCCACGAGGAAGCCAACGACCAGGACAGACCGCAGCGTAACTCCCTGGTATTCGTAGACCGCTCCGGGCAGGCCGGCGAAGAAGTGCGACACCGCAAGCAGGAAGCCGATGAAGAGCCCGGCGGCGACGTTCAGTGGCGCCGACAGCCACTCGCTCACGAACCCCAGCAGCAGTGAGAGCATGCCGAGAAACATGATGGGGCCGAGCACGAAGCCGCCGGCGACGTTGGCCGGCACGCTGACGAGCGAGGCGGAGCCGAACGTCAGCATCGAGACGGGTGCGGTGGAGATGCTGGCCGCCGCCGTCACCCCCACCTGCTCGGGAAGCGGGCCCGGCAGGAACGAGACGGCGCGAATGAGCGGCCTGGCGAGCACCAGCAGGCCGACCACCGCACCGAACGACAGCTGGAAACTCACGTCGAAGAGGTTGTTGGGATTCACCGTGAGCAGCCACGCCGCCGGGGCGAGCCACAGCAGCCAGCCGTCGCTGGGACGCGAGGCGAGGATCGCGAGCAGCCCGCAGATGCCGGCGACCCCGGCGCGGACGATGGACGGCGACGCGCCGGTGAGCAACACGTACGTTGCCACGACGGGCAACAGCAGCGCAGTTCGCAGAAGCCGGTGCATGCCGAGCAGCGCGAACGCGAACGACCACATCGTGCAGAGCAGCACCACATTCTCCCCCGAGACCGCCATGATGTGCAGCAGGCCGCTCTTGCGGAAGTCCTCGACGAGCGTCTCGTCGACACCCTCGTCGTCGCCGAGGACCATGCCTTGCAGCACGTCGCCGACGGGCGAATGCACGCCGGCGGCGAGATGCGCGCGCGACGCGAGGCGGAGCCGGTCGACCACGCCCTGGAGGCCGCCCCGTCGACCGACGACGGCGAGGTCGGCGAAGTCGGCTTCGAGCAACACATGCTCTCCGCGCCGCCGCAGGTAGCGACCATAGTCGAACTCCCCCGGCTCGGGGTCCGGCAGCGGATCGACGCTCACGGAGGGTAGCCGCAGCAGCGCGCCCTCCGTCAGCGGCCCGGTCGGGTCGTGGCCGAAGGTCTGCCCCTCCTCAAGCCGCAGACGCAGGTGTGCGGGTTCGCTGAGCTCAACCCCGTTCACGCCGGTCACGCGCACCGCGAGCGTGACCTGATCCTCCTTGGCGGACGGAAGATCCGTCAGCACCGCCGCAAGGGCGACGTGCTCGCCGACATAGGGCGCCAGCGTGGAGCGGGCGATCGCGTCGAGGCGGGCGCCGCCGAGCACGGCGCCGGCGCAGACGAAGAGCACGCAGAGGCCTGCGGCGGCTGCTGCGGGGGCGCGTCTGCCGAGCGCCGGCGCGCGGACCGACGCCACGAGCGCGCCGGCGGCCAGCGCGGCGGCCGCGGCCGCCAGCGCGAGCGGCGGCCGCCACGCCAGCGCCAGACAGAGGCCGGCGCAGTACCCGCCGAGCAGCAGATGCGGTGGAGCGGGCAGGCGCACGGCGCGCCCTCAGACCGTGATGGAGGCCTGCATGGACGCGAACTTGGCGTCGCCGATGCCCGGGACCTCCTTGATCTCCTCGATGGTCTTGAAGCCGCCGTTGGCCGTGCGATAGTCGATTATCTTCTGGGCCGTGGACGGCCCCACCCCGTCGAGCGCGTCGAGCTCCTCGAGCGACGCCGTGTTGATATTGACAAGCGCGCCCGAACCCGTGGAGCCCGCCGGAGCGGCGCCGAGCGCGCCGCCGGAGGATCCGTCCGGCGCCGCCGCAAGCGGCGCTGCTCCCCGCTCCGGGACGAAGATCTGCTGGCCGTCGGTCACCGGCGCCGCGAGGTTCACGGCGGCCAGCTCGGCCCTGGCCGTAGGGCCGCCGGCGAGCTCGAGTGCGTCGGTGACCCGCGCTCCCGCCGGCAGCCGCACGACGCCGGGCGAGCGCACGGCGCCGCAGACATAGACCATCACGTCCGGGGACGACGGCGACGCGGACGAACCGGCGGCCTGAGCCGCGTCAGGCGAAGGCGATGCCGCCACAGGGGCGAGCACGACGGCCTGCGCCCCGGAGGGTCCGGCCTGCCGCGGCAGCACGACGTAACGCACACCGACGGCGACGACCACCGCGGCGACGGCGACGTAGGCGATGATCTGACGTCGAGAGAGCTGCACGGCCCACCTCCGGCGCCATGATCGCTGAGGGAAGGACGGGCGCCGGAGGCGCGTCCGGCGCCCGTCGCGATGCAGGCTACGGCAGGGGTCGGCGCCGCGCATCGCCCCCCAGGGGCGATTTCACGGGGTGACCGGGACTGGAGTATCGTGGCCCGCGAAGCGATCACGCGACTGCGAGGAGACGGCATGACGAGCAAAGCGCTGTTCACCGACGACGAGTGGCACACGCTCCAGTGGGCCGTGACCGACACGATGGCCTACGTCTCGATGGCGGACTCCGGCTTCTGGGACACCTTCAAGGAGGCCACCGCGGCGGCGAAGTTCATGGCGAAGGCCAAATCGGACACCGGCAGCCCTCTGGTCCACGATCTGGCGGGCGACATCAAGGTCGGCCGCGACAAGCAGGTCACGCACGATCGTGCGGACATGGCCGGTGAGGTCGTGGCGCGTGTGAAGCAGGCCGCCGACATCGTCGCCGCCAAGTCGCCGACCGACCTCGCGGCCTTCAAGAGCTTCCTCCTCGGCATCGCGCAAACGACCGCCGAGGCCACCAAGGGCGTCGGCCCGCACGAGGCCACGGCGCTGGCGAAGCTGCAGGACGCGCTGTTCTGAGCGGCGGGCTGCCGCCCCCAGCGGCAGGGCGGGCCGGCCGCCGAAGCCGCGCCGGCCCGCCTACCGCACCACGAAGTTGACCAGCTTGCCGGGCACGAAGATCTCCTTGACGACCTGCTTGCCGTCGAGGAAGCGCGCGGCATTCTCCGCGGCGCGCGCCTGCGCGAGCACGTCGTCCTTCTCCGCGTCCACCGGCACCTCAAGACGGTCGCGCAGCTTGCCGTTGACCTGCACGACGACGGTGACGACCTCGTCGGCGGCGAGCTCCTCGTCCCAGGCGGGCCACGGCGCATCGAGTACGGTGTCGCCGTGCCCGAGAAGCTCCCACACCTCTTCGCCGATGTGCGGCGCCATCGGAGCCACGAGCAGCGTCATGGCGGTGACCACCTCGCGCCATTGCGCCAGCGTGAGCGCGCCGCGCGCGCCTCCCCACACGTCGAGCACCTCGTTCTGCAGCTCCATGAGCGCCGACACGGCGGTGTTGAAACGGAAAGTCTCCATGTCGCGCGTGACCTTACGGATGGTCTTGTTGAGCGTGCGCAGGACCTGGCGGCCCTTCTCGGCCTCGGCCTCGTCCGCCGCCACCCCGCTCCCCTGCGCCTCGACCACCTCGGCCACGAGGTTCCAGAAGCGGCTCAGGAAGCGCAGGCATCCCTGCACCCCGCGGTCGCTCCAGGCGACGCTCTGCTCGAACGGGGCGATGAAGAGTTCATAGACACGCAGCGCGTCGGCCCCGTACTGCTCCACGACGCTGTCCGGCGTGACGACGTTACCCTTGCTCTTGCTCATCTTCTGGCCGTCCTCGGCCTGGATCATGCCCTGGTTACGCAGGCGCGCGTAGGGCTCGCCGAAGCTCACGTAGCCGGCGTCCTGCGCCACCTTGCAGAAGAAGCGCGCATACAGCAGGTGCATGACGGCGTGCTCGGCGCCGCCCACGTACAGGTCGACCGGGAGCCAGTACTCGGCCTTCTCGCGGTCGAAAGCGGCCGTCTCGTCGTGCGGCGACGCGTAGCGGAAGTGGTACCAGCTCGAGCAGGCGAAGGTGTCCATGGTGTCGGTCTCGCGCAGCGCCGGTCCGCCACACCCGGGGCAGATGGTGCGCACCCACTCCTCGGCGCGCGCCAGCGGCGAACGGCCGTCGTCGGTGGGGTGGAAGTCCTCGAGGTCGGGCAGCAGTACTGGGAGCTGGTCGACGGGCACCGGCACGGCGCCGCACTTCTCACAGTGGACGATCGGGATGGGCGCGCCCCAGTAGCGCTGGCGGCTGATCAGCCAGTCCCTGAGCTTGAAGTTGACCTTCTTGCGCGCAGTGCCGCGCTCGCCGAGCCACTCGACAACGGCCTCGAACGCCTCGCCCGGCGCCGCCATGCCGTCGAACCGGCCGGAGTTCACCATGACGCCGTCGCCGGTGTAGGCCTCGGCGAGAGTCCCCTGCGCTCCGCTCGCCGGCGCGATCACCTCGACGATCGGGATCTCGAACTGCGTGGCGAACTGGAAGTCGCGCTCGTCGTGCGCCGGCACCGCCATGATGGCGCCGGTGCCGTAGCCCATGAGCACGTAGTCGCTGATCCAGATCGGGACCGGCGCGTCGTTCACGGGGTTGACCGCGTACGCGCCGATGAAGACGCCCGTCTTGTCCTTCTCGGTGCTGAGACGCTCGATCTCGCTCTGGCGCCGGGCCTCGTCCTGATACGCCTTCACCGCATCCTGATGCTCCGGCGCAGTGAGCTCATCGACGAGCGGGTGCTCCGGCGCCAGCACCATGTAGGTGGCGCCGAAGAGCGTGTCGGGCCGCGTCGTGAACACCGTGAGCGTGTCGTCGCCCCCCTGAAGCCCGAAGTCGACCTCGGCGCCCTCGCTGCGCCCGATCCAGTTCGTCTGCATCAGCTTGATCTGCTCGGGCCAGTCGATCGTCCCGAGGTCGTCAAGCAGCCGCTGCGCGTAGTCGGTGATGCGCAGGTACCACTGCTCGAGGCCCTTCTTCGTCACGTCGCTGCCGCAGCGCCAGCACTTGCCCTGCTCGACCTGCTCATTGGCGAGGATCGTCAGGCAGCTCGGGCACCACCACTGCTGGCCCGTCGCCTGATACGCCAGACCTC
The DNA here is from genome assembly GCA_963709345.1 of uncultured Actinomycetes bacterium. GTDB lineage: Bacteria > Actinomycetota > Thermoleophilia > UBA2241 > UBA2241 > CAIXSE01. Next base: position 288,569 of record CAVPVX010000002.1, read on the forward strand.
GCTCGTGGAGCAGCAGGAAGAACCACTGCGTCCAGCGGTAGTAGTCCGGGGAGCAGCTGGTGATCTCGCGCGACCAGTCGAAGGACAGGCCGATCAGGTCCATCTGACGATGGTAGTTGGCGATGTTGCGCTCGGTGGTGACGCGCGGGTGCACGCCCATCTTGATGGCGTAGTTCTCCGCCGGCAGGCCGAAGGCGTCCCAGCCCATCGGGTGAAGCACGTTGTGACCCTGCATGCGCTTCAGCCGCGCGACCGCGTCGGTAGGCACGTAGTTCCGGCAGTGGCCGACGCTCAGCCCGTCGCCGGAGGGGTACGGGAAGAAGTCGAGGGCGTAGAACCTGGGCTTGTCGCTCTCGTCAGGCGTGCGGTAGGCGCCCGCTTCCTTCCAGAGGCGCTGCCACTTCGGCTCGATCACCTGCGGGTCGTAACGTCGGTCCATGCGGTCCTCTCTGGCAGCGATACACGGCACGCCGGCGATCGCGGCTCGACCGGCTCACCTACGAGGGCGAGCCGCGGGCGTGCGGTTCACGATTCTACATGAGCCGGAGGCCGGCGCCTGCGGCTCAGGGGCCGAAGGGCGTGTAGCTCACGACCGTCCTGCCGTCCCCCGAGTACGAGAGCGTGGTGACGCCGACGAGGTGCGGCGTGCCGGCGCGCGAGAAATCCACGAGCTGGAAGGTGTACACGTCGCGGCTGCCGGCGGCCGGCTCCGCGACCTGCCGCTCGTCCGCCGAGCCGATCGACTCGTACCCCGAGGCGCCGGCCGTGCCCGCGTCCACGAGCACGACGCTGCCCTGCCGTCGCAGGCCGGCGACGTGGTCGTTGCCGTAGGCCACGAGCAGATCGCGATCGGCCTCCTCGGCCGCGTCGATCGTCGCCAGAGCCTGACGGATGTCATGCACGAGCAGGATCTGCGGCTCCGGATCGGCCAGCTCCCACAGCGTGGCAAGCCACGCGCCGGAGGTCGCCAGTCCGTCGAGATCGGATGCGACCCGTGAAGACCGCGCCACCGGGTCGGACGCCCCGAGGACGGTCACGCCGGCGATCGTCGTCGCCGACCCGTCGAGGACCTGGTAGCCGGCGTCCGCGAAGACCCGCACAGCCGGCTCGTCCTCGTGGTTGCCTCCCACGACGAGCACCGGCGCATCCGTCCGTCCAAAGACGCGAACGAAGAGCCGCGCTTCCTCGCCGGTGCCACGGTCGGTGATGTCGCCGGCCAGGAGCACTGCGTCCACCGGGCTGCCGTCGGCGACGGCGAGACGGGCGACGGCACGAGCGCCGAACACGTTGTCATGGATGTCGCTGGCAAGCAGGAAGCGCACCACATCGGCGCGCACCGGCCGCCTCGGCTCGAGCTGCAGCTGCGCCGCGACCGCCTCGAGCCCGTCGAAGAAGTCGTGCAGGCGGCTCAGGCTGTCGCCCTGGTCGCCGCCCGTACTGAGGGCGCGAAGCAGGGGCAGGATCTCGGGGACCTTCGTCGCCAGACCCCGATACTCGACGGACGGGGTGCGGTCGAGCGTGGAGTAGCTGACCGCCGCCACGGCGCCCCCGATGGAGAGCGCGACCACGACACCGGCGACGCCCGCCCACACCAGGCGCCGGCGCGTCCACGCCCCGGCCACCAGAAGGCCGGCGGCCGCCCCGATCAGGACGAGCCAGGGGATTCGGCTCTGCAGGTACCGCGTGAAGGCGGCCTGCGCCCCTCCTTCCAACTGCTGCACGTCGCGGGCGGACCCATTCTCGTCGAGGAGGGCCGCCGTCTGCGACGGCAGACGGTACGTCATGAGCACGTCCACCGGCGTCCGGTGCGTACGCAGAGAAAGCTCGCCGGCCGGCCCCAGCGGCATGATCAGCCGACCGCCGGGCCACGCCGGCTTGAGCTGGAAGGCCACCGATCCGGCCGGCACGTCGTAGCTCGACTCGGCCTGGAACAGGAGGAGGCCGGCGATCAGGAGCGCCACCAGCGCCGCGCGCGCCACAAGGTCGAGCATCCGCGCGCCGCATCGCAGCGCTCTCAGGCCCGGATCGTCCGTTTGTTCGTCCACCGTGCCGCTCACCTCCGCGCCTCGTCCAGACCTGTCGCAAGCCCTCACGACCATGGTACCCGACCGGCCGGGGCAGCTTGCCGGAGAGGGCGGATATGCTATACTTTCGTGCCTGTCGGCGCCGCCGGCAGCCCTTCGGTGGGGGTATAGCTCAGTTGGGAGAGCGTTTGGCTGGCAGCCAAAAGGTCACCGGTTCGAGCCCGGTTACCTCCACCATCTCGACCACCTCGTCGCCGCTGCCGGTTGCGGCAGCGCCCGCCCCCCGATTCCTGCTCGGCCTCGTCTTCCTCGCCGGCATCGGCTCCATGGCCAGCGAGATGTGCGCCTCTCGGCTCCTCGCGCCCTACTACGGCTCGTCGACGGTCGTGTGGGCCAACATCATCGGGCTCATCCTCGCCTCGCTGTCCGTCGGCTACTGGCTCGGTGGGCTTCTCGCCGACCGCCGGCCCTCGCCGTCCCTGCTCGCTACACTCGTGCTGGCCGCGGCTGCGTGGGTCGCCACGATCCCCTTCGTGGCACGGCCCTTCCTGGATCTGTCGATCAAGGGCATCGAGACCGTCTCGACGGGCGCCGTAGTCGGCTCGTTCGCCGCGTCCCTCGCCCTGTTCGCGCCGCCGGTGGTGCTGTTCGGCATGGTCACGCCGTTCGCTATCCGGCTCGCGGCGACCGGCGTGGCGGACGCCGGACGCGTGGCCGGCCGGGTCTTCGCGCTCTCGACCGCCGGCAGCCTGCTCGGCACCTTCGTGCCGGCACTCGTGACCATCCCGCTCATCGGCACCCAGCGCACCCTTATCGGCGCCGCGCTCATCCTCGCTCTGGCGGCGACGCCGCTTCTCAGCCGGCGAGTCTACGGCCTGGCCGCGGCGGCGGTCTTCGCGCTCCTGCTCGCCGTCCCCCCGGGCGCCGTCAGAGCACAGGACGGCCTGCTTCACGAGGAGGAGTCCACGTACCAATTCATCCAGGTCGTCCAGTCGGGACAGGAGCGCCGTCTCTACCTCAACGAAGGCATCGCCATCCACTCCGTCTGGCGCCCGGACACGGTGCTGACCGGCGGCGAGTGGGACATGTTCCTCACGGCGCCCCCGCTCCTCGGACGCCCGGCCACCTGCGTCGCGACGCTGGGCAACGCCGCCGGCACGACGGCCCGGGCGTTCGGCGTCTACTACCCCACCGCGGATATCGACGGCATTGAGATCGACCCGGCCGTGAGCGCCGTCGGCCGTCGCTACTTCGGCCTCGATGACAACCCCCGGCTCACGGTCCACACCGCCGACGCGCGGCCGTTTCTCAAGACGAGCGGGAGGCGCTACGACCTCATCCTGATCGACGCTTATCGTCAGCCGTACGTGCCGTTCTACCTGGCCACGCGCGAGTTCTTCCGTCTGTGCCGTGAGCGGCTTACGCCCGGCGGCATCGTCGCGCTCAACGTCTCCACGGTGCCCGGCGACGACCGCTTGGCGGAAGCGGTGGCGGGGACGCTGCGAAGCGAGTTCCCGCAGGTCGTGACCTGGCAGGCGCTGCGCTTCAACCAGTTCGTCGTGGGCCTCACGGAGCCGCAGACTCGCGCCACCCTGGCCGCACGACTCCAGGATGCCCCCGCCGATCTGCTTCCGCTCGCCGAGCTTTTCGCCCGCGACCTGCGCGAGGCCGCCCCGGCGTCGCGCCCGTGGACCGACGACCGCGCGCCGGTAGAGTGGATCACCGACAGGATGATCGCCGCCTATGCCCTGCAGGGAGCGACAGCGAGCGAGGACCTCCTCCCCACCGCGCCCCGCTGAGGCGGGCGACCGCCCGCCACGACGGCGTCTTCGGCCTCGCCCGATGCCCTCGGCGCCCGTCGCGCCGGGTTTAGCTGCGGAGTCTGCCGGAAACTAACGAGACACGTGCAGTGAGCGCCCACGAACGGTGCTCGATGCAACCCGTTGGTGGAGGGAGACGCGTATGGAAGACAAGCCGCAGTTCCGCGTCGAGTACGAGAAACCGGCCGACGACGTCGGCGTGGTCATGCTCGAGGGCGAAGTAGACATCTATTCCGCGCCGGAGTTCAAGGAAGTGCTGGTCGGTGGCATCGAAGGCGGCGCGAAGCGGGTGATCGTCGACCTGTCCAGGGTCACGTTCATCGACTCCACGGCCCTGGGTGTCCTTGTGAGCGGTGCGAAACGCGTGCGCCCTCGCAACGGCAATCTCGACATCGTGTGCACCGACGAGAACATCATCCGCATATTCGAGATCACCGGCCTAGACCGCATCTTCGGGATCTTCCCGAGCAGGGGTGAGGCCATGAAGGCGGCGTCCCCTTGAGAGACGGGACGCCGGGACGACACCGAGAGACGACCGCCGGCAGGTCACGGGGCGGTCGTCGGGGGCGATCAAGATGGAGTTGCGCAGCTCGAGAAAGCTTCGCGGCAGCGGACTCCACGACGTGGCCGACGTGATGCTGAAGACGAAGACATATGGAGTCGGGCGGATCTGCAGGGTTGATGGATGCGGGACGCGCCTCTCGGCCTACAACCCGTCGAGCGTGTGCGCGTTGCACGGTGGGGCCTGGCAGGAGGAGTATCACCGCAGCGCGCGCAGGGCGAGCCGGCGCGAAGAGATCATGCGCCGCTGCGCGTTCGAGCCGTGCGGCCGTGAGTTCGTCACCACGAACCCCGCGAAGAAGTACTGCTGTGACGCCTGCCGCATGAAGGCCTTCCAGGCACGGGTCATGACGGCCCGGCGCATGGGCGACGTCAGCGCCCAGCGCCGCGCGAGCTGACCCGACGACCGAACCGCCGCCGAAGACCGCCCGCGGGCCCGGCCGCCAGGATTCAGACCGGCCTGGGCGTATCCAACGTCTCCGCGGGAAGACCGCTCGGGGGTATCACCGGCAGCGGCCCCGCCATCACGCTCTGCACTGCCGAGTCCACCGAGTCGAAGACGGGGATGACGTTGTGCAGCCCCACCACGCCGAAGACTCGCCTCACCTGACCCCCGGGACGCGCCAGCAGCAACTCCCGCCGCTTCGCTCTCTGCGCGCGGCTGAGCTTGAGCAGGAACGCCACGAAGCTGGAGTCGATGAACGTCGTCGAAGCGAGGTCGATAACAAGATGCTGCTGGTGATAGAGCGGCCCGAGGCTCCGTCGCAAATAGCGGTCGATGTCGGGCACGGTGTCCAGGTCGAACTCGCCCGCCAACTCGAGTACCGGCGGCACACCCTCTCCAGTGTCGGCGGCCGGCGACCGCAACCGCACCATGCCCGGCTGCGCCGCCGGTCGATCGATGATCACTCTCTGCCCCACACTGCCCTGCCTCCCCACCATGCAGCACGCCCGGCGCCTCAGTGCAGCGAAGCGCCATCCGATGAACCAGCCCCCTGTGTCCCGGTCATGCGTTGAAGACGCTAGGCGACACGGGCTCCGCTGTAAAGGCTTTTTGAGTGAGGTTCGGCAGCTTCGCCGCTGAGGCTCTTGGGCACACTGAGGGAGTGGCGCAGACCCTCGACCATTCGTTGAGGAAGTCTCAGGTACGACTTGAGGCCGTCGCCCGCACCCCGTCCGGGCGCGGCAGGCCCACGTCGCTCGCAGAGCCGAGAGCCGTCAGGCCTGCTCGCTCCGCGCTGCCGCCCTGAGCTTGCGATACTGCGGCTCGCGCTCCTTGAGCACCGTCACGATCGGGCTCGCGACGAAGATCGACGAGTACGCTCCTGCGAGGATGCCGACGAGCAGCGCGAAGGCGAAATCCTGGAGCGTGCCGCCGCCGAAGACAAGGAGTGCAACGACCGGCAGCAGCGTCGTCAGAGTGGTGTTGAAGGAGCGCGTCAGCGTCCCCCATAGCGAGATGTTGACCATGTCGCCGTAGGGGATGCGGTTGAAGCGGGGCTCGTTCTCCCGGATCCGGTCGAAGATGATGACCGTGTCGTAGAGGGAGTAGCCGAGGATCGTGAGCACTGCCGCGATGGTCGCCGTGGTCACCTCGTGACCGGTGATCGAATACACGCCGACCACGACCAGAAGGTCGTGGATCTCGGCGCCCACCGCCCCGATGGCGAATCGCCACTGGAAGCGGATGGTGACGTAGACGAGGATGAGCAGAAGGGCAAGGGTGACGGCCTTCAGTGACGAACTCACGACCTGCCGCCCGAAGGTGGCGCCGACAGTCTGCAACGAGAAGACCTCGGCGCCGCCGGTGGACGCGATGGTATATTGCTCGTCCAGCGTAGCCTTGAACGCGTCCTGCTGGGGCGGCGTGAGCACCGCTGTCTGGATCTGGAAGCCCGCGAGACCGCTGCCGGCGATGTCGGGTGTCTCCTGGATCTGAGCCTTGGGGTACCCCGCTTCAGCGACCACGCGGCGTACTTCGGCAAGGCTCGGCGACTCCTCGAAGGCAACGGCGATGCGCGTGCCCTCGTTGAACTCGAGGCCGTAGTTGAGGCCCTGCACCGGGTTGCCGCCGCCCTTCACGAACAGGCTGACGAGCCCGGCTGCGATGACGATGGCGGAGAAGGTGAACCACCACGCCTTGTGGCCCATGTAGTCGAACGAGTAGATGCGGCGGAAGATCTTCACGGCGTCATCTCCGCTTCTTGTGCTTGCGCGAGGTCGAGGCGCGGCGACCGCCGCCTGCCGGCTTGCCGGACTTCGCGGCGACCGACGCCGCAGACCCGGCCTCTGCCACGGCGGGAGCGCCAGACGCGGACGTGGCGCCGCGGCGGCGGCGAGAGGCCGACAGCCGGTCGTCGGCCAGCGCGCCTTGGTCGACGTCGATCTGGCCGGCGCGCACGCCCACGAGGGACGGCCGGTTGAAGAAGGCGAAACTCGAGAGCACGCCCAGCATGGCGCGGGTGAAGAGGACCGCGGTGAGCATGCTCATCAGCACGCCGAGGATCAGCGTGAGCGCGAAGCCCTTGGGCTGAGCGGTCGCGAAGAAGAAGAGGACGAGCGCCGTCATGACGATGAGGGCGTTGGCGTCGAGGATGGTCTTGAAGCCGCGGGCGTAGCCCGAGCTGACCGCCGAGCGCACCGTCTTGCCGCGGCGCACTTCTTCCTTGATGCGCTCGAAGATGACCACGTTCGCGTCGGCGGCGACGCCGATCGTGAGTATCATGCCGGCGATGCCGGGAAGCGTGAGCGTCACGGGGATGACGCTGAAGAGCCCCCAGAGCAGGATGCCGTAGACGATGATCGCGAGGTCGGCGACCAGCCCGAGGACGCGGTAGTAGAACACCATGTAGATGAGCACGAGGCCGAGACCGAGGAGACCCGCAAAGAGGCCCTGGTTCAGCGAGTCCTTGCCCAGCGTCGCGGAGACCTGCTGCTGGAACGCCGGCTCCAGCTTGACCGGGAGCGCGCCGGTGTTGAGGACGAAGGCAAGATCCTTTGACTCCTGGACGGTCATGTTGCCGCCGCTGATCTCGGCCCCGCCGCTGATGCCGTCGCGAAGACCCGGATCGGTGTAGTCGATCATCGGGTCCGATTCCATGACGTTGTCGAGGACGATCGCGAACGTCTGCGGCTCCTGCTTGAGCAGCCCGCTGCGGAACAGCTCTCGGGTGACCTGCTGAAACTGCTTGCTGCCCTCGCTCGTGAAGTCGATGAGGACGTTGGGCTTGTTCGTCTGGCCATCGAAGCCCGCGCGGGCGCTCTTGACGGCCGCCCCCGTCATGACCGGCGGCCGCGCGTACACGAACCACTGCTCGGGGATACCGTTCTCCGTGTCCGCTTCGCTCACCACGAGCGAGTACCCCTCGCTCGTGCCCTCCGCCTCGAGTTGGTCGATCTCGGCCTTGGACGCTCCTTGGACCTTGAGCTCCTGGAGGGCGGCTTCCTTGCTCTCGACCGGACCCACCGGCCGCGAAGCCGGGTCGTCCTTGAAGAACTCGAGTTGGGCCGTCTTGCCGATCACCTTGAGCGCCTGGTCGGCGTCCTCGATGCCGGGAAGCGCTACAGAGATCTGGTCGGCGCCCTGCTTCTGGATCTGGGACTCCGTGACGCCCAGCCCGTTGACGCGCCGGTCGAGGATCGCGACCGTCTGGTCGAGTTGCGTCTGGCTGGGCACGTCGCCCTCGGACGTCTTGGCGACGTACACGATCTCGAGGCCGCCCTGCAGGTCGAGACCCAGCCGGGTCTTCACGCTCGGCGGGATGATGAAGTACAGCGAGACCGCCACGAGGGCGGCCATGCCGATCAGGATAATGGCGTTTCGGTGTTTTCTCACAGGCTCACAGTATGCGGGGTCCCAGAAGGGGCCGTCAGGCGGTAGAGCGTATCCGACGCGGTGGAGACGCGCAACTTCGCGGCCGGAGGCCGCCGGCCTCCGGCCGCGAAACTACGGCGTCGTCGAGTCACTCTCAGTGATCGCGCAGGAAGCTGGGGATGTCCAGGACGTCGTCGTCGACGTCGAATGACGGCTTGGGCTCCTCGTTGAAGAGCGGCGTGCCCTTGGGCTCCGGCGCGGCCGTCGCGCGCGGCGCCGGCTGCTCCCCGCCCAGCGGGCGGTCGAAGCCGGTGGCGATCACCGTCACACGGACCTCGTCGCCCAGCGACGGGTCGATGACGGCGCCGAAGATGATGTTGCAGTCGGCGTCGGCGGCGCTGTTGATGATCTCCGCGGACTCGTTGATCTCGAAGAGACCGAGGTCGCTCCCGCCGGTGATGTTGAGCAGGATGCCGCGGGCGCCCTCCACGCTGGCCTCGAGCAGCGGCGAGCTGATCGCCGCGCGCGCCGCCTCGACGGCGCGGTTCTCGCCGCCGGCGACGCCGATTCCCATGAGGGCGGAGCCGGCGTTCTTCATGATCGTGCGCACATCCGCGAAATCGAGGTTGATGAGGCCGGGCACCGTGATGAGGTCGGTGATGCCCTGCACGCCCTGGCGGAGCACGTCGTCGGCGACCTTGAACGCCTCGATGACGGAGGTGCGCCGCTCCACGACCTGCAGCAACCGGTCGTTCGGGATGATGATCAGCGTGTCGACCTTCTCGCGCAGCTCGTCGATGCCCTCGGAGGCCAGGCGCGCCCGGCGCTTGCCCTCAAAGGCAAACGGGCGCGTCACGACGCCCACGGTGAGCGCCGCCAGTTCCTTGGCAAGCTCGGCGATGACGGGGGCGGCGCCGGTGCCGGTGCCGCCGCCCTTGCCGGCGGTCACGAAGACCATGTCGGCGCCCTTGAGCGCGTCGCGCAGCTCGTCCTTGCTCTCCATCGCCGCCTGATACCCGATGGTCGGGTTGGCCCCGGCGCCGAGACCGCGCGTGATCTTGCTGCCGATGTGGATCTTGACGTCGGCGTCGCACATCTGCAGCGCCTGGGCATCGGTGTTGACGGCGATGAACTCGACGCCGCGGAGCCCTGCGTCGACCATGCGGTTGACGGCGTTGGTGCCGCCGCCGCCCACACCGACGACCTTGATGACGGCGAGGTAGTTCGCTGACGCGTCGATCATCGTGGTGACCCTCCTGTCGTGGTCGAGACTCGCCGTCGAGACCTCTGGCGAACCCTCAAGCCCCGCTTGAGTGTTGCTCCCTGCTCGCGTTCCTCACGCGGAAAACAGGCCGATATGCAGCGATCCCTGACGATCTCCAACGGACGGGAAGACCTAATACCCCGACCGTTCACATAAACATACTGACGCCCCGGAAGGGTGTCAAACAGGGGCGTTGCGTATGCGTTCATCCCCACGGTCTCCAGTGATGGTCGAGGATGCCCTCGAGCATCAGTCGAGGACCGGTCTGGCCAGGACTCTGTCGGGCGTCGAGACGTCTATGAAGGTGCACTGCTTGCCCTTCGACGCGTACTGCGCCAGCACCGCGCGCAGGGCGACGGCTTTGGCGACCGTCCTGCCGCCGTCGCCCCACAGCGCCCTGGGCCCGCCGGCGAAGCGCAAGGTGATCCTTCCGTCGGCGCTCTGGACGGCATCGAGACGGGAGCGGAGAGACCCGGGCAGCGCCGCGACGACGCGCAGCCTGTCTTCGAGCCCCGGATCGCTCGCGACCGTCCCGGGTCGCACGCGACCGGCGACCGGCGTGCGCGGCAGATCGAGTGCCGCGTCACGCGGCCCGCGGATCAGCGTCGCCTGCGGAGCGGATGAGCTCGTCGCCGCGCCGGCAGAGGCCTCGTCCGAGGCGACGCTCGCAGCCGGTGACGGCGTCGCCGATGCCTGTGCGGCAGGCGTCGCCCCTCCGGCCTTGCCGGCCGTGACGCCCGTCTCGCAGATCACGTGTCCCTTTCCGTCGATCACGTACCAGCGCTTCCCGGACAGCGCGTAGACGGCCGGGTCGTACTCGGTCACTGCGACCTTCAGGGTGCCGGGGAAGTCGCGGTCGACAGTGACGCCGGCCACGTAGCAGAGAGACGACAGCGTCTCGCGAACGTCGCCCGCCGTCACCGTGAACAGGTTGTGGCCCCGGAATTCCCGGCGCAGCAGGCGCGCGACGCGCTTCTCCGGGACGAGCTTCGTGCCGCTCACCGTGATGCGCACGATGTCGAACGAGGAGGAGCTGCGCCCGAGGGCGTACACGACCGTGGGCAGCGCGAAGATCGCGACCGTGAGAAGCACGGTCGGCAACAGACGTAGTCGCGGGCGGCGAGACCCGCCTGCCTTGGGCATGGCGCCGGACCTTGGTCGGGGGAACCTACCCTCGACTATTCGGCGCCGGCAGGTGGTTCCCCTTGCGCGGCGAGCGCGGCCAGCAGGTTCTCGCCGGCCCGAAAGACGTCGCCGGCGCCGAGCGTGAGGACGAGGTCGCCGCCGCGCACGCGAGGGGCGAGACTGGCGACGACGTCGCCGAGCCGCGGAAGGTACGAGACCGGCCCGCCGGGGCGCTCGGCAAGGTACGCATCGACGACGAGCTTGCCGGTGATACCCGGCTCAGGCTCTTCTCGAGCGGGGAAGATGTCGGTGACGATCGCCTCGTCGGCCAGGGTGAGAGCGCGCCCGAACTCGCGCTGCAGATAGCGCGTGCGCGAGAACAGGTGCGGCTGGAACACGGCGATGACGCGCCGGTGCCGGCCTTGCTTCGCGGCGGTGAGGGTCGCGGTGATCTCCGTCGGGTGATGCGCGTAGTCGTCCACCACAAGCACGCCGTCATGCTCGCCCACGCGCTGGAAGCGGCGCGCGGCGCCGCTGAACGTCAGCAGATGCGGCGCCGCGTCCCTCGGCGCGACTCCCGCATGACGCAGAACCGCCAGCGCCGTGAGAGCGTTCAGGACGTTGTGTGCGCCGGGCAGGCGAAGCTCGACGACGGCGAGCGTCTTCCCGTCGCCGTCCAGCACCGCGAACTCGCTGCCGCTGTCGTCCACGCGGCGCACGTCGGCGCGCAGGTCGCCCTCCTCGATGCCGACGACAACGACCCGGGCCGGCGTGTGCGCCGCGAGTTCCTCGCCCCCACTGCCGGCGACGAGGACCAGGAGGCCGTCGGCCGGCAGCAGCGCCGCGAAGCGGCGGAAGACATCGCGGACGTCGTCGACGCAGCCGTAGTTGGCGTGATGGTCCAGTTCGACGTTGGCGACGATCGCGACCTCGGGCCGCAGGTACAGCAGGCTGCCGTCGCTCTCGTCGGCCTCGGCCACCAGCCACTCGCCCTGGCCCATCCCGGCGTTCGAGCCGACGTCGTTGAGCTCTCCGCCCACGAGAAAGGTCGGGTCGAGCCCGCACTGGCGCATGACGTGCGAGATCATCGACGAGGTCGTGGTCTTGCCGTGCGTCCCGGCCACCGCGATCCCGCGCCGCATCGCCATGACGCGCGCGAGCATCTCGGCGCGGCGCAGTACGGGAAGGCCGGCGCTGCGCGCCGCGCGCAGCTCGGGGTTACCCTCCGGGATCGCCGACGAGATGACCACCAGCGCCGCGTCGCCCAGGTTGGCGGCAGTGTGGCCGATGGAGACCGGCACGCCGGCGTCTTCGAGGTGTCGCGTGTACCGCGACGTCTTGAGGTCGGAACCGCGGACGTCGACGCCGAGCGCCGCGAGCACCATGGCGATGCCGCTCATTCCGGCGCCCCCGATGCCGATGAAGTGGACCGGCTGGGGGAAGTCCCTCGCGGGTTCGTTGCTCATCACGTCCTCATCTCTTCAGGATGCTCTCGATCTCGTCGGCGACGCGCCGGGCCGCGTCAGGCCTGCCCAGCGCGGCGCTGGCGGCCGCCATGCCGCGCAGCCGGTCCGGATCGCCGAGCAAGTCGCCGACGAGCCCGCGGAGCAGATCGCCGCTGAGCTCGTCGTCGTTCACCAGGAGCGCGCCCCCGGCCTCGACCATCTCCCGCGCGTTCTTGCGCTGGTGATCGGCGGTCGCGTAGGGATACGGCACCAGGATCGCCGGCCGCCCGAGGGCGGCGAGCTCGGCGACGGAGCCGCCCGAGCGCGCGACCACCAGATCGGCCGCGGCCATGGCCGCGGCCAGGCGGTCAGTGTAGGGCACCAGGCGGTAGCGCTCAAACCGCTCGCCGAGAGCGTCGAGCTCGCTGCGCACGTCGTCGGCGTTCTTCGGCCCGCAGACGTGGACGAGCTGGAACTCCATCTCCTTGCCACCGAAAGCGTCGACGCAGGCGCGGTTGATGCTCCGCGCGCCCTGGCTGCCGCCGAACGCCAGGACGACCGGCAGGCCGGAGTCCAGACCGAAGGCGGAGCGCCCCTCGCCCGCAGTGACGTCGAGCTGGCCGGGCCCCAGTGGCCGCCCGGTCACGACGTACCGCGGGGGCTCGAGACCGGCGATCGGGAAGCTCAGGCAGAAGCGCTTGACGAACGGCCGCAGAAGACGGTTGGCGACGCCGAGGTGGGCGTCGGCCTCGAGCGCCAGCCCGGGCACACCGTGGGTGGCGGCCAGCGCGACGACCGGGCCGCTGGCGAATCCGCCGCCGCCGACGGCGACGTCGGGACGCACCTCCTTCAGGATCCGGCGGACCCGCGGCACGGCGGCCGCCAGCAGGCTGAAGGTGCGCGCGTACGCGCGCGCATCGAGACGCCGCTCGAACCCCTTGAGCTCGAGCGCGTAGGTGGTGTACCGGTCTCCGACGCGCTCGACCTGCGACGGGGTCGTGACGAGAACGACGTGAGCGCCGCGCGCCTCTGCCTCAGCCGCGACGGCGAGCGCCGGCTGAAGGTGCCCCCCGGTCCCCCCCGCGGCCAGCAGAACGGTCGCGCCGCTCAGCGCTGACGGCAATGTGACTCCTTCGGTTGGTGGCGATGTTGAGCAGGATACCCAGCCCGGCGAGCACGACCAGCATGCTGGTGCCGCCGCACGAGACGAGCGGAAGAGGCACACCCGTGAGCGGCAGCAGCCCCAGCGCGGCGCCGACGTTGATGCAGGCCTGGCCGATGATGATGGCGGTGATCCCGGTAGCCAGCAGCTTGCCGAACGTCTCCTTGCACATCAGCGCGATGCGGAAGCACATCCATGCGAGCGCCACGTACAGGGCAAGCAGGACGAGCAGGCCGACCAGGCCGAGCTCTTCCCCGATGATACCCGTGATCATGTCGGTGGTCTGCTCCGGCAGAAAGCCGAACTTCTGCACCGAGTTGCCGAGCCCGACGCCGAAGACCCGGCCGGAAGCGATCGAGATGAGCGACTGCGTCGCCTGGAAGCCGCTTCCCTGCGGGTCCTTCCAGGGGTCGAAGAACGTCACCAAGCGGTCGAGACGGTACGGCTCCACGGCGATGAGCGTAAGCACGGCAAGGATGCCGGCTACGGCCAAGCCGAACAGGTAGCGGATGGGGGCGCCGGCCGCGACGAGCACCGCGACGACGCCGCTTGTCAGTACGAGCGTCGTGCCCAGATCCGGCTCCAGCATGATGAGGGTGGCCGCCGGCAGGATCCCGACCGCGATCAAGAACAGGAACCCCTTCACCGTCCGCACCTGCCGGGTCGCCGCACGATGAGTGTCGCAACGAGCATCACCGCGGCGAGCTTGGCGAACTCACTGGGCTGCACGCCCTGCCCGCCGACCATCAGCCACCGCCGCGCCCCGTTGATGCTCGTGCCGATGCCGGGGATGAGGACGGCGACGAGTGCGGCCAGCACCAGGCCGGCGAAGACCGGCGCCGCGCGCCGGTACCAGGCGTAGTCGACGCGAGAGAGGAACCACATGGCGCCCACGCCGATCCCGGCCCAGGCGATCTGCCGTCCGAAGAAGTAGAAGCTGCTGCCGTACTGGAAGTACGCCTGGGCCGCCGACGCGCTGTAGGCCATGACGAGGCCGTAGGCGACGAGCAGGAAGGTGACGAGCATCAGGGCGCGCCGCTCGGGGACGCCGGGGGCGAGCATGGCCGGAGACGACCGGCGCGCCGTACGCTTCGGCGCCGGCGCGCGGCGGTCACGGGCGACCCCGCCGCCGCCGGGAGCGCCGCGTCCCGATGCGCGCCGGTCCGCCGAGCGCCGCCGTCCCGGCGCCGCCGCGGCGGTACTCCTGCGGCGGTCCGAGGAGCGTCGCTCGCGCCCGGAGTCACGGTGCGGCGTGCCCTCCTCGGCCCAGTCGAGGTGATCCAGTCCGACGTGCTCGACGCCCCTGTCCGACGACCTCACAGGTCCCTAGCTCCTCGCTCGCAACTCGCTCACCAGCTTGAGGAACTCTTCGCCCCGCTCCTCGTAGTCCCTGTACTGGTCCCAGCTGGCGCACGCGGGGCTGAGCAGGACGACATCGCCGGGCGAAGCGGAAGAGGCGGCGACGGCGACGGCCGTCTCCAGATCGCCGCAGCGCACGTACGCGGTGGCGCGCGACCCGGCCGCGGCCGCCCGGGCGGCGAACGCCGCCTCGAGCCGCGGGGCCGTCGCGCCGACGAGCAGCACCTGCCGAACCCGGCCTTCGGTGGCCGCGGCGAGCTTGTCGTACTCGGCGCCCTTGTCGTAGCCGCCGAGGATGAGATGCACGCCACCGGAGTAGGCGGTGAGCGCCTTCAGCGTGGCGTCGACGTTGGTCGCTTTGGAATCGTTCACGTACGTGACGCCGCCGACGACGCCGCCGACCTGCAGCCGGTGCCGCACGCCCTCGAAGCCGCGGAGGGTCGCCGCCGCCGCGCTCACGGAGGCGCCGGCGGCGCACGCCGCCGCCGCCGCGGCGAGCGAGTTCAGCAGATTGTGGTCGCCGCGCAGCGCCAGCTGGTCGCGGCGGCAGAGCCGCCGGCGTTCGCCGCGCACGAGCAGCCAGAGCACGTCGTCCTCACCGACCCCCGCGACCAGCGGATCTCCCCGGGGACCCTCCAGGCGTCCCGGCACGGCGGAGAACCAGCCGCGCGAAGCGCGGCCCGTCAGCCGCCCGCCCGCGGACTCCTCGAGCACGCCGTCGTCGTCGGCGCAGAGCAGCGCCGTGTCGGCGGCTCGCTGGGACTCGAAGATCCGCAGCTTCGCGTCCACGTAGCGACGGTAGGTGACGTGGCGGTCCAGATGGTCTTCGGTCAGATTCAGCATGACCGCGACGTCCGGGCGGAACCGATCGACGTGCTCGAGCTGGAAGCTCGAGAGCTCGGCGACCACCGTGGCATCCGCGGCGATCACGCCGGGCATCGCCGCCAGGGCGTGCCCGATGTTGCCGCCCACCGCCACGGGCAGCCCGGCGTCGCGGAAGATCGCTCCCGTCAGCTCGGTGGTGGTCGTCTTGCCGTTGGTGCCGGTGATGCCGACGATGGTGTTGGTCAGGAAGCGGCTCGCGAGTTCCACCTCGCTCCACAGGGATACGCCGCGACGGAGCGCCTCTCGCACGATGCGGCTCTCGTTCGGGACCCCGGGGCTCTTGACGAGCAGGTCGGCCTCCACCGGCAGCTCTGCCGTCGCTCCGGTGTCCACTTCAACGCCGGCGGCGCGCAGGACGGCGACGGTGTCGTCCTCCGGCGGCGCGCCTTCGTCGAGCCCGACGACCCGCGCCGCCGGCAGCTCACGCCGGGCGAGGAGCGCCGCCGGGCGGCCGCTCCGGCGCAGGCCCAGGACGGCGAGACAGCGTACGTCCTCGAGTTCCATCCTCCCCGCCCTCAGAAGGTCGCGTAGTACGCCGCGAAGCCCGCCCCCGCGAAGATGGCGGCGACGATCCAGAAGCGCACGATGATCTTCGTCTCGGACCAGGCCTTCAGCTCGAAGTGATGGTGCAGAGGCGCCATGAGCAGGACGCGCCGGTGGAAGAGCTTGAACGAGATGACCTGCGCCGCGACCGAGCCCGCCTCGATGACGAACAGGCCGCCGATGATGAGCAGCGCCAGTTCGGTCCGCGTCATGACGGCCATGCCGGCGATGGCGCCCCCGAGACCCAGCGACCCGGTGTCGCCCATGAAGACGTCGGCCGGAAACGTGTTGTACCAGAGGAACCCGAGCGAGGCTCCACCGACGCATCCGGCGACGACCATCAGGTCGGTGATGCCCGGGTCGCTGGTGTTGCGGCCGATGATGAAGGCGATGCCGGCGAGCGCGACGAGCACGATCGCGGACGCGCCGGCGGCCAGCCCGTCGAGCCCATCGGTGAGGTTCACGGCGTTCGAGAATCCCGCGAGAGTCAGGAAGATGAGCGCGTAGAAGCCGATCGTGCCCAATTCGAGCTTGAACGAGCTGAACGGGACGTCGACACGCGTGTCGAGGCCGACGAAGTGCAGGGCGACGAACCCGACGAACAGCGACAGGAGCAACTGCAGGAGAAGCTTGTAGCGCGCCGACAGACCCAGGGAGCGCTTGCGCACGATCTTGATCCAGTCGTCGGCAAACCCGATCGCGGCGTTGCCCAGAGCCGCGATGAGCACGGTGAGGGACGCCACCGAGAAGCGGCTGAAGACGAGGTACGGGATGAGCACCGCGAACCAGATGAGCGCGCCGCCCATCGTCGGCGTGCCCTCCTTCGTCTTGTGCCCTTCCGGCCCCTCCTCGCGGATGTTCTGCCCGAACTCGTTCACGCGCAGCCAGCGGATGAAGGCCGGACCGATGACGAGCACCAGCACCATGGCCAGCACGCTGGCCCCCATGGCTCTAAGCACGGTCTCCCCCTTCGCTCTCGAGCAGCGCGTCGGCGACGCGCTCCATCCGCATCAGCCGTGAGGCCTTGACCAGCACGGCGCTACCCCGTGGGACAACCTCCTCGAGCGCCGCCACGCACTCGTCCACCGACGCGAACCAACGCTCTCCGGCCGCGCCGGTGAGATAGTCGCGGCCGAGCTCGCCGACTGCCACGAGGCGCACCCCGGCGGCCGCGCAGTGTTCGCCGACGGCGCGGTGGTAGGCGCTCGCCCCGGCGCCGAGCTCGTACATGTCGCCGAGCACCGCGACCGGAAGCCGGCCCCCGGCGATGCTCACCAGGTGGTCGATGGCGGCCAGCATCGCCACAGGGTTGGCGTTGTACGCGTCGTTGAGGACGAGACCGCCGCCGGGAAGCTCGGCCACGGAGCCGCGAAGGTCGCTGAAGGCGACCCGGCCGGCGCCCGCTCTGGCCTCGTCGAGCCGGAACCCCAGCTCCAGAAAGGCGGCGAGGGCCGCCAGGGCGTCACGGAGGTAGTGAGCCCCGGTGAAGCTGAAGTCGAAGGCGCCGCGGCGCCCGAATGCGTCGATGAGCGCGTGCGTCCCCTCTCCGCGCCGCTCCTCCGCCACGACGTGGACGTCGGCCTCCGGCGCGCCGAAGGTGACGACGCGGCCGCGATGCCGCCGCACATGGCGACTCAGCAGCGGCTCGTCCGCCGGCACGACGACCGTCCCCCTGTCCAGCTCCTCGACGAGCTCGGCCTTCGCCGCCGCGACGTCCTCGATCGTGCCGACAAGCTCCAGGTGGACCGGGGCGACGTTGGTGATGACGCCGACATCGGGCAGCGCGATACGTGCGAGCTCGCGGATCTGGCCGGCGCCCCGCATCGCCATCTCGACAACGGCGACCTCCGTCTCCGGCTCGATGGCAAGGAGCGTGAGGGGGACCCCGATCTCATTGTTCAGATTGGCGTCGGTCGCGACCACGCGAGCCACCGGGCGCAGCAGAGCCGCCAGGATGTCCTTGGTGGACGTCTTGCCGGCGCTGCCGGTGATCGCGACGACCTTGACGCCGGAGCGCCGGCGGACGGCCGTGGCGAGACGCTGCAGCGCCGTGAGGCCGTCGCCGACGACGATGCGCGATACCGAGGCGCCCAGACCGACGGCGGTCTCGTCGCGCACGACGACGGCGCCGGCGCCGGCCGCAGCGGCCGCGGCGGCGTAGTCGTCGCCGTCAAACGTATCTCCACGCAGGCCGATGAACAGGTCGCCGGGCGACAGCGTGCGCGTGTCTGTGCACACGCGCGTGACCACGGCGTCCGGATCAGCCGCCTCGAGGCGGCCGCCGCAGACGGCCGCCACCTCGCTCAGTGGCAGCGGGATCATGCCGTCACCCCCCTCCGCCGAGCTCCGCCAGCAGTTCCTCGGCGACGGTGTGGTCGTCGAAGGCGATGCGCCGGTCACCGATGATCTGGCCCTGCTCGTGGCCCTTACCGGCGATGACCACGGCGTCGCCCTCCCGGGCCTCCGTCAAAGCAAGCCGGATCGCCCGCCGCCGGTCCGGCTCGAGAACCACCGTGGCGGCGCGCTCCTGCGGCACGCCGGCGACGATCTCGTCGATGATCGCAAGCGGCTCCTCGCCGCGCGGGTTGTCGGAGGTGATGAAGGAGCCGTCCGCGAGCCGCGAGCCGATCCCTCCCATGAGCGGCCGCTTGCCGCGGTCGCGATCGCCGCCGCACCCGAAGACGACGAGGACGCGGCCCGGGGTGACGGCGCGAACGGCAAGGAGAGCGTTTTCGAGCGAGTCCGGTGTGTGCGAGTAGTCGACGATCACGCTGAAGGGCTGACCCGCGCGAACGGCCTCGAAACGGCCGGGGACGCCCTCGGTGGCGCCGAGTCCTTCGATCACCGCCGCGAGAGGCAGGCCCAGACCGAGCGCGGCGGCGGCGGCGGCCAGTGCGTTGTCGACGTTGAAGCGCGCGGCCAGACGCAGGTCGAGCCGCTCCTCGACGCCGAGCCGTCGGCACAGCAGCGTGAACGCCGAGCCGTCGGCGCGAAGCTCGAGATCCGTGGCGCGCACGTCGGCCGCCGGCGCCGTGCCCCGCTGGTCGTCGGCGACCGCGTAGGTCCACAGGTCGTCGCCGTACGCGGGCCGGCAGTCCGCGACGAGACGCCGGCCGAACTCATCGCCGACGTTCAGCACAGCGACCGCCGCTCCGTTGCGCTCCTCATCCGGAAGAAAGAGGCGCCGCTTAGCGCCGTAGTAGTCGTCCAGATCCTTATGGAAGTCGAGGTGGTCGCGCGTGAGGTTGGTGAACACGACCGCGTCGAAGTCGATACCCGCCGACCGCTCCTGGGAGAGCGCGTGCGAGCTGACCTCGAGAGCGCAGGCGCGGTCGCCGGACGCGACCATCTCCGCGAACATCCGCTGCAGATCGAGAGACTCGGCCGTCGTGAGCTTGACCGCATGCTCGACGCCACCGATGCGGTTCGCGACGGTGCCGAGAAGGCCGCTGGGAAGACCGGCCGCGGTGAAGACGCCGGCGATGAGGTGCGCCGTCGTCGTCTTGCCGTTGGTGCCGGTGACGCCGGCGACCCGCAACTCGCGGGAGGGCTCACCGAACCAGCGCGCGGCCATGAGCGCCATGGCCCGTCGCGCGTTGGGCACGATCGCCTGCGGCAAGGCCACCTCCGCCTCGCGCTCGCAGACGAGCGCCGCGGCGCCCGCTTCGGCGGCCGCAGCGGCGAACCGGTGACCGTCGTGCCGGAGGCCGGGCATGCAAAAGAAAAGCGTGCCGTCGGCGACGTCACGCGTGTGGTAGGCGAGGCCCCGGATCTCGGTGGCCGAGTCGCCGCGCACGGTGGCTCCGGCGACCCCCTGCACCAGCTGGCTCAGCTTCATCGCGGCGGATTCTAACAGACCGGCCACCCCCCTTCACCCGCGCCGGGCACGCCCGGCGGCGGCGTGGCAGCATGACCGCTCACGGCGCGATCTCCAGGTGCTGGAGGGAGAAGCGCATGATCTTCTGTACCGCCGGCGCGGCGGCGTCGCCGCCGTACATGGGCGTGCCGTCGATCGCCACCAGCACGACGAGACGAGGCCGGTCCGCCGGCGCCATGCCGACGAACGAGGCAACGTAGACACCTTCAGCGTAGCCTCCGCCACCGGGAAGCGACATCTCGGCGGTCCCCGTCTTGCCGGCCACCTTGTAGCCGGGGATCCTCGCCTTGGCGCCCGTGCCCTTGTCGACGGCGGTGGTCAGCATCGAGCGCACGTCCCGCGCAACACTCGCGGGTATCACGCGGCGCTTCTCGCGCTCGTCGTACACCGTGGCGCCGACCTGGCCGACGAGCCTCGGCTTGACGGCCACACCGTTGTTGGCGACCGTCGAGAACGCCGCCGCCATCTGCAATGGGGTCACGGCGATCCCCTGGCCCATCGGGATGTTCACGATCGACGTCCCGGACCACTGCTCCGCGCGCGGCACGGTCCCGCCCGCCTCGCCCGGGAACTGCACCCCGGTCGGCGCGCCGAAGCCGAAGGCGTCCATCCACTTGAGCAGCCTCGTCTGGCCCATCTTCCTGCCGATGGTCACGGCGCCGACGTTGCTCGACCACTGCAGGATCTGACGCACGGAGTAGGTGGCGGTGCCGCGCGGGTGCGACTCGTTGATGGTGACGTCGTAGAGAGTCATCGTCGGAGGCAGGGTGAACGACGTCTCGGGCGTGACGAGCCCGTCGGCGAGCGCTCCCGAGATGGTCACGAGCTTGAAGATCGACCCCGGTTCGTACTGGTCGGTGACGGCGCGGTTGCGGTCGGCGTCGGGATCCTTGCCGTAGCCGTGGAACCCGTCCTTGGTCACGTTCGCCATGGCGAGGATCTCGCCGCTGCGCGGGTCCATGACGATCGCCGTCGCCGCCTTCGCGTACGAGCTGCGCACAGCGCGCTCGAGCACGTCCTCGGCGGTGTACTGGATCTCGGCGTCGAGCGTGAGCCGCACGTCGGCGCCGGCCACGGGCTCCGCTTCGGGGACGGTCTTGAGGGCGCGACCCGCGGGGTCACGGACGATCATCTCGCTGCCGGCGACGCCCGAAAGCTCCTTGTCGTAGAGCAGTTCCACACCGGCCAGTCCCTGATTGTCCACCCCGGCGAGCCCGAGGACCTGCGCGGCCGTGCCCTTGAGCGGATAGGCGCGCTCCTCCTCGGCGTACGCACCCACTCCGGGGAGTTCAAGCGCCAGCGCGACCTTCGCCAGATCGGGGTCCACCTTGCGCGCCACATAGGCGAAACCGCCGTCCTTGACGGCGAGAGCCTTGCGCAGCGCTCTACGATCGCGCCGGCGTTCGATCTGCAGCGCTTCGCACAGGTCGGCGGCCGCGTCCGCCGCGTCCTCGATCAGGTAAGGCGTGGCGTAGACGGTCTGCTGCGGCGTGCCCACCGCCAGCTCCCGCCCGTTGCGGTCGAGGATCGCGCCTCGATGGGCGGGGAGCTCGACGCGCGCGGTCTGCTGTTGCTGGGCGATGCGCGTCAGGTGCTGTGACGAGGAGGCCAGCGCCACGGCCTTGCCGCCGACCAACACGAGAAAGACGATGAAGACGAAGCGCAGGAGTCTGATACGCCCGTCCAGACCGCCCGCGCCGCCGCCGGTGGCGCGGGCGACTGCGGACAGACCGCCGCCGCGCCGGCGGGCGGGGCGCCGACGTCCTCTGGCGGACCCGGCCATCAGCGGCTCGCCGCGACCTCGACGATCTTGCCGGCCTTGCCGGCCTTCAAGTAGATCACGTGCGAGGCGTCGACGAGGCCCAGTTGATTCTCCGCGACGTGCCGGATGCGGACCGTCGAGGCGAGTCGAGCCAGGTCCTCCTGGAGTTGGGCGTTCTCGGCGGTCACGCGGCGCTCCCCGCGCACCACAGCGTCCGTCTGCAGGCTCTTCTGCACGACGGCGAAGCTCAGGGCGACGCGTCCCACCGCGAGGATCGTCAGGGACGCGACGAAGATGATGAAGACGCGCGTGAGCCGCGAGCGTTGCGCCGCGCGGCGGCGCGTGGCCGGTGCCCGGTAGGCGGCCGGGCGCACGGGTTCGTGCCCGCGCCCGGGATCACGGCTCGGAGCCACCTGTCGAGCCTGCTGGGCGGCGGCCGCCATGATCACACCGCCTTGCACGGGGCCGTCGCGGGCCGCGCATCGCTGACCGGGACCCGGCGCATCAGTCCTCGAGTCTCACCGCGACACGCAACTTCGCCGACGTACTCCGTGGGTTGGCCTCGGTCTCCGCGGACCGCGGCGTCACGGGCTTGCGCGTCAGGACGCGCAGCGTGGGCTCGTGACCGCAGACGCACATCGGAAGGCCCGGCGGGCAGATGCACCCGGCGGCGTGACCCTTGAAGAAATCCTTCACCATGCGATCTTCGAGCGAGTGGAAGCTCATCGCCGCCAGACGACCGCCCGGACGCAACACGCGATACGCCTCCTCCAGGCCCCGGGCCAGCGAGCCGAGCTCGTCGTTCACGACGATGCGGAGAGCCTGGAAGACCCGGCGCGCGGGGTTGCCGGCGCCGAAGCGAGCCGGCGTCGGGATCGTGCCCTTGACGATCTCGACCAGCTCACTGGTGGAGGTGAACGCCTGCTTCTTGCGCGCCCGCACGATTCCGCGTGCGATGTTGCGCGCGTAGCGCTCCTCCCCGTATCGCCTGAAGACGCCGGTGAGCTCGACCTCGGGCAGCGTGTTGACCAGATCGGCGGCCGTGACCTCCAGTTCGGGGTCCATGCGCATGTCGAGCGGCGCGTCATAGGCGTAGCTGAACCCACGCTCGCGTCGGTCGAGCTGCATCGAGGACACGCCGAGATCCATGTAGACGATGTCGGCGGACGCCGACTCGCGCGCCGCGAGCACGTCGGCGAAGTTGCCGTGGTAGAGCTCGCAGGCGCAGGGGGCGGCGAGAGAGACGTCGCGGAAGTACTCGGCGACGCTCGGGTCGCGATCGACGGCGATCAGCCGGCCTCTGGCGCCGAGCGCCGCGGCGACCGCCTCGGCATGCCCGCCGGCTCCGAAGGTGCAGTCGATGGCGACCTCGCCCTTCGCCGGTCGCAGCAGCTCGAGCAGTTCGTCGAGAAGCACCGGGGTGTGGGCGAGGGCCATCTCATACTCGCTGAGTTGCATCATCATCTGCGGTAGCATCGGCCTCCTCCTCAAGGTGGGCCAACTGGTCTGTCCAGGCTGCGCGGTCCCAGATCTCCAGGTGATCGGCGACCCCGATGACCGTCACGTCCCTGGTGATACGGGCGTAGTCGAGATGCTTGACGGGAAGCGTGACCCGCCCCTGCCGGTCGAGCTCGGGGAAGAACACCGCGGTCGCGGCCAGCCGCCGCTTGACGTTGCGGCGCGCCGCCGTGCCGGCGGTGGTGACCTCCACGTCCTCTTCCAGACGACGCTGGAACTCGTCGGGGCTGTACCCGCCGAGGCAGCGTTCGTTCTCCTGCGTGACATAGACACCGTCGGCGAAGGCGGAGCGAAGCCGTGCGGGGATGGCGACGCGGTTCTTCGCATCGAGCGTGAAATCGAACTCCCCCACAAGGATCGGCCGCTGCATGGTCGCCACTGTACCCCACTTCTCCCCATTACACAATACTTCTGGGCCATTATGCCCCACTCACCTGCATCCGACACCCACCGGAACGTCCCCCGGGGGGCGTGGGGAGAGACGGCATCGGGAGGGGCGTGAGCCGATGGCACGAGGAGCGGCGTAGCGAGAGGCGAGGGCCACGGCGCACGGAGCGGCGCCGGAGAGACCGCGCCGGACGGCGCGTGCGGAGACATCCGAGGAGGCGAAAGCGGCTGAGGATGCCCCCGGCGGTGTCGCCGCGCCGGACGGCGCGCGGAGCCGCCGTGGCGCAGGAACGGCGGTGGACGCGGGGGGCTCGAGCGAGCCGGGGCGACGCCGCAGCGCGCTACTGCGTCGGCACCAGGATCTTGTCGCCGACCACGAGCGTGCTCGCGGCGAGGTCGGGGTTGAGCTCCTCGAGCTTGTTCACCGAGGTGTCAAAGCGCTCGGCGATGCTGGTGAGCGAGTCGCCGCTCTTGACCGTGTACTTCTTGGTGACGGCCTTGGCAGAGCCGCCCTTGGTCTGCGTCGCCGAGGGCGTGGGCGTGGGGTCTGCGCCGCCGATGACGCCCGACTGAGCGGCGATGCCGATGAAGGCGATGACGGCGATGAGGAACACGACGGGGGCGGCGATTCGCGCCACGATGCGCGCCGGTGCAGGCGCCGCGGCAGGGCGCGGCCGGGCACGCGGAGCCTTGACCGCCGAGCCCACCGGCCGCGGGGACTCCGACCCCGCCGGCGCGGCCGGCGCGGCCGCGCGCCGCGGCGGTGCCTGGCCGGCCCCGCCCGCGGGCGCTCCCATCGACTCGAGGCGTTGGAGCGCCGCGTCGGGATCAGCGTCGCCCGGCGAGGCGGCGGGGCCGGGTTGTGCGGCCTGCTGCTGCCGGGATCGCGACTGCTTCGCGTCGGCGCTCGTGGATCGGCGCCGGCGTGGTCGCTTCTGGGGGGCGTCGTCCGTCATAGTCCGTCCCGAAGATCGCTGCGCATAGATTCGGCGGCCGCGGCCGCAGCCCTTTGGTGGTCGCCGCCGCCGCCCTGCCACGCGTAGATGATCGAGCGTGAAGCGTTGACGACGTAGCCCGCCGCGTCGCCGGCGGCGATGCCCGCGAGCGCGTCCGCGCCGGCGCCCTGAGCGCCGTAGCCGGGCACCAGGAGGAACGCGCTCGGCAGCGCCTCGCGCACCAGCCGCAGCGACCCCGGCGCCGTCGCGCCCACGACGGCGCCTACATCACTGTACCCCTGTTCACCGACGTGCCCCGCGCCGAGCCGCGCCACGAGGTCGGCGACACGCAGGTAGAGCGGCCTCCCGCCGACCTCGACCTCCTGGAGCAGGCCGGCGCCGGGATTGCTCGTGCGCGTGAGGATGAAGACGCCGCGGCCGGCGGCGCAGTGTTCCACCAGCGGTTCCAGCGAGTCCTCGCCGAGATACGGGCTGGCGGTCACAGCGTCGGCGGCGAGACCGGCGACGGGCGCCGTGAATCCGGGGGCGCCGCCGAAGGCGGCGCGCCCGTAGGCGGCGCCCGTGGAGGCGATGTCCCCGCGCTTCACGTCGAGGATCACCGGCAGGTCATGCTCGCGCGCGCAGCCGATGACGGCGGCGAGCGCCCGCCAGCCGGCGGCGCCGTACTGCTCGAAGAAGGCCGCCTGCGGCTTGACGCAGGCGGCGACGCCGGCGACGGCGTCGATCACGTCGCGACAGAACCTCTCGAAGCAGGCGGCCACAGCCGCGTCGTCGCCGAGCTCGGCCGCCTGTGGCCGGTACGCGTCGACCAGCGCGGGCGGCATGCGCTCGAGGACGGGATCGAGGCCGACGCAGACGACACTGCTGCGCGCGCGTACGGACGCTGCCAATCTGTCTGAGAAGTGGTGCACGTGATGCCCCCTGGAATCGAGCGTCCATGGTACCCGAAGGGGCGCCACGGGAACAGCTCCGAGCCCGGAGGAGGCGGCGCCTGCCCCAGCGAAGAGCAAGCGCGCGTAGCGCGCGCCGCCCGATCCCCTCAGCCCGGCGCTCCCGCGACCGTGCCGGGCGGCGCCGGGGCGCCTTCGCCGCGGGCGCCCGCGCCGCCCGCGCTCTCCGTCTGCTGCCGGGCCTGGAACTGGCGCACGTTGCGGCGGATGGTGGCGATCTTGGCGCGCACGTAGTCGGTGGCCTCGTCGTCGTGGCGCGCGCCGTCACCGGCGGCCTCCGATTCCGCCTGCATCTCGCGAAGGACCCCCATGAGCTGCGCGTCGTCCATGCGCGACAGGCTGTCGAGATCCCACTTCATGGCCTTGCTGGAGCTCCCGTGCACCGCGTCCAGCTTGGCGCGCACGACGGGGTTGAAGACCGCTCCCGGATCGACCTTGGCGGTGATCGCGTCGACGTCGCTGATCATGTCGTCGATGCTGGCCCCCGGTTTCGGGATGATCGTGATGCGGCCGTCGGGATCCTCCACCACGCGGTCGATCGACAGGTAGGCTTTCAGGAAGCCCTCCGTGAACGCCACCGGTACGGTCACCGCATAGGCGATCACCTGCAGGACCTCGGCGGCGAACTGCGTGAACGTCCCCGTGTGGAGATAACTGTCCTCGATGAGCCCGAGGAGCATGGACTTGAGGTACGGATCGGCGCGACCGTCACTAGGCCTGCCGCCCGGACGCGGCGTATTCCGCTTGTCGACTGGGTCGCCCATCTCTCTCCACCCCGTATCGGCAGGCGGCGACGGAACTTGATGGACGCCGGACCGCCCGTTGGCGAGCCCGCGCGCATCCGGTACGCTGAAGGCCACCGACCGGGGGGACACGTGGACGCGGAGCAGCTCATCATCGACGGTAGCGGCGCTCTCGACGCCTTCGTGCGCGCCGCGGCCGCGGCGCCGGAGGCGGCGGCGCTCTTCTGCGACATCGACGGGACCATCTCGCCGATCGCGCCGCGCCCCGCGGAAGCGAAGGTGCCGGAGCGCTTCCGCGATCTGCTGGCGACGCTCGTCGAACGGCTGGGCCTCGTCGCCTTCGTGAGCGGCCGGGCACAGGACGACGCACGCCGCATGATCCGGATGGACGGGGCCGCCTACGTGGGCAATCACGGCCTCGAGACCACCCGGCCCGACGGCACGGTAGAGGTCGAACCGCAGGCGGAGCGGTACGTGACCGGCATCCGTGAGGTCGCGGAAGCCGCCGCCCGCGAACTCGACTGCGAGACGCTCGGCGTGATCCTCGAGGACAAGCGCACGGTGCTCGCCGTGCACTACCGCCTGGCTCCCGACCACGCCGCCACCCGCCACGAGATCCTCACGCGAGTCGTGGAACCGGCGCGCGCCCGCGGCCTCGCCGTCGCCACTGGGCACTTCGCCTTCGAGATCCGGCCGCCGCTGCCGTTCAGCAAGGGGACAGCCGTGAAGCGGTTGCTGGCCACCGGCGACTACCTGACGGCGCTGTGCTGCGGCGACGACCTCACCGACGTCACCGCGTTCGCGGCGATCCACGACTGGAGTGAGCACGACGCCCGGCGCCGGGCCTGCGCCGTGGCCGCCGTCACCGGCGAGACGCCGCGACCCGTGCTTGAAGCGGCCGACGTTCGCGTGGACGCGACTGCGGGCATGTACGCGGCGCTCGCGCAGTTGCGCGCCGCTCTCGGAGACTGAGCCGCTTCAGCTGCCGCCGTAGACCGGCGTCCGCTTCTCGAGAAAGGCGCTCATACCCTCCGCGTGGTCCTCGGTCGCGAAGACCAGACCAAAGAGGTCACGCTCGATCGCTTGCCCGGTCGCGATGTCCGTGTCGGCGGCGGCTCTCACGGCCGCCTTGCAGCAGCGCATCGCCAGCGGGCTCTTGGCCGCCAGATCCTCCGCCAGCCTCTTCGCCCGCGTCATGAGCTCGTCCTTGGGGAACACCGCCTGGACGAGCCCGATGCGCAGCGCCTCGTCGGCGCGGATGTGACGGCCGCTCAGCACGAGGTATTTCGCCCATCCCTGACCGACGATCCGCGGGAGCCGCTGCGTGCCGCCGAAGCCGGGGGTGATGCCGAGGTTGATCTCGGGCTGGCCGAACTTGGCGTTCTCGCTCGCGAGGCGGATGTCGCAGGCCAGGGCCAGCTCGCAGCCGCCGCCGAGGGCGAAGCCGTTGACGGCGGCGACCCACGGCTGGGGGGCCGCCTCGATCGCGCTCATCACGCTCTGACCGAGCGCGCTGGAGCGACGCGCCTGCTCGGCGTCGAACGTCGCCATCTCGGGGATGTCGGCGCCGGCGACGAAGGCCTTCTCACCGCCTCCGGTGAGCACGACTGCGCGCACGGACTCGTCGGTGGACAGTGACCGCGCGGTCGCGAGCAACTCCTCGTTCGTCGCGCTGTTCAGAGCGTTGAGCGCATCGGGACGATTCACGACGACGATCGCGACGGCGCCTTCGCGGGTGACCTCGACGGCCATGGCTGACCCTCCTCGACCATGGGTGGACTGGCTGGCCTCACTCTATCGCAGGACGGCAGGCGGCGGGCTCCGGCGGAGCGGCCGCCGCCGGCCCTCAGCCGCGCAGCTTGCGGAGCGGCGCGACGCTGGCCATGAGCCGGCGCTCCGAACCGTCGTTCTCGAAGCGGATGACGACAATGCCGCCGCTCTGCATGGCCAGCACCGTGCCTTCGCCGAGCGTAGCGTGGAGCACGCGGTCCCCGGAGGTGAAGAACTGCTCCACGACCTCCTCGTCGAGCCCCTTCTTCTCGAGACCGGTGAAGCGGCGACCGGAGCCGAGCGCACCGCCGGACTCGTCGTCGAAGTCGCCCCGGCGGCCCTGACGGCCACCCCAGCCGCCGGCATCGCGGCCGTAGCCGCCGCCGCCCACGGCGCCGCCACCCCAGCGGTCGCCGCGGCCACCGGCGCCGGAGCGGCCGCCTATGGCCTGCCGCTCGGTGAGATCGGTGGGGATCTCGTCGAGAAAACGAGACGGCAGGTTGTACTGCGACGCCCCCCACAGGCTTCTCGCGCGCGCGTGCACGAGGTACAGGCGGTCCATCGCGCGCGTGATCCCGACGTAGGCCAGGCGGCGCTCCTCCTCCACGTTCTGCTCGTCGAGCGAGCGCTGGTGCGGGAAGACGCCCTCCTCCATCCCGGCGATGAACACGACCGGGAACTCGAGCCCCTTGGCGTTGTGCAACGTCATGAGCGTGAGCAGCGCGCTGGTGTCGGCGTAGGCGTCGGTGTCGGCATAGAGCGAGATCTCCTGGAGGAAGCCGTCGAGACTGGGCTCGTCGGCGCGCTTGTCGTACTCGGCGGCGACCCCGACCAGTTCCTCGATGTTCTCGAGGCGGCCCTCCGCCTCGAGCGTGTTCTGCGTCTTCAGGGCGGCTTCGTAGCCGCTCTCCTCGATGACGCTGTGCACGACGTCGGCGACGGGGCGGCCGGCGAGCCCGGCCTGCAGGGCTTCGATGATCCGCGCGAACGCCAGCAGGCCGTTCACCGCGCCGGCCGACAGCCCGGGCACGTCGCCGGCGCCTCGCAGGGCGGTCCAGAGACTCTCCCCCACGCTCGCCGCGTGCGCCTGCAGGCGCTGCAGGCTGGTCGCGCCGATGCCGCGCTTCGGCTGGTTGACGATGCGCAGCAGGCGCTGCGAGTCGTCCGGGTTCACGAGGATCGTCAGGTACGCGATGACGTCGCGGATCTCGGCGCGCTCGTAGAACTTCGGCCCGCCGATGACCTGGTAGGCGATCGCGTAGCGGCCGAACTGCTCCTCGAGCACCCGGCTCTGGGCGTTGGTCCGGTAGAGCACGGCCACCTCGTCCGGCCGGTAGGGCCTCTCGGCGCCGACCTCTCCCTCGAGGAGCTTCTGCACCTCGCTGGCCACGAACTGGGCTTCGGCGCGCTCGTCGTTGACCTCGACCACCTGCACCAGGGCGCCGGCGCCGCGCGGCGTCCACAGGTTCTTCCCCTTGCGCTTGCGATTGTGGGTGACCACGGCGTTGGCGGCGTCGAGGATCGGCTGCGTGGAGCGGTAGTTCTGCTCAAGGCGGATGATCTCGGCCTCGGGATAGTCGCGCTCGAACTCGAGGATGTTGCGGATGTCGGCGCCGCGCCAGGAGTAGATGCTCTGGTCGTCGTCGCCGACGACGGCGAGGTTACCGTGCGCGCCCGCGAGCAGGTTGGCGAGCCGGTACTGGGCGTGGTTCGTGTCCTGGTACTCGTCGACGAGCACGAAGCGGAACGCCTGCTGGTAGTGGTGCAGCCGGTCGGGGTAGCCCTCCAGGAGCTGCACCGTCTTCATCAGCAGGTCGTCGAAGTCCATCGCGTTCATCTCCGCGTGGCGCTTCTCGTAGAGCTCGTACACGTCGGCCGCCACCTGGGCGAAGCGGCCGCCCTTCTCGCGAAACTCGGGCGGACCGAAGAGCTGATTCTTGGCGTCGCTGATCTGGCGGCTGACCGACTCCGGCGGGAAGCGCTTGGGGTCGACGTTCAGCTCCACCATGCAGCGCTTGATGAGCCGGCGGCGGTCGTCCTCGTCGTGGATCGTGAACGTGCTCTTGTAGCCCAGTCGCTGGGACTCGCGACGCAGCAGACGCGCGCACATGCTGTGGAAGGTGCTGACCCACATGGTGCGCGCGACCGGCCCCACGAGGCCTTCGATGCGCTCCTTCATCTCGCCGGCCGCCTTGTTGGTGAAGGTGATGGCGACGATCTCGTCCGGGCGCACGCGATGGACCTTGACGAGGTAGGCGACTCGATGCGTGAGCACGCGCGTCTTGCCGGAGCCGGCGCCGGCGAGGATAAGCAATGGGCCGTCGACGTGCGTCACGGCCCTGCGCTGCTCCTCGTTGAGGCCGGCGAGCAGTTCCGCGCCCGCGTCCGCCATCTCAGACCCCCGCCACGTTGAGCAGGAGACTCAGCCCGAAAGCGACGGCGCCGGCGAGCACGAGCTTGACCACGGAGGCGATGAGGCGCCCGCGCGACACCTTGCCGAGGTACACACCGAGCAGAACGAGCTCGAGAGCCGCGACGCCCCACGCGGCGGCGAACGCGGCGGCGACCCCGATCGCCGGCTGCAGAAGGAGGGGTATGCACATGATCAGCCCACCGATCGCAGAGGCGAAGCCGGCGACGGATGCGACGGCAAGGGCCGCGTAGCGCGCCGCCGAGCCGATGTCGGTGCTTCCGAGCCGCGAGAGGGTGGACTCCTCGAGCTCGCGCAGCTCCCGGGCACGCTCGGCCTGTTCCGAGAGATACGAGCCGTAGAAGCCCGAGACGCCGAGACTGAGCGACGCCGCGGCGATCACGCCGACGAGCGAGCGGGCATCGGCGACGCCTCCGAAGTACGCCCCTGTGACGATACCGAGGGAGGTCAGTACACCGTCGAACGCGTTCATGGGCAAATACCGCCGCGCGATCTCGCCGACGTCGGCGATCTCGTGATAGCGCCGCAGCGTCGAGAAACGGCGGCGCGCGCGCGCGGCGATGCCTGTGCCGGCCGGGGGGCTCATTGATCGCTCACACGGCTGTCAGCGACGAGACGTCAGCGCAGCCAGCTCGAGCTGGCGTCCTGGGGAGTCTCGACCTCGTCGATGAGGTGCTTGCCGGTCGAGACCTTGTCGATGGAGTGGATGCTGCCGCCCGACTCCTGTACGACCTCGGCGACGTCCTGGAAGTCGACGTCGTCGCCTTCCAGCGTGATCTTGATGTTCTCCACCTTGTTGTCGATCTCGATCAGTGTGATGTCGACGCCGTGCACGCCCTCGAGGTCGCCGAGCTTGTCGGCGAGGACGAGCATGGTGGGCTGATGTGGCTTGAGCACGTCGAGCACGAGACGCCGGACCTCGCTCATGTGGTGATCACGCTCCGTTCACGGGTGGACTCAGAGGGCAGCAATCGTAGCATACCCGCATGCCGCTACCGGCCACCCGCTGGGGTGACGCTCACCGCTCCGGGCCCGGGCCGGCGAGCGCCTCCCGGCACGTCTGCGCGAAGTACCCATGGACAACGGGACCGGTGCCCCATGCCACCACGCCGTTACCGCGCCGATGACCTGCACTGAGGGCGCGGGACCGTGCCCGGAGGGACAGGGCTAGGAGGCAGGGGATGTCAGGCGTTGCGACCGGCTACACGCTGGTGCTGGCACAGGAAGATCCGCATGGCGAGCCTGCTCGCGACTACATCGTGACCGACGGCGGCGTCCTGTACGCGACGAGCGACGGCGGGAACACCTGGCGCTTCTACGGACTCGTCGATCCCGAGGCGTTCCTGCTCGATCTCGGCTTCATGGATGCGTGGGAGCTCGTCGACGCCGACGCGGACCGGCTCTCGCACCGCGGGCGCTTCCTCGCCGCGTGAGACGCGGCGCAGGCTGACGACGTCAGATTCCGGCGCCCTCGTCGAAGCGCAGCAGTTCCGCCAGCATCGCCTGCGTCTCGCGCAGGGCCTGCTCGCGCTTTCCGCTCCGCTCGGGGTGGATCTCGTCGAGCTCCTTCTCCATCTCGATGATGCGCGCCACGAGGCACTTGATCGCCTCGGCCACCGGGTCGGGAAGGTGCCGGTAGTCGATGTCCGGGATGCCCACACGCTGCCCCTGGAGCAGCACGGGCCGGCCGGGGTTGCCGACCACCGTGGAGTTCTTCGGCACGTCGCTGACCACGACGCTGCCGGCGCCGACCTTGGCGTTGTCGCCGACGGTGATGCCGCCGAGCACCTTGGCCCCGGCGCCGAACACGACGTTGTCGCCCACCGTCGGGTGCCGCTTGCCGGTCTCCTTGCCGGTACCGCCGAGCGTCACTCCCTGGTAGATCGTGACGTTGTCGCCGATCTCGGCGGTCTCGCCGATGACCACGCCGGAACCATGGTCGATGAACAGGCCGTGACCGATCTCGGCGCCGGGGTGGATCTCGATACCGGTGACCAGCCGGTTGAACTGGCTGACCCAGCGCGGCAGCAGCGGGACGCCGGCTTCGTGGACCCTGTGCGCGAGGCGATGCAGCCACAGCGCGTGCAGCCCGGGGTACGACGTGATGATCTCGAGCTTCGAGGTGGCCGCCGGGTCGCGCTCCTGGACGGCCTTGACGTCGCTGCTGATCTCATCGACCGCCGTATGGACGTCCCGGGAGAGACCGCCGACCACGCCGTTCACGGAACGACAGCCGCTCGCGCGCCTGCCGAGAAACCAGCATCCGGCGACACCCAGGCCCGCCAGGGCCAGCAGCTTGCGGATCACAGCCGTCACCTCCCTTTCTCGTCAAGCGCGAACCCGCACAAGCCGAGCCACGCTCTCGCGCGGTACGGTATCACGCCTCGTTCATGCTGCCGGTGCGGAAGCCGTCGAGGTCGAGTGCGACGTAGGTGAACCCAGCGGCGTGCAGCCGGCGGGACAGCTCGCCGCGCAACGCGACGGCTCGCGGGACGTCCCGCGACTCCACCTCGACCCGCGCCACGGCGCCGTGATGGCGCACGCGCGACTGCGCGAACCCGAGGTCGCGGAGCGCCGACTCCGCCGCGGCGACGACGGAGAGCTTCTCGACGGTGATCGGGTCGCCGTAGGGGATGCGCGAGGCCAGACACGCGCGCTGCGGCGCATCCCAGGTGACGAGGCCGAGCTCGCGCGCCAGTCTCCGCACCTCGGCCTTGCCGATGCCGGCCGCGAGCAGTGGCCTGAGCACGCCGCGCTCCTCCGCCGCGCGCGTCCCCGGACGATGGTCGCCGGCGTCGTCGGCGTTGGCCCCGTCGACGAGCGTCGCGCAGCCTCGCTCGGCGGCGACGCGAGCCATCGCGTCGAGCATCCCCGCCTTGCAGAAGAAGCAGCGGTCACGGGAGTTCGCGACGAAGCGCGCATCGTCGAACGCGTCTGTGGCGACGACGACGTGCTCGGCGCCCAGGCTTCCGGCCACGAGCTTCGCGGTGGCCAACTCCTCACTCAGGTACAGCGGAGAGACCGCGGTGAACGCAAGCACCTGCTCGGGGCCCAGCGCGCGGACCGCCGCGGCAAGCACCAGGCTCGAGTCCACGCCGCCTGAGAAGGCGACGCAGGCGCGGTCGACGCCGGCGAACTGCGCCAGAAGCCTCGTGAGGACGTCGTGCTCGTCAGACATCGACATCCAGCGGGGCCGTGATCGTCGCCTGCTCCCCGCAGACGGGGCATGCCGGCGCGCGCGCGACCTCGACCTCGGTGAAGGTGAGCGCCCCTCCGTCGAACTGCAGGAGCCGGCCGTAGAGCGGCTCCCCGACACCCGTCAGGATCTTGATGACTTCGAGCGCCTGGATCGCGCCGATGACGCCGGGGATCGGACCGAGGATGCCGGCCTCGGCGCAGCCGATCACACCGGCCGGCGGCGGAGGCTCCGGGAAGAGGCACCGATAGCAGGCGGTCTCGCCGCCCTTGATGGTCATCGCCAGCCCGCTGAGGCGCAGCACGGCGCCGTCGACCAACGTCTTCTCGAGGACGACGCAGGTGTCGTTCAAGAGATACCGGGTGGGGAAGTTGTCGACCGCGGTGACGATGACGTCGTAGCGCCGGAGCAACGCCGCGGCGTTCGCGGCGACGAGGCGCTCCGCGCTCGGCTCGAGCTCGATCTCGGGATTGAGCGCCGCCAGACGCTCCGCGGCGACCGCGGCCTTGGGGCGCCCCAGATCGGCCGTCGTGAACAGGATCTGACGCTGCAGGTTCGAGAGCTCGACCACGTCGTCGTCGACCACACCGATGCGGCCGACACCCGCGGCGGCGAGATAGTAGAGGATCGGCGCTCCGAGCCCGCCGGCACCGACAACCAGCGCCGAGCCGGAGCGGAGGGCGGCCTGGCCACGATCGCCGAGCTCCTCGAGGACGAGCTGGCAATCGTACCGCCGGCGCTCGTCACCGCCGATCAGCACGGCGCGCGCCCGGGGAGGAGTCGCCGGCCGGGGCAGTGCGCGGTCTGGCCGGCGGCGGACCCGCGGCTCCGGCTCACGCCGTCGCCTCCGGGCCCTCGGCGAACAACGGCGTCGAGAGGTACCTCTCGCCGGTGTCGCACAGCACGGTCACCACGACCTTGCCCTTCATCTCCGGCCGCCGCGCGACCTCCGCAGCGCCATGGACGTTCGCCCCGGCCGAGATGCCGACGAGTACGCCCTCGCTTCGCGCGAGTTCGCGCGCGGCGGCGAACGCCTCGTCCCCGCGCACCGTCAGGATCTCGTCGTATGCGTCCGTGTCGAGCACCCTGGGCACGAAGCCGGCGCCGATACCCTGGATGCGGTGAGCTCCGGATGGCTCTCCCGACAGCACCGCCGACTCCGCGGGCTCGACGGCGACGACGAGGACGCCCGGTCGCTTCTCCTTCAGCAGGCGACCGACGCCGGTGATCGTGCCGCCGGTGCCCACGCCCGCGACAAAGGCGTCGACCTCGCCGCCGGTGTCGGCCCAGATCTCCTCCGCAGTTGTCGTGCGATGGATGCCGGGGTTCGCCGGGTTCTCGAACTGCTGCGGGACGAACGTGTCGTCGCTCTGCGCCGCGAGATCGCCGGCGCGGCCGATGGCGCCGCTCATGCCCTCCGACCCGGGCGTGAGGACGAGGCGGGCGCCGTACGCCTTGAGCAGCGCGCGGCGCTCGACGCTCATCGTGTCGGGCATCGTGAGCACGAGGTCATACCCCCGGGCGGCCGCGACCATCGCCAGCGCGACGCCGGTGTTGCCGCTGGTCGGCTCGATGATGGTGGTGCGGCCGGGGGCGATGATCCCGGCCCGTTCGGCTTCATCGATCATCGCGACGCCGATGCGGTCCTTGACGCTCCCGCCGGGATTGAGCGACTCGAGCTTGCCGAGGACCTCGGCGCCGGTCTCGTCCGAGATGCGGTTGAGCCGCAGCAGCGGCGTACGCCCGATCAACTCGGTGATGCTCCCTGCTCTCTTCATGCCGTCTCCTCGCCGTCGCGCCGCGATCCGCATGCAGCGGTCCGCGCCGATGTCGTCAGATGTGGTACATCGGCGCGGCGCCGCACAGCTCGTCCTCGCGCCGGAGAAGATCGCCGATCGAGGTGCCGTCGAGGACCTGCTCGAGCGCCTGCTTCGCCTCGATCCACACCGACGAAGCCCCGCAGGTGTCGACCTGATCACAGCGACCCTGGGTGCACTCCGCCGGCGAAGGCACACCGTCCAGCGCCGCCACGACCTGCAGGACGGTGATGTCGTCGGCGGGCCGGGCGAGCGAATACCCCCCGGATGCTCCGCGCCGGCTGCGCACGACGCCGGCGCGGCGCAGCGCCGCGAACACCTGCTCGAGGAACTGGAGCGGCATGTCCCGGCGCTCCGCGATGTCGCCGAGACGGACCGGCCGGCCGGACCGTGACTGTTCGATGCGAGCCAGTTCGACCAGAGCGCGCACCGCGTATCTGCTCTTCATCGAGATGTTCAACCCGAAACGCTCCTCTGCACGTCCGATTCCCGATAATTCCAGTCAAGATTACGGACTCCCGGCACTCACTGTCAACACCGCGCCCCCGGTCAGATCTGGTAACGGCGCACAAGCAGGCCGGCCACGGCCGTCAGCACCAGCGTGATCGCTGCCGCCCAGACGATGCGGTAACCCACGATCCAGAAGACGCCGGCGCCGAGCGCGATGAAGATCAGCGAGTCCTCGACGACGGCGTGCACCATGCTGAGGAACGTGCTCATGATGAAGACCTGCCGGCGACCGAGGTCGTGCCGACGCACGTCGCGCACGATCACCCCGCCGCCGTAGGCGAGCCCGAAGAGGAAGCCGATGAGCGTAGGCGCCGCCGACCGCTCGTCGAGTCCCACGTGCCTCACGACGCCCGCCCAGGCGCGGACCACCGCACGAAAGATGCGCGTCCCCTCGAAGATCTCGAGAACGACCATGATCGGCACGACGATGAGGAAGACGCGAAGCAGCAGGTCGGCCGACCCCGCAACGAAGGTGCGCAGCAGGTCGTCCATGCTCAGAGCCAGCCCATCAACAGATTGGCCGTCGCTGCGGCAGCGAGTCCCGCGACGACACGCAGGGCGCCGAAGGCGAAGCCGTTCATCCCGGCCCTGTGGAGCACGGCGCCCTCGACCACGAGGTTGTGCCCTATGAGGATCGCGATCGCCAGCACGGTGATCTGCCGGGCGTCGAGGTCGAGCGCCTGCATCGAGCCGACGGCCGCGTAGATGTTGAGCAGATAGCCGACGACCAGCGGGACGGCGGCGTCGCCGGGCAGGCCGAGGGCCTGCATGACCGGCCGGGCGGCCGTGGCCAACCATCCGATGACGCCGAGGTACTCGAGAACCAGCGTGATGCCGTATGCCGGGATCATGACTTTGGCGAGATCCCAGAACGTCTGCAGGCCGGAGACCAGGCCGAGGCGCAGATCCCGCCGCACGAGGGCGCCGAGGCCCTCCGGCGGGGGCGGGAGCGGCGTTCCGGGTGCGGTGTCGGTCGAGTCGGGCATGCGCCGGGCATTCTCGCACGAGCGCACCCCCGCGTCACAGCGCGAGGCACATGCGCCGACAACGTCACCGGGGACGGAGGGCAAACGTCACCTCCGGCGGCAGCGCGTCACCCTTGAGGCTCACCGGGCACGGGGCGCACGATGCCCACATGCTCATGACCGGACACCGCATCCTCCTCGTCATCGCCCTGGTGGCCGCGGCCGTCACCGTCGTCGCCGTACTGCTGTCGGCCTGCGGAGAAGCCGACGTGCCGGCTCCGCGGGTCGCTCCCTCCGACACGCATCTCGCCTCCCTCTCGCCCAGGCCATCGCCGACGGCAAGCCCTGCGGATGCAGCGGACCGCCTCGAGGCGGTCCGCACCGTCGAGCTCTACTGCCGCCTGGTGGACCGCGGTCAGTTCGCCCGGGCGGGACTGCTGTGCTCCCGCCCTGATCTGCTCACGCGGAGGGAGCTCGCCTCACTTCGAGCCTTCCGCTTCCGCTCGGCGCGCGTCCATGCCGCTCCGGACGCGCGCACGCTCGTTCTGCTCACTCGCGTACGCGTGCGCGCGGGCCGAGGTTGTCCGCTGCCGGACGGCCTCGTCACGCTGTTCTTCACCCTGGGGAGGGTCCACACGGGCGTGGAGGGATGGCTCATCACCGCCATCGCCACGAGCCCATAACCCTCGAGAAAGGGGTCCGAATGAAGAGACGACAAAGGGTACTGTGGACGGCGGTGGGGCTGGCCCTCGCCGCCTGCGCCGCCGCGGCCGTATCGGCAGGGGCCGCAAACGGCGGCAGGCCGGCCGGCGGCGGTGACCCACCATCCGGCCCGGCGGCCGCCGCCATCGGCTATCTGCAGGCCCGCGCGGCCGCCGTCACGGCCGTCGACCCGCGAGCAGTACTGGACGGCTGGGTCGCTCCCGGAAGCGGTCTGGCGGACACCGAGACGCTCATCGCCCGCGGGGCCGCCCGGCGCGCCCGGCAGCTCGGCCACTCCATCGAGTCCGTCGCCTGCGACGTGGAACTGCTCGGCGAGACGCCGTCGGCCGACGGCAGGTCGGCGACGGTCATGGTCCGCGTGATCACGACCACAACCTGGCGCGCCGCGTCGGGCGCCGTCGACGAGGAAGCCAGCGGCATCGACCACACCCTCAGCGTCAGACTCGCCGATGGGTCGTGGTCCGTGGCCGCCGACGTCTACAGCGACGTGCTACGGCCACACTATCTGGAGGCCGCCGGCGGCTCGGCGGCTCGAGTGCGACGCGCCGGACGCGCGCTCGAGCGCGCCTCCGCCTCGATGCGTCTTCCACGCGCGGGCCGCGTGGCGCGAGCTGCCGCGCCCCGGCGGTACAGGGCGATCGTCAAGTACGACCGCGCAACGACTCAAGCCTACGCCGACAAGTACGCGCTCTCCTACAACCCCACCTACGTCGGTTTCGGCGCCGACTGCGCCAACTTCGCCTCCCAGTGCGCCGACGCCGGCAAGATGCCGCAGACGCCCGGCGTCTGGGATACCGGCTGGTGGTACAACAAGCGTGGCACATCCTCGCCGAGGGACGACGCCTACAGTCTGAGCTGGATCAACGTCACCAAGCAGATCGCATTCTGGAACGGCCGCCGGACCGACTGGGCGAGCTCGATCAGCACGCTTGCCCGCGGTGATTTCGTCTACTACGACTGGACCGGCGACGGCTTCTGGGACCACGTCGCCGTCCTGGCCGGCACGAACAGCGCCGGGCAGAAGGTCATCGACGCGCACAGCACCGACTACCGGCGCGTGTTCTGGAAGCTCGGCACATCGTCGACGCGGTACAGGTTCGCGAGGACGCGGCCGGAGTGGGTCGTCTGAGCGCGGGCTGAACGGAGCCGGCGACACGCCGACGGAACACGGCATGCCACGCCGGGCGAGATCCGGCTGAGCGGCTCCACGACACGGCTGGCCGCGGCTGAGAGATGGTGGACTCGGCTGCGGCCGGCCGCGTCGAGCGGCGGATCAGTCGAACCCCGGCGCCGCGTCGTGCGCCGCCATGTCGGCGTCTGTCTCGCGGCGGCGGATCTGCGCCACCGCGCCGTCGCGTGTAACGGCGAACGCCGCCGCCCGCGGGCGCGCGTTGTACGGGTTCATCATCTCCAGCGTGTACGCGCCCGTGTCGAGGAAGGCGACCACATCGCCCACAGACGTCGCCGGCGGAAAGAGCCGGTACGGCGAGTCGCCGTCGCCGGCGAAGACGTCGCCGCCGTCGCAGAGCGGGCCGGCCAGCCGGAACTCGGCCGTCGGCTCCTCGTCGGCTCGCGACGCGACGATGGTGCGGTAGTACCAGTGGTAGTTCGTGTGCTCGAGCAGCGTGTTGAAGCCGGCGTCGACCGTGAGCCAGCGCTCGTCCCCGGTCCGCCGGCCGGCTCCGTCGCGACGGCCTTTGGTCTTCTCGTTCTCGACGCGGGCGACGACGACGGCCGCGGTCGCCGCGACCGACCGGCCCGGCTCCAGGAAGAGCGCGAGGTCGGGACGCCGCGCCTTCAACTCGCCGCCGATGACCGCCGCGTAGTCCGCGGCCGTAAGCTGCGAGCAGAAGTAGTCGCTCGGGTGGCACGTGACCGGCGCCTCACGGTACGGCACGGCGAATCCTCCACCGGCGTTCAGGAAGCGCATACGCACGCCCTCAGCCGCCTCGACCGCGGCGATGATGTCCAGAGCCGCGCCGACCGCCTGCCGGTACGGCTCAACGCTGGTGATCTGCGAGCCGACGTGCAGGTGCAGGCCTGCCGGCTCGAGCGCGGGATCGTCGGCGGCGAGACGGAACGCCGCGACGGCGTCGTCGCGGTCGATGCCGGCCTTCCCGCCGTGGGCCGTCTCGAGACCCGGATGCGTGAGCGTGGAGACGTGTACGTCGATGCGCGGAGCAACTGGAGCGACCCGCCCGAGTGCGGCGGCGACCCCGGCAATACGACGCAGTTCGCAGATGGAATCGACCATGAGGGCGCGCACGCCGCAGGCGACTGCGCGTTCGATCTCAGCCCTGGTCTTGGCGACCCCGTTGAAGATGATGCGCCGCGGCTCGAACCCAGCCGCGAGGGCCTTTTCGAGCTCGCCGCCGGCGTTGACCTCGACGCCGGCGCCCTCGTCGCGGACGACGTTGAGGAACCAGCGATTGGAGCAGGCCTTGCTGGCGAAGAAGACTTCGGTCGCCGCGTGCTGCGCCCTGAAGGCGTCGATGAGACCCCTCACGTTGGCGCGGAGCCGGCGCTCGCTGAAGACGAAGAAGGGCGTCTCGCGCTCCTCGGCCAGCGCCACCAGATCGACGTCTTCAAAGCAGAGGCGTCCGTCCCGGACGGTGAGCAGTGGATCGGTCGCCGGCATGGTGCCTCCTGGTTGTCGTCTGCCCGGTCAGAGAAGTATACTGCGCCCGCTTTGTCCCACCGGCTACAGGAGCTACGTGAACCGAGTGGTAGACGCAAGCCCTCACGATCATCGTCGCATCGCCTTCTCGGGCGGCAAGGTGCACGACTTCTAATACCCTTCTCCCCGACGCGCGTCCGACGACGACACCCGCGCGCCGCCTCGACGGTCGGTATCGACACGCCAAGATCCGTTCGGCCACGCCGGCCCGGCCCTCGTGATCACCACGGCGTCTTCGAACCGCACCAGCCCCGGATCGCCTCGGTCTTCGAGTCGGCCGGCCGGGCATGATCACCGATAAGGTGGAGCACGATGATGATTCCTTCGCAAGCGACGATACCCGAGGCTCGATCGCCTTGGGCGGAGCGCTGAGCCGATGGCGGCTCTCCCCCGGCTGACGCTCGATCTCGACGCCGTCGCCGACGCGACACGGCGTCTCGCCGCGGACCTGCACGCCCGCAGGCTGACGCTCTGTGGCGTCACCAAGTGCGTCGATGGCGAGCCGCGGGTGGGGCGGGCGCTGCTCGAGGCCGGCTGCGCCGGACTCGCCGACAGTCGCCTGCCCTCGCTGGCGCGACTCGCCGCAAACGCACTGGGGCCGCTCACGCTGATCCGGGCGCCACAGCCGCACGAGCTGGATGCCGTGGCGCAGATCGCCGACCGGGTGCTGCTCAGCGACCCGGGCGCCACCCGCGCGCTCGGAGAGCGCGCCCCCGGCGCCCCCATACAGATCCTTCTCACTGTCGACCTGGGCGACCGCCGCGAAGGCGTCCTTCCGGACGCGGCTCCGGAGATCGCGGCCAAGCTGGCCGTCCTGCCCGGCGTCGAGCTGGCGGGCATCAGCGTCAACTTCGCCTGCCTCTCGGGGCAACTGCCCTCGCAGGAGCTGTTCCGGCAGGCCGAGGACGTCCTGGCCGGCATCGCCGAGTGGTGCGCCGCCGAGCCCGTCCTGTCGCTCGGCGGCACCTGCGTCGTCCAGCATATCGACGGCTACACGCCCCGCTTCGCCACCGAGATCCGTTCCGGCGGCGGGCCGATCTACGGCTACGACTTCGTCAGCGACGCCAGTATTGCCGGCCTCGAGCGCGCCGACCCCGTGCTCACGGCGGCCGTGCTCGAGTGCTACCGCAAGCCGCCGGCGCCGTCGTGCCCCGGCGGTCTCGACGCCTTCGGCCACGTGCCGGAGGTCGAGTTACCCGACCGGGACGCCTGGTACGCGATGCTCGCCGTGGGCAGGCGCGACATGGAGCCGCAAGGGCTCCGGCCGCTCCTGCCGGGCGCGTACCTCGCCGGCGCGACGAGCGACGTGAGCGTGCTGATCACGCCCGAGCCGCTGCGGCCCGGCGGCGAGGTGGAGTTCGCAGTCGACTACGACGCGCTCGTGCGCGCCGTCACGTCGCCGTTTGTCGCCGTGGAGTACGTCGGCCGCGGCGAGGCGGCGCCCGCGACCGGCTCGGGCGTCTCGAAGGGAGACTCATGACCAGCCACGCCGACGGACGCTACGTCGGGCCGAGGCGGCCGCTCCGGCTCCTGGAGGCGGCCGACGTGGAACGCATCCATCAGGCCTCGCTCGACGTGCTCGCCGAGACAGGCGTCATGTTCCACTCGCAGCGGGCGCTCGACGTGCTCGAGGCCCACGGCGCCACGGTGGACCGCGAGACGACCGTCGCCCGCATTCCCGCAGCGGCCGTCGCCGAGGCGCTCACTACTCTCCCCGCCGGATTCACCCTCGGCGGGCGCACCCCCGAGTTCGATCTCCCCCTCGACGGGGAGCACGCCTACCTCTGCTCCGACGGCTGCGCCACCTTCGTGCGTGAAGCCGACGGCACGGTGCGGCCGAGCGTCAAGCAGGACGTCTACGACGCGGCTCGCGTCGTCGACGGCCTGCCCAACCTCTCGGCCACCTCGGCGCTCGTCTCGGCCCAGGACACGCCCGAGGAGAGCCGCGTCCTGCACGAGTTCGACGCCTGCGTGCGCGCCTCGCGCAAGCACAGCGTCGTCGTCAGCATCAAGGACGCCGCCGAAGCCAGGCCGCTGATCCGCATGGCGGAGGCGATCGCGGGCGGGGCGGCGGAACTCAAGGCTCGCCCGGCCTTCTCGGTCGTCCTCTGCACGGTGAGCCCGCTGCACCAGGAGCGCTTCGGCATGGAGCTCGCCTTCGAACTGGCCGAGGCGGGCATCCCGATCTGCTCTACCCGATGCCGATCCTCGGCGCAACGGCGCCGGTCACGCCCGCCGGCGTGGCCGTCGTCAACACCACCGAGATCCTCGCCGCGGTCACCGCCGTGCAGCTCGCCTGCCCCGGCGCGAAGATCGTCCACGCCGGCGGCCCGACCTCGCTCTTCATGCGCACGGGCGCCTACTTCGCCAACGTCCCTGAGGCCCTGCTCCTGCGCGCCGCGCAGGCGCAGATGGCCTCGTTCTACGGAATGCCCGCCGGCCTCGGGTGGGGCGGGACCAAAGCCAAACAGCCTGAAGCTCAAGCTGCCTACGAGAACACGCTCGGCATGGTGCTCGAGATGGCGGCCGGCGCGGACTTCCTCTTCGGCGCCGGCCTCCTCGACAGCGTGCAGCAGATGTCGCTCGAGGAGCTGGTGATCGCCGACGAGGTGTTCGGCATGGTCACGCACCTGCTGCGCGGCGTCGCGGTCGACCGCGAGACTCTGGCGGTCGACCTCATCAAGAAGCTCGGCTTCCGCGGCGACTACCTGTTCGAGCCGCACACACGCGATCACGTGCGCGAGCTGTGGCGGGCGCGCCTCGGCGAGACCGGCACCTACGAAGGCTGGAAGAGCGCGAGCAGCCCGCGTCTGGAAGACAAGGCGCGGGCCGTCGCCGATGGCCTCCTCGCCGCCCCCGCACCCGAGTTCCCCGCGGACCTGGACCGCGAATTCAGCGAGATCATCGCCGCGGCCGAGTCCGGCCGCGTCTGAAAGGATCCACCATGGCATACGCAGACAAGTGCTACGTCGGCAAGCGAGTGAAGCTCGAGCTGCTCGACGAGACCGAGATCGGGCAGATCCACGAGGCGACCCTCGACGTGATCGAGAGCGTCGGCGTCAAGTTCCACTCGCAGAGCGCGCTCGACATCCTCGAGGCCCACGGCGCGACCGTGGACCGCGAGACGACGGTGGCGAAGATCCCGGCCGCCGTCGTCGAGCAGGCGATGAGCACCGCGCCGCACGAGTACACCCTCGGCGCGCGCAACCCCGAGTACGACCTGCCGCTGGACGGTGAGCACGTCTACATCAGCTCCGACGGCTGTGGCGTCTTCTACCGCGACCCGACCACCGGCGAGGTGCGCTCCTCGCGCAAGGAGGATCTCGAGAACTGCGCCCGGGTCGTGCAGGCGCTCGACAACGTCAGCGCCACGAGCGCCGTGGTCAGCGCCCAGGACTGCCCGACCGAGACACGCGTGCTGCACGAGTTCGACGCCTGCGTGCGCAACTCCGAGAAGCACAGCATCGTCGTCAGCATCAAGGAGGACTGGGAGGCGCGCAGCCTGATCAAGATGGCCGAGGCGATGGCCGGCGGCAAGGAAGAGCTGAAGCGCCGGCCGATGTTCACCACCATCATCTGCACCGTGAGCCCGCTCCACCAGGAGCGCTACGGCATGGACCTCGCGCTGACTCTCGCCGAGGCCGGCATCCCCGTGAGCCTCTACCCCATGCCGATCCTCGGCGCGACGGGCCCCATCACGATCGCCGGCTCGCGCCGTGGTCAACAACGCCGAGTTCCTGAGCGGCGCCGTGCTCGTACAGCTCGCCCACCCGGGCGCCCCCGTGATGCACGGCGGCGGCCCCACGGCGATGTACATGAGCTCCGGCGCCTACGCGAGCAACTCGCCGGAGGCCCTGCTGCTGAGAAGCTGCCAGGGCCACATGGCCGATTTCTACGGCGTGCCGGCCTGGTACGGCGCCGGCGCCACCACCGCCAAGGAACCCGGCATCCAGAGCGCCTACGAGAACGCCCTGGCGATGTTCATGGCGTACTCCAACGGCGCCGACGTCACGTTCGGCACCGGCCTGCTCGACGGCTCGCGCATCCTCTGCCTCGAG
The DNA here is from genome assembly GCA_963709345.1 of uncultured Actinomycetes bacterium. Lineage (GTDB taxonomy): Bacteria > Actinomycetota > Thermoleophilia > UBA2241 > UBA2241 > CAIXSE01. The sequence goes on from CAVPVX010000002.1 coordinate 332,911, forward strand.
AACATGGTCGTGGACGACGAGATCATCGGCATGGTCAAGCGCATCCTCACGGGCATCGAGGTGAGCGATGAGACGCTGGCCGTCGATCTCATCAAGAAGATGGGCTTCAACGGCAACTACCTCTTTGACAACCACACTCGAGCGCACGTGCGCGAGCTGTGGCAGGCCAAGCTCGGCGAGACCGGCAGCTACGAGGCCTGGAAGACCGCCGGCGCGAAGAGCACGACCGAGAAGGCCCAGGACAAGGTGGCCGAGATCCTCGCCGCCGACCCCGTGCCGTTCCCGGCCGACCTCGGCGCCGAGTTCGACGCGATCATCGCCGCGGCGGCGAAGGAGGCCACGGCCCGCTAGAGACCGCGCCGCGCGACGAGGGCGGGCACGGCGGGAGCCGAGTGCCGAGCTGCAGCCGCCGGATCGAGGTCGTCGTGAAGGAGCGGACCCGGCTGACCCTCCCCGCCGGGGCTGCGATTGCGGTAGCATGAGGCGCGGGCGGCGCTGCCGCCCGCGCCTCGCGCGCACCCCAAGCCGGAGCGACGCCGTGACCGCCACCAGAGTCCGCGAAGAGGGCTTCAGCAAAGACGCCGACAAGCTCATCCGCAGGCTCAGCCTGGTCGCCCTGCTGCTCTCGCGCCGCGGGCAGCCGGTGACCGTCGCCGAGATCCGCAGCCGCGTAGAGGGCTACCCGATGATGACGGAGGAAGCCTTCAAGCGACGCTTCTACGAGGACCGCCGCGAACTCGAGGGGCTCGGCATCGTGATCGCCGCGGATGACGGCGCGAGCGGCGGCGGGCCGGAGCTCTACAGCCTGCCCGCCGACGCCTACTACCTCGCCCCCGTCGAGCTCACCGGTGACGAACTGGCGGCGCTGGCCGCCTGCCTCGCGGTGCTTGAAGACCGCTTCGCCTATTCCCAGCCCATGCGCCTGGCGCTGCTCAGCCTGGCACAGGGCCGCCCGGACCTGCTCGGCGAGGCGGAGACGCCGCCGCTCACGGTCGTCCCCGAGACACGCGCACCGGCGACGGCGTTGCCGAAGCTCCAGGCGGCCGTCGCGGAGCGGAAGACCGTCAAGTTCAGGTACTACGCCATCGGCCGCGACCAGGAGATGGAGCGCGTCGTCGACCCGTACGGCCTGCAGCTCGTCGCCGGCGAGTGGTACCTCGTCGGCCGTTGCCATCTGAGGGACGCCCGGAGGACCTTCCGCCTCTCGCGGATCCGCTCGCGCGTCACGCACGCGACCAGAGCGCCGCACGACTTCGTCGTCCCCGGCGGCTTCGACCTCGCAGCCTATCGCGACCGCCCCTCGTGGCAGCTGGCGGAGCCTCGCGGCGCGGCGCGCGTCCGCGTGTCCGCGGCGATGGCGTGGTGGGTCCAGGCGCACTGGGCCCACTGCGGGTCCGTGACGCCGCTGGACGACGGCGCGATCGTCTACGAGACCCCCTACGCCGACGCGAGACCGCTGCTCGGCTGGGTGCTCGGTCTCGCCGACGAGGCGGAGCTCCTCGAGCCGCCGGAACTGCGCGCCGAACTCGGCGAGCGCCTTGAGCGGCTCGCCGGCATGCTGGCTGCGCCACCTGCTCAGGCGCCGGCCCGGCCGGCCGGCGGCGCGACCGATCCCGGACGGCGGCGGCGGCGCCCCGCCGACGACTGGCGTGTCGAGGTCGACCGCTTCACCCGACTCACGGCGCTGACGAGCTACCTCCTGCGCCGCTGCGCCGGCGACGAGGCCGTGTTCGACCTCGCCGAGATCCGGTCCGCCCTCGGCGTCGGCGCCGACGAACTGCGCGCCGACGTGCGCCTGCTCAACCTCGTCAACTTCGGCGCCGACGGAGCCTTGCTCTTCGCCGAGTTCGAGGGCCGGATGAAGCTGCGCGTGACCTGCGACCTGGCAGGCCCGGCGCTGGCGCGCCCCGCCCGCCTCTCGCCTCTTCAGGCCGACACGCTGCTGCTCGCGATCGAGCTCGTCGGCGGCCAGGTCCCGACCGCCTCCGGCGGCGCCCTCACCTCCGCCGCCGCGAAGCTCTGGGCCGCACGCGGAGAAGGCGCGTCGACCCTCGCGAGCGGTGACCTGCTGGTGCCCGCCGGCGACGTCCTCACCACCGTCAACTCGGCCGTCGCCGCGCGCCGGCTCCTCGAGATCGAGTACTGGACCGAAGGCACCGACCGGGTCACCAGGCGGACCGTGGAGCCCTACCTGCTGGTGCACAGCCGCGGTGAGTGGTACTACGTCTGTTGGTGCCGCACCGCAGGGGGCACGCGTGTGTTCCGCGTGGCGACCACCAAGAGCGCCCGCCCGCTCGACCAGACGTTCACCCCCAGGCCCGAGGTGGAGCTGGATGTCTATCGCCGCGAAGGCATCCCCACGTCCCGCAGCTACGCGCCTCACACCGCGACGGTGTGGTACAGCCCCGCCGTCGCCCGATGGATCGCCGAACGCCAGCCGGTGCGCCTGCTCGCCGACGGCGCCTGCCTCGCTCCTCAGCCTTACGTCGACGAACGCTGGCTGGCCGGCCACCTGCTGCGCTTCGCCGACCAGGCGTGCCCGCTCGACCCGCCCGAGGCGACGGCCGGCGTCCTCGCCACTGTCGAGCGCCTGCGGGAGCGCTACCGGTGATCGCCGCCGACCCCGCCTACGCAGCGTACCTCGCGGGCTGGGCCTTCTTCGCCTACGGGCCGCAGTTCGTCCTCTGCCTCCTGTTCGCCTGGTGGGCGGCGCGCCGCGCCGGCGGTGACCGGCTGAACTGGATGGCGGTGGGCTTCCTCTGGTCGCTTGTCCCGTTCGCCGGGGTCGTCGTCATGTGGTGGCTCTGGCGCGGCGCGGAGAAGCGGAGGCCGGCGCGCGACACGTCGACCGGCGCCGACGGACGGACCGCCACACCGTGAACGAGGCGCCCTGGGTCGCCTGCGGCGCGGCGCGCCTCGGCGTGCCCCGCGCCGACGCCTTCGAGCCGCCTGCGGAGCGCGTGCCGCTCCCGGACCTCGAGGCGGCTCTGGCGCCGGCGCTCGCCCGGCCACTCGGCGCGCCGCGCCTGCGCGAGCTGGCGCGCGGCGCACAGTCGGTGGTCGTGACCATCCCCGACGCGTCCCGACCTTGCCCGAGCCCACCGGTACTCGAGGCTCTGCTGGGCGAGCTTGAGGCGGCCGGCGTTTCCGCGAACGCCGTGACGGTCGTCGTCGGCTGTGGTCTGCATGCAACGACGGGTCCGGCCGGCCGCGAACTGCTCGCCGGCCGTGAGCTCGCCGGCCGCGTCGAAGTGATCGACGCCCAGGGCATCGAGTCCGAGGTCGCCGACCTGGGCACGACCGGCGACGGCACGCCGGTACGCATCGCCCGGCGCGTCGCCGCCGCGGATCTCGCGATCACCGTCGGCATCGTCGAGCCGCACCTGTACGCCGGCTTCTCCGGTGGCGTCAAGGGCGTCGCCATCGGCTGCGCCGGTCACGAGACCATCGCGTGGACACACCGCCCCGCCTTCATCTCGGCGCCCGGCGTCACGCTGGGCAGGCTCCGCGGCAATCCGTTCCAGTCGACACTCCGCGAGATCGCCGCACGCACGCCGCTCGGCTGGGGCGTCAATCTCGTCGTAGACGACGGCGGACGCGCCGCCGGCGTGTACGCCGGCGATCCGGCCGCCGTCCAGGAAGCCCTGGCGAGCGTGCACGCCGGCGCGTGGCTGCGCTCCGTCGCGGGCCGCTTCGACGTCGTCGTCGCCGGCGTGTGCCGGCCCAAGAGCGATAACCTGTACCAGGCGAGCCGGGCGGCTACCTCGATCGGGCTCGCCGCCCGGCCGGCCGCCACGGAGGGCGGCCTCATCGTGATCTGCGCCGACCTGCCCGACGGCGCCGGGCGAGGGCCGGGAGAGCTCAACTTCCTGGCCGTCCTCGAAGCCGCCGCTTCGCCGGCGGAGCTCACGGCTCGCGGGCTTCGTGAGCCGCTCGGACCGGGTGGCCAGCGCGCCTTCGTCGTCGCCCGCGTCCTCGAACGGCGGCGCCTCGCCGTCGTGGGCGCCGGCGACCCGGCGTTCCTCGCGCCGCTCGAGCGCCTCGGCGTGGCCGCGTTCGACTCTGTGGACGCCGCTCTCGCCGCCGAGGACCGGCGGCTCGGTCACCGCGCGCGAGTGCTGGCGGTGGCGGACGCGCTCACCACCACGGTGTCCGTGGTCTGACGTTCACTTCCTTCACCCGAGGTTTAGCCGCCGGTAAGAATTCAGGCAGGACCCCAGAGGAGGTGAGCCATGAACGGCATGCGGATCGGTCGACTGTTCGGCATCGACGTGGCCATCCATCCGAGTTGGTTCTTCGTTCTCGTCCTCGTCACCTTCACGCTCGCCACGAGCTTCTTCCCCGTCGGCTACCAGGATTGGGGGCCCGTCGCGACTTGGGGCGCCGCCCTGTCCGCCACACTCCTCCTGTTCGGCTCCGTGCTGGCGCACGAGTTCGGCCACTCGCTCGTGGCGCGGTCGCAGGGTATCCCCGTGCGCGGCATCACGCTCTTCCTCCTCGGGGGCGTCGCGAGCCTCGAACGGGATCCGGACACCCCGGGCCGCGAAGCCTGGATGGCGATCGCCGGTCCGCTGGTCAGCGTGGCGATCGCAGCAGGCTCCCTTGGTCTGGCTCTCGTCCTGCCCGGCCCCGAGCAACTGGTGGCCGTGCTCCTGTACCTGGGGCTGGCAAATGCCGTCCTGGTCGTGTTCAACCTCCTCCCCGGCTTCCCGCTGGACGGCGGGCGCGTGCTCCACGCCCTTCTCTGGTGGCGGTCGCACAACCTCCTGCGCGCAACGAAGCAGGCGGCGGTCGTCGGCCAGGTCTTCGCCTGGGCGTTCATCTCCCTGGGCGCCCTCCAGTTGTTCGGCGGTGGAGGCTTCGGCGGTGTCTGGCTGGCGCTGATCGGCTGGATGATGATCCAGGCGGCGCGGGCGACTGCCGGCCAGGCGGAGCTCGAACATGATCTCGCCGGCGTGCCTGCAAAGCGCCTCATGACCCGCCCGGCCGGCTGGCTCCCGCCGTACGTGACTGTCGAGTGGGCGACCCACGACCGGTTCACCGACTACGAGTCCCGCTGCCTCCCAGTCGCCGGAGACGGGATCGACGCCGACTACGACGGGCTGGTGTGCGCCGCAGATCTCGAACGTTCGCCCCGCGACCGCTGGAATCTCGACCGCGTACGCGACGTGATGGTGCCGGCCGAGGCGCTCCCGTCCGTGTCCCCAGACGACGACGCCACCGCCGTCCTTCGAGCTATGCGCGATCGCTCCGCCGACCGCGCCGTCGTGGTCGACGAGGAGGGTCACCTGCTGGGGTTCATCGACCGGGCGGCGGTCGCGCGCTACACGCGCTACCCGCATCGCCGGCACGAGACGCCCGCTCCCAAGGCCGCCTAGCCTGTCCGCCCTCCGGAGGCCGCGATCTCAGGGTAGTCTGATGGCGACGACGGCGCAGTCGTCGGCGAGCACCCCGCCGGAGTACTCCTTGACCGTCTCCAGCAGGGCGTCGGCCAGGTCCTGGCTGTCGAGCAGGATGTTGGCGCGGATGGCCTGCCTGAGCCGCGCCTCTCCGAACAACACCTGGTCACGCCGGGCCTCGGTGATGCCGTCGGTGTACATGACGACGCACGAGCCGTCGGGCAGGACGGCCCGGTTGGTGGGATACGTGGCGCCGCGGAAGATGCCTATCGGGACGTTGCCCTCTTCCGGCATCGGGAAGTCGCCGTGACCGGCCAGCACGATCGGCCGCGGATGGCCGGCGACCGCGTACTCGAACATATGCCTCGCCACGTCGATGTAGGCGACGACGATCGTGACGAACGGCTGGTTCGGGGTCTGCGCGATGACCGCGGCGTTGAGCCGGGAGAGGGCTTCTCCCGGCGACCCCTCCGCCGCATACGCGCGCAGCATGTAGCGAACGACGGCGGACTGGGCGGCGGCGCCGAGGCTCTTGCCGCACACGTCGCCGACGATGACCATGAGGCGGCCGGGGCCGAGCGTCACGAGGTCGTAGAAGTCGCCGCCGACACGGGCTGCGTCGGTGGCGGCCCGGTAGTGGACGCCCACCTCGATGCCGGGTATCGCCGGCGGCTCCATGAGCAGCGCCTGCTGGAAGGTCTCGGCGATCGCGTGCTCGCGCTGGTACGCGATCGCGTTGTGGAGGCTGGCGCTGAGCTGCGCCGCCAGCGTGGCGATGAGCAGGCGGTCCTCGTCGTCGAAGCCGCCCTGCAGCTTGTCGGCGACAACCAGTACCGTCTGCTGCGGCGCCGCGTCGCCTTCGAGCGTCGCGAACAGCAGCCCGCCGCTCTCCCCCACCGGCGCCACGGCCACGTCGCCGCCGGCGAAGCTCTCGTCGTCAGGCATCGCCAAGGCGACGCCACAGCGCTCGAGCAGGTCGGCCTCGGCGGCCGCGAGAACGTTCGGCGAAGCCGTCCCGGACACGGCCAGGGAGCGCACCGCGAGGTATTCGCCGCCACCCGTCACGACGGCGGCGGCGCGCACGTGCAGCAGATCGAGTGAGCCGCGCGTCACCTCGTCGAGGACGTCCTGCAGGTCGGCGCGGTCGAGCCGCTGGTTGAGCTCGACCGCGAACGACTGCAGACGCTGCAAGCGCCGGGCCAGGCGGTCGCGCCTCTCGGTGGTGGCCCGCTGCTGGTCGAAGAGGCGCGCCTTGTCGATCGCGAGCGCGGCGAATCGGCAGATCGTGCGCGCGAGCTCGACCTCCTCGTCGCTGAAGTCGCGCCCCTCGCGGTGATCCATCAGATAGACGAGCGCGAGCACGCGGTCGCGGATCCTGAGCGGGATGAGGAGCTCGGCGTGATGCCCCAAGCGCTGCATGTACTCGCGCTCCGCGTCGTTCAGGCGCGGATCGCCGGTCGAGGTCACCATCACCGGCCGGCGACTGTTGATGGCCAGAGCGCTCGTGGCGTAGTAATCGATGGGGTACTCGCAACCGAGGGCCTCCTGGGTCTGGAAGGCGCCGTCGTCGTAGTTCACGAGCGAGCGTATGACTCCGGCATCGGCATCCACCTCGTAGATCTCGCAGGCGCGCATCCCCAGCGTGTCGAGCAGGCGCGTGACGACCGCCTCCAGCACTTCACTCATGTCGATGCTCTCGGCGAAGTCGAGGCTGGAATCGCGCACCAACTCGAGGTCGCGGCGACGCCGGTTGAGCTCGAGCATGAGGCGCACGTTGTCGACCGTGACGCCGACGTAGCGGGCAAGGCCCTCGGCGAGCGCGACCTGCTCGCCGCTGTACTCGCCGTAGTCCTGCGGCCGGTTGTAGATCATGACGCCCACCTCGCGCTCCAGCGCCCTCAGGGGCAGGAGGAGCACGCGCTCTAGACGGATGTGCGCGGCCAGCGGCGCCAGCGGCGCGGCGTCGGCGGAGCTGAAGTCGCGCGTCAGGGCAGTGTCGGCATGGATCGCCTGCACCGCGAGAGGAACGTCGGCGTACGGCGCCACGATGGCTCGCGCGTCGATCCCCATCCCGAAGCCGGCGCGCCCCACCCACTTTCTACCCTCGATGAGCAGCAGGAGTCCGTTGGTGGCGTCGAGCTGTTCACCGAGGCGTTCCAGCGCGTACTCGAGCAACTCGTCGAGGTCGTCGCGGGACCGGCCGCTGCCGAGGATGTCGGCGCCCGCCTCAGAGAGTTGAGCGCGGAGGATCGAGTGCTCGCTGATCGTGGCGAGCCTCTTGATGAGATACGAGAGCATGACCAGGGCGCCGCCCACGATCGCCCCATACAGGAGCACGAGGACGCCGTCCGAGTCCAGTCGTGCCTCCCAGAACAGGACGAAGGCCTGCAACGCCAGCGTCACCGCGACCGCGAACGCCACCGCGCGTTCGTTGACGGCGAGCGCCAGGAAGACGAGAGGCACCACGTAGAGGCCGTTCATGAACAGGCCGGCCACGGACATGTCGAACACGAAGGCCGCGGCGATCCCGGCCGCCCCCGCGATGCCGCAGAGTACGGGATGTCGGCGCAGCCAGCCGATGGTGCGGAGCAGCCGCGGGTGGCGCCGCCGCTCCTGAGCGAACGAACCCTTGGTCTCCGCGACCGGCATCAGCCCCCCTGGTCGGCCGGAGCGGGACGAGCCCGCGAGAGACCCCATACTACTACCGCGTTGGGAGCGCGACCAGTACGGCCGGCGCGCGACCCAGCGGGCACTGCGCACGCCGGGTCGCGCGCTGGTCGCGCCCCTCGTTCATCGGCCGCCCACCTGCTTCGGCGGGCGGCGCCGGTCAGTCACCCGCGCCGGCGCCGGAGCGGCGTCGGTCAGTCACCCTCGGAGGCGCCGGGACGGCGCCGGTCAGTCACCCTCGGAGGCGCCGGGACGGCGCCTCCAGGCCTGCAGGCCCGCCCAGCCGGCGCCCGCCACGACGGCCACGCCGATCCCGATGCCCAGGCCGATTCCGAGGGCGGCGGCGGCCAGGGGACCGAAGAGCACGCGGCCTCCCTCGCCGACCTCGACGCGCCGGGCCAGCGCCACGCCCACGGCGCCGCGCTCGACGCGCACCGCCGGAGCCACCGCCGCCACGCAGGCGCTCTTGTCCAAGGTCACGTCTCCCGCCGCGACCACCCACTGGACCGCGCTCTTGTCCAGGTGCAGGTTGCCGAGAGAAGGCGCCGCGACCGCCGCCGACAGGTGCAGCGACGTGTCGCCTCCGGAGATCAGCGCGACCGAAGCGCTCTGGTTCAGTTGCGCGCCGCCGCGAGCGGTCGTGGCCAGAGACGCGCTCTGCTCGAGACTGACGTCGCCGGCCCGGACCATGCCTATCAGCTTGTTGTGAATCGTGACCTCGGCATCCTCACCAGGAGCCTCCGCCGAGCCGCCGGCCGCGTCGGCCGCTCCTTCCTTCAGAACGTCTTCGTCACCCATGGTGCTCCTCTCGTCGCTTCTCCAGAGGAGCATTCCACAGAGCGGCGAGGGCTACGCACGTGAGCGGACGCCGACCGAAGCCGGGGCAGGGATCGCACGAGCGTCACGGCCCGCTCCCCGCACCGACCGTCGCCGCGTTGCGCAGGCGTCGCATCACCCTGCGCCACAGCGCCTGCGGAGGCGCCAAGCCCCCCGCAGTCAGCGGCGCAGCTCAGCGTCTGCCGCCGCGAGAATCCTCGTGAGCTCGGCGGCCTGGGCCTCGTCGAGCGGCTCGGGCCGGTACTCGCGCCACAGCCCCTCGGCCCTCTCGCGCGCGACCTCGACCGGGTCGCGGAACGCGCCGCCGGGGCCGGCCTCATGAGTGATCGCCGGCGTCACCGCTCCGCGCATGTGCCGGCGCGTGTGCCTGTTGCCGAGGAAGTGGCCGCCGGGACCGACCTCGGCGATGGCGTCCAGGGCGATCTCCTCGTCCTCGAAGCCGATGTCCATCACGGAGTAGCGGGCGCGGTGATAGATGTCGTCACCGAGGATGAGGTGCTCGGGATAGAAGAGCGTGTAGACGTTGACGAGCCCGATGCTGGGCATCAGGTCCGACCCCTCCTGCGCGGCCTGCGCGAGGTCGAGCGCTTCCTCGACGCCGGCTTGCCAGGTGCCGGGCGCCGGCGAGTCGGTACCGCAGGCGGCCGACTCGGCGGGCACCCCCCAGTGGTGCGCGAGTTCCGTGCCCAGGGCTCGAATGCGGCCGTCGAGCGGGAAGCTGACGAAGTTGCCGGAGCGCGGGTCGGCAAAGCTCTGCATGGTCGAGTGCAGCACCGGCGCACCGGGGCTGGCCAGCTGCAGGACGACGGTCGCGGCGACCAGCTCGGCCGAGCCGAGGGCGAAGGCGCCTGCCTTGGTGGCCGGCGCGGTGGTGCCGAGCGTCGGCATGGTGACCCACGTGACGGGCACGCCGGCGGCGGCGAACACGAGTGCCGCCTCGATCGCGTCCTTGTCCACCACGAGCGGCGAGATGGTGCCGATGAGGTCGCTCATGACAGGGCGGCGGCGTAACTCCTCGGCGCTGCCGGCGATGACCGTCGCCATCTCCACGGCGTAGCGGGCTTCGCGCTCGCCGTTGACCATCCCCTGCAGGTGCTTGACGGTGTTGTTCCAGCCGGCGTCCAGCTCGTGTAGTTGCGCCGTCTCGCCGCAGTCCCCGGCGCTCACGGTCGGCCACCAGAACGAGATGCTGGAGAGGTAGTCTTGCAGCCGGGAGACGTCGGCCAGGTCGGCCTTCGTCGACTGGCGCCGCTCGCGCGTCGCGAAGTCGATGATCTCGACGCCGCAGCCGTCGGTGGTGCAGTACGTGCGGCCGTCCCCGACGGCGATGTCGCACGAGGCGTCGCGAGCGCCGAGGGGGAAGCTTCGCGGCGCCGTCGCCATCGCGTCGAGCACGAGGCTCGGCGGGAGCTTCGCGATCTGCTTCTCGCGGTCGACCCGAGCCCCATTCTCGGCGAGGACGTCGAGCGCCTTGTCGCTCTGGAAGCGGACGCCCACGCCCTCGAGGATGTCCAGCGTCGCCTGCTTCAGGCGGTCGAGTCGCTCATCGGAGTGATAGCTGAAGGTGAACGCCGGCTCGAACGGCGCGATGGACAGACGGTCGATGGGTGCCACGAGGCAGCCTCCTGGTCGCGGTCGCCCATTCATACCAGACCCTCCGCCTGCTCACCAGAGAGGCGATCCTTTCGAGGCTTTCGCCAGATCCCGCACGAGATTCGCAAAGACGCGGGCGACGGTCATTCCTCACCGCGCGTGACGTAGCGACGGCGTATCAGATACTGGGCAAGGGGGATCGACAGCCAGGCGTACTGCACAGCCTCCGTCCCCAAGGGCAACAGGACCAGTGAACCCAGGAAGATGAGGGCGACCACGAGGCCACGCCAGATGGAGAACCTGGTACTGCGTTCTGACACATGTGGCGAGCAGAGACGGTGACCCAGCAGGGCGTAGGCCGCAAGGCCGGAGGTCGCGAGGCCGACCAGCGCCAGCGTGACCGCATAGACGGCGACGGCGAGAGGCTGGTCGCCGCGCTCCCCGACGAGCGAGGACGTGAAGGGCTGGACGACGATGAACAAGAGCACCAGCATATTGAGCCAGATGAGGCGGGCGTCGTACCGCTCGATCACCGAGAACAGCCGGTGATGGACCACCCAGTACGTGCCGATCACGAGGAAGCTGATCGCGAAGCTGAGAAAGGAGGGCAACAGGCCGGCGAGCTCCGCGGCGAGATCGCCGCTCGCCGGCACCTCGAGCTGGAGCGCGAGCAGGGTGATGGCGATGGCAAACACGCCGTCGCTGAATGCGGCGATGCGCGCCACCTCCCTCGACTGGTCGCGCGCCGACTCCCCGGTGACTGATGCTCTCTCTGCCATCACGCCCTATCTTGCGCCCCCGAGGCTGAATCCCTGCCTGTCGCCGCGGACCCGGGCGGCGCTGCCGTGCCCGTTTGATCGTGAAGATCCTGTGCGCGTCTCGTCCGCCGCGCTAAGACTCGAGCCCGCCCCTCGTCTGTATGGTCGAGAGGCACGGGACCGCCGTGCCGAGAATGCTCGGAGGCCCACATGAAGAAGCTGCTCATCCTCTTGGTCGTCGTCGCGATGGTGCTGGTCGTCGCCCCCGCGGCCTTCGCCGGCAACGGCAACGGCAACGGCGGCGGGAACGGCGGCGGCAAAGGCGGCGGCTCCAAGGCGACCGTGGTGAAGTACTCCCTGAGCGGCACGGTCACCGCGGTCGGCGCCGACTCGATCACCCTGACCGTCGTGAAGGGCAACAAGGCGGCCCGTGCCTACAAGGGCCAGACCGTCACGCTGAACGTGACGGCGGCGAGCCTCCTCTACGAGCGCACAGCCGATCGCGAGCTCGTCGCGGCCACCCTCGCGGACTTCGCCGCCGGCGACCGCGTGAACTCCTCGGGCACCCTCGACCGCTCCAACGCGGCGGCGCCGGTCTTCACCGCCAAGCGCGCAACCATCGCGCTGCCGGTCGGCACCTGCCTCGTCCCCTGATCCAGCGAGCGCGATGCGACGGCGGCGGCCGCATTCCGGCCGCCGCCGTCGCATCTCTCCCCCGCCGCGGGACCGCACACGGGCGACATCCGCGCCGTCGGTCTGTTACCTTCCCTCCATGGAACAATCCGGTCCCACCGCCGCAGGGCGCCCCCTCCTCATCGCCAACCCCGCCGCCGGGCACGGCCGCACCGGCCACGCCCTCCCGCACCTCGTCGCCGCCGTGCGCGACGCCCTCGGCGACCTCGAGGTCGCCGAGACCCGCCGCCGTGGGGACGCGGAGCGGCGTGCCGCCGCGGCAGTCCTGGAGCGGCGGCCGCTGGTCGTCGGTCTCGGCGGAGACGGCACCCTGAACGAGATCGCCAACGGGCTGCTGGCGGGGGTGCCGGAGCGGCCCGTGGACGCGGAGCGGACGGGACCTGCTTCAGGCGCCTCCGCACGCGGCCTGCCCGCACTCGGCATCGTCGGCACAGGCACCGGCGGCGACTACGGTCGATCGCTGGGCATCCCACACGAGCTCCGCGCGTACCTCGCCGCCCTCAGGGGCGGCGCGGAGCGCGCCGTCGACGTCGGGCGAGCCCGCTACACGGGGCCGGACGGGCGGCCGTGCCGGCGGTACTGGCTCAACGTCCTCTCGGCCGGCATCGGCGGGCTCGTCGACCACTACACCGCGTCTGCGCCGGCGCTCCTCGGAGGCCGCCTCGCCTACGCGCAAGCGACCGTCCGCGCGATCGTCGTGTGCCGGCGCCTCAGGCTGCGCTGCCGGTACGTCACCCTCGACGGCGCACCGCGGGAACGCGTGCTCGACGCCCACGCCGTCGCCGTCTGCAACGGGCGCACCTTCGGCGGAGGCATGAACATCGCGCCCATGGCCCGGCTCGACGACGGCGTGCTCGAAGTCGTCACGTTCGAGACCCGGACCCGGGCACGGCTCATCGGCCGCTTCATGACCGTCTACGCCGGGACGCACCTCGACGAACCCGGAATCAGCCACTTCAGGTGCCTCTCGCTGGAACTCGAGCCGGAGACGAAGGCGGACCGCCGGCCACGCGCCGGGCTCTTCCCCCTGGACGTCGACGGTGACGCGCTGGGAGACGTACCTCTGCGGGTGGACGTGGCGCCCGCGGCGCTGCGCGTGCGAGCGCCCCTCCCCTGATCCCCGCCGTCGCGGCTACACGCCGAGACGCCCGGACCGGTTCAGTCGCCGGGACGCCCCCCGATACTCGGGCCGTCGACGGTACCGGAGCCTCCGCCGCTCGTACCCGCGCCCGTCCCGGCGCCTCCGGGTCCCGAGCCGCCACCGGTGCCCATGCCGGACCCGCTGCCGGTGCCGGCGCCCGAACTCGAGCCGCCTTCGGACTTCGGCCCTGTGCCGGCGGAGCCGCCGGCGGCACCCGCATGTGGCGCGGCGGTCCGACCGGCCGAGCCTCCCGTTCCGGCGCCGGACTTCGCGCCGCCCTCACCCGCGCGGGAGGACCCGCCGCTGCCGCCGCTCCCCGCGCGGCCCACAGCGGAGCCGGGACGCGACCGCTCACCGTCACCCGCCCTCTCGTCCGGGCGCGAGGCCTGACGCCGCCGCTCCCGCGAGAGAGCGCCCGACGCGTCGCCCTGGGCCGCCGCTCCGCCCGCGCCCGCTTGGACGGATCCGGATGCCGCAGGCCGCGCGGAGCCGCCGGGCGGACCACCGTCCATGTGGCGAACTTCGTATCCGGCAACGCCGGCCGCGCCGACGGCCACCGTCGCCGCGGCGGCCACGGCGACCGCCTTCAGGCCGGCCGCGGCCCCGATCTTGGCCAGCAGCCCCGCGCCTGCGGCGCCGGCGGAGCCGCAGGCCGCGCCGGTCGCCGCGCCGCCGGCGACCGCTCCCGCCGACCCGCCGGCCGCACTCACGGCGCCGGCGGCGCCGAGACCGGCGGCGGGAATGGCGACTCCCGCCACCGACGCGGCGGCGAACGTCGCCGCGAGACTGAGCTTCGCCGGCAAGGCCACCTGCGAGACGAGCAGGCCGAGCCCGACGGGCGCGACACCCCAGAGGGCGACGGTGTGCCGGCAGTCGGGACAGCTGCGCGCATGCTCGAGCAGCCAGGCGCGTCGCTCGTCGCTGAGGCCTCCACCGACGCTCCCCGCGAGTGCCTCGTCGGCGACCGAGCAGGCCGCCGGAGCGGCGACGGATTCATCGCCGGCGGCCATGAAGATGCGGCGGAAGCCCTTGCGGGCGCGAGAGAGCAGGACGTCGGCCGATCCCCGCGTGACGCCGAGCACCGACGCGGTCTCGCCCACGCTGAGGCCGTGGACGTCGCGCAGCACGAGCGCGACCTGCTGGCGCTTGGGCAGAGAGCGCAGCGTCGCATCGACGCGGCCGGCGAGCTCCGCGCGCTCGTACTCGTCGACCATCGCAGCGGGTTCGCGCTCGGCGTCCATAGCGACCACGGGGCGGCGCTTGCGCGCGCGCAGGTGGTCGAACGACGCGTTGACGGTCACGCGGTAGAGCCATGCCGCGAGGCTGGATTCGCGCGCGTTCGGGGGAGGGCTGCGGAACACCTTGATCAGCACCTCCTGTGTCACGTCCTGCGCATCCTGAGGGTCGTCCACGATCCGCAGCGCCAGGTTGTAGATCGGCGCCGCGAAGTCGCCGTGCAGGGACTCGAAAGCCTCTCTCCGGCCGGCGCGCAGCCCGGCGAGGAGCGACTCCTCGTCGGCGAACCCTTCGGGGACGCTCGCTTGTGGCTGCCAAGCCATGAGTGGTGACTCCACCCCCATAGACGACAATAGATGCCCTGACCTTAGCATCCGACTGTGAAGCACTTGTGCGCAGGCCGCCAGTGGGCAGACCAGCCGGCGTCCCTCAGTCCGCGAAGGCGAAGCCCTTGTCGCGGAAGAGGCGCATGCAGGCGTCCGCGACCCGGTCGTCGTAGCGGACCCCGCGGCCGCCTTCTATCTCCGCCAGGGCCGGCTCGAGACCGACGGCCGGCCGGTACGGGCGGTGCGAGGCCATGGCCTCCACCACATCGGAGACGGCGATGATGCGCGCAAACCGCCCGATCCCTCTTCCCGCCAGACCGCCCGGGTAGCCGCTGCCGTCCAGGCGCTCGTGGTGCTGCAGCACCGCGTCGGTCACCTCCGCCGGCAGCCCGGCAGGCTCGAGCAGCTCGCGGCCGCTCTCGCAATGGCACTGGATGATCGCGTACTCGGCCTCACTGAGGCGCGCCGGCTTGCTGAGGATCTCCGCCGGCACCGCGATCTTGCCGATGTCGTGGACGGTAGCGGCCAGTCGCAGCAGCCTGAGGTCGGCTCCCTCCATCCCCATCTCGGAGCCGATCGCCGCGGCCAGCTGGGCCACTCGTCGCGCGTGACCAGCGGTGTACGGGTCGCGGGTGCTCATCGCCCCCGAGAGGGTCTCCACCGTGCGTTCCATCGCCTGCTCGAGCCGGGCGGCGTCGAGAAGCCGCTCCTCGATCGCGACCCGTCGCTCCTCCTCGACGGCGGCGGCCCTGCCGAGCACGCACAGCAACTCGAGCTGGCTCTCCCGCAGCGCCACGTCGACGGTGAAGAGGCAGCTGAGCGACGCGACCCCCAGCCCACTCACAACGATCGGAAAGCCGATGAAGCAGCGCAGCCCGTGGCGGCGGATGAAGGGGCTCGTGTGCGCGAACGCGGACTGGTCGAAACCGTGGATGACATGTACGTGATCGTCCGTCCGTCCCATCACGTCCGCGCAGGCGCGGCCCTCCGCCGAGGTCACACGAGGCATGTCGCCGGGGATGTTCCAGCCCACCTCCGCGACCAGGTCGTCACCGCAGCGGCGCGTGTAGAGCACGAAGTCGGCGCCGGTGACCTCGGCGGCCGCGCGACACACCTGCGTGAGATTGTCGTTCACGTTGGGACCGAAGGTCAGAAAGGCGTCGCTGACCGTGTGCAGGTTCTGGTCGTCGGCCAACGAGATGAGGAGCCCCGCCAGCTGGTCGGCGACGAGATGCAGCAGGTAGAGATCCTCGTCGCCCCACCCCGAGCCTCCCCCAGGGGCGTCACGCTCACGCGCGTCGGCGCCGAGTATGAGGCACCCCGCGAGCGTCTTCTCCTGAGCTATGGGCACGGCCATGACGGCGCCAAGCCCGGCCCGCGCCAGGGACGCACGCTCGGCAGCCGCCTCCGGGGGAAGATCGGCGCTCGACCAGACGATGCCCGAGTCTCCTTCCTGAAGGCGCTCACGGAGCCACGAGAGATCCGCGAAGTCGATGGGAGCGTCCTCCTCGACGACGCGGCCGCTCTCGCGCCGCCACACGCGCGCCCGGGTCGTGGTGACGCCGTCGGGCGCCAGCTCATGGAGCCCGATGCGGTCGGCGCCGATGTGCCCGCCGACCTCGGACAGCGCGTAGTCGATCACCGCCGCCGCCGTGTCGCGATTCGCGTTGACAAAACGGGCGGATATGGAACTCACAAGGATCTCGAGGTCGAGGCGCCGGCGGAGCGCATCCTCGGCGAGCTTGCGCTTGGTGATGTCGCGGCCAACGCCGAGCACGCCGCGAAGCTCTCCGCCGTCGGCCAACAGCGACTCGAAGACCCACTGGACGACGCGCTCGCCGCCGGGGGTGGCCAGGGTCATCTCGCGCGTCGCGCTGAAGGGCGGGCTCATGAGTTCTGCGAACAGCCCCTCGGCCTCGCGCTTGAACTCCTCGGGCGCCATCTGGTGCACGGCCGCAAGGTCCCTGCCCTCGATCTCGGCCGCCGTCATTCCCAGAAGGCGCAGCAACGACGCCGAGAGGAAGCGGATGCGCCCGTCGCCGTCCAGCCGCACCACGAACTCACTCGGACTCTCGAGGAGCATGTCGAGGATCTCCTGCCGGCTCGCGTCGTCGGTGCGTTCACTCTGGGGGGTGGCGTCGACGATGAAGACGGTCCAGGCGGCGACGGCCACCCCGGCGGCCTCACCCAAACGTTCGCCGCCCCGGTCAGGGACTCCGCCAGGCAGCCCCGGGGTGAGCACAGGGCTCGCGACCACGCTCACCCAGACCGGGTCACCCGCGGTCGTGACCAGGTACTCGTCGAAGGCAAGCGTGCGGGGCGCCTCGCCGGTCGCCACGGCCTCGCTCCCCGCGCGCTCGCGCCACCCCGGCATGTAGTCCTCCCAGTCGGCATCGAGCACCTCATCCCCCGAGGCCCCGAGAAGATCGAGGAAGGGGCGGTTGGCGGCGAGCAGCACCGCGTCGGCAGTGAGGACGCCGAGAGGCTGGCGATACGGGAGGTAGCCGACGACCTCGACCAGTTGGCGCAACTGGGCGCGCACCTCGTCGGGTACGCGCCCGTTCAACCAGTCAATATGCTGCAGTCGCGAAGCCATCGTTCCCTGTATCGGCTGAAGGATGCCCGAAGATAACTCCGCGACGTCTATTCGCTCGCGCGCGCTGCGGGCAGGAACGGCGTGCGACGTGCGGCATGTGGGAACCATGATGACGACGCAGTGGGGCCGCGCGCCGACGGGCTGTGCCTCTCAGACCCCCCGGCACGGACCGCGACGCGCGACCCGGCTGCGCGAGACACCCTGTGGAGGGACGAGCCATGGCGCACAGCGTGACTCGCAGGTCGCTTCAGGCGGGCAGCCGGCGAGCGCTCGTCATCGTGATCGCGCTCGCCGCGATCGCGCTGCTGACGCTCGCCTGGCTGCTCGTGGCGCCGGCCGTCGGCCTCGGCTGACAGGCCGGGGGCGGGCGGTCGTTCAGCCCTTGCCCGGCGGGTTGTGCTTCGGCGGGCCGCCACGCGTGCGCTCGAAGGTCCCAGGGTTGAGCTTCGTCCGAGAGATGCCGACCTTGAAGCCGCCGAAGACCCGCGTCACATCGCGCGAGCCGCAGGCGGGACACACGGCCTTGCCCTCGCGACCGGCGTGGCTGGAGACGATCTCGAAGCGTTCACCGCACTTCGCGCACGTGTACTCGTAGACGGGCATCAGAGCGTTATCTTACGCCATCGCCACCCCTCCCCCGCCCGGAACGCTTCAGTACTTGTCGGGCGCCGGGGAGCTGAACGCGGCCGTGAACTTCTGATCCACCTCGCGACTGCCGCACTTGGGGCAGACCGCCTGGGCATCGCGCTCGTCCATATGGCAGGTGGCCTCGAACTCGGCGCCGCACTCCTCGCAGACGAACTCGTAGGTTGCCATTGCATCTCACCCCCTGGTGTGGACTCCCTTCACCCGATGAGTACCCCGTAGCTCGCCGCGCCTCACCGTAGGCGCGGGGTCGCCTACCCGAGCGTCTCCTCGCCGGGCTGCCAGTCGACCGGGCAGAGATCGCCGGTCTGCAGGGCCTGCAGCACTGAGGGTCTCGTCGGTGTGGCGCCCGATGCTGTTGTCGTGCACGACCGCGTACTTGAGCACGCCCTCGGGGTGGCCACCGACAGGTACGGCTGCTGGTGCGTCGCCGGGACGCACCACATCGCGGCCAAGACCGCGCGGATCAGCCTCCGGCGAGGCTCGATGCCCGAGGGCGGCGGCGCATGGCACAGCATGTTCGGGTCACGCTTTCCGAGCACCATGTCTCGGCCGACATGGCGACGCGTAACACGTCGATCTGCGTCGTCGGCACGTATGACAGCGGCTGACCGCGCGGGATCGACCAAGCTGTGCTGATGATCAACTACTGACCGCGCGCGGGACGACTGTAGAAGCGCGCAGAGCGTCGGAGCGGGCGGGGCGGCGGCCGGAAGAGCAGCCGCCCCGCCCGCCCGCTACCGTCACATCTCGGGGAACGCGCTCGCGGAAACGACCTTGGTGTATTTGCTCGCTCCGGTCCCGAGCGTGAGCGTCCAGTTGGACCAGTTGGTCGTCGTCTTCGAGTGCCTCTGCGTATAGATGTACGCCGCGTCCGACCACGATGTCGTCCAGTACTTCGTTGACGCCCTCGTCGAGAACACGAGCGGATCCACCCAGCGGCGGTATTCCGCCGGGGTGAGGAAGTCGCCGGTGTACCAGTTCCAGTCGGAGCCGGTGCAGTCCCACACCACGTACTTGCCGTCGGGGATGTTCCTGATCACGGTGCTGCCGTTCTTGCGCATGTAGACGCTGAGGACGGGCCGCTTGGGCGCCGTCGAGCGCGCGAGAACGACCATGGCGTCGCTGCCCGACTTGTTCTTGACGGTCAGCTTGGCGCGACCGCCGTTCGCCTTGCGCGCGATCACGTAGCCGTTGCGGAGGCGCACCGGCTTGACAACGACGAGCGTCGCTTCCGCGTCGCCGCACCGCAGCCGGTAGTCGCCCGCCGAACCCGGCGTGAATGTATAGGAGAGGGACTCCGCCACGCCGGGACGCACCTCCACCGGTTGTGCATCGAGCTCGCTGCCGTCCGCTTCGAGGACGCCGGGGAAGGTGCCGGAGATGTCACCCGAGTTGTCCACCGAGGTCTCGACCGCGACAGTGTCCCCTATCTTTGCGATAGTCGGCGTGATCACCAGCTCGGCGACGTGGTACTCCGGCGGCCTCACGGCCCGGGCGGTGATCTCGGAGCCGCCAACGACCAGCTTCGTGAGACCGGGGTCGGCGCTGGACGGCAACTGCAGATCGACGCCGGCCGATTCTCCCGCGCCAAGTCGCAAGCTCACCTGGGACTGGCCGTCGCCGTCGACCGAGTACGGCGAGCTGAAGGTCCCGCCGAACAGGCCGTGGTTGACGACCTGGACACGCATCTCCGGAGACTCGTCCAGCACGATGCGGGTGTCGGTCGGGGCGAGCACCTCGTAGTGCGGCATCCACCAGAGACCTGCCGCGGCGAGGAGCAGGACGCCGCACAGCACGCCCGAGACGACGAGCGTGGCGCGCTGGCCCATCGCCGAGATCCAGCGCCGAGCAGCGTCCGGCTTGAGCGCCGCCGCAATGAACACGGTTGCGGCGATGACGGCGGCCGCCGTGGCGACCATGCCGGCGGCGTCACGCAAGCGACCGGAAGCCAGGGCGAAGGCGATGGCGGAGAGCACGCCGAGAGCCACCACGACGACGACCGGCAGCACCCAGCCGGGCCGCACGCCCGGCGGACTCGGTGTGGCGGCCGTAGCGGCTTCGGGCGCCGCGGAGTACTGCGGAGCTGCGCCCGGCTGGGGCGCGGGGGCGTACGGCGGAGCCGCGCCCGGAGCGGGCGCCGTGGCAGGCGGCGCCTCGGCGGCGGACGGGACGGAAACGAGTGGCGGCTGCACGGCCGGGGTGGGCGTCACCGGCGCGGGCGGCGTCTGAGCAGGCGCGGGCTGGGCTGCGGCAGGCTCCGCGGCCGGTGGAGTCACGACGGGCGGCGGCGCCGCGGCAGGCGGCTCCGCTGCGGGCGGCGGCGCCGGGAGTCCGGCGGTCTGGTAGACCCACTCGCGCAGGCCGTCGTAGGCCCACTGCAGATGCCCCGATCCGTCGTACCCGGCGACGTCCCGGGCAGTCACGGGGCCGTGGCCCTCCAGCGTGAACCGGCCCTCGTCGTACGTGATCGTCTTGCCCACCCACCCCGTAGTAGGCCCGAACGTGGCGATGACCATCGTCCCTCCCAATGGACGGCGCCGTCCACACACGGCACTCGCCGCCGGAACGGCGTTGTTTGGCTCCAGCCGAGTCGGCCCCGACCCGGCACCCCGGAGTGTACCCGAGCCGGCGGCGTGCTCACAGTTCAGTCACGGATGGCCCGCCGGGGTCGGACGACCACCAAACGGTCGTCATCTCGTGCAGAGCGCCATCCGAGAGCTCAGCCTACGCATCGTCGTGCTGAGGCGGCGCGGACACGAGACCGGGGTCCGCGTCGGACTCGTCGCCCTCGTCCAATCCGTTCAACGGAGTGGCCAGATCCAGGACGAGCGACGCCTCGTCGTCCGGCAACTGCTCGACCGAGCGCAGACGGCGCTCCATGGCGCGCGTGCGCACGCCGGTCTGCTCGATGGTGCGGCTGGCAATGTCGAGTTGGCGCTTGACCCTGTCCAGCACCTCGCCGAATCTGGCGAACTCGGTCTTGACGGCCCCGAGCACCCGCCAGACCTCCACCGCCTGCTGCTCGATCGCCAAGGTCTGGAAGCCCATGCGGAGACTGCTGAGGAGCGCCGCAAGGATCGACGGGCCGGCGACGACGACCCGGTAGCGGTGCTGCAGGTCGTCGATGAGCGCCGGCTGGCGGGCCACCTCGGCGTACAAGCCCTCGGTGGCGAGGAACATGATCGCGAAATCGGTCGTGTGAGGTGGCTTGACGTACTTGCTGTAGATGTCCTGCGCCGCGACGCGGATGGCGCGCGCCAGGGCCTCGACGGCGCGCTGCGTAGCCTCGGGGTCGCCGGCGTCGGCGGCATCCTGGATGCGCAGGTAGTCCTCCTGCGGCAGCTTGGAGTCGATGGGCAGCCAGACGCAGGCGCCGGGCTCGTCCTTGGGGCCTGGGAGCCTGACGGCGAACTCGACCACCTCGCGGGAGCCCTGCTCGACGTGGACGTTGCGCTCAAACTGGCCGGGCGCGAGGATCTCCTCGAGCAGCGCGCCCAGCTGGACCTCGGCCCAGGTGCCGCGCGCCTTGACGTTGGTGAGCACGCGCTTGAGGTCGCCGACCCCGTTCGCGAGGCTCTGCATCTCGCCGAGGCCCTTCTGCACCGACTCGAGCTGGTCGCTGACGAGCTTGAACGACTCGCCGAGTCGCTTCTCGAGCGTCGTCTGGAGCTTCTCGTCGACGGTCTTGCGCATCTCCTCCAGCCGCTTCTCGTTGCCGTCCTGCAGTTCGCGGACGCGAGTGTCGACGGTGGCGCGGATGAGGTTCAGCGACGCCTGGTTGGACTCGCTCAGCTCCTTGAGGCCCTTCGCGAGCCCGTCGAGCTGGGTGCGCTGCACCTCGCCCATGCTCGCGAGCGTCAGCGCGAGGGTCTCGTTGGCCGAGGCCAGGCCCTTGGTGAGCTCGGCCCGGGAGTCGCTCGCCGCCCGGCCGGCCTCTTCGCGGGCGGCGCGGAGCTCGCCGCGCAGCGGGTCGGCGCGGCCCGAGGAGGTTCGCGCCGACCGCGCCAGGAGCACGACGAGCAGCACGGCGTTCACCGCGACCAGGGCCAGAAGCAGCCAGAGGATGGTGTCGCTCATTGGTCACGCTCCCTGCGTCGGCGGTCGGACTGGGCGTGGACGCGCATACGCTCAGCGTCATCGTACCGGAAGGCGAAGACGGACCGCGCGGCGGCCGGTGCGCCCCACATGCGCTAGAGTCATGGGCGAAACAGCGTTGAAAGGTCCCTGCCCTGTCGCTCCTTGTCTGGGTCGCCATAGCGTTCGCGATGGTCGCCGGCGCCGGCGGCAACGTGCTCGTCAACAAGCGCCTGACCACGTGCCTCGACCCGGTGGCCGCCAACATGCTGGTTCGCGGGGTCTCCATCACGACCATCGTCCTGGTGACGACGCCGCTCACGGTGTTCCACCTGTGGTCCCTCACCTACGACATGACGTGGGAGGCGACCGCCTACGTTGCCCTCATCGCGATCGTCGGCTGGCTCGTGGCCCAGAACGCGTACTACTACGCCCTTCGCTCCGGCCGCGTCACCGTGGTCTCTCCCATCACCAGCACCAACCTGCTCTTCACCGCTCTCTTCGCGACGATCCTGGTCGGAGCGGTCCTCGGCCTGCTGACCCTGGCCGGCCTCCTGGTCGCCGCCGCCGGGATCGTCTTCATCGCGCGCGTGGACCGACGCGACAAGGTCGTGGCCGAAGGCCTGGACGCCCAGCCGGTGCTCCTGCCTGCAGACGAGACGATGGTCGAACCGCCGGACTGGACGAAGTCCGTCCCACTCGTGGTGCTGCTCGCGCTGGCCAGCGCCGTCGGCTGGGGCCTCGGCCCGGTGCTCATCCAGCTGGCCCAGCAGTCGCTCGGAGGCACCACCGTGCCGATGGTCCTCATCGCGCAGGGGCTGGGATTCCTGCTGCTCGCGGGGTTCGTCGTGACTCCGCCGCGTGCCTCTGGCGACGCGCGAGCTGACGCATACCGAGCGCCGACGGGCGCTGCGGTTCGTGCTCATCGCCGGCTCGTTCGAGGGCGCCTTCGCCATCCTCTTCTATCTCGTCGTCGAGAATCTCGGCTCGGTGCTGACGGCGATGATCGTGGCCACGACGCCGATCTTCGCGATCGTCTGGAGCGCCGTGTTCCTGAGCGATCGCCTCAGCCGCCGTCTGGCGATCGCCATCGCGATCACGCTCCTCGGCGTCTTTCTCGCCATCGTGGACAAGCTCCTCTGATGGCCGGCGCGCGGCCGACGACGGCGCGGTTCCGCCGCCGCTACTACGCACGTCCCGGCCCGTTCCTGTGGGACGCGCGCGCCATCCTGGCGCGCCGGGCGCTGGTGCGGCGCGCCATGCGCGGATTCGTCGCGCCCGGCTTTCGGGAGCGCCTGATGATGATCGTGACGGAGGTCAACGGCTGCCGCTACTGCAGCTACTACCACGCACGTGAGTCGCTCGCCGCAGGCGTCCCGGAGGCGGAGTTGCGCGAGTTGCTCGCGGGGTCGATCCCGAGCGACGCACCGGCGGAGGAGTTGCCGGCGCTCCTGTACGCCCGGCACTGGGCGGAGACCGACGCCCGGCCGGACCACGACGCGGACCGGCGCCTGACAGAGGTCTACGGCGGCGAGAAGGCCGAGGCGATCCGCGTCGTCCTGCGCATGATCCGCGTGGGCAACCTGCTCGGCAACTCCGCCGACTACCTGCTCTACCGGCTGACGCTCGGCCGCTTCGGACTGCGCGCGGACGAGGCGCGGTTCGGCGGCTGACGCGCCGGCGCGGCTCACGGCGCCCGGACGAGGCCCTCTACCGCACCCTCATGGTGCGCAGCGCCGAGGTCACCGCCGCGTGGTCGGCGTCGGCCGGGGCATACGCGCGGAGCCTCCAGCGACCCGTCTTGCCCAGGGCGAAGCGCGCCACGTAGCGGGTCGCGCCGGCCGAGTCGCGGTTGGTCGCCGCGACGGTCCGCTTGAGCACCCAGGACCTGCCGTTGAAGCGGTAGCAGCGGATGAAGACCGAGTGGGCGCCGGCGGGGTGTCGCGGCGAGAGCTCGCCCACGACGTAGAAGCGCCTGTCGGCGACGACCCTCGCGGGCGCCCTCGGCGCGCTCAGCGCCGGCTTCGGCCGCGGCGCCGGGCTCCAGTAGTTCGCCGGCTCCGGCGTGGGGACCGTGACTCCGAAGCCGTTCCTGAGCCACGTCTTGGGCACCGGCGTGACGGGAACGCCGGTCCACCAGCCCTCGGGGCCGGAAGCGATGTGCCCCCAGACCTTGTACGGGTACTCGTTGTACGCGACCCAGCCGTTATAGGCCCACACCGCGTAGAACCAGTTCTCGTACCAGTGCTTGTCGCCGTCGCCGATGACCGGGATGACCGACGGAGCGTAGTTCCACTTGACGAGGAGGATGTCCGCACCCACGGCGATGTTGTAGTCGATGTCGGTCTTGAGGCGCTCGACGTCGACGCCGGCGGGGATCGTGGTCACCTGCATGATGCCGATGCCGTTATCGCCGCTGATGAGCGGGTCGCCGGCAGCCGTGAACTGCCGCCACGTGCTCTCCTGGAAGGCGATGCCGTAGAGGATCTTGGGCGGGATGTCGCGGGCGACGGCGGCGCTGCTCAGCTTGGCGCGGATCTCCGCCGTCGTGGGGTTGACATACGGGCCGGCGGAGGCCGGAGCGGCGAAGACGGCGGCCACCACGACGAGAGCCGCGGCGAGGGTCGCGCCCAGCGCGACGGCGGCCACGGCGGCACGGCGGCGACACGGCGGCGCGACTGAGCGTGGGCACAGGGACTCCATACTCCTACCAGTGTAGCGCGCCTCGGGCGGTCCGGCCTCCCGGCGGCCGGGCCCGACGCCTCCCGGCTGATCCGGCGGCGCAGCACGGCGACGCGCTCGCGCACCGGCGTCGCCGGCATGCCCTTGCTGTTGAGCGGCGGGTCGAGCCGCTCGAGGACCGCGCGCTCGAGCCCCGCGAGGGTGTCGCGGTCGTCGTGCGGGTGGACGGCCACGGCGAGGTGCTCGCGCATCCACGCGCTGAGCGCCTGCTCGGACGCCGGCGTGACGAGCATCGCCGCCTGGCCCTGCAGCTCGAGTGAGTCGAAGAGGATCGCGGCGAGCGTCCAGCGCAGGGTGGACATGCGGATCTTGCCGCCGAGGTGCACCCGGGCGATCCGATCGCCGAGGCCGCCGGCGCCGGCCTTGCCGGAGGGCCACTGCGTGGCTCCGGCCTGCCCGGCATGGATGCGCCCGGGCTCGACGGCGAGGCCGAAGTCGAGCCCGCGCGAGAGGTCGGCGGCGCCGGCTTCGTCGACCCACCAGGCGTAGAGCCCCGGCCGGTCCAGACACGTGACGCCGGCCGGCCACTCGCCCGCCGGCATGAGCTCCGGGGAGACGTCGAGGTCGTCGAGGGCAGTCCACGCGTCGCGCTCCTGCCACTGCGGAGGTCGGCCGGCCGGGTCATCCGGTGGCATCTGTCCGGCGCTCGGATCCATCATGATTCCTCTTCTCTACGGCGACTCATTGGGCGACACGGGCCGTACACCGCTACGCTACCTGCCCCTGTCACAGCAGGAAAGCGCGACGGCTCCAGACGGGACCCGAGGCGCCGGCCCAGCCACTCGACGTCGCCTTGGCAGTGAACGCTCTCCGCGACCCGCCATGGACCGCGGCGCACGCGCAGCGGATCCTGCGACCAGCGCCGGCGAGAGATGGACCTGCCGGGCTCCGCAGGACACACCGACACCCTGAGGGGGAAGCATGGCCGCACGTCTCGCTCGTCTCACCCGCCCCACGCCGACGCGGATGCTGCTTGTCGCGCTACCGCTGGTCGTGGCGCTCGTTGCGACGGCGGTGGCCGCCGCCCCCGCGAGCGCCGCCACCTCGGCCGACCACTTCTTCATCTCGGGCATCGGCCCCACGTACGCGACTGGGCACTCCTTCAGCGGATTCGCTGCCAACACCATCGCCACCGATACGAGCGGCAACGTGTTCGTCACGCCGGGCTCCACCTCCACGGGTTGGTTCAGGAACTCCATGCCGTCGACGGCGAGGACGCCGTCGAACGTGGCGGCATGTCGCCGGTGTTCGTCACAGACGTCTCCAGCACCGAGAGAATAGACAAGGGGAGCTGAGAAAAGCATTCTCAGCTCCCCTTTCCACAGTCAGGTGTGCGCCTTCACATTCACCTTCGGCACCAACAAGTAGCTCTGACAGTTCCTGTCCTTCCTTACGGACAGATGCCTGTCACGCCAGTGGAGGTGTTCCTTCCTCGTTTGCCACGACTGCATCGATTTGGACCAAAGCATCCATAGGCAGGGCTGAAACGCCAACCGTCCTTCGTGCAGGAACCCCGCCGGGGAAGAACGTCGCGTAAGCCTCGTCTACGGCAGCCATATCTGAGACGTTCTTGACGGCAATGTTCACTTTCACCACATCGTCCATAGCGTGGTCGATGCTCTCCACAATTGCCTTGATATTGTTCAGGCACTGTGCAGCCTGCTCCTTCACACCGCCGGTCACCATCTTGCCAGAGCCTGAATCGACACCCAATTGGGCAGAAATGTGATTGTAATGAGAAAACGCTACAGTCTGTGTAGATAGAGCACTCTTCGGTGCACTATCAGTGTTGTTTGCTTCTATGACGAGCTTGACCGTGTCTGCAACCGGTTGTGGGGGCGTCCCGTCTCCGTGTGACAGAACTGCTTCAACCTGTACCAAAGCTTCCATAGGCAAAGCTGACGCTGCTACTGTTGTCAGTGCAGGAACATAGGTCGGGAAACATGCTCTATACACTTCTGTCGCAACTTCAATATCTGAGAAGATTCGTACCGAATATGGTGATTCTGACAACATCGTCCATGACATGGCCGATACTGTCCAGAATCGCCTTGATATTGTCGAAGCACTGTCCAGCCTGCTCTCTTGCACCACCAGGTACCAGTTTGCCGGACCTCGGATCGATACCGATTTGGGCAGAGATATTGTTGTAATGAGAAAACGCCACAGTCTGTGTGGACAGAGAACTCTTTGGTGCATTTTCCGTGTCTCTCGCAACCTTCACGAGTCCTCCACGGACGTCGCCTGCTTGTGGTGCGTTCGGAATGGTACCTTCACCGTTTGAAACAAGTGCTTCAATTTGCACCAGAGCATCCATAGGCAAAGCGGCGACTGCAACTGTCGTCCGCGTAGGCTTATAGATTGTTGGGAAGAACGCTTGATACACTTCGTCTACAGCTTCAGTATCTGAGATATTCTTGAGGAATACAGTGACTCTGACAACATCGTCCATAGCATGGTTGATACTGTCTAGAATCGCCTTGATATTGTTGAAGCACTGTCCCGCCTGCTCCTTTGCACCACCAGCTACCATTTGACCCGATTTTGGATCGATAGGCAATTGGGCTGAGAGATTGTTGTAGTGAGAGAAGGCTACAGTCTGTGAATACGGACCTATGCCTCTTGGAGCACTTGCCGCATCTCTTGCCAATACTGCGTTATACCCACTCATGACAGCATTCCTCTTTTCGGTTGTAGTGTTGACAAAAGGAAAGGTAACCCACATTCAGGTCACCTGTATTCCCGCAATCGCCTGCTATTTCGCAGAGGTCTTCTGCCAGCTATTGTATGATCTTACTCAGCTTTGCCTCCCGACGCCGTCTGTGACCGCCGCAGCTGCTGCTTCGTCCGCGCTCTACCAGGGTAGCGGGCGCTGAGGGCTGCCGGCCGGCACAGCGAGAGATAGGGTGGCAGCCGCCGCCGAATGGCAACCCGGCCGGTGAGAGACTCCGTCACGCCAGTGGCCGACATCACGTTCTGCGAAACGGCAACCACGAATTGGCCCCGGCGCTCGCGGTGAGCGCCGATGAGCTCCTGGTTGTGGGGCAGAAGCGACGGCACGTTCCGGATCTCGTAGAGCACCACCGGCGGCGCTTACTGACGGAGAAAGCCACGGGGCATCCTCCGTGGCCGAGGCGCGCACGTCGGGAGCTTCGAGCGAAACGTAGGCGTGGGTGCCGGCGAGCGCGCGGCGGAGATGGGTTGTCTTGCCCGACTGTCGCGGTCCCGTGAGCAGGACAGCCGGGAACTGCGCGACGGCCCGCGCAAGAAAAGGCTCGAGTGTGCGAGTGGTGTACGGAACGGCGTCCATGACCCCGCATTCTTGCTGTCAGAAAGCAAGATTGCAAGGTGGTGGACCTAACTGGACAGCTCTCGAACCCACGCCTCGAAGTGCGCCGCCCATTCGATACGAACAGCACGGCACGCGGACGCCAAGCACAGCCTCACTTCTTCGTAAGGTACACCTCGCCGTTGACTGTGACGACGGCGACGCTCTTGAGTCCAAGGGTGGCGATCGCCTTCTTGACGCTGAGGGCGGCACTCGGTTTGACACCTTCGATCTTGGCGTTCTGCAAATCCCCCTTGGCGAATTCGTCGACAAGGTCGACGTAGATGCTCCTACGGGTGGACTTCGGAATCTCAGCGACGGCCACCAGGTGTGGCTTCGATAGCTGGCTCTTCGGCATGTGTGTCCTCCATGGCTCGGTCAGAATCGCCTGACATTTCAGGGAATTGAGAACCTGCACTGGGCTCCTGCTGGCCGGTCCACATGTCACCGGGATACGCGCAGGCCGACGGGCACGCCCGCGGCGTCCGGGGCGAAGGTCAAGTTCAAACCCAGAATCCCAGCGCCGCCGCCTGAGGACCAAGTGCCACCACGAACAATAGCCACGCGACCCGACTTCCCACCGTTTGAATAGAGTTGGCCGATGCCCTGAGTCGAACTCCAACCGCTGGCGCCACATACATCAGTATAGGCAGGCATAGCACTGGCCGGCGGGCCGTTTTCGAGTAGTGAGCCGATAGTGTATTGGTGCGAAGCATAGGCGACTTCGCCAGACTGGGCTTGAGGACGCCGTTCTTGAGATGGCCTTGAACTCGTCGGAGATGCCGTGCTCGGCGCGTCTTCATTCATTGGAGCTTGCCCCGCAGCGACTCGTGCGCCAGCACGATGAGGCGCTGGGTGGCGCGGGTGGCTCCGATGTAGAACAGGTCGCGTTCGCGAGGCGTGCTCAGGTGCTCGATGTCCGTAAGCACGACGGCCCGCGACTCGAGGCCCTTGAAGCGGTGGACCGTGGTGAAGCGGGTCTTGCCCGAGTGGAGGTCGAAGACGGGGCCGTGTGGGCCTGAGTGGGCGAGCGGCGTGAGCAGGTCGCGCCACGGCTGCTCGGTGAGGGCGGCCGCCACGCAAGCCGTGTCGTTACGCGTGCTGAGCACCATGACTCGGGGGCCCTTGAGGCCGGCGGCGCGGAGGTCTTCGAGCGCCGCGCACAGCAGTTCCTGCTGCTGCTCGGCGCACTCCCAGAAGCGCACCTCCGGCCGGTCGCCCTCGTCGTCGTCCGCGCGCAGTACCTTGACGTAGCCGTCGGCGATACCGCCGCCGGCGCAGGCCAGCGCGGCCACCGCCGGGGAGTTGCGGCAGTTCTCGTCGAGCTCGAAGACCGCGCAGCCGCCGCCCTGGTCGCAGCAGAACCCGTCGAGGTCGACGGAGTCGTCGTAGATCGCCTGATGGAAGAAGTCGCCGAAGAGGCGCCAGCGGCCCGCGGTCAGGCCGCCGTCCAGGGTCAGGTCGAGGACGTCGAGGAACTGCGTGCGCAGCACGTCCTGGGCCTCGTCGACGATGAGCTCGTCGTAGGCGTTGGGGCGGTCGATCAGGCCGTCGCAGGCCAGCTGCGGCAGCTCGACGTCCCAGAAGTCCCCGCCGCCGCCGAGCCTGGACGACCCGGCGGGGATGCCGGCGGCGCGGACCATGTGGTCGGAGATCGTCGTCGCGTCGGCGACGCCGGCGACCTGCTCGCGCAGCCACTCGGCCAGCGCCCGGTTGAAGCAGAGCATGAGCACGCGGCGCCCGGCGGCGTGGCCGCGCCGCGCCGCCTCCAGCGCCAGCAGCGTCTTGCCCGTGCCGGCCGGGCCGTCGAAGACGACGCGCGGCATGCGCCGCATGGCGTCCAGCGCGTCGAACTGCAGCTCGGTGTAGTGGAGGATCTCGTCGTCGATGCGCCGGGCGCGATCCTTGGGACTCTCGAAGTACTCGAAGTCGGGGCGCAGGATGCGGACGATCTCGTCGCACTGCTCCTGCGTCGGCTCGCCGGCGGCCGGGTCGAACCAGGCCTTGCGCAGCCCGGCGGCGCGCTCCCGCGCCTGGCGCAGAGCCGAGGCGATGCAGTCGGCTATCGGACGCTGCCCCAGCCTCACCTTGTCGACGACCTGCCAGGAGTGCCACTCCTCGCTCTCGTCGGTGAACTCGATGA
This sequence comes from uncultured Actinomycetes bacterium, assembly GCA_963709345.1. GTDB lineage: Bacteria > Actinomycetota > Thermoleophilia > UBA2241 > UBA2241 > CAIXSE01. The sequence goes on from CAVPVX010000002.1 coordinate 363,092, forward strand.
ACGGGAAGCAGACGGCGGACTGGAAGAGGACGCCCTCAAGGTGCGGACGGTGCTTGACGAGGCGCTCGCGCAGGCTGTGCATCGCCTCCGCGGCCTGCTTGAAGGGCCCGCGCGGATCGCCTGCGGCGTCCGCGCCGTAGTGCCACAGCCCATGCTCGCGCTTCAGCCTGTGGCACCCCTTCACCTCGAGGACGAGCACGCCCAGCCCGGGCGCGACGACGACGAAGTCGGCCTCGCCCTCCATCTGCCTGAGGTGGTGGGCGATGTCCTGGGAATGGAGTGCGGTCCAGCCGGCGGCGGCGCCCTCCGCCCCGGCCCCGGCCTCCGCCGAATCCGCGCCGAGCAGCTCAAAGACAAGCCTCTCGCCGTCGCTCGGCGTGTCGGGCGGGATGGTCGGCGGGATCAGCTGCATCGTCCGTCCCTGTTCGGCGGCGGCCGGCCGGGCACCTGCGGCGGTCGTCGACTGGCGGAGCACCTCTCACGCGCCTGGGCAATGGTCCGCTGCACCTCGCCGTCGTCGCCCGCGCTTGGGCGATCCCGGCAGTCCGGAATCCCGTGACTGGCCCAGCGCACAGCCGCTGGTCGCCCGCGGCATCGACACGCGCAGACGGTCGCTCGGTCTATCGCCTTCGCGCTCAGAGAGACCTCACGCGGAAGCCCCACCTGAGCCGCCGGTACACCTCGTCGTCGTTGCGCTTGCCGATCGCGACGATGCGCATGACGCAGCGGCAGCTCACCGCCGATTCCCCGGACCGCTCCACCTGGTCGGACGACATCCCCATCGGCCGTGCGCGATCGAAGTCACCGCCGGCCGTCATCCCCCGAGCAGCGCCACCAGCTTCTCCACCGATAGGAGGCCGTTGTCGAAGACGAACTCCTGCCCGTCGGCGAGCGTCACGGCGACCTGCTTCATGTGGTGGACGCGCCGCTTCTCGACGGACTGCACGTCGCCCCGTGGGATGCTCAGGCTCTCGCCGTCCCAGTAGTTCCTCCCGACGAGGGTGCGGGAGGTGAGCGCGCCGGCGATGCCCTTCGCCGAGAAGTCGTCCCGGGGGAAGAACCCGGCCCTAAGCGGCTCGTAGAGGATGCGCCGGTCCGTGACCAGCAGCTTGCCCGCGTACTTGCCTCCGGAGGGCGGCAGATAGTGGATCGTCCAGTGACCGAGCTCCTGCTCGCCCGGTTCGAGGTCGAGCTTCGCCATAGGCCTTCTCCTCCCGACGTCTCCCCGCCTCACTGCCCGTACGCCCGAGTGTACCGGGTGGTTCACCCCGCCGGTAGACCTCGATGTGTCCCCCGGCGTGCGATCCTCCGTCCGAGCCGTCCCGCATACTGATGGGCACACTCTCGGACCCCGGAGGAGGCGCGAGCGCGATGCCGTTCGAGTTCAGACCCTATCCCGAGTTCGCCTGGTCGATCAGCCGGCAGCGCAAGCTCGACCAGTGCCCGCGCGCCTACTTCTACACGTACTACCTCGGCTGGAACGGCTGGATGGACGACGCCCCGGCGGGGACTCGTGTGGCGTACCGCCTCAGCAAGCTCACCTCGCTGGACGCGCTGCTCGGGCAGCAGATCGACGCGCGGGCACGCGAGCTCGAGACCGCCGCACGCGCCCGCCGGCCCCTGCCCGCTCCGGAAGACCTCGAGGCCCGCGCGCGCGGCGCCCTGCGCCAGGCCTGGACGCGCTCGCTGAACGGCCGGGTCGCCTTCGAGAGCCGGCCGAGCAAGGTCGTCATGCTGCGCTCCATCTACCTCGACCAGGACACGCAGCCCGAGACGGACCGGCTGAACGAGAAGGCCGGCCCGGCCATGCGCGGCCTGCTGGCCACCTCCCACTGGGAGCGCCTGCGCACGTGTGGCGACGAGGGCCGCGTCGAGGTCCCCGCGTTCGCGAGCTTCCCGCACGACGGCATCAAGGTCTTCGCGGCGCCGGACCTCGCCTACGTCCAAGAGGGCTTCTTGCACGTCGTCGACTGGAAGACGGGGCGCGAGGGCGACTCCGACCCCACGCAGGTCCTGTTGCAGATGTGGTGGGCGCTCAAGACCTACCCCGATCTGGCGGGGGAGGCCGCGGAGGGCAGACTCGCCGTCCGCGGCCACCTCGAGTACGTGACCGCCGGCCGCACCCTGCCGGTCGAGGCAACGCCGGGCTTCCGCGAGCGGGCCGCCGACGTCGTGCGCGCCGGCGTCGCCGAGATGCGCGCCCTGCAGGCCGACCCGGAGCAGAACATCCCACTCCAGGTGGCCGCCTTCGAGCGCCGGGAGGGCGGGCTGTGCCGCACCTGCGGCTTCCTGCCCATCTGCGCCGATCGCTGACCGCCACAGGGACGCGACCACTCACCGAGTACGACCCGAGGGGCGTTGTCTCTGAGTGTTCGCCCTCGACACCGGCCCGGGCGGGACCTCGTTCGAGGATTTCACCGACCTCGCTGTGTCGTACACGGTCGCCGGGGCCATCGCCGCCCAGCTCACCGTGCCGGGCGCCTGGCAAGACAGGATCGTGGCGGTCGCCGGCGACGCTTTCGGCGGTGTCTACGCCACCGGCGTCGACCACAAGGCAGCCGCCAAGACCGCGATCCTGACAGTACGCGGCTCGGTGCTCACCGACGGCGGCCTCGTTGGCCTGTGGGCGCCGTGGTTCGTCTACTGATGTGGGAAAGGCCACGGCGATCCGACCCTCAAGAGCATCGCCGAGCCGGCGCGCGCTGGGCGCGGCGTTGTGCGCCTCGCCGACCTGCGGCCGGCCGCAGGTCGCCTCCTCAGCAGCTGAACAGCCAGACGACGAGGAAGAGGACCGCGACCACGCCCACCACCCACGTGAAGCACGAGAGGCAGTCGCTGAACAGCGAGCCGACAAGGCGCACGGTGACGTCGACCGGCTCCTGCGGTTGCCGGCCGAGGCGGTGCCCGCAGGCGCCGCAGAAGGCGGCGCCCTCCGGGCACTCGACGCCGCACGCTTCGCACCTTGCCACCTTCGTCCCCTTCCCCGAGTCACAGGCCGCCCTTGCAGCATAGCCCCGGGAGCGGACGGCTCCGCGGATCGGGTCGTGTGCAGCGGGACTCCAACGGTTTCGAGACTTGGCGAAGAGCGGCGAAGCGTCCGATGATGCAGTCAATATACTGGCCTTGGGACGCCAGACACGAAGGAGGAGCCATGGGACCTCTGACGCGCGCTCACCTTCGACCACGCCGACGCCGGCGCCTGCGCGCCGCCGTCGCCGCCGGTGTCCTTCTGTTGTTCGTACTCGGCGCCGCCGGCCCGGCATGGGCCGCCGGCGCCAAAGGTCCGCATCGCATCATCTTCGATCTCGCCGCGGAACCTTCTTGGAACCATGAGTTCTTCAGTCCGGGCGCCTGGACCGACTCCGCCGAGGACGTCGTGATGGCCAAGGGCGGCGTCACCTACGTGACCGGGACGATGTTCAACGCCGCCGGGAACCCCGACCTCAGCCTGATGAAGCTGGTCGACGGCGTCCCGGCGTGGCCGGCGCCGAAGCTCTACGACGGCCCGTACCACGGCACGGAGACGGGCAGAGACATCGCCCTCGGACCGGGCAACGCCATCTACACAGCGGGCGTGTCCACCGGCGCGAGCGGCATGCTCGACATCCTCGTCGTCAAGTGGTCCTCCGCCGGCGTGGTGAAGTGGGCCAGGCGCTACGACGGGCCCGCCCACGGCATGGACATCGCCACGTCGATAGCCGTTGACTCCGCCGGCAACGTGATCGTCGGCGGCGAGGCCGGGAACGTCGGCGGCGGCGACTGGGTCGTCGTGAGCTGGTCGTCCTCCGGCGCCAAACGCTGGACCTCGCGGTACGGCTCCAGCGCGGCCCACGAGATGGCCCCCCTGAGCCTCGTGGTCGCCAAAGATCGCAGCGTCTACGCCTGCGGGGTCAGGGCGGTCATTCCAGATGCCGCCGCGATGATCGTGAGGTACTCGCGCTCGGGCAAGGTCCTGTGGAAGAAGACCTACAAGGGGCCCTCGGGCATCAATGCCATCGTGTGGGCGGGCGTCGCCCGCCCCGGCGGAGGAGTCTACGTCTGCGGGACCACGACCTCCACCGCCACCGACGCGGACGGGCTGGTGATGAGCTACACGCCGAAGGGCGCCCGCAAAGTGTTCGCCCTCGACACCGGGCCCGGCGGGGCCACCGAACAGGAGTTCAACGACCTGGCCGTGACCTCCACCGGTCAGGTGGTCGCCGCAGGCTCGACCAGGTCGGCCGGCAACCGGGATTGCCGCGCCGTGTCCTACACGGTCGACGGGACGATCGCCGGCCAGTTCACCCTGCCGGGTGCCTGGGAAGACGAGTTCGCGGCGGTCGCGACCGACAGCTTCGGCGGCTTCTACGCAACGGGCACCTACTACACCGCGTTCAACAAGACCGCGATCCTGACGGTACGCGGCTCGGTGCTCAACGGCGGCGGCGGCTTCTCCAGCCTGTGGGCGCCGGCCTTCGTCTCGATCGAGAACGAGCCCAACGCCATCGCCGTCCGGGGCTCGACCGCCTGTGTCGTCGGCAGGTGCAGTGAGGGACCGCTGCACGGCGTCGACCAGTTCGTGCTCGGCTACGTCTACTGAGGGGGGAGAAGCGATGAGGTCCGCTTGCAGTTCGCATCCCAGACGGTCCCGGCGCCGGAGTCTACGCGCCGCCGCCGCCGTCGCCAGTGCCTTTCTGCTGTTCACCCTTGGAGTCGCCGGCCCCGCCTGGGCAGCCGGGGTCCAGGGTCCGCAGCGCGTCATCTTCGACCCGGTCGCAACGCCGTCGTGGACGCGGATGTTCCACAGTCCCGGCGCCGCGGAGGACGTGGCCTACGACGTGGTCATGGCCAAGGGCGATGTCACGTACGTCGCCGGAGCCCTGGGAGGCGGCGTGGGCGATTTCGACGCGAGCCTGATGAAGCTCCGCGACGGCGTACCCGTCTGGCCGGCGCCGAAGACCTACGACGGCCCCGCCCACGGTGACGATCTGTTCGTCAGGATGGCTCTCGGTCCGGGAGGGACGATCTACACCGCCGGGGTCTCCGACGGCCCCGGTGGCCTGCCCGACATACTCGTGGTGAAGTGGTCCTCGAGCGGGGCCGTCCGGTGGGCGCGACGCTACGACCCCCCAAGCCACGGCGTAGACCAGGCCACCACGATGGTCGTGGACAAGTCCGGCAACGTGACCGTCGGAGGCATGGCGGTGACCGTCGGAGGCATCGACTGGGTGGTGGTGAGCTGGTCGGCGTCCGGCGCCAAGCGCTGGACGTCCCGATACACCAGCGCCTCGCCGCACCAGATGATGCCGACGGGTATGGTGGTCGCCGGCGATCGCAGCGTGTACGCGAGCGGGGTCTCGGCGACCTCTGGGAGCAACGCCGTGATGATCGTGAGGTACTCGCGCTCGGGCAAGGTCCTCTGGAAGAAGACCTACAAGGGACCCTCGGGCCTCGGCGCCAGCGTCTGGGCATCCGTCGCGCGTCCGGGTGGAGGGGTGTACGTCTGCGGATCGACGCTCTCGGCGGCGACCGCCTGGGACGGCCTGGTGATGGGTTACACCGCCAAGGGCGCACGCGACGTGTTCGCCCTCGACGCCGGCCCCGGCGGCGCCACCGACCAGGTGCTCCACGACCTCGCCCTGGCCTCCACCGGGCAGGTCGTGGCCGTGGGCAGCAGCACGTCGCCCGGCCCCGGCAACTCGGACTGCCACGGCGTGTGGTATACGTCGGACGGCACGATCGTCAACCAGTCGACGCTGCCGGGAGCCTGGCAAGACACGTTCGACGCAGTCGCCACCGACAGCTTCGGGGGCGTCTACATCACGGGCACGTTCCACACCGCCGTCAACAGGACCGCCGTCGTGACGCTGCGCGGCTCGATGCTCACCGGCGGCGGCGGATTCGCGAGCCTGTGGACGCCGACCTTCGTCACGGAGGACAACAGGCCCTACGCCATCGCCGTCCGAGGCTCGACAGCCTGCGTGGTCGGCGCGTGCAGCGAGGGGGCGGCGCAGGGCATCGACCAGCTGGTGCTGGGGTTCGTGTACTGAATCGTGGGCGGGCCGGGTGGGTGCTCCCCCCGGCCCGCTCCCCCGGCCCGCTCCCGCCGTGGCGAGGCCCCGGCACGCTCGCCGAAGCACTCCTCGAAGAGTCCGTCGTGCGTCCCGTCCTGCCTGAGGCTCGCCGGAGCCTCGTCGATCTCGGCCGGGAGCCGGCGGTCGTCGAGTCCTGTCGGCACGAGGAGCGCCCGGCCGCAGGAGAAGCAGGAGCCGGAGAAGTCCACCTCCGCGAGCTGCGCCGGCGTGATGGCGATCGCCGTCGACGACGGGCGCGACCCTCTTCCGTCCCGGGCGCCGCTATCGTAGGGCGGACCCCGCGCACGCACGGCTCCTCTCGACCAGGGAACGGCAGCATGCGCTTCATGGAAGCCCTCGGGACGATCCTCGGCTACGTCGTCATGGCGATCTGGATCGTCGCGATCAGCATCCTCAACCTCTACGTCCTCGCCCGCTACGGCCTCTTCGTCTGGCTGTTCGTGATCCCCATCTCGCTATCGCTCGTCTGGGCGGCGTTCGGCCTCGGGGCGCTCCTCGCGACGAGCCTCGTGTCGGCGATCGCCAGAGGGGTGAAGGCACTCGTCGGCGGACGCGGCGGCGACGTGGACGACGGCGAGGCCGCGGGCGACGAGCCGCCGCGCGACGGTACTGCCTGACCCGCGCCGCGGCTCCGGCGCGCGGCCCCGTCACTCGTCCAGGAAGTCCATCACCACGTCCGCCAGCTTCTGCGGATCCTGGTACATGAGTCCGTGCCCGGCGCCGGGGATGCGCACCAGCTCGGCGCCGGGGACGACCGCCGCCATGATGGTCGCGTTCTGCGGCGGCACGATCACGTCCTCGGCGCCCGTGACGAAGAGCGCCGGGGCGGTGATGCTCTCGAGGCCGCTCCAGACGCCCTTCCACTCGCCGATGGCCCGGTCCTGAAGGCCTATCGCGGCAGTCGACATGCGCTCCGTCGGCATCGGGAAGCTCTCCGCGTAGGCCGGGTTCGCGCTGCGATACGCCGCCGGGAACAGCAGCGTGAGCAGTCGCATGCCCATCTCCTGCGGCGTGCCGGACGTGTCGGTCAGCACGGCCAGCGTCTTCCTGCTCATGGGCACAGCGTGCGCGCCACCGGGATCGCCGGCGTAGCTGACGAGCTTGCTCACGATCGCCGGGTAGCGCACGGCGAGGTCGAGGGCCACCATGCCACCCATCGACCACCCGAGGACGTCCATCGTGTCGTAGTCGAGCGCCTTGATCAGCCCGGCGGTGTCGTCGGCGAGTCGCGAGAACTCGTAGGCGCCGCCGGGGTCGTCGGTCTCGCCCATGCCGCGATTGTCGAAGACGATCACCTCGCGCCCCTGCGCCAGCGCCTCGACGAACTGCGGCGACCACAGGTCCATGGTCGCTGTGGAGCCCATGATCAGGAGCAGCGGCGTCGAGTCCGCGGCCGCGCCGAACGGGCCGATCGTGCGGTAGCCCACGTCGAGGTCGCCGACCTTGACGTGCTGTACCGGCGCCGCCTGCACGATGTTCGGGGCCGGCGAGGCCCCGCCCGCGGCCGGGCTCACCGCGGAACTCGCGGCACCACTACCCGTACCACCCTCAGCACCACCGCACCCGGCGACCATCAGCGCCGGCGCGGCACCGGCGACGGCCGCCATCAGTACGACCGCGGCCGTCACGGCCACCGCCCGCGCACGCCCTGCCCGACCCGGTCCGACGGTTCTCGGTCTCATCATCACGTCTCCCCTATGCCAGCAGCGCGTAGACGGCGAAGAACGCCATCATGACCACGATCAGCAGCGTGAGCATGACGGCGCGCCACAGCCTCGCCGGCGAGCGTGTCTCATCGGTCAGATAGCGGTAGAGGTGCAGCATCGCCGCCTGGAAGAGGTACAGCGCGTAGCCGAGCAGCACGAGAGCCTGCGCCTTGACGCCGAAGTCGGCGAACACGGCCAGCAGCGCCATGGCGCCGAAGCCGAGGTTGGCGAATCCGACCTCCCACATCCAGTCCGGCCTGTCGGTCTCCCATCCCAGCCGCTTCGCGTCCTGCTTGTACAAGAAATAGTGGCGCACGAAGCCGAGCACCCCCTCGACGCCCACCGTCAGCACCGTCACGATCGCAAGCGCCTTCCCAGGATCGTCCCCGAGATAATAGAACCCGAGGAAGACGCCGACCGAGACCGCGACATACCCCACCATGCTGATCCACTTGACCATGAGCGCCCCTCCACCTCGTTGCCCGAATGCGTGCGGAGGGCGCGTCGTTCCCCCGCACCCTCATGCCGCGTGATTCCCGCACGACATACGTCGACACCCCGTGCGGCTAACGTGAGTGATGAGGCCGATGGCTTCCACGCGTCGAGCAGGACGAGGCGGCAGGAGACGAGCAGGCCTGCCACCTCATCCTGCACGAGCACGCGTGCTTGAGCCCCGGCGGCCACTTGAGCATCACTGCCGACGACGATTCCCACTATCCGTACGGCCGACTGAGGTACGGCCGGACATGGACGGATGACCCAAGGCCGCGCCCTCTCGGGCGGGCGGAGTATGCGTGGCGGCCATCGCCGTCATCGATCGGAGGAGAGAGGCCGGTGAGGAGGAGACACGGGCCGGAGAGGCAGCGAGGCCTCAGCCTCATCGAGTTGCTCATCGTCGTCATCATCATGGGCATCCTGGCGGCCGTCGCCATCCCCATGTACCTGGACCAGCGGGACAAGGCGAGGGATGCCGCAGTCAAAGCGGGCGTGCACGCCGTGCAGGTCGGCATCGTCACCTGGGCGGCCGACCATGATGAGGTCCACCCCACGGACGGCGACGTCACGAGCCTCAGGTGGAACGGCGCCCCGTCGGCGTTCTCCGCCTACGTGCAGCCGTGGCCTGCGAATCCCTTCACCGGTACCCCGATGCGCAACAGCTGGGACACCGGTCACTACACGTACCACTGCCCGATCCGTGTGAACGATCCGGTCTCCGCCCTCGGTCGTCCGTCCGGCGCCTTCTACGCCGGGATGCCCGGCTACGCCATCTGGGGCCACCTCTCGTACGGGGACTACCCCTGAGGCCGGCGGCGAGGGACTGCTGCTCAAGTGCGCGCGGTGAGGCGCGCCCGGTAGAGCCGGGCGTCCGCCGCCCCGAAGCAGCAGAACGTCACCGTCCGCGGCGACTCGTGCGCCTCCAGCCACGCGGAGGTGGCGCTCACCGCCACGTCGCACGCCTCCGCCTTCGGGTACCCGTACGCGCCGGTCGAGATGCCGGGAAAGGCGATCGTCTCGAGCCCCGCCTCAGCCGCCAGTCGCAGCGACTCCACGTAGCAGGAGCGAAGCAGTCGCGGCTCGCCGCGCGATCCGCCACGCCAGACCGGGCCTACGGTGTGGATGACGTGGCGCGCCGGGAGGGCGTAGCCCCTCGTCATGCGCGCCTCCCCGGTCGGGCAGCCGCCGAGCGTGGCGCACTCCGCGAGCAGTTCCGGCCCCGCAACCCGGTGGATCGCGCCGTCCACGCCGCCGCCGCCCAGCAGCGACTCGTTGGCCGCGTTCACGATCGCTTCCACGTCGATCCGCGTGATGTCGCTCTCCACCACCAGCATGCGCGCGCCCGCATCCGCCACGCGCCCCTCCGATGCTTCCATCGCTCCTCCCTCACTCCGGTCACCCCCGGCCACTCCGGCCGCCCGGTGTCGCGGCGCTGCGTAGCGGGTAGTCAACTATCGGCTCGTTCCTACCCCGACATGGACTGGTGGCTCACCATGAGTATGCAGATGTACCCGTGTCCGCACTGCCCGGCCGAGTTCGACACGCTGAAGTCGCTCGAGCACCACCTGAGCGCTATGCACGACGAGACCCTGGAGACCCACTCCTATCGCTGCCAGACCTGCGACGCGGAGTTCGTCAAGCAGGCGGAGTGGCTTGACCACTTGCATGACGAGCACGACGACGCGAGCGCCGGCTGAGTGAGCGCCGGCGCGGCGCGTACACCCGGCGGCCGCGAACCGGCGGCGTCCCAAGCAGGCCGGAGATGACCCGTGCCTGAACTCGGCCATGCACGGCCCGCGTCTGAGCCCGGCCGTGAGGCGCTCGCGTGGGCCGGCAGAGCCCCGGTCGTGCCGCAGAAGTGGTTCCTGCGAACGTCGACCCTCCACGGGATCGGCCACACCCAGCGGGTGCACATCCACGCCCAACGGCTGGCGGCAGAACACGCTTGGAGCGACGCCGACACCCGCCTGGCGCTGCAGGCGGCGCTCTGGCACGACATCGGGCGCACCGACGACGACGTCGATCCGCACCACGGCGCGGCGTCCGCACTCCGCGCCGCCCGGCTGGGACTCACCGCGCAGCTTTCCGAGACGGACGCCGAGGTAGTCCTCTTCGCCGTCCGCTTCCACTCCCTCTCGGATGAGGAGGCCGTGGAAGCGGCGTGGACCAGCGCAGTGGAACGGGGTCCGGCGTGGCCGGGCTCGGACGCGAGGGCGCGGATCCGTGAGGATCCGGAGCGCGCCCTCGGCATCCTCTGGCTGCTCAAGGACGCCGACGCGCTCGACCGTGTCCGGCTTGCAGAGTGGGAGGCCGCCGACCCGGATCAGCTTCGCCTGCCGGGCTCCGAACGGCTGCTGCCGTTCGCCGCCGAGCTCTACAAGGCCGTCAAGGCCTGACGCGGGCCCAGCCCCGAGTTGTGCCGGCGGCGGCACGTCGGCTCGCCCTCGCACGCGCCGCCCCACGGCGGCCAACGTCACCTCTCGTAACCCTCGTCGCGGGCGCGCGCGCCTGCTACCGTCGATGACCGCCCCGGGGCACGCGGCGTGCGCCCGGCGCACCGACGATGAGCACACGCAGCCACACCTCAGGAACAACCGGCTTCGGCGCCGCCGCAGGCGCGCAGCCGAAGCTCGTCCTCTTCAACGTGACGGGCCGCCGCGAGCTCGCGCAGCGAGCGGCGGCGGCCGCCCCCGGCGTCCACCTCGTTCCGCGCAAGTCGTGGACCGACGACCCGGGCGAGCCCCGGCGCCCCCTGCTCGGGCGCCGCGAGCCGGCCGTCGGGATGTGGTTGTGGAGCGGCGCCGAGGACGAGTTCATCGCCCAGGCGCGCGCTGTCCTGCTGCGCTTCGTGCACCCGCTGGTCGCCCGGGACCTACCGTACTGCCTGGGCTTCCCCTTCGGTCCGGGACTGCTCGCGCCCCGCGGCCTGGGCTTCGCCGACGTTGCGCTCCTCGACCTCGAGGACATCGGCCGGCTGCTCGGCGTCTCGCCGCCGGACTCCTCGCCGGCCGCACTCCCACCGCCCGGCCCCCCGCCGGCCGTCGCTCTCGCGCCGGGCTCCCCGCCGGCAGGCCCCTCGCCGGCCACCGCTTCGCCACCGGGCTGCACTCCGGCCCCGCCGAGCCCTGACGGCGTCCGCCTCGACGCCGCCCAGCGCGCCGCGGTGGACCACGCGCGCGGCCCGGCACGCGTTCTCGCCCCGGCGGGCTCAGGCAAGACCAAGACTCTGGTCAGCCGCGTCGCCGAACTGGTGGAGCGCGGCGTCGACCCTGCCGGGATCCTGCTCCTCGCCTTCAATCGCAAGGCCGCGGAGCAGCTCGAGGAGCGGCTGGCGGCCATGGGCATCGCCACCACTCGCCGGCTTGGGTCGCCGGCGCCGGGCGACGGGCAGCGCCCGGGTCCCGGCGCTCGCGGGAGCCGGGCGGCCGCGCGGCGGGCGTCCGGGCGACGGTCCTCCGGACGCCGCATGGCCGGATGTCGGCAGGCCGGCTGCGCCTCGGACGCTCCGGCCGGCGCCCGCCCGGTGCCCGACCGCCCGCCCGGAGTGCACTGCGCCACCTTCAACGCATTCGGGTACCGCTACCAGCGCGAGGTCCTCCACGCGCGCTTCACCCTCGACCTCGACGGTTCCGCGCTGCGCGCCCTGATGAAGCGCGCCATGGCCGCCGCGGGCGTATCGCTCGCCGAGCTGAGGCCGGCGCGCGGGAGCGACCCCGTGGGCGCGTTTCTGGGCGGCCTCACGCGCGTGCGCGCCGCCCTCGAGCCGCCCGAGTCGGTCGAGATCCTGGTCGAATCCATCGGCGATACGCCGCTGATCCAGGTGCCGTTTGCGTCGGCGCACGAGCAGTTCACCCGCCTCCAGGCGACGGCCGGCTGCCAGTCGTTCGACGACCAGATCTACCTCGCCGTCGCCGACATGCTCGCCGATCCTGCGCACCGCGCCTTCATCGAGGGGCGCTTCGACCACGTCCTGGTCGACGAGTTCCAGGATCTGAACGGCGCGCAGCTCGCCCTCGTCGACGTGCTGTCGCGGCCGAGCCGCGACCTCTTCGTCGTCGGTGACGACGACCAGCTCATCTACGGGTGGCGCCACGCCGACCCGCGCGGCATCCTCGAGTTCCACGAGCGCATGCCGCCGCGGCCGTGGTCGACCACCTACACGCTGTGCACCAACTACCGCTGCTCGCGGGCGGTGGTCGAGTCCGGCGCCCGGCTCGTAGCCAACAACGTCGTGCGCGAGGCCAAGGATATCCGGCCGCGCGCCGGCGCCCACGAGGGCTCCGTCCGCTTCGCCGGCGCACCCTCGTGGCCCGAGCGCGCAACCGCCATGTGCGACTTCCTCCGCGGGGAGAAGTCGCGCCTCGCCTGCGAGTGGCGCGATCTCGCCGTCCTCTGCCGCTATCGCTCGCAGCAGATCGTCGTGGCGCTCGCGCTGGATGCCGCCGCCGTGCCGCGGTCACCGCTGCTGGGGTACCGGCTGTTCACCCACCCCGCCGCCGCGCTGCTGCGCGCCTACATCGACCTCGTGCTGGCTCCGGACGCGATCCCGTCGGCCGCGGTGGCGCTGCTGCTCAACCGACCCAACCGGTATCTCAGCAACGTCTGCGTGGAGGCGGCCGGGACCACCTCACAGCCGTGGGCGCACCTGCAGACGAGCGCGGCCGGAGAGCCTGCGGCCGGGCCGCGGCCGCTCTCGACCCTCGTGGCTCAGGTCGAGCGGTTGGGCGCCGAGCTGCGCGGCGCGGCGCCCGACGGACTGCGCGGCGCGGCGCCCGGCGATCGCGCCGACGGCGCGCCGCTCACGGCCGAGCATCTCGTCTGGGCGGTCGTCGACGAGTTCGGCCTGGAGGACCACTGGGAGGCCGAGAGCGATCCGGCGGCCGCGCCGTCCGGCGGGGAACGCCACGCGGCGGAGCCCCTCCAGGTTCTGGACACCATCGTGCTCCTCGCCGAGACGTACCCGGATCCGCGCGCGCATCTGGCCGCCTGGGACCGCCTTCTCGCCGACGAGGAGGCGCACGAGGGCATGACCGACGACACCCTGGCGCGCGAGGAGGCCGAGGAGGATCGCGTCGTGATCGGCACGATCCACGCGGCCAAAGGCCGCGAGTACCACGCGGTCGTCGTCCCCGACTACGACTGCGACGTCTCGCGCTGGGAGAAGGCCGAGATCGAGGAGGAGAGGCGGGTCGTCTACGTCGGGGTCACCCGGGCCCGCGACACGGCGTTGTTCACCGTCGACACGTCACAGCCCTACGTGCACCCCTTCCTCCGCGAGCTGGTCGAGCCGCCGGAACCGGATGAGCACGCGGCGCTCAGCGCGAGGATCGAGGATGACGGCGCGGCAGCCGACGCCGATCACCGAAGGACGGCCGAGCGTCTCGCGGAGATCGAGGTACTGTTCCCCGAACTGGTCACCGAACCGGCTCCGGATCTGGTCGCGGATCCGGCTACGGATCTGGTGGCGAATCTGGCACCGGATCTGCGACCGGGCCAAGGCCCCCCGGCGACGGCAGGCTAACGCGGCCAGAATCGCGAGGAGGGCTCCGGCGGCTGGATGAAGTGCTTCGCCTTGGGCTCGCTGCCGAGCCCCAGGTAGGCCCACACGTCTTCCTGCAACTCCAGGTCGGTGACCGTACGACGCTGGTGCTGCCGCATGTGCTCGTCCCAGCTGGGCAGCACGAAGGTCTCGATGTAGCGGTTGTCCCGGTCCGCGTCGCGGTACACCGACCAGTCGGTGGCGCCGGTGCGGCGGCGCGCCCGGCCGACAAGGCGAAGGGCGCGAAGGAAGTCGTCCTCGCTCTCCGGCCGCACATCGTAGGAGACGACCACCAGCACCGGGCTGCTCGTCTCGTCGCCGACGACGAGTCCCGCCTCCGGTGCGGCCATCGGCGCCGGACGCAGGTCCACTTCCGCGATCCTGTCGAAGCGCCAGCGCCAGGCGAGCGCCAACGTCACAACCACTGCGAGCGCTCCCCAGGCATAGGTGCCCTGAGAGCCGACGACGTTGGCGAGCCTGCCCCAGGCGGCGCTGCCGAGAGCTATGCCCGCCGAGATCGCCGTCAGGTAGAAGGCCAGGCCGCGGGCGCGCACCCAGCCTGGCAGCATTTCCTGCGAGGCGACGTTGAGCGTCGACAGGCAGAACAGCCAGCCGACCCCGGCGACCACGCTGACGATGATCGCCGCCGCGAGGCCGTCCACCAGCGCCAGCGCCCCCAGCGCGAGAGCGACGAGCACGCTGCCGGCTGCGAACACGCCGTCGGCGCTCAGACGCTCCCGCACGCGCGGGATCACGGCGGCGGTCGCTACCGCCCCGCCGCCGATCGCCGCGTAGAGCAGGCCGAGACCGCCGGAGCCCACCCCGAGCACCTGCTTGGCGTACACGGGCAGCAGCGAGAGCAGGCCGGCGCTTGCCGCTCCGAACGCGAACGAGCGCACCAGCACGCCGTGCAGGACGTGCGAGAACATGGCGTAACGGACGCCGGCGCGGACCGCCCCGGCGAAGCGTTCGGGCGGTCCAACGTCCTCCTCGACGGGGCGCCGCCAGCGCCACAGCACGGCGAGGACGAAGGCGAAGGATGCGGCGTTGAGCGCGAAGACCAGCCAAGCGCCGGCGGCGGCGATCAGCAGGCCGCCGACCGCCGGGCCTATCGCCCGGCCGAGATTGATGTTGGCGCCGCCGAGCGTGACCGCCTGCTTGAGCTCGTCGCGGGGCACCAGTTCCGGCTGGATCGCCTGCCAGGCCGGGTAGTTGAACGCCATCCCGAGCCCGATGGCGAAGGTGAAGCCGAGAAGTGAGAGCGGCGTGACGACGCCGAGCGCCGTGAGCGCCGCCAGGCCGGCGGCCGCCACGAACATGACCGCTTGCGTGACCAGCAGCAGGCGGCGGCGCTCGACCAGGTCGGCAACGGCCCCCGCGGCCACGCCGACCAGCACCACCGGCAGGTAGGTCGCCGTCTGCACCAGAGCGACGACGGCCGGCGAGGCGTCCAGCTCGACCATGAGCCACGCCGCGCCGACCGCCTGCATCCAGCTGCCGATGTTGGACGCCAGAAGGGCGATCCACAGGTACCGGTAGACCTTGTACTGAAACGGCGACCAAGCCGACATACGTCCACCCTATCGCACCGGCTACTTCCTCTGCCTTTCGCTTCTTCTCGATGATCACGTTCGCCATGAACACCGCCGACGGCTTGGCCGACTCCACATCCGCCAGGTCGAGATCCGCGCAGTCCGCACGCATGTCGGCCGCCACGGAACGCCCTTTTCGGCGAAGTACGACGCGGCCGTGCTGCGGCGCTGCATCTGGAAGCCGATGCCCTCCTGGAGCGGCTCGAGCGCATCGGGCTCGAATAGAACGAGCCCGGCCCGGCGGCGCATCCGCGCCGCCGGGCCGGGCTGTCTGGCTCGTCAGACCATCTCGTGGTACTTGTACGAGATCTTGACCTTGGCCCGGTATGCGACGATCTGCTTGTCGTCGATCTTCATGTCGAACTCGACGACCTGCGCGATCCTCAGATCCTCGCGGTGGATACCGGCCTTGGTGACGGCGTTCCTGGCCGCCTCTTCCCATGAAGTCGGGCTCGAGCCGATGACTTCCATGACCCTGTAGACGCTGTCCGACATCGCGACTCATTCGTTGGTGAGACTCGGGTGATGACGCACTATTGCCACGATCGGCGGATTCGGAACGTGCGCGGCACGCGAGCGTCACGGTGACTCCCGCGCAAGCTCGACGAGCGCGGCCTCCTCTGCCCGGCGTTCGTGGACCCCGAGACGAGATACCGCTACTACGACCACACGTAGATCCGCCGCGCCGGCCCCATCCACCTGTACCGGCAACTCGGCCTCCCCATGAGCGAGATCCGGGACCTGCTGCTCACCACCGATCCCGGCTCGCTTCGACAACACCTCGAGCAGCACCGGACCCGGATCACGCCCCGGCTCGCTGAGGTCGACGGCACGACTCCAGACCCCGAAGGCGGCAAGATCGAGTGCGCGCCCGGCACTGCAGGCACCCGGGGTAACCCCTACAGAACGCCGTCGGGCACCCCGCGCGAGAGCGCGGCCGGCCTGGTCACAGACGTGTTCCCCGACTACACCGTCGCCCAGTACAAGCAGGGCATCCCCTTCCTCCAGAAGAACGCAGCGGGTCCGCTGGGGATCACCGGCGTGTTCGATCCGTGGCTCGCTGTGGACAGCCCTGCCGTCAAGGCCTACCAGCGACTCGCCGACGCCGGCAGACTCAAGATGCGCGTTCGTGGCGCTCTCGGCATCGAGCCGGACGACCACATCGCCGCCTGGTTGACGAAGGCCAAGGCCGAGTACGCGAATCACAGAGGCGGCCTGTTCAAGACGAAGGACGTCAGGTTCTTTGCCGACGGCGTCATCGAGGGCCACGCGGGCTACCTCAAGGAGCCCTACGCCGACGCGCTCGAGGCCGCCCGCGCCATCAACGGCGCCCGCGACTGGCGCCCGGGCATCACGCACCTGCAGCTCGTCGACCCGATCGACTGCCGGCGCTTCGCCGAGCTGGGAGTCACTGCGGTGCCACAGCCGCACCGGTTCCTGAGAGACGACTGCTACTGGTACCTGCAGTTGCCGTATCTTGGGAAAGACCGGGCCGACGGCGAGCACCGGATGAAGCGACGATCGGGCGTGTGACGAGGGCAGGTGGCCTCTTGGGCCACCTGCCCTTCGTGCGTCCACGCCTCCGTCAAGTACACGAACATCTGTCCGCCTCGCCTGTTACGGTACCGTCGAACGCCGCCGCGGGCCGCGGCTGCCGCCCACACGGCGCCGTCGCGATCCGGTCGCTGCAGACCCTTCTGGTCGCCTGGCTGCGCGGCGGCGTTCGTAGCCCTGCATCGACGACCAGAGGGAGGCGCCATGACCACCATCCCCCCGGACACCGAGAACACGGCCCGCCGGCACAGCCCACCCGGCAGCGTCCGGCTGTGCTCCTGCAGCCCCACCCGCGGCCCGGCCCGCCGGGCCGTCAGCGCCCTGGCCGTCGACGAAGAGCTCGTCTGGGTGACGCTCGTGCCCTCCATACCGCTCGGAGCCACCCGCCCGGCGTCCGCCGGGGACCTCGTCGACTTGAGCCTCCAGCTCTCGGAGGACTTCGCCGCCGCCCTCGGCGCCGCGCTCGAGTCCGGCTTCAGCGACGACGACCTCGTCGACGCCGCCGCGAGGGCGGTCGCCGGCCACCTCTCCGATCTGCCCGAGCTCCCGTTCATCGGCGAGCCCTTCGGCGGCGAGGAGGGGACCGACTAGCGCCGCGTCCGGCGGGCCTCCGGGCAGGTCGATTCGGCCTGCATCAGCCACAGGTCGCTCAAGCAGCCGAGGGTCTGCGCCGAGGCTGTAGAAGGAGTGACCGGCAACCATGGAGACGCGCTAACGGAGACGCGCCGGCCGCCGATCCGTCACCCAGCCGATGTTGGGTTTCCTCGGCCACCGGCGTAGAGTCAGGTAGAGGCCCAGCTCAGGCCAGGCGATCCGGAGCCCAGCACACATGACCCACAGCCCCCACAACGACCCTCGGCCCAACTTACCCGTGCGCCCGGCCGGCCGATGAGCACCCGCCGCGCAGCGTCGCGGGGCGCCCGTACATCGCGCACAGCGACGGTGACACTCCTCGTCGTCGTCGTCGCCGCCTGCCTCGTCTCCGTCTGGACGGCGCCGCGAGCCAGCGGCGCCGTGCGCGAGTGGATGAGCACGCCGGCCGTCGAGACGCGCACGATGGCCGTGCCCGGGGGCGACCTGGACGTGGCGCCCGAGACTCCGGCGGAGTCGCCGAAGGCGGCCGGAGGCTCGAAGAAGAACGAAGCGGACGCTCCGGCGCCGTCACCCATCACGCTGGATGCCGGCATGCGGTTCACCATGGCCGGCGTCGTGTGCGACGTCCCCGGCACGGACGGCGCCGTCTCGCTGCGCCTCCGCGCCAGCCTGGACGGCACGGAGTGGACTGACTGGGTGGAGACGCCTCTGGAGGTTGCGAACGAGGAGGGCGTCGAGCCCGTCGCGTTCACCGATCCCCTCTGGACCGGCTCCGCCCGATACGTTCAGATCAGCGCGTCCTCCGGCGCCGAGGCCGCGCCGGCGGAGCTCACGGGTGCTCGCCTGGTCGTCATCGATCCTACGGAAGACGCCGATGTAGTGACGCGCGTCCTCAGCGGTGTGCGCCGGTTCGCGGCCACCGTCGCCGGCGTGAGCCTGGTACCGCCGGCCTCGGCCGCGACCGCCGTCCCCGCGATCGTCACCCGATCGCAGTGGGGCGCCGACGAGTCCCTGCGTTCGGGATCGCCGTCCTACGCCACCGTCAAAACGGCCTTCGTCCACCACACCGCCAGCGGGAACACCTACGCCCCCGCCGACTCCGCCGCTCTCATGCGCGGCATCTACGCCTACCACACGAAGAGCCTCGGCTGGAGCGACATCGGCTACAACTTCCTGATCGACCGCTACGGGACGATCTTCGAGGGCCGCTACGGCGGCATGACCCGGGGCGTGATCGGCGCCCAGGTGTACGGCTTCAACACCGGCAGCACCGGGATCTCCGTCATGGGCACGTTCACCAGCGTCGCCCCGCCGGCGGAAGCGCGCGCCGCTCTGGAGAGGCTCCTCGCCTGGAAACTCGCCACGCACGGCCTCGATCCATCCGGTACGGCCAAGCTCACCTGCGGCGCGACCGACAAGTTCAAGAAGGGCGCCACCGTCAGCCTACCCGTCATCTCCGGGCACTGCGACGCCAATTACACCGCCTGCCCGGGCGCGAAGTTCTACTCCCTGCTGCCCGCGATCCGCCGTAGCGTGGCCGGGCGCATCCAGGCGCCGCTCGTCGCGAAGCTCAGCGCCACTGAGGCGCTCATCAGCCCCAACGGCGACGGCTCCCTCGACGCGACCGTCCTCGGAGCCAAGCTCAGTACGACCGCCGACTGGGAACTCACCGTGCACGACGCCGCGGGCGCCACCGTCGCCTCGTGGTCGGGGCAGGGCACGTCGGCACAGGTCACGTGGGACGGCTCGGGGGCCTCCGGCGCCACCGTCCCCGACGGCGCCTACACCGTCCAACTCGACGCGTCCTCCGCGCTCGGCGACGCCTTCCCGGCGACGATGACCATCGCCGTCGACACGGTCGGGCCGCATCTCTCGACCGCCGCCGCCTCCCCCGCCTCGTTCAGCCCCAACGGCGACGGCCGCGACGAGACGACTCGCCTCACCTATGTGCCGGCCGAGGCGTGCTCCGTCCGCGTCGGCATCAAGGACGCGGACGGCGTCGTCAGGCGCTGGCTCCACGGCTGGCGGGCAAAGGGCACCGGCAGCTCGGCGGTCACGTGGGACGGCGCCTTCATCAGCAGCGGCGAGGCGACGCCGGCCGCCGAAGGCCAGTACCGTTTCACGATCGAGCACCGCGACGCGGCCTGGAACATCCGCCGTCGCGCCGTCCCGATCACCGTCGACCGCACGCTCGGCTTCCCCACCGCGACTCCCGTGACTCTTTCGCCGAACGGCGACGGGCGGTTTGACACCACCTCCATCCGCTTCCGGCTGACGCGCCGCGCAACGGTGACCGTGACCATCCGCCTCGGCGACGAGACGATCCGCACGCTCGAACTCGGCGCCCTTGCCAAAGGCACGCGCGGCGCCGTCTGGGACGGCAAGACGACAGGCGGCGAAGCCCTGGGCAGCGGCCGCCCGACCTTCATCGTCACTGCGGTCTCGTCCATGGGAACGACCTCCGTGAACAAAGGCCTCATCGTGGATCTCTACCGGCCGCGGCTCTACGCGACCAAGGGCAGGGCTGTGAGACTCGGTGGGACGATCCGGCTCAACTACAGGGCGCACGACCCGTACAGCGCCAAGGTCAACGTGCGGTACGCCATCCGCAACGCCAAGGGTCGCGTCGTCGCCTCAGCCCGCCCGGGATGGGTGAAGACGGGCACGTCGCTCACGATCAAATGGAAGCCAAAGGTGCGCGGCGTCTACACGGTGGTCTACCGCGCGACCGATCGTGGCGCCAATCGGGAACTCAAGCCCGCCACGACACGGGTCACGGTCCGCTGACCGGCCGGAGCCGTCCGCGTCAGTAGATCTCGGGCACGAACGTCTGGCTGTCGATGGGCGGCCGCACGTACCCCTTATCGGGCGGCCGGTCCGCCAGCTTCAACTGCTTGTGGGTCACGTCCTCGTATGGGATGTGGCCGAGCAGGTGATGGATCATGTTGAGCCGCGCCCGCCGCTTGTCGTCGGCGTTGACCACCCACCAGGGCGAGTCCTTGGTGTCGGTGTAGGCGAACATCTCGTCCTTGGCCTGCGAGTACTCCACCCAGCGCATGCGGCTCTCGAGATCCATGGGACTGAGCTTCCAGACCTTGAGAGGGTCCTTGAGGCGCGCTTGGAACCGCTTCTCCTGCTCCTCGTCGCTGACGCTGAACCAGTACTTCAGCAGGATGATGCCGCTGCGCATGAGCATGCGCTCGAACTCCGGACAGGTGCGGAAGAACTCCCACACCTCGTCCTCGGTGCAGAAGCCCATCACCCGCTCCACGCCGGGGCGGTTGTACCAGGAGCGGTCGAAGAGGACCATCTCGCCCGCCGCAGGGAGGTGCTCCACGTAGCGCTGGAAGTACCACTCGGTGCGCTCACGCTCCGTCGGGGTGGCGAGGGCGGCGATGTTCACCACGCGCGGGTTGAGATGCTCGGTGACACGCTTGATGGTGCCGCCCTTGCCGGCGGCGTCCCGGCCCTCGAAGATCGCGGCGACACGCAGACCCGCATGTTTGATCCACTCCTGGAGCTTGACGAGCTCGATCTGGAGATTCTCGAGCTCGGCTTCGTACTTCGCACGGTCGAGCTTCTTGTGTGAGCCGGAGTGCTTCTCCTCCGGCGGCACACTCATGTCCGGGAGCGGGCCGACTGCGTCGGCGTCGCCGGACTTCTTCTTGTCCTTGTTCTTGTCTGAGGCCATCGGACTCCCCCCCCGGGCGCCGGCATGCTGATTCCGCCTATCATAGTCCATAGACGACGAGGGCGGGAGTGCGGCCGCCGGGCCATGCCCCGCGTCTGTAGTATCCTTCAGCAACGTGAGCAGCGCCGAGCGGAGACCCTGTGGAGCTGTCCGATCGTACTCTCGAGGCCGAGCTGGCCGCCATCGCCGATCATGCCGAGCCGGGCCGCACGGCGCGCGTCGCCGTGCGCCACTGGGGCTGGGACGGGCTCGGGGGCGCTACGCTGCAGGTCACCGGCGACGAATTCGACGGCATCACCCGCGAGCGCGTGCGGCAGCTGTGCGAGCGGCTGTCCCGTCGTCTCTCCGACTCGGGAGCGGCCTTCGGCGACGCGGGCATCGCCGCACCGGCCCTCGACCGCGCCCTGGTACTGGCCGCGCACATCGCCCCGACGACAGCGCATGAGCTCGCCCGCCGCCTCGTCGACGAGCGCGTGTCGGCGCGCGGCTTCGACCCGGCAGGACTCCTGACAGCAGCCGCCGTGCTCTGCCGCCGGCCGACCTTCTCGCTCGTGAGCGTGAGGGGCGTCAGGGTCGTGCTACCCGACCCGCCCGACCCGAACGGCGACACGGAGGAGCTGATCGCGGGCATCATCGACACGGCCCGGGCTCTCGTCCGCCGCTCCGGCGCCACCAGGGTGCGAGACGTCACCGGCGCCGTCGCCGCGGGCCTTGCGTCGTGGGTCGACGACGGCCTCGTCACCGCAGTCGTCTCGGAGGCGGACGATTTCGTCTGGCTCGAGCGCCGCACCGGCTGGTTCCATCTGCCGTCCGTCGCCAAGAACGCCGTCATCTCCCGCCTGTTCAAGATCCTCGTCATCACCGGAGCCGTGCGCTTGCCCGACCTGCACGCCGGCATCCGCCGGGACGAACGCATGCGGGACTTCGTGATGCCCGAGTACATCCTCGCCGAGCTGTGCGAACGCATCCCCGGCGTGCGCGTCGACGGTGAAGTCGTCAGCTCCACCCAGCCCTTGGCGCCCGAGGACGTCCTCGAGCTCACCGAGCTGACGCTCTTCCGCATCCTCGCCGCGAGAGACGGCCCGGCGGACCGACGCGACCTCCAGCGTGCCTGTCTCAAGGCAGGGATGAAGGCCTCGAGCTTCAACAACCGCATCGCCTACTCGCCGATCGTGCGCGAGTGCGGCCACAACGTCTACGGGTTGCGCGGGCTCAGCCTCGACACCCACACCGATGCCGAGAGAGGCGAAGGGCGCCCGGCGCGACCGCCGGCCGCCGATCTCCACTCCGAGGTCCCGCGTCCGGGAGAGCTCGAGCATTTTCGCCCTCCGCAGCGGCGGTGAGCGGCATGCCGGCGGGCGATGGAGCGGGAACCGGACCGAGGCGGCGGCCCGCCGCGACAACGCGGTCCGTCCTGGCGTGGCGCATCGCCGCCGTCGTCTGCACGCTCCTCTTCGCCGCTCTCCTCGTATGGCTGTACGGCGTACGGACGACGCTGATCTGGACGGCAGCCATGGCGGGCTTCCTGGCGGTCCTCTACGCTGCGACGACGCCTCTCCGCGCACGGCAGCGTCGCGCCTGGCGAGAGATGGGCCTGGGGCCGGATGGCCGCCCTCCCGCCGAGGAGACCGACGACCCGGAGCCCGGCTAGGGCGACCGAGACGAGGATAATCGACGATGAAGACGTCCCAGCCGGAGGAAGCCGACTCGGCCGTGACCGGCCGATGCTTCCCCTCGCTCACCGGGACCGCACTCTCGGGCGAGGCGGTGCGCTTCCCCGAGGACGTGCTGGGCGCTCCGGCGCTCCTGCTCTGCGCCTACCGGCGCGGCTCGCAGGTCAACGTGGACCGCTGGACCGGCCTTGCCGCGCAACGGCTGCCGGGACTGCCTTTCTACGAGTTGCCGATCATCCGCGGGCGCGTCTGGCGACCCTTTCAGGACTGGATCGACGGCGGCATGCGCGGCGGCGTACCCCGACGTCAGTGGTCAAGGGTCGCCACCATCTACGACGACGCCGATCAGGCGAAGGACTTCATCGGTGACGGCGGGGGACCACGTGCCCAGGTCCTGCTGCTCGACGCCGCCGAAGTGTTCGTGTTTCACGACTGTGGCGGATTTCGTGAGGCCGCCGCCGGCCGCCTTACGGCCGCCGCCGACGCCCTGGCGAGCTGAGGCAGGAGCCACGACTCGCTCCCGATGTGGGGTCGCGCAGGCCGGCCGCACGAGGCGGCCCGCCGGCCTCACCCGAGGCCGAAGAAGTCCCTCGTCTGCTCCGGCGCGACGATGGCGAGCAGCTCCGACGGGGTCGCCGCGATGCATGCGGCGCCGGCGGCGATGAGAGTCTCCGGCTCGTGCCAGCCCCACCCGACCCCGACAGGGGTCGCGCCGGCGGCCCGCGCCTCGCGCATGTCGCCGCCGGTGTCGCCGACGAACCAGTAAGTGTCCTGGCCGGGGAATCGCGCGACCAGGTCGCCGATCTTGGTCACTTTGCTCTGGGCGCTCTCGGCGCCCGCGACCTCCGCCACCCCGGTCACGCCGTGACGACGCAGCCACCCGTCCACGACGGCGGTGGGACTCGACGTCACGATGACGACGGTGCGCTCGTCCCCGAGCTCCGCGATGACCTGCGGCAGCAGAGGGAACGGCTTGAGCCAGCGGCGGGCCATCACGAGCGCGCCGCCCACGCGGCCCATGACGGCGGCGACGCGCGCCTCGGGCACCCCACGGGCGCGCATGGCCGCGTAGAAGTTGCCGTCCATCACCGCCAGGAGGTCGTCCAGAGTCGTGAAGCCGGGAACGCCCTCCGCGGCGCACGCCTGCACAAAGGCGTTGCCGAAGACGTCGAGCGAGTCGACGATCACACCATCGAAGTCGAACATCACGAGCTCTCGGCGATCGTGGTCCACGGCCGTCCTTGCGTGCGGGGACGAAGTCGCAGGCCGGCCGGCCGCTCACGCGGCCGGCCGGCCTCCTCACAGACTCAGTAGTGCAGTCCGGTCTTGTTCTTGAACTGCTCGACGCAGTTGATCTCGATGTCGAGCAGCTTGGCGATACGAGCCTTCGCCGCGATGCCCTTGGCAACGCCCGGCACACCCGTGATCGTCCCGATGTCGAGTTCTTCCCTGAGAAGCCGCATCGTGTGGGGGTCACTGAGGTCCAGTGGGGTCACGTGGAGCTTGTCGGCGACGTACTTCTTGGCTTCGTCGATCCTCATCTTCTTGCTGAGCTGCATACGAGCAACGAGATCTCCCGCTGCCCGGATGCCGCCCATGGACGAGGCCAACAGATGGGCCATGTGCATGCCGGCGGGGTCACCAGTGCCCACCTACAACCCGTCGGCCTTGCCGATCTCGATCATGGCCGCACTGCAGCGGGTCACGACGTCGACCGCGGGGGTCTCGAACATCGGCACACCGCCGACGCCCATACCGACGTTCGGGTGGATCGGCACCTTGGCGATGTCGGTGCAAGCCTTGACGAAGACGAGCGCCTTGCCGAGGTTCCACGGCGTGGACTTCTTGGTGTTGGTGGTGCTGACCGGACCGAAGATCGAGACGCCGGCCTCCTCGCACACCTGCAACTGCTGGTGCGGCCACATGCCGGCCAGCCGCTTCCCGTTGTACTCGATGGTGCCGTGGATACCGGTCACCATCTCGGTCGACATGCCGATCTCGACCGGCAGCCCCGTCTCCTTGGCGACGTGCTCGGTGCTCTTGAGCACTGCGGCGAACTCACCGTCGCCGGTGGAGGCCACGGTGTCGTAGTCGATACCGTCGGCGCCCATCTCGACCATGCAGTCGCTCATCTCGATGCAGTCCTCGAGGCACTTGGCGCCGGCTGCCTCCTGCGTCTCCCGCGACTCCTTGATCTTGCCCTGCTGCATGAGGTCGTACGGGTTGTCGAACGGGCCGTCGCTCTTGAAGTATAGGCCCAGGTTCGGCATGAACCCGTAGAGCAGCGGGAAGATCGTGGTCTCCATGAGGATCTCGACGTGGAGCATCTCAAGCTTCTTGAGGAAGCGCTGCGGCTTGACCGAGTAGTCGTTGTGCGAGACTTCCATCGAGTCGAAGCCGAGCATGGACTCGTAGAGCCGCACGCCGACCTCGCGGTTGACCGGAGCGACGACGCCGCTCGAAATCTGCGACGAGTTCAGCGCGTTGACGCAGCCGTCCTTGGTCATGACGACCTCGTTGCCGCGCTGCACGCCCCAGATGCGCGTCGGGGCGGCGAACACGTCCACGAGCCAGTCGATCTCGTTCTCGGTCAGAGGCGGAACCTTCGCCTTCTTGGCCGCGAACTCCGACCCGTCGATGAACTCCTGGCGGAGCTCGTCCATGGTGAACTCGACGTTCGAGTTGTCACCCATTCTCGTCAGGATCTTTGCCATCTATACGGCCTCCACTGTGTCGCTGTCAGAAGTCCCAGGCCGTCCCGGGGGGTCTGCCTATTCTGTCTGCTCTGCGTGTGCGTTTCGTGAGGGCGCCGGCGGCGGCTCTGCGGCCGCCGCCGGCGCTGGTCTTGACGCCGCGAAGGCGGATCCCGTCGGCTTACTCGACCGGGATCTCCTTGGCGACAGCCTCAAGCGCCATACCCTGCTTCTTGCGGACCATCCACGCGATCAGCCAGATCACGACGCCGGCCAGGTAGAGGACGCCCATGAAGACGGCGGACTCCCACAGGTTGATGTAGTACACCCCGTCGGGATCCCAGATGAACATGAAGATGTTGAAGACCAGGAAGGCGCAGTAGAAGGCCGCGATGATGGCCATCCACGGGATGCCGGCGATACCCGACTTGGGCAGGGCGCTGTTCTCCCAGATGCCCCGAGCGCGCCACTTCATGACCATGAAGGCGAGCCCGCTGAAGAGGAACATGATGATGATGCCGAATGTCGCATCGTAGGTGAAGAGCTTGACGATCGTGACCCCCCGCTCCTCCACGACGGGAGTGTACGCGTAGAGCGCCGCCACGATGATCGACGGGATCGTCATGAGCAGCAGAGCGACCGTCGGCACGCCGCCGGAGGTCACCTTGGCCGCCCGCTCAGGCAGGATGCGGTCGAACGCGGAGGCGAAGATCATGCGCGTCGACGAGAGGAAGAGCGTGCCGAACCAGCCGAAGAGCAGGAGCGAGATGGCGGCGATGAGGATGACCTGGAACGCCGCGTTGGGCACGATCCAGGAGATCATCGCCGTCGGCGAGATGTAGTCGCCGCCGATGGGCGAGATGCCCCACCAGAACGCCGCCATGGTACCCATGAAGGCTTGGTAACCGACCTTCCAGGTCATCAGCCCGAGGAAGGACAGGGCGATGATCGTCGGCACGAAGAGCCCGCCGAGCATCTGGTAGATGTTCTTGCGGAAGTCCTTGGCCCCGCGGACCTCGCCGTACAGAGTCGCGCCCCAGTTCGGCCACGCCATCCAGAACAACATGAACGGGATGATCGCCCAGGTGGCCCAGCTCAGGCCACCGCTGAACGTGGAGGTCGGCATGCCGGTACCCGCACCGATCGACTCGACGGCCTCGAACGCGCCGGCGTGGGTCTCGCCCTCGACGACGACCATGGCGCCCTCATCGTCGTAGACGAACAGGCCGGCCTCGTCCTGCTCGTACTTGGTCAGGTCGAGCAGCCCGACGTCGCCGCCGTAGTACTTCTCGGCGGCCTGGTTGAACTTCTCTTTGAAGGAGTCGCCGGAGGTCACCAGCAGCAGGATGCCGCAGATGACGACGCCGGCGAGCCCGATCCACATGGCCCACTTCTGGAAGTTGGCGTAGGCCTTCATGCCGACGGCCACCAGGATCGAGGCGATGGCGATGACGACCAGCGAGGCCACGAAGATGCCCGTCGCCGTGCCGAGCCAGTCGGCCGCCCCATTGAGGCCGAGGATGCGGAAGATCGGCTTGACTGTGGTCTGCACGCCCATGTCGGCGTAGATCGGCGTCCAGAGCCACAGGATGAACCACCAGCCCACCCCGGCGATCACGAAGCCGATCGAGCTGTGGAAGATGCGTGTGATCCACACGTAGTCGCCACCCGCGCGCGGCATCGCCGAGATCAGGCCCGCGTACACGATGATCTCGAGCACGATGAAGCAGGCGGTGATGACGATCGCCCAGAACAGGCTGCCGCCCGGGATGAAGGTGGCGTACGCGAACGACCAGATCGCGAGGAACAGGTTCACGGAGAAGAACGAATACCTGAACCCGTCCGTCGACGACCAGCCCTTGACAAGCCCGCTCGCCTTGCGGACGAACAGTGTCTGCTCGGCTGGTTTGTTCGCACCAGAGTCTGTCGCCATCGGCTATGTCCCCCTTGAGTCGCATCTGCGCGGCGTCGAACGCGCCGCCTTCCCATGGACTTCCACCTGCCCGGGCGCCCTCACCCGGAGGTCAAGCGGTACCGCTTGAGCTTCTTCTTGCCGTCGAGATCGACCACGACTCCCGCGACCATGCCCTCGACGTAGGAACTGCCGGGGTTGATGGCGAGCGTGCGACCGATGCGCACCGCGGCCCTGCTCTCGTGGATGTGGCCGTGCAGCGAGAGGATCGGCTGGACCTCCTCGATCACCTCCTTGACCGCCGTGGAACCGACGTGAGCCGAATCCTGACCCTGGACCGTCAGCGTCTCCCAGTCGATCTTGGGAGCTACGTCCAGTTGCGTGTCGTACGGCGGCGCATGCAGCCCGAGCACGAGGCGCTCGGGGTCCACCGTCGCCTGCTTGACGATGCCCATCAGACGCTCCTTGAGCTTGGGCTCATCCTCCTCGCGCGGGGTGTCCCACGGTGTGAGGTTGGTCCAGCCGCTGGAGGCCAGCTGGTACCCTCCCGGCAGGTCGAGGACGTTACCCTCGCCGACCTGCATGGTCTTGGACCTCGCGAGGATCGCGTCGATGTCGTGGCGGTCGTCGTTGCCCGGGCACACGATGCACTGGAGGCCGGAGCCCTCGAGCCTCTCGTCGGCCCATCCCACCCAGCTCTCGATCGTCTTGCGCATCTGCTCGTGGAAGAGCTCCTCGAGCTTGTCCTCGTCGGTCGTGTACTCGTCGCGCTCCTCGGGCGTGAGGGCGACAGGGTAGTAGCCGTGGTCGCGGATCAGCCGCTCCGCCTGTGCGAGAGCGTCCGCCCCGGCGACCTCGTGGCTCAGGTCCTGCATGTGGTAGCGCCACTGCTCAGGGCCTGTCTGCACGATGGGGATGATGGCCTTGCCGGTCATGTCCCCGCCCAGGATCAGGACGTCGGCCTCGTAGTGCTTGGCCGAGTTGATGAACTTGCGCCAGCAGACCTCCGATCCATGGACGTCCGTGGCGAAGAAGATCCTTACCGTCACGCCCTACCCCCTTTCGCCGCATACGCGGGTGTCGTGATGTACCGTACCCGACGGCCGGTCACGTGTGCGCGCGGCGCGCGTGTCACGCTTCGGCCTGCCGGTTCGCGTGGCCGCAGCCGCCGCGTCCGCCGCGCGTGGCGCGGCGGACGGTCGGCGGCGGGACGCTCCCGTGGCTCATGCAGCTCTGCCTTGTGACGCCTGCATGTGCGCGACTCGGATCACGAGACGGGGACCTCCAGACCCATGGCGGCGAGCTCGGAGCGCACCTCGTCCATGGCCTTCTGGTAGTCGGCGTTCGCGATCTTCTTGGTCTTCATGTCGTAGACCTGCTGGAACGTCATGCCCTTGTCCGGGTCCTTGAGCTTGTCGCCGAACAGCGGGAACAGCTTCTGGGCGATGGGCTCGGCCTGGGCGCGCGTGAGCTTGGAGGCGGCCAGACCGATCTCCGCATGGAACTTGTGGTCGTCGGGGACGAGCGAGTCCGACTGGACGGCCATCGCCGGGTGCCCCGAAAAGACGTTTCCACCAGAAGTCACGACAGCGAGCATATAGCACGCCATTTCGTAATGGTACTGCTTCGTGCCCGAGCCCCCGCCGAGGTACGGCAGGTTGACCATCGGGTAGCCCATGTTGCGACCGACCGCGGCGTTCGACATGGCGATCGCCCAGATGAGCGGCTTCGTCGACGAGAGGTGCAGCTTGCTGTGCAGCGGAGCGTTGTAGTGGTAGCTGCCACGGAAGATCAGGTTTCCCATGATCATGTACGCGGTCGCCGTCACGGCCACGCCCTCGGCGCCGCCCGCGTAGCCCGCGAAGAGGGGCGTCGAGGTGGAGCCGATGTTGGCGCTGATGCTGTTGTAGAAGGCGACCTTCTGCAGCGCCTCGTAGCCCACGACCATCTCGGAGAGGAAGTCGATGAGGAAGCCGTCGCTCCGGCGCAGGCCGAACTCGGGATAGCTGGCCGCGAACATCGAGGCCGGCTGGGAGGCCGCGGAGATGCCGTTGATGATCGGCAGGCCGGCGCGGCCGGAGCGGCGGATGCCCTCACGCGCGAGACGCACCGTCTTGCAGGCGGAGAGGATCTCCTGCGGCGAGCGCACACGCGAGTCCTTGCCGCGAAGGTGCAGGATCGAGGGCACGCTGACGGAGTCCACGATGTTGTAGGACGCCATCTTCTCGACGGTGTCGACATAGACCTGCTCGTCGGTCGTGTAGATGCCGCCGCCGACGTGCACCCACGGCCGGTCGTCGATCGTGTCGGGGCGGCGGCCGCGCATGATGTTGCGCTCGCGGCCCTCGCCGAACGTGGTCGCCTTGGGGCACTGCTCGCAGGCGAGCACGATCTCGTCACGCGTGAACTCCATCACGCGGTTCGTCTCAGGGCAGTAGGCGCCGGCCTCGGCGATGAGGTCGACAGCTGCCTCGAAGACCGCATCGGTGAGCGTGTCGTCCGGGTTGATGATGGTCTCTTTGTCCCACTTCACCTTGTGCCGCGAGATGACCTCGCTGAGCTTGGGGACGTAGCGCTTCATGTAGTAGTCGGTCTCGGAGGTGAGCGGGCCGGTCTCGGCGCGGTCGAACACCTCGATAAGGTCGATCATGTCGTGCTCCTCGCTCTCGTCGGGGTCTGGCGCAGTCTCAGGAGACCAGCTTGGTGGACAGGGTCACGGCCTCGTACGCCGTCGCGGCCCAACCGTCGGCGCCGATGGTGTCGGCCCACTCCTTGGTGGTCGCGCCGCCGCCGATGATCACCTTGAAGTCATCACGCTTGCCCTGGTCCTTGAGCGCGTCGATCACGTCGCGCTGACCCACCAGGGTCGTCGTGAGCAGGGCCGACATGGCGATGATGTCGGCGTCGACCTCCTTGGCCTTGTCGACGAACTGGAACAGGTCGACGTCGATGCCGAGATCCCACACCTCGAAACCCGAGGTCTCGTACAGGAGCTTGAGGATGTTCTTGCCGATGGAGTGGAGGTCACCCTTGACGGTGCCGAGAACGATCTTGCCCTTCTTCTCACCCTCGGCGCCGGCTTCCTTGATCTTGGGCTCGAGGATGACCATCGCCGACTGGAAGGCGAGGGCCGCCTGCATGAGTTCGGGGAGGAAGATGTCCTCGCACTCGAACTGCTCGCCGATCACGTTGAGGCCCGGCAGCAGCCCCTTGTCGATGACGGCCTTGGCCTCGACGCCGTCGGCGAGGGCCGCGTTGACGGCCGCGAGGACCTGATCCTCGTCCTGGTCGATGATCGACTGCTTCAGCTTGTCGAAGTGGTCTGCGTCCGCCATGGAATGCACCCCTTGGTCCGATTGAACATTGCCCGGCCGCGTTCCGGCGGCCGCGTGACTGGTCGGGACTTCGTCTCAGCTCTTCGTGTCAGTCCGTCCTTGGTAGAGCCTTCGGCCGCTCAGGCCGCTCACTAGCGTCTGCGCCGATCAGTCCTCCAGCGGAGTCGCGTCGCCGGCCACGAGGCCGGCGAAGCGCTCTCTGATCTCCGCGTCGAGTACGGCGTCCCAGGCGGCGCCGTTGGGCTCCGCCAGGATGCGACGCGCCTCGGCGAGGGCGCGGTCGTTGATGACCGGCCGGCCCGCGTCCTCCCACTGCTGGCGCATATCGCGGTTGGCCAGCTTGGGCAGTACGGCGGTCGTCTTCATGCGCGCCTTGGTGTGCTTGCGGCCCATGTAGCTGCCACCGGGGCCGACGGCGGCGATCTCGTCGAGGGCGAGATTCTCCTCGCTGAACTCCAGGCCGCGATAGGCGCGCTTGTCCATGATCGCGATCTCGTTGTCGACGACCGCCTTGGCGAAGTCGAAGGCCATGAGCGAACTGAAGAGGCCGCCCATGTTGAGCAGGGTGGCGCCGGCCGCGACGCCGAGCACCGTGTTCATGCCGGTCTCGTAGCCCGCCTGGGCGTCGTTCGAGTGTGAGTTGGTGAGGCCGATGTACCCGCCCGAGGGCACCCCGTAGAACCGCGCCAGCTGAGCCTGCGCCGCGAGAAGCATGCCCGTCTCGATGGCACCCGGCGCATAGGCGCCGGTGCGCATGTCGGCGACCGTCGGCAGGCTCGCATAGATGATCGGCGTGCCCTCCTTGACCATCTGCTGGAACACGGTGATGGCGAGGAACTCGGCGTTGCCGACCACGAGGGTGCCCATCAGCGTCATGGGCGAGGTGAGGCCGGCGTTCGGCACCACCGTCGTGTACACGGGCAGCCCCCGCTCCGTGAGCCACATGACCGCCTCGGTGGAATCGACGTCCATGGTGAGCGGGCTGACCATCGGGCAGTAGTGGTGGTTGATGATCGGCCGCTCGGCGTAGGCGTCCTTGCCGCCGGCGATGAGCTCACCAAGCTCGATGATCTGGCGCAGGTCGTCCATGTTCGGCGTGTTGCTGCGCACGGGCTTGAGGCAGTTCTTGAGGGCCGGGTAGAACCGGCTCAAGCTGAACTGCCCCTCGGGCGCGTCGTCGGCCAGGGTCGAGATGCTGAACACGTCGAACCCGGGCAACTCGTTGATGAGGTGGGCGATGTTGGCGATGTCCGTGGACGTCGCGCGACGCTCGACTCCCGTGACAGGGTCGACCACGTTGGGCGCCGACGAGCCGGTGACGACGATGGGGCCGTCATCGGGGATCGTGCGGTCGAACTGCGGGTCGCGGCCGCGGAACGTGAAGCTCGGCGGCGCCAGCTTGCGGTACTTCTCGACGACGTCGGCCGGCATGCGCACCAGGCCGGTATCGTCGTCCACCGTGCAGCCGTGCGTCTTGAACACCTGTCGTGCGGGAGCGAAGTGGGCAAGAATGCCCACCGTCTCGAGCACCTCGAGTGAGGCCTCGTGCGTGCGCCGTACCTCGGCCTCAGTGAGCATCTCGACGTACTTCATGGTCATCCCCCCTCCCCCTCTGCGACCTCGAGTACGGATGCGGGCGCCTTGACACGCCCGGCCATAGCGGCGAGATCGTCGAGGCGGGCCTCGATGAAGTCGACGAACGCCACGTTGTGCTCGAGGAAGTAGAGGTACTCGTCGTCGTCCGGATCGCGGTCGATGTAGTAGGCGACGATGTCCCAACTGACCACGTAGAGCGCGGCGATCGCCAGCATGCGGGGCAGCGCGGCGAATTCGCCGTCGGTGAGCGGGCCGGGGGCCTCGGTGCGGGACGCCTCGTCCTGATAGGCCCTCAGGAAGATCTCCGCCTTGTCGAGTCGGAGCTCGCCGTCGTCCGCTTCCTTCCACGATGCGCAGAAGTAGACGATGCCGATGGCGATGTCGAAGACGCGGTAGTCGAGCTTGGCCCAGTCGAAGTCGAACAGACCGACGCCGTGCTCGTCACGCCACTTGAGGTTGCCGGGATGGTAGTCACAGAAGACGGGACAACGCGGCAGACCGTCGAGCTCGGGACCCAGCATAAGGCCGCGGTCGATCGCCGCGAGGATCCCCGGCAACTGTGAGAGGAAGTACTGGTCGTATTTGGTACCCTTCGTCCCCTCGGCATAGCCGTTGAACGTGGCGGACATGGCCGCGAGGTAGTCCATGATCGGCGGCTGTTCGCGGAACAACTCGCCGGGCTCGAAGTCATGGGCGGCCTGATGGAAGCGCGCCAGCAAGCGAGCAGCATCCTCGTACTCGGTGTCGGTGCAGCGGTTCTCGGTCCAGGTGTACTTGTCCTCGCCGGTCAGCATCTCGTACACGGCGAAGAAGCGCGGGACACGCTCGGCGCCGAGAAGCTCCTCGCGCGTGACCAGCGTGTCGCCCCCTCTGGTCTCGTAGACGCATGCGGGGAGCTCGAAGCCCTTGCCCCTGATGTGACGGACGAGCGCGTGCTCGTAGCGGATCTCGCGCTCGACCGTGCCGTACTTGTACTTGCGCACGAAGTTCCGGCGCTCCCCGTCGCCGTCCCTCGTGACGACGGCGAAGCTCAGGTTCTCGAAGCCGCCGAAGATCTGTTCGACCCGGAGGACCTCTCCAAGGTCGTAGTCTGTCGCGACCACCTCGGCCAGCTGGCCGCTGAGGAACTCGACCTGGAGCGCGTCGCGAAGCTCGCCGGCGTCACTCGCAAGCCGAACGGCGACCTCGAAGAGCTCGTTCACTCGATCTACGTCCACACGGCCTCGGTTCCGTCGCAGCGGCGCGCATCGCGCGCCGGTCTCGCAGGCTCACACGCCTGCCCGTCGCGGTGGCGGAAAACCGCGGTTCGCAGCCCCCCGCAGCCGGTCATCACACGACGATGCACTGCAATCCTCGCCGCGTGATCTCGTCTCGCACACCCCTGTCGACGCTGTCGTCGACCATCACTATGTCAACCCTGTCGAAGCCGCAGATGGCGACATCGGCGACGACGCCGATCTTGGAGGCGTCGGCCAGGGCCACGACGTCGCCCCGCGTCTGCGTGATCATGGCACGCTCCACGCCGGCCATGCTGACGGTCGGCGTCGTGAGACCTTCGGTAAGGTCGAATCCGTCGACGCCGAGGAGCATCCTGCTCGCGCGGAAGCGGCTGATGTGCTCCAGAGCGAGCGGTCCGCTGACCGCGTTCGAGCGCGGCCGGTACAGGCCACCGACGAGGATGACCTCGAGGCGCAGCCCTTTGGCTTCCTGGATGGCTCCGACATTGTGGGTGACGACGCGAGCTTCGAGCGCCGGGTCGACGTGGCTGAGGACCTTGGCGGCGGTGGTGCCCGAACTGAGGAAGACCGTCTCTCCGGGCCGGATGAGGGCGGCGGCGCTCTCGGCGATCCGCCGCTTCTCCTCGGTGTGCGTCGTCGCTCGCTCCACGTAGAGCGACTCCTCCACGAGGCGGCGCTTGAGAATAGCGCCGCCGTGCGTGCGCACGAGGACTCCCTCCGCCTCAAGCCGCTCGAGGTCTCTGCGGATGGTCATCCCAGACACACCAAGATCCTCGCTCAGCGAAGACACGCGGACCGCCTGCCGCTCCTCGACCATGTCGATGATGCGCGCGCGACGCTCGGCGGGGATCATCTCATGGACTTCCGGGACATCTGGCGACGCCACAGCCTCCCCCACTACTCGCGTCCTGCGGGCCGACAAGACCGAACAAAGTCGAACACATCATAGGCTCGCAGCCGCGAGTGTCAAGCATTGCGTCCGGCAAAGGACATCTCCCTGGCTGATGCGTCACCCGGCACAGTCGCGCCTGTGGTCACACCCGAGGCCCAACGCCGGACACCCCCAGGCGACGGCGCGGCCCGCCTCGCGCACGCGAGATGAGACTCGAACGGCCGGGCGCTTCACTACCCACTGCTGCCATCCCGCGCCGGAGACGCCCACTGTTCACATCCTGCGGCGCCCGACCGTTCCCCGTGCGTGCACGGGAATCTCGCGTCAGCTCGACCGGACGATCGCCCGAGATCCTTGCTCGGCCGTTCGCCGGGCTCCATGCGGACCAGAGGCAATCTGAGCACTTTCGAGCATAACTGAACGAAGTCTACCGCCTTGTGGCCGCAGGTCAACCCCCCGCGTGGGCAAGCGACGCCCGGCGGCGCCTACTGACCCTGGAACGCCCAAGTGTAGGAAGGATCCCACCAGGCGTGGCCGTAGCCCTTGCGGAGAGCCAGCGCGGTCGCCTTGATCTGCGCGGCGCCGTCGGTGATGCGCGCCGAGCGCCATGGGTTCCAGGAGCCGCGCCACGTGGTCGGAGCGTACTGGAAGAGGCCGTAGTAGCCGCCCGGGCCCACGATGGTGGCCGAGCCGCCCGACTCGATCATCATGAGGCGGTACATGCCGCGAGCGCTCACGCCGTTTCTCGCGGCGGCCGACTGGATGAGCGGCCACCACTGCCCGGAGCCGCCGCCGTCCTGATCGGGCGGCTCCACCGCCGGCTGCGGGGTGGCGGACTCGTCGGAGTCGTCGGAGTCGTCGGCCGCCAGCGCGACGAGCCGCCGGATGTCGGAGCGCACCCCGGCCAGCAGGCTGCGCCGTTCCTCGAGACGGCCGCGAATGGTCGTGAGCTCCGACTCGCACGTCCCGACCAGCTTCCGCGCCGTGCCCTCGTCTGCCTCGAGCTTGACGCTGCGGTCGACCAGCTCGCGCTTGGTACGCTCGATGGTGCGCAGGACGTCGCGGTCGCTGCGCGCGATGGCGCGCACCATGTTGAGCTGCCGGACCAGCTCGCCGAAGTCGGCGGCGGAGAAGAGGGCGTCGAGGGCGCCGATGTCCTCCTGCTTGTACAGCGCCACCGCGCGCACGGAGAGGGTCGCGCGGGCGATGCTCAGCTCGCGATAGGCGAGGCGTTGCCGGCGCCGATTGTCGACGAGCTGGGCCTTGACGGCCTCGAGCGACCGGGTCGCCTGCGAGTAGCGAGTGACGGCGGCGTCGATGCTGCCGTCCAGCGCCGCGACGTCGGCGGCCAGGGCGCGCGCCTTGTCGCGGTTCTTCTCGAGCTCACCGGTCCGCGCGACCACCGTCGTGGCCGCCGTAGCCCCCAGCAGCGCGAACGCGACGCACAGGACCGCCGGGATGAGGATTGCCAGACCGTGTCTCGGGTGGCTGCCTTGCAGACCGTCTCCTTGACAAGGCAGGCGCTCAGCAGCCGCCTGCCGCTCTATCCGTGGCGCACAGAGAACGCGCCGAGGGCGAAGTCGCAAACTATCACGGCAGTGCAAGGCGCTCAAGCGTGAGTGCGCGCCCTCGCCGTGACGCAACGTGCCCGCTGCGAGGCACGTGACGGCGTCGCTCGATTCACCGCCGGCTCTTGACAGGCTGACTCAACACATGGTGAAATCAACACGCGTTGAGTTTATGCCACGGGGCTCGCCGCGGTCCGCCACGCAAACGTTGGAAGGGAGAGCCATGCGCGCCATCGCACTCAAGGAGTTCCGCGAGCTGCGCCGCGACCGGCGTACTCTGGTCATGCTCTTTCTGCTGCCGCTCTTCTTCCTCGTGGTCTTCGGCTACGCCGCCAGTTTCGACATCAAGGCGATACCCACCCTGGTGGCCGGCAACGGAGCCCAGCTCGTGGCGGCGGCGCTGCCCGAAGAGTTCGAAGTCACGTCGACCGACACGAGCGGCGATGCCGCCAGCGCCCGCGCCGCGCTGCAGCGCGGCGATGTCGTGGTGGCGATCGTGACTCCCGCTGAGGCCGGCCAGGCGCCACAGATACTCGTGGACGGCACCGAGCTATTCGCGGCGCAGGCGGCGCTGCGCAGCATCGCCCAACTGCGCGCCGGCATGACCGCGACGGGCGGCGCGGGGTCCGGCGTCCCGAGCCCGCTGGCCGGCGCCGCCGCGAGTGACCCTGTCGCCGCCTCACAGCCGGAGATCATGTTCAACCCGGACCTGCGCACGGCGGTGATCATGATCCCCGGGCTCTGCGGCGTCATCCTCGTGTTCGTCGGCACAGTCGCGACGGCGCTCGGGGTCGTGCGCGAACGTCAGAACGGCACCATGGAGCAGCTGGCGGTCATGCCGTTCCGGCCACGCGACGTGTTTCTCGGCAAGATCGCTCCCTACCTCGTGATCGCCGCTGCCGACATGGTCGTCGTCGTGGTCGTCGGCATGCTGCTCTTCGACGTCCCGTTGCGTGGGTCCGTCGCCACATTCACACTCGGAGCCGTCCTCTTCCTCTTCGTGACCCTGGGCATCGGTGTTCTCATCTCGAGCATCTCCCAGACGCAGGGCCAGGCGATCCAGCTGGCCATGATGACGATGCTGCCGCAGTTTCTGCTCAGCGGCCTCTTCTTCCCCCTGTACTCGATGCCGTGGGGTGTGCGGTGGATCGGCTATCTGCTGCCGCTCACCTACTTCATCAAGGTGGCGCGTGGCGTCATGGTGCGCGGAACTCCCATCGACGCGCTCTGGGTTCCTCTTGTCGTGCTGGCGGTGATGGCGGTGGTCGTCTTCACCGCATCCACTCTGCGCTTTCGCAGAGACCTCGCTCCGGCCGGAGCCGCCGACGCCGATCCCGCCGGCGAAACGGCCGCGGAGGCGTCCTCGTGAACAGCGCCGCACCCAGCGCCCGCGCCACCGTCTGGGGCGCGCAGGGCGTCACCGTCCGCTACGGAGACCACGTCGCCCTTGAAGACGTGAGCATCACGCTTCCCGCCGGCACCGTCACCGCCGTCATCGGCGGAGACGGTGCCGGCAAGACCACTCTGCTCCGCGTCCTCGCGGGCGTGGTGCGGCCGGCAGCCGGCAGCGTAAGCCGCCCGCAGAGACGCCGGATCGGCTACGTCGCCGGCGCCTCCGGCGTCTACGACGATCTCAGCGTCGACGAGAACGTCGAGTTCATCGCGGCCGCCTACGGCGTCCGCCGGCCCGATCTCGAGCGGCGTGCGTCGGAGCTCTTCGCGACGACCGGGCTCAGCGGCACGGGCGACCGGCTCGCGGGCCGACTCTCCGGCGGCATGCGTCAGAAGCTCGCCTTCGCGCTCGCGATGCTGCACGAGCCCGACCTGCTGATCCTCGATGAGCCGACGACAGGCGTCGACCCCGTCAGTCGTGCCGACCTCTGGCGACTCATCGCGAGAGCCGCCGCCGACGGGGCCGGGGTCGTCGTGGCGACGACGTACCTCGACGAGGCACAACGCGCCTCGAGCCTCGTCGTGCTGGAAGACGGCCGGGAGCGGAACGCCGCCGCGCTGCTCGCCATGGAGCCCGCCGTCACGCGGCAGAACACCCGCGAGCACAACTCCACGGCGGACTCGTCGAGCGAGGCGACGGCCGAGTCGGGCAGCCAGAGCGTCCGGCCGGCCGCCGGGGCAGCCGGCGCAGCACTGCCGCTCGCCGTCACCTCCGCGCTGGTGCGCCGCTACGGCGCCCTCACCGCCGTCGACGACGTGGACCTCGAACTGCGTCCGGGCGAGGTCGTAGGGCTGCTCGGTGCCAACGGCGCCGGGAAGACGACGCTGATCCGGCTCCTGCTCGGCCTTGAGCATCCCACGTCGGGCAGAGCCTTGCTGTTCGGCCGCACGCCGTCGCGCGAGACCCGCGGCCGGCTCGGCTACGTCCCGCAGGGCCTCGGGCTGTGGGGGGACCTCACGGTCGCCGAGAATCTGGCGTTCTCGGCGGAGGCGTTCGGGAGCGAGCCTCCGGCGCTCGAGCCGGCGCTCGCCGTCGCCGCAGGCACACTCGTTCGCGACCTGCCGCTCGGCCTGCGGCGGCGCCTGGCCTTCGCGGCTGCCCTCGCTCATGACCCCGATCTGCTCGTCCTCGACGAACCCACCTCGGGGGTCGGTCTCGAGGCGAGAGCCGCTCTCTGGGAGACCATCCATGTCTCAGCGGCGGCAGGCGCGGGCGTGCTCGTGACGACGCACCACCTGGACGAAGCGGGAGAGTGCGACCGGCTGATCCTCATGGCCTCCGGTCGCATCATCGCGCAAGGTACGCTCGCCGACATCATCGGCGACGCCACGGCGGTCGCCGTCACCACCGACCGCTGGGACGAGGCCTTCGCAGCCCTGGACGACGCCGGCCTGCCGGCGGCCCTGGTAGGGCGTGGTCTGCGCGTGACCGGCGACGACACGGCGTGCGTGCGTAAGGCGCTCGACGCGCGTCACGTCTCCGCCGACTTCAGCATCGTCCCCGCAACATTCGAAGAGACATTCGTCCGGCTGGCTCGCGCCGGCGCCGACACCGCCGTGATCGAAAGGACCGACCAGTGACCCACGCCACCATCGCCGCCCCCGGCTCCCCGCCGAAGGCGCCCCCCGCAGCCGCCGGACTCGACGAGGGCCACCCGCGCAAGTGGTGGATCCTCGTCGCCGTCTCCATCGGCATGTTCATGGGGCTGCTCGACGTGACCATCGTCAACATCGCGATGCCGGCGATCATCGTCGATCTCGACACCACCGTCGCCGAGGCGTCCTGGGTGCTCAACGCCTACAGTCTCGTGCTCGCCGCCTTCTTCCTCTCGATGGGCCGCGTCGCCGACCGCTACGGTCAGAAGCGCGTCTTCCTGTTCGGTCTCGTGGCGTTCACGCTGTTCTCTCTGCTCTGCGGTCTCGCCCCAGACATCTACTGGCTGGTCGCGTTCCGCGCCGGCCAGGGTCTCGGCGGTGCCGCCCTGCTGACGATCTCGCTGGCGATCGTGCTCGGCGCCTTCCCCCGGCGCCAACAGGGCATGGCGGTGGGCATCTGGGGAGCGCTGGGCACAGCGGCGGCAGCCGTCGGCCCGTCGCTCGGTGGCGTGCTCATCGCCTATGGGCACTGGTCCTGGATCTTCTTCGTCAACGTCCCGGTGGGCATCGCGGCCTTCGCCGTCTGCTGGGTCGTCATCCCGCCGCGCATCAGGCAGGCGAGAGCCGCGGGCGGCATCGACCTCCCCGGCATCGTCATCTCGGGGGTCGGGCTGTTCCTGCTCACCCTGGGGCTGGTGCAGGGCAACGACTGGGGCTGGACCTCGCCGGCGATCATCGGTCTGCTCGTCGCGGCAGCCGTCTCATTCCCGCTGTTCATGTGGTGGGAGATCCACACGCCCTCTCCGATGTTCCCGGTCAAACTCCTCCGCATCCGCTCGTTCACAGCCGCCAACACCTCGATCATGTTCTTCGGCATGGCCATGGGCGGCACGTTTCTCATGGTGGTCATCTTCATGGTCTCGGTGCTGGGGTACTCGGAGCTGCGCGCCGCCGTGGCGCTGACGGTGATGCCGGTCATCGCCCTCGTCATCGCTCCCAACGCGGGGCGCCTCAACGACCGCATCGGGCCGCGGCTCCCGGCGGCGGCGGGAGCCGCGTTCTTCGCCGCCGGCCTGATCCTTCTCGCCCAGCTCGGAGGCGACACCACGCCCTGGGACGTCATGTGGCGAGTCGCGTTCATGGGCGTCGGAATGGGCCTCGCGATGCCGACGCTCTCCGCGGCCTCCATGGCGTCGCTACCGCCCGAGGTCCGCGGCGTCGGCTCGGGCTCTCTGAACACGATGCGCCAGGTCGGCTTCACCATCGGCGTCGCCTTGCTCGTCGCCATCTTCACGAACACGGTGGCCGACAACGCCCAGCTCGCCACCAGGCAAGCGGTCGGCTTCATCGCGGCGCAACCGCAGCTCACTGACGCCGAGAAGGGGCGGTACACGGCGACGCTCGTCAAGAACGCCAAGGCCGCCGCGGAGAGCGGCGGCGGGGCTGCCCAGCTCACCACCGCCCCGCTGCAGGGCGCGCCGCAGCCCCCGGCGGACGACGAGGAGGCGCAGGCCCGGCAGGACCTCGGTGAGAGCATCGCGGCGATCTACCGGCACGAGATCGCCGAGTCGTTCGCGTGGCCCTTCTACGCGGCGGCGATCGCGGCACTCCTGGCGATCGCGCCGGCGCTCCTGACCGGCCGCCGCCTGGGCGAGCACGAAGGACACCACGAGATGAGCAGGGTGGAGCGTCTCCAAGCCGCCGGCCGGGACGAGGCGGCGGAGGCCGGCGCGCCGCTGATCGAGGCATGAGCGGCGGCCGACGGAATGCGGCGGCCGACGGCCGCCGCGGCGGCCGACGGCCGGGCGACAGCGGCACGCGAGATGCCATCCTCGTGGCCGCGCGTGCCGACTTCGCCGAACGTGGCTACGACCACGCCACGATCCGCGCGATCGCCGCGCAAGCCGGGGTCGACCCGGCCCTCGTCATCCACTATTTCGGCTCCAAGGACGCGCTCTTCGAGGCGGCCTTGGAGCTCCCGGTCGCCCCCGGACTCATCCTCGAGCGTGCCCGCGCCGGTTGCGCCGACGAGATCGGCGCGGCTCTGACCCGCACCTTCCTGGAGGCCTGGGAACCACCGGAGACGAGGAACCAGCTTCTCGCGATGCTGCGCTCGGCGGCGACCAACGAAAGAGCCATGGGCATGATCCGCGACCTCCTCGTCCGCGAGGTCTTCGGACCGGTCACGCGGGCGCTCGGAGTACCCGATGCCCGCCTCCGCGCCACCCTCGTCGGGTCGCAGTTCATCGGGCTCGCGATCATGCGGTACATCGGCGGCCTCGAACCCCTGGCCTCGGCGAGTATCGACGAGCTGGTCGCGGCGATCGGACCGACCGTGCAGCGTTACCTGACGGGCGACATCGGCGCCGTGAGCCCACACCGGTCGCCGTCGGACGAGGGAGCGACGAGCGCCTGAAACGTCGCCGTCAGATGAAGCGGGAGCGCAGCGCCGTCGCCGCCCGCAGCAGCTCGTCCGGCGACGGCTCGCGATAGCCGCCGAGCTGCCGCTCGAGCGCCGCGGCGCGGTCCGGATCAAGGCGGTCCGCCAGGTGGCGGAAGAGCCCGAGGCGGGCGCCGACGGCGAAGCGGCCCTGCTCAGCCGGCGGCAGAGCGAGGAACTCGTCCAGCATCGCAAGCAAACGCTCGCGGTCGGCGGGTAACGACCCTTCCAGGTCCGCCAACAGGTTGAGGGAGTGATCCGAGCGCAGCTCGAGGCGGGCGTCCCCGAGCGCTTCGAGCAGGTCGCGAAGCTCCTGCGCGACCTCGACGTCGTCGGGCAGCGTGAACTCCCCGGCCGCCTCGCGCTCCGCGAGCGGCGTGCCGGGCACGACCGCCGCCGTGCGCAAGCGCACGACCAGCGGGCGCTCGGCTGGAGCCGCGGCGGCCACCGCGCGGATGACGCGGGCGGAGCCCGCCACATGCGCAGCGGTCGCCGCCCGCCCGCCGAGCCCCGGCATCAGGTAGAAGCAGAGCTCGAGGCCGGCGCCGACCACCTTCTCGCCGGCCGCGATCAGATCGCCCCCGGTGCAGCCCTTGTCGATCGCCATCAGGACCTCGTCGGCGCCCGATTCGAGCCCCAGGTGCACGCGCGTCAGACCAGCCTCGACCAGCAGCGCGAGCTGCGCCTCGGTGCGACGGGCAAGGGTGCTCGCGCGGCCGTACGTCGTGACTCTGTCGACCGCCGGGAACCGCTCGCGGACGCGGCGGATCACCGCGGCCAGCTTCTCAGGCTTGACCGCGCAGGGGTCGGCGTCCTGCAGAAACACGTGCCGGGCCCCGTCATTGAGGAACAAGGCGACCTGATAGGCCTCGCCTGGGAGCTCTCCCTCACGCACCGCTGCGATCCCCCGCTCCCGCAGCACGGCGGCGGCCGCGGCCATAGCATCGACGTCGGCGAGCACGTCCTCGACCGGCCGCAGGGACGACTTCGTCCCCTTGTAGACCGGGCAGAACGTGCAGCGGTTCCAGGTGCAGTTGCGGATCACGCGCACGATGAGGCTCCGCGCCTCGCTCGGCGGCCTGATGGGCCCTTGTTCGAAGCCACGGGCGGCGCCCGCGGACGTCAGCGGCGGCAAGCCGCCGGCGCCCGGAAGGCTCACGAGCCGGCCTTGGAGCCGCCTTCGCGCCGTGCCACCGCCAGCCGCCGCAGCCACTTGTCGATCTCGACCACGACGAAGGCGACGAGGCCGACGGCAAGGATCGGCAGCCACATCCACGCGTCGAGGGGCGCGCTCGAGAAGGCGGCGTTCATGAACGGCACGTACGTGTACACCAACTGCAGGACGATCATGACACCCACGCCGCCGAGGACCCAGCGATTCGAGAGGGGGTTGATCTTGAAGATCGACTGCGTCAGCGAGCGGCAGTTGAACAGGTACATCAGCTCGACGAACACGAAGACGTTCACGGCGATCGTGCGCGACACGCCGCTGCCGAGGCCGCTGCGCTCGGCCCACTCGAACAGGCCAAAGGCCCCGACCAGAAGCAGCGCGCCCACGAGGATGATCCTCTGGATCAGCACGCCGGTGAGGATCGGGGTCTCCGGCCGACGCGGGCTGCGCTCCATGATGCCCTCCTCCTTGGGTTCGAAGGCGAGCATGAGCCCCAGCAGAACGGCGGTCGTCATGTTGATCCAGAGAATCTGCACCGGCAGGATCGGCAGGGTCGCACCGAGGAAGACGGCGGTCATGATGACGAGACCCTCGCCGAGGTTCGTCGGCAGCGTCCAGGCGATGAACTTGGTGAGGTTGTCGAAGACGCCGCGGCCCTCTTCCACGGCCGCCTCGATCGAGGCGAAGTTGTCGTCGGTGAGCACCATGTCGGCGGCTTCCTTGGCAACGTCGGTGCCGCCGACGCCCATGGCCACGCCGATGTTGGACTGCTTGAGGGCCGGGGCGTCGTTGACGCCGTCGCCGGTCATGGCGACCACGTTGCCCCGGCTCTGCAGCGCCTCCACCAGTCGGAGCTTCTGCTCGGGCGTCACGCGCGCGAAGACGTCGGTGTCCTGCGCGCGCTCGATCAGCGTCTTGTCGCTCAACTCCTCGAGTTCGCGGCCGGTGAGCGCGACCGGGTCGCCGTCCTCCTCCGCGGCCAGACCGATCTGGCGCGCGATCGCCGCCGCCGTGATCGCG
Organism: uncultured Actinomycetes bacterium; assembly: GCA_963709345.1. GTDB lineage: Bacteria > Actinomycetota > Thermoleophilia > UBA2241 > UBA2241 > CAIXSE01. Next base: position 406,923 of record CAVPVX010000002.1, read on the forward strand.
TGGTCGCCGGTGATCATCTTGACCTCGATCCCGGCGGTGTGACAGGCCTTGACCGCCGCGATCGCCTCCGGACGCGGCGGGTCGATCATCGCCTGCAGGCCGAGAAACGTCATGCCGGTCAGGTCATCGTGTTCGAGGTCCGACGCGCCGGCCGGCAGCTCGCGGGCCGCGAAGGCGAGGACGCGCAGGCCTTCGGAGGCGAGCCGCTCGATGTCGGCCTGCACCTCGGCGGTGTCGAAGGGCACGCGCTCTCCGCCGGCATCCAGAGCGTCGGCGCACCTGTCGAGGACCACCTCGACGCCGCCCTTCATGTACACAGCGCGCGGCTTGCCCTCTCCGGGGTCGTGCATGGTCGCCATGTACTGGTGCAGGGACTCGAAGGGGATGGAGTCGACGCGCGGGCTCTCCGCCCGCGACTGTTCCCGCTCCAGACCTGCCTTGGCGGCGGCCGTCAGCAGCGCCCCTTCTGTGGGGTCGCCCTGCACCGTCCAGCGACCCTCATCGTCCTGCAGGATCTGGCTGTCGTTGCAGAGCACGCCCGCCGTGAGGATCTCGCGCAGGGCCGGCGGCAGGGTACCGCCGGCGACGGCGCCCGACGACTCCCGATCGGCGAGGCCTCCTTCGGGATCGTAGCCGGTGCCGCTCACTTCGTAGATCCGGCCGCCGACGATGACCCGCTGGACGGTCATCTGGTTCTCCGTCAGCGTTCCCGTCTTGTCGGTGCAGATCACGGTCGTGCTGCCGAGCGTCTCGACCGCCGGCAACTTGCGGATGATGGCGCGCCGTCTGGCCATCCGCGATACGCCGATCGCCAGGGTGATGGTGACCGCCGCAGGCAGGCCCTCGGGTATCGCGCCCACGGCCAGGGCGACCGCGGCCATGAACATGTCGACCAGCGTCTCGCCGCGGATCAGCCCCACGACGACCGTGACGGCCCCGAGCGCCAGGATCACCACCAGCAGCAGTGTGCTGAACGCAGCGATCTTCTGCGTCAGCGGAGTCTGCAGCTCATCGGCCTCGGAGATCAGCTCCGAGATGCGCCCGATCTCGGTGTCGTCGCCTGTGCCGATCACGACCCCCGTCGCCTGCCCGAAGGTGACCAGGGACGACGCGTAGGCCATGTTGGTGCGATCGGCCAGTTCCTGGTCGTGGGCGACCTGCTCCGGCGACTTCTCTACCGGCAGCGACTCGCCGGTCAGCGCCGACTCGTCGATCTGCAGGTCGCGGGAGCGCACAAGACGGAGGTCCGCGGGGACCTTGTCGCCGGCCTGCAAGAGCACCACGTCGCCGGGAATGACCTCGACCGCCGAGACCAGCACCTGCTCGCCCGAACGGATCACGCGCGCATCCGTGGTCATCGTCTTCGCGAGGGCTTCGATGGCTTGGACCGCCTTGGCTTCCTGCAGGTAGCCGATCACGGCGTTCACCAGCACGACGCCGAAGATGACTGCGGAGTCGACCCACTCCTTGAGAAGAAGCGTGATGGTACCGGAGGCGATCAGGATGTAGATCAGGGGTTGGTGAAACTGCAGCAGGAATCGCTTGAGGGCGCCGGGTCCGCCGCGCGTCGTCAGGACGTTGGGACCGTACCGCCCCTGACGATGCTTGACCTCGAAGACATCCAGTCCCTCGTCGACGTCGGTCTCTACGAGGTCGACGACCTCGTCGGCGGTGAGGTGGTGCCAGTTCTGCGCGCTCGTGGGCGTCACGCCATCCCTCCGTTCGGCTATCGGTTGCTGCGCGACGCAGGCTTCGCCGCGGATCTCGCGGCTCGCCGCATCCCGTACGACGACCGGACGGGGGTGCAAACCCTCGTCCGGCGCGCTCCAGCTTCGTTGTCTAGTCCTACCCGCGGGCGCGGAAACATCACCTGCCGAGTGGCGTCCGCTCCCGGTTCACTCGTAGTGGATAGCCTCCAGGATGTCGATCTTCGCCGCCCGGCGCGCCGGCAGGATGGCGGCGATCACGCCGACGATCACGGCCAGGACCAGGAACACCAGGAGTTGCGTCCAGGGGATCGAGAACGTGATCCCCATCCCGGCGAAGCGCGTGTTCACGACCCAGGCGAAGGCGATGCCGACGACGATCCCGAGGGCGCCGCCGATCACCGAGGTGATGACGCTCTCGTAGCGCACGGTGGCGCGGACCTGGGAGCGGGACGCGCCGATCGCGCGCACCAGCCCGATCTCACGGGTGCGCTCGTACACGGCCAGCACCAGCGTGTTGACGATCCCGAACAGCGAGATGATGACGCTCATCGCGAGCAGGCCGTACATCAGGTTCAGCAGCTGGTTCACCTGCCCGACGATGCTGTCCTTGTACTCGGCGTCGTCGCGGACCTCGACCGTGGGGATGCCCGCGAGCGCCGCCTTCAGCGCCTCCGAGTTGGCCGGCGTCGCGCCCCCGGCCATCTTGACGAACGCCATGAAGTACTGCGGCCGCGGGAACAGGGCGTCGTAGCCCTGGCGACTCACGGTGAGACCGTTGAGCATCATCGGGTCGCGGTAGATGCCCAGCACCTCAAGACGTCCCTTCTTGCCGTCGGCGGTGGTCACGGCGACGGAGTCGCCCGTGGTGACGCCGAGGGTGTCCGCCGTCTGCTCTTCGACGACGACGCCGTCCCCGCCGAGCTGCTCGAGCAACTCGTCGCCGCCGTCGATCCAGTCGAACTGCCAGAGACGCTGGAAGGTGCCGTAGTCGATGCCGTACACCGCCGTCGCCGCCCTGTTCGGGCCGGCCTCGACCTGCTGGACGTTGAGCGCCGAGACCACCTCCGCCGTGGGCACGGCTTCGGCGCTTCGGATCGCCTCCGCCGGCAGCGGCAGGAAGTTGGCGCCGGAGAGCACGTAGTCGGCGCGCACCGTCCTGTCGTAGCTGTCCACGAACGAGCTCTTGAGGCCTTGGGCGAAGACGGCGACGAACACGACGACACCCAAGCCGATCATGAGGGCCGCGGCAGTAGCGGCCGTGCGCTCCGGGTTGCGCCGCGCGTTGTCGCGCGCCAGCCGGCCGCTGACCGCGGAGACCTTCTGCAGCGGCCACCCTATCGCGCCGGCCACCGGACGGATGAAGTACTTGCTGACCACGGCGACGGCGACGAAGATGAAGACCGCGCCGAAGGCGATCTGCCCGAGGCGTGCGGTCGTCCCGCCGTTGCCGTACATGCCGCCGAGGATGCCGAGCGCACCGAGCACCGCCGCCACCCCGGCCAGATACGGCATGAAGCGGGCGAAGCGGGACGGCGGCAGCGCCGCCCCCTCCTGGAGCGCTGCGACCGGCGGCACCCGAGTCGCGCGAAGCGCCGGGGCCACCGCAGAGAGCAACGTCACGCCGATGCCGACCACGAGCGCGACGATGACCGTGCGCGACTCCATCACCAGCCCGCTGCGCGGGATGTCGACGCCGCCGGCCTTGAAGAGCGCATTGACGCCGCTGGCCACGCCGAGACCGGCGAGCAGCCCGACCACGGACGCGAGGACGCCCATGACGAAGGCCTCGCCGGTGATGCTCCACAGCACCTGCCGGCGCGAAGCGCCGAGCGCGCGGAGCATCGCGAACTCGCGGCGCCGCTGCGCCACCGTCATCGAGAACGCGTTGAAGATGATGAACGCGCCGACCAGCACGGCGACGCCGCCGAAGCTGAGCAGCACGGGCGTGAGGAACTGGCCGATCGCCTCGCTCACCTGCTTCGTCTGGTCGGCGGCGGCCTGCTCGCCGGTCTTCACCTCCGCATACTCCGGCACGGCGGCGCGGATGCGCCCGGCCAGCGTCGCCGGTGAGACTCCCGGCTCGGCCTGCGCGTCGATCTCGCTGACCTTGCCGTCAAGATCGAACCAGCGCTGCGCATCGGCGAGCGTGGGATTGAGGATGAGTGAGCCTCCGAGGGACGAGGCGCTGGCGAAGGTGAAGACCCCGGACACCGTCGCGTCGTAGGCGCCGGTATCGGTGATCACCTGGAGCGGCGCGCCGACGGCGAGCTTCGCGTCGGTGGCGAGCTTCTGGATGACGCCGATCTCGCCGTCCGCCTTCGGCGGCCCGCCCTGGACGTAGGTGGTCTGGCTGATCTCGCTGGGCACGTAGCTGAAGAAGAGCGTCGGCGAGCCGCCGGTCTGCACGACCTCGCCATCCACGGCCACGGCGCCAATCCCCGAGACGTAGCCGGAAGCCGCCTTCACGCCGTCGACGGCGCGGACTTCATCGACGAGACTCTCGGGCAAAGCCTCACTCGCCGAGCTGAACTGGCTCGTGAACTCCGCCTTGCGAGTGATCGTCACATCCGTGCCCTTGAAGGCCTCGCTGAAGATCTCGTCGAAGCCGCGATTGATCTGGTCGGTCAGCACGAAGGTGCCACTGATCATCGCGACCCCGAGGAGGATCGCGAGTGTCGTGAGGAGCGTGCGCAGCTTGTGCGCCGTCAGGCTGCGCCAGGCGATGCGGATCATCCCGTGTCCTCCAGGGACTTGATCACCTCGTAGATGTCGTCCCGTCCGAGGCGGCCGCAGTCGTGGGCGATGTGGCCGTCCTTGAGGAAGACGATGCGGTCGGCGAAGGTGGCCGCGTGGGCGTCGTGGGTGACCATGACGATGGTCTGGCCGAGCTCGTCACGCGAGCCGCGCAGAAGCTGAAGGACCTCTTCCCCGGTACGCGAGTCGAGGTTGCCGGTGGGCTCGTCGGCGAAGAGCACCGCGGGCCTGCTGGCGAGCGCCCGCGCCACCGCCACGCGCTGCTGCTGCCCGCCGCTCAGTTCGGACGGCTTGTGGGTGAGACGGTCGCCGAGCCCGACCGTGTCGATCAACTCTCTCACCCACGCCTCGTCGCCCTTGCGGCCGGCGATCGTCAGCGGCAGCATGATGTTCTCCTGCGCGTTCAGCGTCGGCAGCAGGTTGAACGTCTGGAAGATGAAGCCGATCCTGTCGCGCCGCAATTGCGTGAGCGCGCGCTCCTTGAGCGTCGTGATCTCCTGCCCGTCGATCCACACGTTGCCGCTCGTCGGCTTGTCCAGGCCCGCGAGGATGTGCATCAGCGTCGACTTGCCCGAGCCCGACGGGCCCATGATCGCCGTGTACGCTCCGCGCTGCAGGTCGATGCTCACGTCGTGGAGGGCGCGGACGAGAGCGTCGCCCTGGCCGTAGTCCCGGCTGATATCGCGGCCCTGGACGACGGCGTCCTCGAGCCCGACGCTCGTCCCGTCCTCGCAGGTCGCGGTGGCCGACGCGCTGTCCACGGCGGTCGCGGTCGGCGTCTCTATCTCGGTGTGATCGCTCAAGATTCCCCCTCGGGTCTGATCGCCGCTGGCGGCGGACGGTGGCAGGCCGCGCCTCCCGGCGCGGCCTGCCACACCGCTCCTTCTCTGTATGCCACGCACACGGACACCCGCAACCTCGCGGCAGACGCCGTGCGGCGTGAGTCCGCCTCTCTCAGGCCTTCTCGTCGGCCGGCGGTCCCGGATCCGCGATCGCCTGCGGCTCCGCGCTCGGCCCCATCGCCTCCAGCGGGGTCTCGTCGACCGATCCGGGCGACTCGGCCGGCTCGGCAGGGGCATCGTCGACGACTGCGACGGTGGTGACAGACGTGGTCTCGTCCGGCTCGGCAGGCGCCTCCGTGCCCGGCGACTCCTCCGGCGGCGCCGTCAGAGCCGTCGCGACCACGTCGGTGACCGAGGCGCCGGCGGCGACGGCCTGCCCGGCGGCCTGCTGCCGGCGGACCCGCCGCCACTCGGCAATGCCCAGCGCCGCCGCGCCGGCGCCGAACACCATCATCGCCGTGACCAGGAGCGGCCCGGCGACAGGAATCCGCGACAGGACTGTGGTCCCGACGACGCCGAGGGTGACGGCGAGCATGAGGTTCTCTTTGCCGCCGAACCCGAGCATCACGCGCTGGGCCAGGTACGCGGCGACGCCCATCGTCGCGAAGAAGTACGCCAGCAGGACGAACAGCCCGTAGGGCAGCACGAGCAGCAGCCCGATGATGCTGATGACGAGCACGACCATCACGGCCGGGCCGATGATGAAGAAGATCAGGGATCCCCACCCGAGAGAGGCCCACGGCTTCCGCCCCAGATGCTGCTGAAGCGAGCGAAGCTGCCGCGGCATCAGCGCCGCCGCGACCAGGGCGAGCACCAGGAAGAACGCCGTCTGCACGATCCAGCCCACGAGGCTCAGGCCCCAGAAGGGATTGACGAACAGCAGACCGGCGGCCCAGCTGAGCGCCTTGCTCCAGCCGATGCCGCTGAACGCATTGGCCTGTCCGACGACCTGCGCACCCGGGTCTTGCGTGAGGGTGCCGCCGAAGAGCACGAGAGAAGCTTCGTCGGGGCTCAGGTCGCTTCCCGCGATCGCCCTCGGACCGAGCGTCACGTCGCCGCCGAACGCCACGATCTCCCTCCCGACGGTGCCGTTGATGACGATGTCGCCGCCGAAGGCGATGACGACGTCGTTCACGGCGCCGTCGACCAGGATGTCGCCGCCGAACACGACGACCTGAGGCGCCGTCGTCCCCGCGGGGACGACGACGTCCTCGCCGAACCGGACCTCGGCGCCCTCCTGCAGCACCACCGGAGCGTCGCCCGGGGTCGGCGGCGCCGAAGCGGCGTGCGCCGGCCCGGCGAGCGCCACGCCGAGGAGGATCAGCACGATCGCCAGCGCTGCGAGCGCGAGCGCTGGCGTCAGGGTTCTCTTGACTCTCTCGTACCTCATGGTCTCACCTCCGCGAGCCGTCAGCTCGGCTCGATGGTCCGTTCATGCCTCGCGCGACATCGGCGACGTCCGCTGATCCCCCGTCGGCGGGTGCAGGCTGGGGCGCGGCGGGCTGCGGCGGCGCAGAAGGAGGCGGCGGCGATGCGCCGCCGACGCTCGGGGCCGGCGCGGCCACACGGGGACCGGCGAGCATCACTTCGGCCCACCGCGCGCACACCCAGCTCCACGCGTTGATCACGTGCAGCGACACGAAGAACACCAGGACGCCCAGCAGGAAGACGACTGTCGCGAACCAGAGCGGCGGCACCCAGCTGCCGTTGACCACGGGGACGCGAACGAGCGCGAAGACCGGCATCGCCAGGAACCAGCCGACCATGAAGACCGCAGTGAAGAGCAACGTGGTCGACACGGTGCCGAACGCCAGCTTGGCGAAGAGGTAGACGAGGTCTTTCCAGGTCGACGCGCTCCCGAAATGGGCCTTGAGCTTCCCCCATACCCCTTCGACCTTCTCCCACTCTCGTGCCGCGCCGGGCACGTCCGCGCCCAGCAGGTACTTTGCCTGGACGCGCTCGAAAGCGCCGAAGAGCCACCACGCGCCGGCGACGATGAGCAGGATGGGGATGCCAACCCAGATCACGATGAGCCCGATGCCCAGGGACAGCCCCGTGGCCAGAAAGACGAAGTAGAAGAGCCCGAGCGGGAAGGCGAGCCAATTGAACAGGATGTTGAGCCACGTCCGCGGGCGCGCCACGACGCCGAAGAAGCGGCCGAGCATCGAGTCGCGCATGGCGTCATCTCCCGTCGTCTATCGCAGTGTGCAGCCGAAGCCTAGTCGACGGGACGCGCGGCGTCGTCACCCCATGGCGGGAATGGCAGTGGCTCGCGGTGGCATCATCACGGCAGGCGACGTACCCCCTCAGGGGTACACATGACGCACCGTGACTGTCGCGCGGGCGTGCGCCGGTGTGCGCGGAAGCGCTTGAGCCGGCGGCCGGGGTGCGCGACGGCCGGCGAAGCGAGTCGGCTCGCGCCTGCCGCCGGCCCTCGGCCGACGCTCGGCCTGCCCCGGAGGCGGTCGCCCAGGCGCCGGTCAGTCGGCCGGCGTCTCCCCCGGGCGCACCAGCCCCACCTCGTAGGCGAGGATCACCGCTTGGGTGCGGTCGTGCAGGCCGAGCTTGGCGAAGATCCGTTTGACGTGGGTCTTCACCGTGCCCTCACTCAGGTAGAGGTGGGCGGCGATGTCGCCGTTCGTCATGCCGCGTGCAACCAGCACGAGCACCTCGTGCTCGCGCTCCGTCAGGTCGTCGAGCTCACCCGCGTCACGCTGTGGCGCGCTCTCCGGCCGATCGCGAAAGCTCTCGATGAGTCGCTGCGTCACCGAAGGCGCCAGCAGCGCGTCACCTTCAGCGACGACGCGGATCCCGGCGACCAGGTCCTCGGCCGGAGTGCGCTTGAGGAGAAAGCCGCTGGCTCCGGCCTTGAGCGCCTCGTACACGTACTCGTCAAGATCGAACGTCGTGAGGATCACGACGCGCGAGCTGTCCTCGCGCCCCAGCGCGACGATCTCGCGCGTCGCCTCGATGCCGTTCATCTGGGGCATCTGCACGTCCATCAGGACGACGTCGGGGTCGAGACGGCGCGTGAGCGTCACCGCCTCCCCGCCTTCGCCGGCCTCGCCGACCACCTCGATGTCCGGCTCCGCCGCCAGTATCAGCTTGAGCCCGGCGCGCACCAGCTGTTCGTCGTCGACCACCACGACCGTGATGCTCATGCTCCCTCCGTTCGCAGGGGCAGCCGGGCGCGGACGGCGAATCCGCCGTCCGGCCGTGGCCCCGCATCCAGGTCGCCGCGGAACGTGGCGACGCGTTCGCGCATGCCGACGAGCCCGCGCCCGCCGCCTTCGGCGGTGAATGCGGCCGCGCCGCGCCCGTCGTCAAGCACGACGATACCCAGTTCGTCGTCCCCGTACGTCAGAGCCACCGACGCGTGCGCCTTGCCGGCATGCTTCAGCGTGTTCGTCAGAGCCTCCTGCACGAGGCGGTACGCGGTCAGATCGAGGCTGGACGGCAGCGCACGGGGCTCCCCCTCGACCTGCAGGGCGACCGGCAGGCCCGCCTCCCGCACCTGCTCGCACAGGGTCTCGATCTGGGCGACGCCGGGAGCCGCGTGGAGGCCGGCGTCCTCATCGGGCGCGCGCAGAATGCCGAGCATCCGCTCGATGTCGCCGAGCGCCTGGCGGCCGGCCGTCTCGATGTTGCCGAGCGCCTCGCGCACCAGGTCGGGCTGCGCGTCGAGGACGCGCTGGGCGGCGCCCGCGTGCAGCACGACGATGTTCAGCGCGTGCCCCACGCTGTCGTGGAGCTCGCGGGCGAGCCGCATACGCTCCTCGGCGACCGCCTCTCGGGCGCGCGCCTCGCGGTCCGCTGCGAACAGCGCGGCCCGCCGCTCGGCCCGCTCTATGCTGCCGCGGTAGACACGGATCACGACCGCGACGACCCAGACGATGGAGAGCGTGGCCCACGTGCTGATCGCGCTCTGCCACGACGGGTTGGGGATGGTCGCAAGCACGACCGCGAGTCCGGCCGCGACGAGGAAGCCGGCGGCGATGGCCCTTCTCCAAGCGTCGAAGGCGACGGTCGCGAACGACCCGATGACCACCGCCCAGACGGCCGCCTGCGTGAACTCGTACCCGGCGACGGTCTGCCCGCAGAGCAGCACCAGGGCCGTCGTGAGGCTCGCGAAGGGCGACCACCACAGGATCGAGAGAGTGAGGGCGCTGGCGACGGTCAGGACGATGAGCAGCGTCCCGTCGCTGCGATACCCGGCCAGGACGGCGCTGCGCGAGAGCAACTCGACCAGACCGGCCGCAGTGAACACAAGAGCCAGCAGGATGCTGATGAGAAGCGGGTCGAGCAGGCGCGGCCAGCGTGACGACGGAGCCGCGCCCGGCGCCGAACTGCTGATGTCGGTGGCCCCCTGCACGCCCGCAGTATAGTCCACCGGGGCGGGAATGCCGCTCGCAAGAAGGCTCCGGCCGGCAAGGCCGACCGGTTCGATGGTGGAGGCGGCGGGAATCGAACCCGCGTCCACGGACGCCTCAGCGGAGTCTCTACAGGCTTAGCCGTCGCTTTTAGTCTCGCTCGCGACCCCCGCGTCGGCCGGGTGCCGGTCGCCAGCTCCGATCAGTCTCGGGTGCGCTCGCTCGGAGCAGCGCGACCGCACCCCAGCCCACTTTCTGACACCGCTTATCCCGGCCGTGGGCGAGTCGGGCGCGATGCGTCACCTAATTCTTAGGCGGCGAGTGCGAGATTGCTCTCGTCAACTATGGTGTTCCGGCAGTTTAACGAGGCCACCGGACCTCGGCCTGCTGCTCCCACCTCGGACAGCCCATGTCGAGACCTGTTCGCCCCCAACTGGACAGCCGTGATGACTGCACTCTTGAGTATACCAGTCCCCGGAAACGGCAAAACCGCGGCCGTGCCGCGGTCTTGCCTGCAACTACCGATACTGCTGTGCGAACCGCACGCGCGTGCGCCCGGGTCGGCCGACGTGAGGTGTCATCGCGCTGCACCTCACGCTGAGCCGGCAACGCCGTTCAGTCTTCGACGGTCTGCACCTCGCGCCGATCGCGGCGCCGGAAGTACATGTTCCGGCAGAGCGGGCCCTCGCCGGTGGCGTAGCAACTCTGCACCGCGATGGAGCACTGCGGCAGCGGCTGCCGAGCGACCTTGACGACGCCGAAGCCACCCTTGCCACGCTCGATCTCCTGGAACATCTTCAGGTCGATCTCGTGAGGGAACACCTTCTCGATGCAGCCGAAGAAGGTCTCACCGTCTTCCTTGAACGCATACAGGAACCGGCAGTTCATGGCGAGGCATGCGGCCGGGTACACGACCTTCTCGCACTGCGCCGAGCATTCTTGACACTCAAGCTGTTCTTCAGCCAACTTGACCAGCCTCCTAGACAGCACAACGGCCGGCGTTCGGTGCCGGCCCACGCGCATGGTAGCACAGGGCCCTCCGGCCCGACAGGGCGCTTAACCTCCGCTTAACACTTCGTCCCGGCGGCATCGCGGCGCCTCCGCGAGCCTGCCGGAGCGCGCTTGTGACCGCCGGCACGAATTCTCGTTGACATATCACCATCTCCGTAGTGAAAATAGTGACGACAGTCGGGCGGCTCCCAGCGCTGCGCCGCACCGATCCAGACACATGCCAAGGAGGTGGCGGACACGCATGGACGCCTTGATGTTGTCCCGCATTCAGTTCGCGTTCACGGTCGGATATCACTTCCTCTTCGTCCCGATCAGCATCGGGCTCGCCGTGATGATCGTCTACACGGAGCGGCGCTACTACAAGAGCCGGGTCCCGGCCGACAGGGCCGCCTCGATGTTCTGGATCAAGCTCTTCACCACCACTTTCGCCATCGGGGTCGCCACCGGCCTCACGATGGAGTTCGCCTTCGGCACCAACTGGGCGAACTACTCTCGCTTCGTCGGCGACATCTTCGGCGCCCCGCTGGCGGCCGAAGGCCTCTTCGCCTTCTTCCTCGAATCGACCTTCCTCGGGGTGCTCCTCTTCGGGCGCAGGAAGGTTTCCCGGCGCTTCTACTACATCGCCACCTGGCTGGTCCTCATCGGCACCTTCCTGTCGGCGCTCTGGATCCTCATCGCCAACTCGTGGCAGCACACGCCGGCCGGCTACGAGGTCGTGGCCGGACGCGCCGTGCTCACGGACTTCTGGGCCGCGGCCCTGAACCCGTCGACGGCGCCGCGCTACGTGCACACGGTGACCGGCGCCATCATCACCGGCTGCTTCGTGGTCGCCAGCATCTCAGCCTGGTACCTGCTGAAGAAGCGCCACCTCCACATGGCGCGCCAGTCGCTCGTCGCGGCGCTCGTCATCGGCCTGCTCGCCTCCGCGGCGATGCCGTTCATCGGCCATTGGCACGCGCTCCAGGTCGCCGAGTACCAGCCCGTCAAGATGGCGGCGTTCGAGAATCTGACAGAGACGCGCGCGAACGCGCCGCTCTACCTGTTCGGGTGGGTCAACGGCGACGGCGGCACGACCGGCGTGAGCATCCCGAGCGGCCTCAGCCTGATGCTGGGCATGAGCCCGGGGCACGAGGTCAAAGGCCTGGACATCGTGCCGCCATCAGACAGGCCGCCGCCGCAGATCACCTTCCAGAGCTATCACCTGATGATCGCTCTCTCGTTCCTCTTCATCGGGGTGATGCTGCTGGCCCTGGTCATGCACTTCTTGAAGCGGCTCGAAGGCTCACGCTGGATGCTGTGGCTCCTCGTCGTCTGCTTCCCTCTGCCGATCCTGGCCATGAACATGGGATGGACCGCGACGGAGGTCGGCCGGCAGCCCTGGGTGGTGCAGGGGCTGCTGCGCACGTCCGACGGCGTCTCGCCGGTCGTCTCGGCGGGTGAGATATGGACGACGCTCGGGCTCTTCGGTCTGATCTACCTGATCCTGTTCATCGCCTGGCTGCGCATCTTCCTCGGCATCATCCGCACGGGACCCGAGGACGTCGTCGACATGCTGCAGGCCGACGCCGCCGCCGGGCAGGCTGCGTCCGCCGGCGCGGGGAGGTGACGTGATGAGCCTCGAGAGCATCTGGTTCGTCCTGGTCGCGTTTCTGCTCACCGGCTACGTCGTGCTCGACGGATTCGACCTCGGCGCCGGCGTGCTGTATCCCTTCGTGGCCCGGACCGAGGACGAGAAGCGCGTCGTGCGCGCGTCGATAGGACCCGTCTGGGACGGCAACGAGGTCTGGCTGGTGACCGGCGCAGGCGCCGTCTTCGCGGCCTTCCCGCTTGTCTACGCAATGACGTTCAGCGGCTTCTACCTGGCGATCATGCTGGTGCTGTTCGGCCTCATCCTGCGCGCCGTGTCGCTCGAATTCCGGCACCGCGACTCGAGCTGGAGTGCGGTGTGGGACGGCGCCTTCCAGATCGGCAGCTTCGTGCCGTCGCTGCTCGTCGGCGTGGCCCTCGGTAACGTCATCCGCGGCGTCCCCATGAACGCCAACGGCGACTACACCGGGACCTTCCTGGAGTTGCTCAACCCGTACGCGCTGCTGGTCGGCATCACCGGCCTCTTTCTGATCATGACGCACGGTGCGGCGTGGCTGCTCGTGAAGTCGGAGGCCGGCGCCCTGCACGACCGCGTCGCACGCTGGCGCCGCGTCACCTTCTGGGTCTGCGTCGTGCTTGCCGTGGTCACCTCGGCCGCGACCATCGCCGGCGTCTCCCGCGCCTCGGACAACGTCCTCGGCCGCCCCATCGGCTGGCTGTTCCTGATAGTGCTGGCGGCGGCGCTCCTCTACACCATCTGGCAGATGACGAAAGAGGGCGGCGAGTTGCACGCCTTCCTCGGCTCGGCGGTCACGATCGTCGCCCTCGCCGGCATCGCCGCCGTGGGCAACTACCCGGTCATCGTGCCGGCCCGCGGCACGCCGGCCGAGACCAGCCTCACGGTCACCAGCGCGGCGTCGGGTCCCCTGACTCTCAAGGTCATGCTCATCATCGCGCTGATCGGCGTACCCATCGTCCTCCTCTACACCGCGCTCGTGTACCGCACGTTCCGCGGCAAGGTGAGACCGGCGGACGCCGAGTACTGAGGCGCACAGGCGTTCTCGCGCGCCTTGGCGCCGAGCCTGTGGAACGGGCGCGGCGGGCCTTCCGGCCCGCCGCGCCCGTTCGCTGTGTGGCCCGTCGGAACAAGACACCACAAGTGCGGTAGACAGCCCGGCGGGAGTGAACTACCATGCGCATGATATGAAAGGAGCGAATCTGTGCATTTGAGTGATTGCTTGTTCACTTCTCATATGGTGCGCGTCTCAGAAGGCCGCTCGCCTCGCTCGTCAAGGGCCTTGGGCCCCACAGTCACATCCGTAGAATCAATCAGCTAGGGGGAGACATGCAGGAACGCAATCTCTTGGAAGAACTGGTCGACGTCAGCCCGGGCATGGAGATCTGGTGGGACTCGTCGCCGGTCATCTTCGGCAACTGGTGCCAGAAGCTGCTCGCCAAGGCGACCGACGGCGACAAGGAGATCCTCAAGCGCCAGTTCGCGCGCATGTACAACGCCGAGGACCCGATGGGCCAGCTCTTCCGCGGCGTCACCACCAACCCCCCGCTGTCGCTGGCGGCGTTCAAGGACGACCCCGCCCGCTGGGAAAAGGTCGCCGAGAAGATCCTCGCCGAGAACAAGGACCTCGACACCGAGGGTCTCTTCTGGGTCCTCTACAAAGAGGTCGTGAAGCAGGGCTCCGACATGTTCCTCCCCCTCTTCGAGGCGTCGGGCTACAAGGAAGGCTTCCTCTCCGGTCAGGTCGACCCGCGCAGCGCCTTCGACAAGGACGCGATGATGACCCAGGCGCTGGAGATCCACGCCGTCAATCCCAACGTGATGGTCAAAGTGCCCGGCACCGCGGTCGGCTACGAGGTCATCGAGGAGCTCACGTCGCGCGGTATCGCCACCAACAACACGCTCACCTTCATCCTCCCGCAGCTCATGGACTGCGCGAAGTCCGTCAATCGCGGTCTTGAGAAGGCGAAGGCCAACGGCGTCGACCTCTCCAAGTGGCGCTCGGTGATCACGCACATGGAAGCTCGCTACGGCGACCTCGGCGGCCTGCGCGAAGCCGGCGCCGAGAAGGGCATCGAGGTCACCGAGGGTGACGTCCGCATCGCCGAGCTGGCGATCTTCAAGAAGGCCTACCATCTGCTCCAGGACGGGGACTACCACAGCAAGATGCTCTCCTGCTCGCTGCGCCTCGGCCCGACCGTCGACGGCAAGCAGCAGATCTGGCACCTCGAGGAGAAGGCCGGCGCCGGCGTCGTCGTCACCTGCCCGCCGTCGCTCATCGACGAGCTCATCAACTTCCCGAACCCCGGTGACATCACGTTCAAGGCCGGCCAGATCGACGTCGATCCGCCCAAGGACGTCATGGACAAGCTCATGCGCATCCCGTACTTCGAGCGCGCCTACGCGGAAGACGGCTACACCAGGGCCGAGTACGACACGCACCCCGCACTGGTGAAGACCCACGCGGCTTTCTCCAAGGCCACCAACGAGATGGTCGCCTTCGCGGACGGCTGCCTCAAGCAGGGTCAATGCAAGGCCTGAAACCCATCGCCTGACGATCTCGAGCACCATGAAAGGATCCACCGAATGACCGACATCAAGGACAAGATCAACCCCTACGTGTGGGCGGCTCCGGAGTACAACACCGGCATCCTCGACAAGGCGTGGGCGCAGCCCGAGATGGGCCGCATGATGCTGAACGAGAACCCGATGCCGCCGTCGGATGCCGTCGTCAAGGCGATCACCGACATGGCCGAGAAGGGCAACCGCTATCCGGACCGCGCCTATCGCCTGCGCGAGAAGCTCGGCGCACTCCACGGCGTGGCGGCGGAGAACATCGCTCTCGCCAACGGTTCGTCCGAGACCATCGACGCGATGATGCGCGTCTTCCTGCAGCCGGGCGACGAGTTCCTCTGCTCCAACCCGACCTTCGAGATGTTCCCGTCGCGCGCCGGCCTGTGCAACGCCAAGACCGTGCAGATCCCCCTGCGTGACGAGGACCTGCAGTACGACGTCGACGCCATGCTCGCGGCCGTCAACGAGAAGACCAAGCTCATCCTCATCATCAACCCGAACAACCCGACGGGCATCTTCATCGACGACGCGGACCTCACCAGGTTCTGCGAGCTCGGCATCCCGCTCTGCATCGACGAGGCGTACCTCGACTACCACCCGCAGGTCGAGGCCAAGGTCGACTTCGTCAACAAGTACCCCCACGTCTTCCTGTCGCACACGTTTTCGAAGGCGTTCGGGCTCGCCGGCATCCGCTTCGGTTACGTCGTCGGTCACCCGACCCTCATCGAAGCCTTCAACCTGATGTTCCTGCCGTGGAACCTCAGTCTGATGGCGATCGCCGCGGCCGAGGCCATCCTGGACACGGGCGAGGTCAAGGACAAGGTCGTCTACAACAACGAGTGGATGGACAAGTTCTCCGCGGCGCTCGAGGCCAAGGGCCTCAAGGCGTACGAGGCACACGGCAACTACATGCTGGTCGATGCCTCCGTGAGCGGCAAGACCAGCGCCGAGATCGTCCAGGCCGCCGCCGAGATGCAGAAGATCTTCCTCAAGACGATCAAGCCGATCAACGGCAAGGAAGGCTACTTCCGCGTCACCCCGGGCACGCCCGAGGAGTGCGCGCGCTTCATGGCGTTCATCGCGCAGTACTTCTGAGCCGACCGACGCACGCATGACGCCCGCCCGCGGCCTCCGTCCTCCCCCGCTCCAGCCGGGAGGGCGGAGGCTGACGGGCTTTCACGACCGAACGAAAGGATCCAGGTGAGCCCAGTGGCGAGCGCACAGACCATCGAAGACCGCTGCATCGACACCATCCGCTTTCTCGCCGTCGACGGCGTCCAGAAGGCCAAGTCCGGACACCCCGGCATGCCGATGGGCGCGGCGGCCATCGCCCACACGCTGTTCACGCGGCACCTCCGCTACGACGCCGCCGACCCGGCGTGGCCGGACCGCGACCGCTTCGTCCTCTCGGCGGGGCACGCCAGCATGCTGCTCTACTCCATGCTCCACCTGACGGGCTACGACCTCAGCCTCGACGACCTCAAGGCGTTCCGCCAGTGGGGCAGCAAGACGCCGGGGCACCCCGAGTACAAGCACACCGCCGGCGTCGAGACCACCACCGGCCCTCTCGGCCAGGGCGTCGCCAACGGCGTGGGCATGGCTCTCGCCGAGCGGTTCCTCGCCGCCACCTTCGGCTCCGACGTCGTCGACCACTACACCTACGTGCTCGCCGGTGACGGCTGCATGATGGAAGGCATCAGCAGCGAGGCCGCCTCGTTCGCCGGCCACCAGCAGCTCGGCAAGCTGGTCCTCCTCTACGACGACAACCACATCACCATCGACGGCGCCACCGACCTCGCGTTCACCGAAGACGTGCCCAAGCGCTTCGAGGCGTACGGCTGGCACGTGCAGAAGGTCGCCGACGGCAACGACGTCGACGCCATCGACGCGGCCATCACGGCGGCGAAGGCCGAGACCGGCAAGCCGTCGCTGATCGCCGTGCGCACGCACATCGGCTGCGGCTCGCCCAACAAGCAGGACAAGTCCGCCGCCCACGGCGCCCCGCTCGGCGTCGACGAGGTCAAGCTCACCAAGGAAGCCTGTTCGTGGCCGCTCGACCCCGAGTTCTTCGTCGCCGACGACGTCAGGGCGTTCTACTCGGAGGCCGCCGGCAAGGCCGCCGCCGCGCACGCCGAGTGGACGAAGAAGTACGAGGCGTGGCGCGCGGCCGACGCCGCTCGCGCCGGCGCCTGGGACGACGCCTGGTCGGGCACGCTCCCCGAGGGCTGGGACGCAGACCTGCCCGTGTTCACGACCGACGACACCGTGGCGACCCGCGCCGCGTCGGGCAAGGTGATCAACGCCCTGGCGCCGCACCTCCCCACCCTCATGGGCGGCTCGGCCGACCTCGCTCCCTCGAACAACACCCTGATCAAGGACGCGCCCGACCAGCAG
Source organism: uncultured Actinomycetes bacterium (assembly GCA_963709345.1). GTDB lineage: Bacteria > Actinomycetota > Thermoleophilia > UBA2241 > UBA2241 > CAIXSE01. The sequence goes on from CAVPVX010000002.1 coordinate 424,180, forward strand.
GCGGCGACGCCCGAGGGTCGCAACGTGCGCTGGGGCGTGCGCGAGCTCGCCATGGCCGGCATGGGCAACGGCCTCGCGCTGCATGGCGGCGTGCGACCCTACGTGGCGACGTTCTTCGTGTTCGTCGACTACATGCGGCCGTCCATGCGCCTCGCCTCCCTCATGGGACTCCCGGTCACGTACGTGCTCACGCACGACAGCATCGGCGTGGGCGAAGACGGACCGACGCATCAGCCCATCGAGCACCTCGCGATCCTGCGCGCGACGCCCAACTGGATCGACCTGCGTCCCGCCGACGCCAACGAGACGGTCGAGGCCTGGAAGATCGCCCTCCAGACGACCGACGCCCCGGTCGGCCTCATGCTCACGCGCCAGAACCTGCCGACGATCGACCGCAAGAAGTACGCGGCGGCGAGTGGCATCGCCCGCGGCGCCTACGTGCTCGCCGATGCGGCGGGCGGCGGAGCGCCGGACGTGATCCTCATCGCCAGCGGCAGCGAGGTCGCCCCGGCGCTTGAGGCGCACGAGCGGCTCGTCGCCGACGGCGTGCGCTCGCGCCTCGTCAACATGGCGTCCATGCAGCTGTTCGCGAAGCAGGACGCCGACTACCGTGAGAGCGTCCTGCCGCCCGCATGCAGCAGCCGGCTCGCGATCGAGGCGGGAGTCACCTTCGGCTGGGACCGCTGGGTGGGAGACGGCGGCCAGATCATCGGACTCGACCACTACGGCGCCTCCGCTCCCGCCGGCACGTTGTTCAAAGAGTGGGGCTTCACCGCCGACAACGTGTACGCGCGAGCCAAGGCTTTGGCCCGCTGATCGACCCTGCATCCGTGAGGGCGGCCCGTCGGGCCGCCCTCACGATTCCCGCCTCGCCCCGCGTGGTTTCGGCATCCGGGGCCCACCTAGCCGCCCGTCCCGCTGCTTGACAGCGTTGCCCCTCCTCCTATGATGTGTTCGACTGTGTGTGGACTTGTCGCACGCTGAGCGATGATGCCGGAGGGGCCGATGTCTGCCGAGGAAACGCCAGATTCCCGAGAGATGATCCCGGCCGAGCGGCGCACGCGCATCGTCGAACTGCTCGAGGAACGGCGCGCAGTGCGCGTCTCCCTGCTCAGCGAAGCGCTCGGCGTCTCCGAGATGACGATCCGGCGCGACCTGGAACAACTCGAGCGTGCCGGCCTCCTCTCGCGCATGCACGGCGGCGCGATCCTCAAGCGGCGGATCCTCGAGGAACCCCGTTACCTGAACAACGTGCGCGCGCACTCCGAGGAGAAGCACCGCATCGCCAAGGCGGCCGCGGCGACGATCGCTGCCGGGGAGACCGTCTTCCTCAGCTCGGGGACCACGGCCGCCATGGTGCTGAACCACGCGGACCCGCAGATCCACGCGCGCATCGTGACCCACAACGTCGGCGCCATCTCGACCGCGCAGCAGTCGTCGCTGGACATCGTCCTTCTCGGCGGGTCTTACCGGTCGCGCTCCAACGCGCTCGAGGGAGCTCTCGCGATCGAGGCCGTGACCATGTTCCACGCCTCACGGTTCATCCTCGGGGCCGACGGGGTCACGCTCGAAGAGGGCGTGACGACGCCGAGCATCGGCCTCGCCGGCATCGAACGCGCCATGATCCGCCAGACCCGCGGCGAGGTCGTCGTACTCGCCGACAGCAGCAAGTTCGGCGTCGTCGGTGACGTCGCCATCTGCACCCTCGACAAGGTCGACGCCATCATCGTCGACAACGCTGTGGGTGAGGACGTCAGAGCGGAGATCGAGCGTCTCGGGCTGCGCCAGGTCGTGGTCTGAGCGCCCCGGCGGCGCTCCGCGCAGCCGCCGCGCAGGCCCCCGGGAGCCGGCGCGACCACGAGCCACTCACAGATACCAGAACGCCGCCTGTGTCTCCCTCGCGCGCGCCACGGCCGCGACGGCGCGCTTGCTCTTCCCTCCCGGCTCGGGGGCCCGCTCCTCGGTGACGGCGCGCAGCACCGCCTCCACCGCGCGCCCGGAGGCTCCGCGATCGTAGCCGCCCTCGAGCACGAACGCGAGCTTCCCCGCGCACAGTTCCCGCGCCAGCACGGCGCAGCGCAACGCCATGTGGGCGAACCCCGCTTCGGTGACGAGCATGCCGCCCAAGGGGTCCTCAGCGTGGATGTCCTGCCCGGCGGAGACGAGGATCGCCTGCGGCGCGTACTGCCGGACGATGGGCTCGAAGACGTCCGAGAAGACGGCGGCGTAGTCACCGTCGCCCGATCCGGCAGGCAAGGGTACGTTGACGGTGAAGCCCTCGCCGACTCCCTCGCCGCACTCGTTGAAGAACCCGCTGCCGGGGTAGTGCGGCCACTGATGCGCCGAGGCGAACAGGACGCGGGGCTCGGCGTAGAAGGCGGCCTGCGTGCCGTTACCGTGATGCACGTCCCAGTCCAGGATCGCCACGCGCTCGTAGTCCCGCGTGAGCAGCCGTGCGGCTGTGATCGCGATGTTGTTGAAGAGACAGAAGCCCATCGCGCGGTCGGGTGTCGCGTGGTGGCCGGGCGGGCGGATGAGCGCGAACGGCACCAGACCGTCCTGCCACGACTCGGTGGCTCGCAGCGCGCCGCCCGCAGAGAGAAGCGCCGCGTCGTAACTGCGCGGCGACACGTGCGTGTCCGCGTCGAGCCAGGCGCCTTTGCCCTGCGCCGCCCGCTTGATCATCGCCAGATGAGCGCTCGTGTGGACGAGCAGGATGTCGTCCTCGGTCGCCGCCGCGGGACCCTCGACCACCGTCAGCCGCGGCCACAGATCGGTCGCCCGCAGATGCTCGACGAGCGCAGTGACGCGGTCCGCGCCCTCGGGGTGCTCCCCGGTGTCGTGCTCGGCGTACGCCTTGTCCCAGATGATGGCCGCATCCACGGCGCCTAGGATATCCGCACCGGAGCCAGACGGCCAGAGAGCCGCTCGGGAACGGCAGGAGAGCGGCGGCGGTCAGACCTCGCAAGACTCGCGCAGTTCGGCCAGGTACGGCTGCGCCAGCATCTCCCGGAGATCCGTCGCCGCACGCACGTCCGCGCCTTCGGGGTCGAGCCCGCGCTGGGGCGAGCCCATTGACGATCGCGATCATCGGCATGGCGAACGGGCGCAGTTCCGCCCGTTCGGCTAGGTCGTCCGCGTCGAGGCACCCCAGCACCGTCTCAAGGTAGCCGTCGTGCAACGCCGCCACGCGGCCGCGGAGGTCGGCGTCGCGCAGCGCGTGCGGCAGCGTGTCGAAGAACGACTGCAAGACGGCGGCGTCGGCGGTGATGCGGGTCTCGCCGGCGAGGAGGGCACGCGCGCGCCGCGTCAGCGCACGAAGTAGACCGCGGCGACGACCAGCCCCACGGCGACGACGACCCCGCGGAGAACGTCGGCGCGGACGCGCCCCGCGAACCGGCCGCCCAGCCAGCCGCCGGCGAGCGCGCCGGCTGCCATGACCGCAGCAGCCGCCCAGACCACGTCGCCGGTGGCCACGAACAGCACCGCGGCGGCGCCGTTGGCGAGCAGCGACACCACCTGCTTGAGCGCGTTGACGCGCTTGAGCACGTCCGCCAGCACCAGCGAGAGCAGCGCCAACATGATGATCCCGAGCCCGGCGCCGAAGTAGCCGCCGTAGACGGCGCCGGCGAAGGCGGCCACGGCCACGCCGGCGACGTGGCGGCGCCCGCCGACGCCCGGTTCTTCGAGACGCCGCACCGCGGCCCGGCGCAGCCACGGCTCCGCTGCCAAGAGCGCCGTGGCCGCGAGGATCAGCCACGGGACGATGGCCTCGAACAGGGCCGGGCCCGTAGCGAGCAGCAGCAGGCCGCCGCAGAGACCCCCGGCGGCGGCCGGCAGGACCGCCGCCGCGACGCGGCGCCCCTGGCCGTCGAGGTCGCGCCGTTGCGCGACGGTGCCGCCGAGGTAACCGGGGAACAGGGCGACCGTGTTGGTCACGTTGGCAGCGAGCGGGGACACCCCGACGGCCGTGAGCGCAGGGAAGGTGATGAGCGTGCCGCCTCCGGCGAGCGCGTTGACGGCGCCGCCCGCCACAGCGGCCAGGGACAGGAGCGCGAGCTCCGGCGCCGAGGGAATCACCGCGCGCCCCGCACGGGGGCGCAGCAGGTCATCACCGGCAAGGCGGCGCCCCGCCCTCGACGAGTTCCTTGCCCCACGGCTCGCAGTCGATCTCGACGAGGTATCCGCGGCGGCGGAAGAACCCGCGCGAGACCTCGTTGCCGGCGAGGATCTGCAGCTTGGCCTTGACGGCGCCCTTCGCGCGGAGGCGCGCCTCCAGTTCGTCCATGAGCCGGCACGCAATGCCCCGGCGCCGGCGCTCGGGCGCCACCACGAGATGGTAGATGTAGGCGCGACGCCCGTCCCAGCCTCCCATGACGGTGCCGACGATGCGTCCTCCGGCGTCGCGGGCAACGAGGAAGAGGTCGGGGTCGCGCGAGAGCTTGAGCAGCGTGGCCCCCGGGCCGTCAGACGGCCTGATCCAGAGGTCGCCGCGCTGCCACAGCACGTGGACGACCGGGTAGTCGTCCATGGTGAACTCGCCGATGGTGACGCCGTGGTCCGCAGACTCCATGTGCCTCCTCGTCCGCCGGCGATTCTAGCGCGGCGACCGCCGCCTCGCTTGCCGACGGTCGTCGCGGACCCCGCGGCGGCAGAGTCGAGCAGACCGGCTGGCGGACTCGAGGAGGCACATGGACCCGAAGACCCCGGGCCGTTCCGCAACCAGCCGTACGCCGACTTCTCGCGAAGCGAGGAGCGCGCCGCCCACGACGCGGCGCTGGCGGAAGTGCGCGGCCGCATCGGTGGGCGGGACATCGAGACGGCGAGACCGCTCGCCTCGGCCTTCCACTACCAGGGCCAGAAGCGCTCGGCCGCCTCCGGTGATAGTGATCAAGGCGGCCGACCTTGACGAGGCGCTGGCCATCGCCAACGGCGTCCGGTGCGGCCCGACCGGCGGTCTGATCAGCCGCAGCCCGGAGGCCATCGCGCGTGTGCGGCGCGAGTTCCGCCGCGGCGACTTCCACATCAAACTGGGCATCACCGGCGCCCTGGTCGAGCAGTAGGCCTTCGGCCGCTTCAAGATGAGCGGCGTCGGGTCCAATGCCGGCGGGCCCGACTACCTGCTGCAGTTCTTGGAACCACGCGTGGTCACCGAGAACACGATGCGAAACGGCTTCGCCCCCTCCGAGGAACTGCTCGAAGACTGACGACCCACGAACCTCACGCCCGCCCCCGGCGTCTCACCGCGTGTGACGCACCGGCCGCGCCCGTCGCGGCCCAAGGAGGAGGGGACGCGATGAAACGCAGGTTCAGGCTTTGGATGGTCATCCCGCCGGCCGTACTCGCGGTGGTGGCGCTGTTCGCGGTGGTCGGCTTGATGAGCCGAGGCGACGACGGGGGCACGAACGCGGCCACGAGCACCGCGGAACGCGCGCTCGACGCGCTCGGCTCCCTGGGCGGCGCCGCGGAGTCGGTGCAGGGCGAGGACGCCGGCACCGCCGGCAAGAGCATGTCGGGCGCCTCGGGCGGCGACCAGGGCATCGCCGCCGCCGTGCCGCCCGCCTCCTCGCCGTCCGCCCACCACCTGCTGCGCACCGGCGACCTCTCGTTGCTGGTCGGACGCGGCACGTTGCTCTCCACCGTCGACCGCATCAAGTCCATGACCGCGGCCATGAACGGCTACGTCGTGTCGAGCGCCGTGGGCAGCGACCAGGGCGGCGGGATCGGGCCGATCGAGCCGCAGCCGCTCGACGCCCCGGTGGACTCCGTCGCGTCCGCGGACTCGGGGGCGTCCGTGCCGGGCGCGGACCCGTATGCCGTCATCACCCTGCGCGTGCCGGAGCAGGCGTTCGACGCCGCGGTGAAGCGCTTCGCCAAGCTCGGCGACGTCCAGAGCGTCACCACCTCGAGCGAGGACGTGACGGCGCAGGTCGTGGACCTCAAGGCGCGCCTGCGGCACTTCCGCGCCGTCGAGCAGCGCCTCGTCGGCTTTCTCGGCGAGACCGCGAACGTGAACCAGATGCTCGCCGTCCAGGACCGCCTCGACGACGTGCAGCTCACGATCGAGCAGCTCAGCGCGCAGATCGCCTCGCTGCGCGAGACCACGACGTACGGCACCCTCTCGATCTTCCTGCGCGAGAAGGGCGTGCCGCAGGCCGGCGCCATCGACTCGTCCGACACCTTCGCCGGCGCGTTCTGGAACTCGGTGAAGCTGCTGGGCCACGGCGCCCGCGTCACCGGCCTCGTCCTGACGGCGTTGCTGCCGTTCATCCTCTTCTTCGGCGGCATCGGCCTCGTCGTCTGGTACACCACGCGCAGGGTGCGGCGCGGCCGGCGGCGGACGGCGCCGCCGTCTCTGCCGGCCTGAGCACCACGCGCCGCCGGCCGCGATGACGGCCGCCGCGGCGCTTCCCCCGCTGCGGCTCTCCCGCACCGGCAGGACCGCGGAGCCTCCGAGAGGCAGCCGGGGCTCGAGGACGACGACGTCTGTGAGCCCCGGCCGCCCTGAGGGTAGAGTCCCTCACACGACTCGACTTCTTCTCTCCCGTCAGGAGGCAACGGTGAAAGCGGTGCGCATCCACGAGTACGGCGGCCCCGAGGTTCTGGTCTACGAAGACGTCCCGACTCCCAAGCCGGGACCGTCCCAGATCCTGGTGAAGGTCGCGGCCGCCACGGTCAACCCGATTGACGTGGCGGTACGCGAGAACCGGTTCCCCACGCCCAAGGACCCGCCCAAGACGCTCGGGTCGGACGGCGCGGGGGTCGTGGAGAGCGTCGGCTCCGAGATCACGTCGGTACGCCCCGGCGACCGCGTGTCGTTCAGCGGCCTCGGCATAGGCAGCGAGGGCAGCTACGCCGAGTACGCCCTCATCGCGGAGACGCAGGTGGTGGCGATACCGGACGGCCTCTCGTTCGCCGACGCCGCCGCCCTCGGTATGGTCTTCCCCGCCGCCTACTACGGCCTCGTCACGCGCGGAGCCCTGAAGCAGGGTGAGACGGTGCTCGTGCAGGGCGCCTCCGGTGGCGTCGGCTCGGCGTCGGTGCAGCTGGCGAAGGCCCTCGGAGCCCGCGTCCTCGCCACCGCGAGCGGTCCGGGCGCAGCCGAGTTGGTCAAGGGCCTCGGCGCGGAGGCGGTCATCGACTTCAGGACCGAAGACGTCGCCGCCCGCGTGCTCGAGCTCACCGGCGACAGGGGCGTGGACCTGGTCCACGAGCTCGTGATCAGCGCCAACCTCGCGACCGACATCGAGCTGGTGGCAAAGGGCGGACGGATCGTAGGCACCGGGCAGGGGCCCGGAGCCGAAGCCGCCATTCCCATCGGCGCGGCGATCGGCAAAGACGTCTCGATACTGTTCATGAACCTGGGCAACGCCGGGCGCGCGGGCGTCGCTGCAATCGCCCGCGAGATCGCCGGCATGGCGGCCGCAGGTAAGGTCAAGCCGGTGATCGGAACGGAACTGCCGCTCGCGGCGGCGCGCCACGCGCACGAACTGCTCGAGGGCGACCACCTCGGCAAGATCGTGCTGACGCCGTGAGCTAGTAGCCCTTACCGTTACCGCGGATGGCCTCTTCGCGCTCCTTGCGCAACTCGAGCCGCGGCAACAGCGTGCCGATCACGGTCAGGAGCGTCTCGAGTCGCTGTTCCTCGCTGAGCGACTCGAGCAGCTCCTGCTTGAGCGGTGCACCGAAATCGACGGCGGCCGCCACCCGGAAGGAGAGCGGCCCCTCGACGGCCCTCTCGTTCGGCTTCTCGACCTCCATGAGGACCAGCATGCGGCGATACACCTCGAGCAGCGCCGACCTGGTCTCCTCAGTCGCGTCCGACTCCGCGTCGTCGAAGTAGTCGACGAGGCCACTCAGGTACTCCTCCGTGGGATCATCGGGCTCGCGCAGTTCGAGCAGCCGGAAGCGGCGGACGCCCTCGACGATCACGTTCATGCGCCCGTCGTCGAGCGACTCGACCACTTCGACCACCCGCGCCGAACAGCCGCACTCGCGCACACCGTCCTCTTCCGCGAGGATCACCCCGAACTCGCCCTCCTCGAGGCGCTCGCCGATGAGCTTCTTGTAGCGCTCCTCGAAGATGTGCAGCGGGATGACCTCGCCGGGTACGAGCACGAGACTGAGTGGGAACAGACCCAGCAGTTCTTCGCTAGCGCCGTTCATGCCGCTTCGTCACCTCTGTTCGCGTGTGCGCCTGCCGAACGCTTGCCGTGGCGCCTCCTCCCGGTCGGGAGTCTACCCCATCGCCGCCGTCACGGGCCTCCGGGTCCCGGCCGCTGCGCGACGAACATCGCATAGTCGTGCGCCCGTCCCTCGATGACGTCGGTCGCAGGCACGACATCGACGCGCGCGAACTCCCGGGCGAGCCGTTTCTCGAACTCGGGGTACCGCTCCGGCGACCAGAACACGGCCACCCCGCCGGGGCGCAGGGCCGCGGCGACCCGGGTGAGACCCTCGCTCGAGTACAGGCCGGCGTTCTCGTCGCGCACCAGCCACTCGGGGCCATTGTCGGTGTCCAGAGCGACGACGTCCCAGCTCGACGGCGACTCCCTCAAGATGTCCGCCGCGTCCGCCGTGACCAGGCGCAGCCGGCCGGCGTGCTCCGCCTCGGCGGCGCGCCGCCCCGTCTCGCCGCCGTGTTCCCGGAACCAGCGGACGATGACCGGCTCCAGTTCGGCCACGGTCACCTCGGCGACGCGCCGACAGTCAAGGACCTCGTCCAGCGCGTCGCCGATCCCCAGGCCGCCGATGAAGACCCGCAGCGCGTCGCCCCGGACCCGCGGCCACGCCGCCGAGACGAGCGCCCGGCTGCTGGCCGCGTTGGCGGCCGACACCAGGAAGACGCCGTTGGCGACGATCTCGAGCCCGGCGGGCCCGCGGCGCAGCACAAGCTCGCCGCTCACCCCCCGGGCGCGATCTAGCTCCGTGACCACGACCGGCAGGCGCTCAGCCTCGTGCCGCCAGGTAGTCGGCGATGAGGCGGCTCACGTGCCGGCTCACATCGTCGGGCAGCGGCGGCACGTCGTTCGCGGCGATCATCTCGTGGGCGCGGTCCCAGGCATCCTTGACGAGCGGCGTGCCGACGTACTGCTCAAAGGCGCCGCGGTGCCAGAGGTGCGGCTGCCAGAGTTCGCCGCCGCGGTACATCGTCCGCGTGCTCTTCCTGGCCAGGAAGTGACCGCCGATGCCGACGGCGACGATGTCGTCCACCAGCGCCTGCGCCTCGCTCACCGGGTCGTCGCGGAGGAACCGCTCGATGGCGTTCACCGTGTCGGCGTCGAGCACGGTCTTTGCGAGACTCGCTGTCTGCGCGCTGTCCAGGAGCCCGAAAGCGAGGATCACATCCGCACCGGCGAGTGCGCTGGCGAGACCTGTGAGCATGCCCTCCGCCCCGGCCTGCAGGTCGCACGCCTTGGCGTCACAGCTGACGGCGCTGCCCTGGACGCGCATGCCGTAGAAGTGGCTCATCTCGATGCACGCCATGTTGATGAGCCCGTCCTCGGGGGTCCCCGACAGGTACAGCCCGCTGCGCATCTCGGCCACGGCCGATCCGACCGCCGAGACCATTGGACAACCCGGCACCGCGAGCTGGAAGAGGACCACCGCGCTGAGGAGCTCGGCCATGTTGAGGATGCTGGTGCCGAGCACACTCATCGGGCCGGTGGTGCCCATCTGCGGCATCGGCAGCACGAAGATGGGGCAGCCGGCCTTCGCCATCAGGATGTGCGCCTCGGTCATCTCGCCGTCGTGCTGCAGCGGCGCGATGGTGCAGTTCGTCGCCGACCAGATGGGACGCTCCTTGAGCGGCGCGCCGGCGATCGCCTCCAGCAGCTCGATCATCACCGGCGCCTGGTCAGGAGTGCGCACCTCGTCCTGCAGGTGCTTGCGCGAGTGCTCGAAGGAGATCCTCGCCATCTCCAGGTTGCCGGCGCGCGAGTCGACGTCGCCGGGCGTGATGGTCGCCCATTGGAAGTCGATCTCGGGCACGGCGTCGTACAGGGTCATCATCTCGGCGAGGTCGGCCTCGGTGCCCTCGTGCCGCTCCCCGGTGAGGTCGTCGAGCATGTACGTCGCCGCACCGTCGCTCGTGTACAGGATGCCGTCGTCGCTCACGCGACAGTCGTAGGCAAGATCGCGCCCCGCGAGAAAGACGTCGCGCGGGAGCAGCTTGAGGCAGCGCTCAACGAGCTCCCACGGCAGCTTCACCGTCAGTCTCGCCTCGTCGACGGTGGCGCCGGCCTCCCTCAACAGTCCGGTCAGGGTCGGTGTGTTGTAGGCGACGCCGACCTCTTGCAGCAGCCGCACCGTCTGTTCGTGCACGAACTGCTTGTCTGCGTCGCTCAGGTACTGTGTCCTCGGTCGCGCCACGGGATCCTCCAGAGTCAGGCTCCACCTGTGGAGCCGGGATCGTCGATGGTCTTGGACAGCGCCTGTGGCGTACAGGTGCGCCCGTACTGCTCGCAGGAAGGACAGTCGCCCAGAAGGATCTCCGCCTCTCTGCCCGGCGGGACCGCGGCATAGCCCTGTGCTACGAAGAACGCCGCATTGCGCGCGGTCACCCACAGCCGCCGCTTGTCGCGCCGGCGGGCCTCTGCCTCGAGAGCGGCGTACAGCCGTGAAGCGACCCCGCGGCGGCGCCAGCCGTCGTCGACCGCCATCCAGTTCACCATATCCATCCCCTCGCGTTGCTCGAGGACGATGGCGCCGATCAGCGCTTCCCCGTCAAAGGCGCCCCAGGCGACGAGGATGACCTCGGTATCTCGCTCCGACTCGTCGAGGCCGCAGCGCACGCCGAGTTCCCTCACGGCGGCCAGATCGTCGGTCTCGCGGATCATGACGTCCATGGGGCTCACCTTTCATCTCTCCAGTGGATGCGGTCGTCGGGTGCTCCGACACTGCGGGCGAAGCGCTCGATGACCGCGTCGATCTCGGCGGTCACGTCGTCGCCGAGCGGGAGCACTTCGTGTCGCGCCAGGATCTCGTCGGCGCAGGCGGCGGCCTCAGCCACCAGCGGCCGCTCCTCGTACTGCTCGAAGGGGCCTCGCTGCCAGAGACGCGGCTCCCAGAGCTCGCCCCCGCGGAAGAAGTCTCGGGTGCTGCGGCGCCCCAGATAGTGACCGCCTGCGCCCACGGCGGCGATGTCGTCGAAGAGCGCTCGCGTCGCATCGATCGGGTCGTCGCGGACGAGCCGGCGCAGGGCTCCGACCGAGTCGCAGTCGAGCATGACTTTGGCGAAGCTCAGCGACTGGGCGCCGTCAGAGCAGCCGAAGGCGAGGATGGTGTCGGCTCCGGCCAGCGCGCATGCGGTCCCCGTCAGCATGCCCTCGGCGCCGGCCTGCTGATTGCTCGCCTTGGCGTCGCAGGTGATCGCGCTGCCGGTGACCGGCAGACCGTAGAAACGGCTCATCTCGATGCCGATCAGGTTCATCAGGGCGCACTCCGGGGCGCCGCAGAGATACAGCCCGCTGCGCATGTCCGCCGCGCCGGCGCCCATGCCCGAGATGATCCGGCAGCCCGGCTGCGCGAGCTGGAAGAGGACGACGGCGCTCAGCAACTCGGCCATGTTGACGATCATGGTGCCGAGCACCGTCATCGGCGCCGTCGTGCCGCTCAGCGGCATCGGCAGCACGAGCACCGGCACGCCGGCACGCGACCATGGCGATCGTCGCCTCGGTCATCTCGCGCTCGTGCTGGAGAGGTGCGACCGTGCAGTCGATGGTCGAGAAGATGGGCCGGTCCCACAGCGAAGCGCCGGCCACCGCCTCGAAGATCTCGAGCAGAGGTGCGGCGTGCGCGGGGTCGCGGACCTCGTCCTGGACGTGCTTGGTGAGGTTCGCCAGCGAGATCGCCTCTATCTCCAGGCCCGCCGTCAGGGGGTGGAGATCGCGGGCCGAGATCGTCGGCCACGCGTAGTCGACCTCCGGCAGGGCGTCGTACAGCCGCATCGTGCGCCGCAACCACTCCGCGGAGCCCTCCTCCCTGCGCCCGGTGACATCGTCGAGCATGTGCGTGGCGGTACCGTCGGCGCAGAAGGTCAGCGACCCGTCACCGACGACGACGTCGTAACGCGGGTCGCGAGCCGCGAGCGGCACCTCAGCCGGGCAGGATGCCAGGCACCGCTCGACGAGGTCCCACGGCAACTTGGCGCTCAGGCGAGCCCGGTCCACCCGAGCCCCGGCCGCTTCCACCAGGTCGATGGCCTCCGGCGTGTTGTAACCCACGCCGATCTCCTCGAGGACACGGAGCGTCTGCTCGTGGACGAAGTCGCGATCGTGGTCGGATAGATACGTGAGCCTCGGTCGCGTCACGGTCGTCCTCCTTCGCAGTGCCCCCGCGGACGAGCCGGACGATCGGCGCCCGGGCGCGGCCCGGACTGCCGCTCAGCCCTTCGCCGGCCGCCAGCGGGCGATGATCTCGTCGATGCGCCGGTCGGCATCGTCCGGCAACGGCCGGACCTCGTGCGTCTCGAGCAACTCCCGGGCCTTCCCGGCCGCCTCCTGCGCGAGCGGACGACCCTGGAACTCCTCGAAGGTGCCGCGCTGGAAGGCCGCCGGCCGCCACACCTCGGTCCGCGCGAACGCGCGCGTGCTCTTCCGTCCCAGGAAGTGACCGCCGATGCCCACCTCGAGGATATCGTCCATCAACGCCGTCGTCTCGTCTATCGGGTCCTCGCGCAGGTACCGCCGGAGAGCGCCGATCTGATCGTTGTCGAGGACGTACTTGGCGTAGCTCGAGATCTGAACACCGTCAAGACCGCCGGCGGCGATCAGCGAGTCGGCGCCGCCGAGCGCGGCC
>CAVPVX010000003.1:0-124960 GCA_963709345.1 uncultured Actinomycetes bacterium
CCTCCCGGCAGCGCGAAGCCGTCGTGCTGCTTGACGTGGGCGACGAGGCCGCCGTCGCTCAGTATGGTGACCATCACCGGCGGCAGCGGCACGAACGGGATCACCACGCCGGTCGTGACGTCGCGGACCTCGCCGGCGGCGAGGTCGACCTCGAGCTCGTCCTGCTCTCCGATCCCCGAGGTGTCGCACTGCAGCACCGGCAGACCGACGTTGATGGCGTTGCGGAAGAAGATGCGCGCGAAGCTCTGCGCCAGCACCGCCCCCGCGCCGGCCAGCTTGATGATCCGCGGCGCGTGCTCACGGCTCGAGCCCAGACCGAAGTTCCGGCCGCCCACGACGAAGTCGCCGGGGCGCATTGCCGCAGCGAACTCGGGGCGCGCATCCTCGAGGACGTGCTTGGCGAGCTCGGGGAGGTCGGTGCGCAGGTGGAAAAGGCGGCCGGGCGCGATGTGGTCGGTGCTGATGTCGTCGCCGAAGAGCCAGGCGTTGCCTCGCAAGCGCTCGTCGCGGAGCGGTGACCCTCCGGCGCCCCGCTCGACAACATGCCCACGGAGGCTCTTCACGTGACCCATTCCTCCTCGCGGATGGTCACCGTGTTCATCACGACGCCGGGGGCCGCGGCGCGCATGGGGTCGCGCTCGGGGATGGCTTCGACCACGTCCATGCCCTCGATCACGTGGCCGAACACGGCGTGCTTGCCGTCGAGGTGGGGCGTGTCGCGATAGGTGATGAAGAACTGCGAGCCGTTGGTGTTGGGCCCGGCGTTGGCCATAGAGAGCATCCCGGGCGAGTCGTGGCGGAGCGCCGCATGGAACTCGTCCTCGAAGCGGTACCCGGGGCCGCCGCTGCCACTGCCCGTGGGGTCGCCGCCCTGGGCCATGAAGCCCTTGATGACGCGGTGGAACGTCACCCCGTCGTAATAGCCATCGCGCGCCAGAACGACGAAGTTGTTGACGGTACGCGGTGCCTTGTCGGCGAACAACTCGATGACGATGTCGCCCCCGTCGGTGCCGATGGTGGCGACGTAGCGCTTGGTGGGGTCGATCGCCATCGCCGGCGGTGCGTCGTAGTGCTTGGCCACGGCGTCCTCCTTTCTAGAGAAGCTCGCGTGGATCGGTGATCTCGCCGGTCACGGCCGTGGCGGCCGCGGTCGCCGGCGAGCCCAGGTAGATGAAGGCCTCGGGGTTGCCCATGCGGCCGTGGAAGTTGCGGTTGGCGGTGCTGAGACACACTTCGCCGTCGGCGAGGATGCCCTCGTGGATGCCGACGCAGGCGCCGCAGCCGGGGTTGGTGACCACGGCGCCGGCCGCCCAGAACACCTCGAGCAGGCCTTCGGCGGCGGCGGCACGCGCCGTCGCCTGCGAGGCCGGCGTGACGATCAGGCGAGTGCCGGCAGCTCGGCGGCGCCCGCGCAGGATGCGCGCCGCCGAGCGCAGATCCTCGAGCCGGCCGTTCGTGCACGTGCCGATGAGCACCTGGTCGACGTGCGTGCCGGCGAGCCCGGCGGCCGACGCGGTGTTGTCGACGGTGTGCGGCCGGGCCACCGTGGGGACGATGGCGCCCAGGTCGAACTCGACGACGCGCTCGTACGAGGCGCCCGGATCGGCCGCGAGCGGCCGCCAGGCGCCCTCGCGGCCTTGCGCCGTCAGGTACTCGCGCGTCCTCTCGTCACTCGGCATGAGCCCACACTTGGCGCCGGCCTCGACGGCCATGTTGCTGAGCGTGAAGCGGCCGGGCATGGGCATGGCGTCGATACCCGGCCCACCGAACTCGAGCGCCTTGTACGTGGCGCCGTCGGCGCCGAGCTGCCCGATGAGCGTGAGCACGAGATCCTTTGCCTCCACGCCGTCGGTGAATGCGCCGGAGACCTCGACCCGGAACGTCTCCGGCACCCGCAGCCAGGTCTTGCCGGTCGCCATCCCGACCGCGACGTCGGTGCTGCCCATGCCCGTGGCGAAGGCGCCGAGCGCGCCCGCCATGCACGTGTGCGAGTCGGCGCCGATCACAAGGTCGCCGGGGCTCGCGAAGCTCTCGGCGACCCGCTGGTGGCAGACGCCCATCTCGACGTCGCTGAGGGTGGCGCCGGACGAGGCGCAGAAGGCGCGGATCGTCTGCTGCGCGTTCGCCAGCTCGCTGCGCGGCGCCGGCGCCGCGTGGTCGATGAAGAACACGCACGTCGGGGCCTGCACCTTGCCGGCGCCGAGCTCCTCGATCTGCTGGATGGCCAGCGGCCCGGTGCCGTCCTGGGCGATCGCCACGTCGACGTCGCAGACGACGATCTGGCCGGGCACGACGGATTCGAGGCCGGCGTGCGCCGCGAGCAGGCCCTCGGCGAGCGTCGCCCGGGTCACGAAGCAGCCCCCGGCGCGACCACGCCTCCCTCAGCCACCCCGCCGGTCGCCTGCTCCCCATGGTTCCCCATCGGGACGGCGTCGCCGAGCCGGGCCAGGTAATCCTGGTAGATG
The DNA here is from genome assembly GCA_963709345.1 of uncultured Actinomycetes bacterium. Lineage (GTDB taxonomy): Bacteria > Actinomycetota > Thermoleophilia > UBA2241 > UBA2241 > CAIXSE01. The sequence continues at coordinate 2,466 of CAVPVX010000003.1, forward strand.
TACATGAGCTCCTTGTCGAACAGCGCCCGCTTGAGCTCGACGGCGGTCTGGCGCACCAGGGCGAGGACCCCGTCGCAGTCGCCCTGGGTGAGCTCGAGACCGAACTCCTGGAACTTGCGGTAGATGGTCCGGGAACCGGAGTGCTTGCCGACGACGATCTGGCGCTCGAGGCCGACGTCCTCGGGAGCGAAGGCCTCGTAGTTGAGCGGGTTCTTGATGACACCGTCGGCGTGGATGCCGCTCTCGTGGGCGAAGACGTTCGTGCCGACGATGCTCTTCCACGCCGGGACCGTGCGCGCCGATGCGGCGGCGACGTACTCGCTGAGCTCGCGGAAGCGGCTCGTGTGCAGGCCGACGTCGACCTTGCCCAGGTACTTGAGCGCCATGACGACCTCCTCGAGGGCGGCGTTGCCGGCGCGCTCTCCGAGGCCGTTGACCGTCGTGTTCACGTAGGTCGCCCCGGCCTTGATGCCGGCGAGCGCGTTGGCGGTCGCCATGCCGAAATCGTCGTGCGTGTGCATCTCGATGTCGAGCCCGCCCTCTTTCGCGAGGAACGAGATCACGTTGTACGTGTCGAACGGGTCGAGGATGCCGAGCGTGTCGCAGAAGCGCAGGCGGTCGGCGCCTTCCTCCTTGGCGGCCTGGGCGAAGCGGAGCAGGAACTCGAGGTCGGACCGCGAGGCGTCCTCGGCGTTGACCGATACATACAGGTCCTGGTCTTTCGCAAAGGCGACGCATTCGCGGATCTGGTCGAGCACCCACTGGCGGCTCTTCTGGAGCTTGTGCTCGATGTGGATGTCGCTGGACGACATGGAGATGGCGACGGCGTCGACGCCACAGTCGACAGAGTGCTTCACGTCGCCGATCACGGCGCGGTTCCAGGCGAGGATCGAGGTGTCCAGACCGAGATCGACGATCTCGGCGATGGTCCGCTTCTCGTCGCCGCCCATCGCCGGGATGCCCACCTCGATCTGGTGCACACCGACCTCGTCGAGCAACTTGGCGATGCGGATCTTCTCGTGGTTGCTGAACACCACGCCAGCCGTCTGCTCACCGTCGCGCAAGGTCGTGTCGTCGATGCGCACCGCCGGCTCGGCCGGACGAGCCCTTGCGATGACGAAGCTGGAAAGATCGCTGGTCATGTTCACCTACCTCTTCACGCGGACGTGGCCGCCGACCCCGGCCCCGGGGTGCTGCGACCGCCAAAGGGACCGAGCGGAATGATGGAAGACCGACTCGCGACATGCGGTGGGAGCACGCGTTGCTGCAAGTCCGGTGCATTGTCCCATGCACACACGCTCCCGGGCAACACGTGTCACGCGTCGAGAGCGCGCCGGAGCAGGTCGCCGACCAGCTTCGGGTTCGCGCGCCCGCCGCTGGCCTTCATGACCCGACCGACGAGGAAGCCGAGCACCTGCCGCTTGCCGCCGCGATACTGCTCGACCTGGGCCGGATTCGCGGCGATGACCTCGGCCACGACGGCTTCGAGCTCCGCGCTGTCGCTGATCTGGCCGAGCCCGTGCTTCTCGACGATGCCCTCGGGTTCGGCGCGCTCCTCGATCATCTTCGCGAAGACGTCCTTGCCGGCGCTCGTCGAGACCGCGCCGTCCTCGACGAGCTTCACCAGCTTGGCGAGCCGCTCCGCGGTGACGTGGCCGTGGCCGGCCTCGAGGCCGACGGCGTTGAGATGGGCGAGGTACTCGCCCATGGTCCAGTTGGCCGCCGGCTTGGCGCCGGCCCCCGCCGCCACGACCTCTTCGTAGAACCCGGCGAGCACGCCGGACGAGCCGAGGACGGTCGCGTCGGCGCGCGAGAGGCCGTACCGCGCCACGAACCGCTCGACGCGCGCCGCCGGCAACTCGGGCTGCGCCCGCCGCAGCTCCTCGACCCAGGCCGGGTCGATCTCGAGCGGCACCAGATCGGGGTCCGGGAAATAGCGGTAGTCGTGCGCCTCTTCCTTGCTGCGCAGCGGCGTCGTCGTCCCGGTGTCGGGGTCGAAGTGAAGGGTCTCGAGGTCGATTCTGCCACCCGCCTCGAGGATCTCGATCTGCCGCGGGATCTCCGCGTCGAGCGCCTGCTGCAGGTAGCGGAAGCTGTTCATGTTCTTGAGCTCGGTGCGCGTGCCGAGCGCCGTGTCGCCCTCCGGCCGCACGCTCACGTTCGCGTCCCAGCGGATCTGCCCCTCTTCCATGGTGCACTCGCTCACGCCGAGCTCCACGACCAGGTTGCGGAGCTGCTGCAGGAACTCGCGCGCCGCCTCGGGCGAAGGGATGTCCGGCTCGCTGACGATCTCGATGAGTGGCGTGCCGCCACGGTTGAAGTCGACCATGGAGTGGTCCGAGCCGGCGATGCGCCCCGTCTCGCCGCCCGCGTGGACGAGCTTGGCGGCGTCCTCCTCCATGTGCACACGGTTGATGCGGCAGCGGAGCTTCTCACCGGCGACCCAGTACTCGAACCACCCGGCGGTCGCCAGCGGCTCGTCGTACTGGCTGATCTGGTACGCCTTCGGCAGATCGGGATAGAAGTAGTTCTTGCGGTGGAAGACATTGCGCGGCTGCACGGTGCAGTTGAGGGCAAGGGCGATGCGCGCCGCATACTCGACGGCGCGCTGATTGACGACCGGCAGCGCGCCGGGGTGCGCCAGACACACCGGGCAGGTGTGAAGGTTGGGCTCGTCGCCCTTGGTAACGGCGCAACCGCAGAACATCTTGGTGCGCGTGTCCAGCTCCACGTGCATCTCGAGCCCGATCACGGGTTCCCAGGAGGTCATTCCGGCGCCTCCTTGCCGGGGTCGGCGCCGGAGTCGTGGAAGTCCGGCACGGCTTCAAAGCCGATGGCGGCCTCAAGCGCGTGCGCCGCCTCGAGGATGCGGTTCTCGCTGAACGCCGGGCCGATGAGCTGGAAGCCGACCGGCAGCCCGTCGCTGAGGCCGCACGGGATGCTGATCGCCGGCAGGCCGGCGAGATTCACGGGGATGGTGCAGATGTCGCACTGGTACATCGCCAGCGGGTCCGCGGTCCGGGAGCCGGCCTTGAAGGCGACTGTGGGTGAGGTCGGCGACGCGATGAGGTCGACGCCTGCGAAGGCGCGCTCGAAGTCGCGCCGCACGAGCGTGCGCACACGCTGAGCGCGACCGTAGTACGCGTCGTAGTAGCCCGCCGAGAGCGCGTAGGTACCGATCATGATGCGGCGCTTGACCTCCGGGCCGAAGCCCTCCCCGCGTGTGCGCTCGTACAGGTCCAGCAGGTCGACCGGGTCGGCGCAGCGGTAACCGTAGCGGACGCCGTCGAAACGGGCGAGGTTCGCACTCGCCTCGGCCGGCGCGATGATGTAGTACGCCGGGAGCGCGTACTCGGTATGCGGGAGACTGATCGGGACGCACGTCCCGCCCAGCTCCTCGATGCGCGCCAGCGTCTCGTCGAAGCGGGCGCGCACCCCGGGCTCGACGCCGTCGGCGAGGTACTCGGCCGGCACGCCGACGCGCACGCCGTGGAGCCGCTCGGCTGACGGCAGCGCGACGGCCTCCGGCATCTCGACGCTGGTAGCGTCGCGCGGGTCGCGGGCGACGATGTGCCGCAGCAGCAGAGCGCAGTCGTAGACGCAGCGCGTCAGCGGGCCGATCTGGTCGAGCGAGCTGGCGAAGGCGATGAGGCCGTAGCGGCTCACGGCGCCGTAGGTGGGCTTCATGCCGACGATTCCGCAGAGCGCCGCCGGCTGGCGGATCGAGCCGCCGGTGTCGCTACCGAGCGCCCACAGCGTCTCCCCGGCGGCCACTGCGGCGGCCGAGCCGCCGCTGCTGCCGCCGGGAACGGTCGCGAGGTCCCACGGGTTGCGCGTCGTCTGGAAGGCCGAGTTCTCGGTGCTGGAACCCATGGCGAACTCGTCGAGGTTGGTCTTGCCGAGCATGACCACGTGGTCGTCCCACACCTGACGCACGGCGGTCGCGGTGTACACCGGCATGTAGTTGGCGAGGATCTTCGAGGCGCAGGTGGTCGTGACGCCTTCGGTGACCATGTTGTCCTTGATCGCGATGGGCAGGCCCGCCAGGGGCCCGCGCATCGCCTGCATCTCGCGGTCGACCTTGGTCGAGTACTTGGCGACGTTGTCGTGAGTCACGCGGATGAACGCCCGCACCCTGGGCTCGACCGCGGCGATCTGGTCCAGGTAGAGCTTGGCGAGCTCCGCCGAGGAGACGTCGCCGTCGACGAGGCGCCGCTTCGCGTCGCGCGCCGTGAGCCGCAGCGGGTCGACGCCGGTCACCGTCAGCCCATCCTCGGGACGCGGAAGCAGTCGTCGCTCACGGCGGGGGCGTTGCGCAGGGCTTCGGCGCGCGAGAGGCCGGCCGTCTCACGGTCCGCCCGCGTGACGTTCACCACGTCGAGAACGTGAGCCGTGGGAGACACGCCGGCCGTGTCGAGCTCGCTCATCTTGTCGATGTGCGCAAGGATCTTCGCGAGCTCCCCGGTCACCCGCGGGATCTCGTCGTCGTCGAGATGGAGACGGGCGAGCTTCGCGACGTGGCGTACGTCGTCTTCAGCGATCATGTCGCGTTCCTCCTGCTGAGGCCGCCGGAGCGGGACGGCCATCTTACTCCAGCCCCCGGAGGCCGACAAGAAAGGGGCCGCCGGCTGGCACAGCCGGCGGCCCCGCGCACGTTCGCGTCAGACGACGGGCTTCACGACGGAGGCCTGAAGCCCCTTGTCGCCCTCGGTGATGTCGAACTCGACGCGCTGCCCCTGGACGAGCGTCTTGTAGCCGTCCATGGTGATCTCGGAGTAGTGCACGAACAGGTCGTCACCGTCTTCCCGCTCGATGAAGCCATACCCCTTCTCGTTACTGAACCACTTCACAGACCCTTGAGCCACAGCCACACCCTCCTACGAAAGACCCTCGTGCTGGCCTCGCGGCCGACGGAGCCCCCCATGCGGCGCCGCAAGCACGCGGCGAGCCTACATCACGGCCCCAACGCTGTAAATGAGTCGGCGGCGCCCCCGGGGCGACGTTTCGGGCGGTCCGGGGAAGGCTCTCCGCAACCGCGGAGTGGCAACGGCCCGCTCAGCCGTCCGCGTCGAGAAGCGCGGCGTGCAGCATGTCCTCCCAGAGCTCGAACAGCGGCTCCAGCTCGACCCCGGCGGGGTCGAGCAGCTTCTGCACGGCGAGACCATCGGTCATGGCGACCATGAGAGAGGCGAGGCGCCGCAGGCGCTCCTCGCCGGCCGGAGCGTCGGCCCCCATGCCTTCAACGTAGAGGTCGCGGTACCACTCGTACAGCTTCGCGACGCGCGCGCGCAGTTCATCTTCCATGACGACATGCGGGAGGAGCGCGAAGAAGTCGCGAAAGGCAGCGCGGTCGTCGACCAGGCGGCGGTCGTCGGAGACCAGGCCGTGGACGCGCGCACCGCCGGCGCCCGCGACCCGCGTCTCGACGACGGCGCTCAGGCTCTGGTCGTGACTGAGCGAATCGACCACGGCGGCGATGAACTCCGCCTTGCTGCCGAAGTAGTAACGCACCGAGTCGCGATACGCGCCGGCCTCCGCTGCCACCGCCTCGACGGTGAGCGCTTCGTACCCACCGCGCGCGAGCAGCCGTCGCGCCGCGGCGACGAGACGGCGAGCCGTCGGCGAGAGCTGCGCCGTGGGGTCGTCCTGAAGCCTCTCGTGATACGCCGCCATACAGTCCTTTCCGCGCGCACCCTATCACCCCGATCAGTAGCGAAACGCCGATGCCGCCCCGCCGTTGCGCCGCGGCTCCCTTCGCGTTAGACTGGACTCCGATCTCGGTCGGCTGTACGAACTATACCGCAAATAGTCGTAATCACAGCGTGATCACCACCGCAACAGGGGGAACGAATGGAGCAGAGCCTGCGGCAGGACGTACTCCGGGAATCGAGCAAGGCGCTCAAGCTCATGGCCAAGTCCAAGCTGTCTCGCGATGAGCAGGAGGCCGTCATAGCCGACTGCCTCGCGAACTTCGAGAGCTGCGTCAACCCGGGCATCCTCGAGTACCGCAAGTCGGTGTCGAGCGACTACACCTCGGTGGAGTGGCGCGACGAGGGAGCCGTCTTCTTCGACATCCACGGCAAGGAGTTCATCGACTGCCTCGGCGGCTTCGGCATCTACACTCTGGGTCACCGGCACCCGACGGTCGTCAAGGCCGTCAAGGCCCAGCTGGAACACCAGGCGCTGCACTCTCAGGAGCTTCTCGACCCGATGCGCGGCTACTTGAGCCATCTCCTCGCGATGACGACGCCGGGTGACCTGCAGTACTCCTTCCTCTGCAACTCCGGGACCGAGGCCGTGGAGGGCTCCCTCAAGCTCGCCAAGCTCTGGGCGCGACGCAAGAAGCCGAACCACACGATGGGCATCATCACGACCACGAGAGGATTCCACGGCAAGTCGTTCGGCTCGCTCAGCGTCAGCGGCAAGGGTGAGTTCCGCGAGCCCTTCTACCCGCTCATGTCCGGCGTGCGCTTCGTGCCCTACGGCGATGCCGACGCACTCGACAAGCAGCTCGCGATCTGCGACGCGATCGGCTTCGACATCGCCGCCTTCATCGCCGAGCCCATCCAGGGCGAGGCCGGCGCCATCGTCCCGCCCGCCGACTACTTCTGCAAGGTGCGCGAGATCTGCGACAAGTGGGGCATCCTGCTCATCGCCGACGAGGTGCAGACGGGTATGGGCCGCACCGGCAAGCTCTGGGGCATGGAGAACTGGGGTGTCGCCCCCGACATCATGGCGATGGGCAAGGCGCTCGGCGGCGCCGTCATCCCGGCCGGGAACTTCATCGCCACGGAGGACGTCTTCTCAGTGATGTTCGACAACCCGTACATCCACACGACGACGTTCGGCGGCAATCCCATGGCGACCTCGGCGGCCATCGGCGCCCTGCACGCCACGATCGAGGAGGACATCCCCGGTCAGGCGGCCGAGAAGGGCGCCTATCTCAAGGGCCGCCTCAACGAGCTGGCGGCAAAGCATGACGACCTCTTCGAGGAGGTCCGCGGCATCGGCCTCATCATCGGCATGCAGTTCAGGAATCCGGACATCGGCTACGCCGTGAGCCAGGGGCTCTTCAGCCGCGGCGTCCTCATCGGGGGCACCCTGTTCAACTCGCTGACGCTGCGCATGCAGCCGCCGGCGGTCATCAGCGGCGAGCAGATGGACGAGGTGCTCGCGCGCCTCGACGCCACGCTGTCCGAGGTAAGCTCCGCCATGGCGTCCGGTGCGCTCACCTCCCACTAGCGCGCAGGGCCGGGGCGCAGGCGAGGCCGCTGGGCCTGCGCCGTGAAGTCGCCCGGCGACGTACGTGACGAGGGCCGGGGCGCTGCAAGCGCCCCGGCCCTCGTCTTCACTCAGTCCGGCAGGCGTCCGAGGCCGTGCCGGCGCACGATCACCAGTCGGAGAACCCGGTGTTGTACCAGATCTTCTTGGTGCCCTTCTTGGCGCGCTTCTCCCACTTGCGCGTCTTGGGCTCCCGGTCGATGCGCGCCCGGACCTCGTCGGCCACCTGCCTGATCTTGGCCTTCTGGTCGTCGCTCAGCGCGTCCACCCCGCCGACGTGCTCCTTGACGCGGTCGAGGTTGGTGGTCGCCGTGTACCAGAAGCCCCAGTCGTCGGCAAAGCGCTCCGAGATGAACTTGACGTTGACCTTCTTGGTGTCGTCCTCGCCGAAGTCGGCGACGGTGAACAGGTACTCGATGTCCTTGAGGTCCTTGTCGTTGATCTCCCAGATCTGCAGCTTCTGCAGCAGGATGTCCGCCAGCGACACGCTCCACGGATCGAGCTCGAGACGGCCCGCGTAGCTGATCTCGTGGCAGTAGTCGAGCTTGTCGAAGAAGATGTCGATCATGGGGACCTTGCCGCCGAAGTAGATCTGGCGGGTCTGGCCGGTCATCGCCATCGTCTGCAGGTCGTTCTCGTAGCCGAGGGACTCCATCAGCTTCGCCATGCCCTTGCGGCCCTTGCCGTAGACGGCGTAGTCGATGTCGGTGAAGTACCGGTCGCCCAGCCGCTCGAGCTTGGCGTACAGGTCGACCTGGTCGGGGAAGTAGTAGTGTAAGGCCAGTGGGCCCATGACGCGCATGGTGATGCCGACCTTCTGAGCCTCTTCCGCGATGCGCTTTCCCTCTTCGAGAAACACCTCGGGCTTCGGGTACTGGTCGAGCGGGATGTCCTTCGGCAGGATGAACTGTCCCATATGTACGTATCGCCCCCTTCCGGGCTTCGGCGTCGTGACGAACGGTTAGTTTACGCGCCGCTCACCCGGAGGTGAAGACGTAGTCCTTGATCTTCTTCTTGTCGAGCATGACGATGACGCCCTTGAGGATACCCTCGGAGTACTCGCTGCCGGGGTTGATCATCAGGGTCTTGCCGGCCTTCTGGGCGCCACGTGATTCGTGGATGTGCCCGAAGAGACCGAGCAGCGGCTGGTTCTCCTCGATGAGCTTCTTGGCGCCGATGCTGCCGGCGTGGATCTTCTCGTCGGCGGCCATCGTGAGGTTCTCGTCGAGCTTGGGGCACAGGTCCAGAGAGTAGCCGTGCGGCGGCACGTGGAAGTTGTAGATCGCCGTGGACTGGTTCTTGATCGGCGCCACGAGGTCACGCAGCTTCTTCTCGAGGTCTTCCTCGCTCAGCTCGCGCGGCGTCTGCCACGGCGTCGGGTTGGAGTACGACGAGGTGGCCATCTCGTGACCGTCGAGATCGACGATGCGACCGTCGCACGGATGCACGAGCTTGGCGTTGTCGATCATCTCGTCGATCACGAACCAGTCGTCGTTACCCGGAGCCATGAACATCTGGAAGGGCTTGCCCTCGAGACGCTCGTCGGCGAGGTCGAGCCACTCCTGCACGCGCTCGAACACGAGGCTCTTGAACAGCGCGTCGATCTTGGCGGGATCCGCGCGGGTCTCATCGAACTCCTCGCGCGTCTGGTGGGCCCAGTAGTAGCCCGCGTTCTCGGTGACTTTCTTGATCTCGGCAAGCTCGTCCTTGCCGTTGATCTCGCGGTACTGCCCCATCAGGGTGCATTCCCACTGGTCCCCGCCCTTTTCGACGAGCGGTACGAGGACCTTGCCGGTGAGGTCACCGAGAAGGACGGCCACGTCGGCGCCATAGATCGGAAGCGCGTTCAGGAACTTCCGGTAGCACACGTTCGAGCCGTGGATGTCGGTGACGAAGAACAGTTTGATCATCTACACACTCCAGAGAAGGTGGGAGGGCGGGGGCAGACGCCCCCGCCCTCCAAAGGTACTGCTAGATCACTCCGGCGGCAACTCGCCGTAGGTCATCGAGACGTCGACGCCCACGCTCTTGCTGCGCTGCTTCCAGAAGAGATACCAGAGGATACCCAGGATCCACGTGATGATGATGAGTACCAGGGTGCTGGTGGTGAAGCCCTCGAGGCGCTTGGCCGGGTCGGGCAGGAAGAAGAAGAAGTACGCCAGGATGCCCAGGTACACGAGCTGGACGATCGCGCCCAGCGTGACCACGGGGATTCCGGCGAGCTTCCAGGACTTGTACGGCGACGCGTCCCAGATGCCGCGCGCCCTCTTCACGTAAGGGAAGACGAGGGCGGCGATGGCGGTCACGCCGAACACGGAGAAGATCTCGAGAGCGGTGACGGCCAGCCCCTGCATCGCCTCGTTCTGCCAGAAGACGTACACGGCGATCATGATCTGGCCGAGGATGAAGCACAGGATGTGGTTCTTGACGGGGCTCGCGAAGCGCGGGTTGATGTCCGTGAACCACTTCGGACCCATGCGGTCCATGCCCCAGGCGAAGATGATGCGCGGGAAGGCGAGGTACGACAGCGCGATCCACCAGAGGTTGAAGGCCAGGAACGAGAGCACCGAGATGAACAGGATGATCTTGTTCTGGTTGACCATGGCAAGCAGGCCGAGGAAGTTGGTGCTCCACGGAACCGTGTATCCCTCGATCACGTCGGTGCCGGCGTTGTCGACGAACTGCGTGGCGCTGAAGAAGTCGAACGGCACCAGCGCGTACAGCGAGATCGCCGCCCAGAGCATGAATGCGCCCGGGACGAGGATGGCGAAGAGATTGGACAGGATGATGGTCTTGTCGGGGCGCTTGACCTCTCCGGCGATGAATGTGATGCAGTAGCTGTACGCGAACAGCCACGAGCCGGCGACCATGACGCCGAAGGTGTCGAACCAGTTCCAGGTGGTCGGCATGGCGGTGCCGGACGCCTCGTTGACCGACGAGAGGAAGGTCGTGTAGTCGAGCGAGCCGTACGCGCTCGCGATGCTGTTCCAGCCCTCCTGGAAGCCGCTCTGGCCCTTCGTGATCGCCGCGACGCTGATGGCCGCGAGCAACACGCTACAGCCGCCGATGCCGAAGATCATGACGACCTTCTGGATGCGCGCGAACCACTTGATGCCGAAGACCACGAAGAAGAAGGCGATGATGTTTGCGATCGAGGCGACGATGAAGGCGCCCCAGTAGTAGTCCAGCCCGCCGAAGAAGGTCTCGTTGGCGCTGTCGTAGAGCCAGGTCCAGTCCATGAACTGCGACATCATCACCAAGCCCGGGTCCGCCGTCCACGGCGCCAGCACGTAGATCCACATGATCCACACGAAGGCGTTGCCGAAAGACTCGCCGATACCCACGATGGGGTGGATGATGCGCGAGTTGTAGATGTACTCGCCGCCCGAACGGGGCATCGAGCCGCCCAGCACGCCCCAGACGATCGGGAAGCCGATGCCGGCAAGGACCATCGAGATGATGGTGGCCCAGATCAGGTTGCCACCGAGGTAGACGCCGACGCCGAGGCTGGTCATGACCCAGATCGACGGGGTGAGCCCTTGGTTCATGAAGCCCACGCCGAAGGCGTCCCACATTGAGAGGCCGCGAACAAGGCCGCTGGCCTTTCTGGCAAACGCTAGTTCTTCAGCCACATTCTCCCCCTTTGCTGATTCAACGTCTCGCAGGCGAAGCCCCCCGCCGGCGATGTCGTCATTGGTGGTACGAGTGACGCACGAACGAGCTACGCCTCAGCCGATCGCCCTCCCTTCTTCAGCGGCCTCGGGCGGGACGTGCCACTGATAGACATCCTTGAGCTTCCACGGCACCATGGCGAGCTTGGTGCGCGTCACTCCAGGGACCTTGCCGATGACCTCGTTGACGAAGCGGAGAAGCTCCTCGGTGTCGCGGGCGTACACCTGCACGCTGAGGTCGCCGTCGCCGACCGATCCGGCCACGTAGCTCACCGTGGGGAACTCGACCAGCTGGGCGGCGACGTCCTGCAGCTTGCCCGGGGCGACATCGACGAGCACGTCGCCGATCACGTCGAAGCCGACGGCCTGGGGCATGACGATCGCGCTCACGCGGATGACGCCGGTGCGCGTGAGCCGCTCGATGCGGTAGCGCACCGCACGCTCGGACACGTGCCCTATGCGCCGGGTGATCTCTGCCGACGAGATGCGACCGTCTTCGATGAGGAGAGACACGATCCTGCGGTCGATCGCATCAAGGGTGAATGGCAACGCGACCCCCCTGGCCTGGTTCCATCCGTGGGGGTATTTCGATACCCAACGTAGGAAAATGTCAAGGGCTGAGCCGACCATGCAGGATTCGGCAGGCCGCGCATTTCGCACGCTGCCGAATCCTACGCCCGCCTTCACATCCGGCCGGATTTCGACGCGCAGGTATTGGGTGCAGGCGGTTTCGGCCGTTCAGCCGAAGGAGTCGCGCTCCGCCCGCGGGCGTCGGGCCTTCCCGGCCGGTCCGCGGCGATGCACACAGCGGGACCGGGGCGGCGCGCCGTTCGGCGCGCCGCCCCGGGATCCGTGCGTCACGCCGCGAGCGCGGCGCGAGCGGGAGATGCTGCGACCGTCACTCCGGCGGCAGCTCCCCGTAGGTCATGCCGACATCGACGCCGACGGTCTTGCTGCGCCACGCCCAGAAGAAGTACCAGGCGATGCCGATCGCCCAGATGATCCCGTACAGGATCCACGACTGGCCGTTCGAGTCGCGCATCTCCTCTGTGAAGATGAGGAAGTAGAAGAGGATGCCGAGGTAGACGAGGCTGACCGCGGCGCCCCAGCTGACGAGCGGGATGCCGAGGAACTTCCACGTCTTGTAGGGTGACGACTCCCAGATCCCCTTGGCGCGCTTCACGTAGGGGAAGACGAGCGCCGCGATCGTGGTCACGCCCCAGACGGAGACGATCTCCATGCCGGTGATCGTGAGACCCTGCATGTAGCTGCCCAGCCAGAAGGTGTAGAGCGCGATCGCCGCCTGGCAGAGGACGAAGCAGAGGATGTAGTTCTTGACCGGGCTCGCCCAGCGCGGGTTGATCGAGGTGAACCACTTGGGACCCATGCGGTCCATGCCCCAGGCGAAGATGATCCGCGGGAAGGCGAGGTAGCTGAGCGCCAGGTACCAGAAGGTGAAGAGGATGTACGAGCCGCTCGCCGCCAGGGCGATGAACCAGTTCGAGTTGGCGACGTAGGCGAGGCTCATGTAACTCGGCAGGAAGGGCAGGTTGTAGCCCTCGATGCCGCCGTTGTTGTCGATCCACGCCGTCGCCGAGATGAAGTCGAAGGGCATCGTCGCGTACATCGAGAGGGCCGTCCAGATCATGAACACGGCCGGGATGAGGATGGCGATGAAGTTGGCGGTGATCAGCGTCTTGTCGGGGCGCTTGACCTCGCCGGCGACGAAGACGCAGAAGTAGGCGTAGGCGAAGAGCCACGAGCCGGCGACCATCACACCGAGGGTGCCGTAGAGCGTGGAACTGGTCGGCACCGCCTCGCCGAGCTCGGCGGCCACGGCGGGCACGACCTCGGAGAACTTGAGCGAGTCGTGCTGAGCCGCGAGCACGTCCCACTTCTCGGCGAAGCCGGCCTTGCCGGCGATCATGATGGAGCCGGTGACCACCGCGGCGCCGCCGAGGGCGAGGATCATGATCACCTTCTGGATGCTGGCGAAGATCTTGACGCCGAAGACCATCGTGAGCACGGCGAGGACGTTTGCGACGGTGGCGACGATGAACACGCCCCACTCGTAGCCGACGCCGCCGAAGAAGAGCCCGGTGGCGCTGTCGTAGAGCCAGGTCCAGCCCTGGTACTCGGCGAAGATGACGAGCCCCGGGTCGGCGATCCACGGCGCCAGGACGTACACCCAGAAGATCATCACGAAGGCGTTGCCGAAGCTCTCGGCGATGCCGACGATCGGATGGATGATGCGCGAGTTGTAGATGTACTCGCCGCCGGAGCGCGGCATCGAGCCGGAGAGCACGCCCCAGACGAGTGGGAAGCCGAAGCCGACGAGGACGAGTGAGATCACGCTCGCCCAGAGCAGGTTGCCGGTGAGATAGGTGCCGAGACCCCAGGTGATCATCGTCCAGATGCTCGGCGTGATCCCCTGGTTCATCATGCCGACGGCGATGGCGTCGGTCATCGAGAGGCCGCGGACGAGGCCGCTGGCTTTTCGTGCGAATGCGAGTTCTTCTGCCACATTCCCCCCTTTGCGTGCAGGCGTTGCGCCGGCCCCGGGCGACGGTCCACGTTCGTAGTGCTCAGGTCTGTCGCTGTTCCGTCCCACCCCCCAGATCGGCTCGCTCAATGCACAGTTGCTTGCTCACCCAACGAAAGATATGTGCTCGGGCCGCCGCTACGCAAGGGGCAGAACCAAATGGCCCGGGCCCGGCGACACCTCCGCGGCGTCGTCGGGCCCGGGCCTGCGGTTGCGGGCCGCCTCAGCCGCCCTGGGCACGCACCGGCGGCCGTGATCTCCTCGGGACCGCTCACGACCTTCGACGGCGTCGAACTTGCAGGCGGCACGGCAGGCGTCGCAGCGGATGCAGAGCGCCTGGTCGATCGATGTGCAGCTGCTTCTTCTCGCCGGTGATCGCGTCGACCGGGCACTTCTTGACGCACAGCGTGCAGCCGGTACACGCGTCCGGGTCGATGGCGTAGGCGATCAGGGCGTCGCAGGCGCGCGCGGGACAGCGGTGGTCGTCGATGTGCGCCTCGTACTCGTCGCGGAAGTAGCGCAGAGTCGTGAGCACCGGGTTCGGCGCCGTCTGGCCGAGGCCGCAGAGACTGGTCTTCTTGATGGTGACGGCGAGTTTCTCCAGCTTCTCGATGTCGCCGTCCGCGCCCTCGACCGGCGCAGATACGCTCGAGGATCTCCAGCATGCGCTTGGTGCCGAGGCGGCAGGGCACGCACTTGCCGCAGCTCTCGTTCTGGGTGAAGTGCAGGAAGTACCGGGCGAGGTCGACCATGCAGGTGCTGTCGTCGACCACGACCATGCCGCCCGAGCCCACGATGGCGCCGGTCTCGGCGAGGCTCTCGTAGTCGACCGGGGTGTCGAGCAGGTCGGCCGGGACGCAGCCGCCCGACGGACCGCCGATCTGCACGGCCTTGAACTCCTTGCCGTCCTTGATGCCGCCGCCGATGTCGAAGATCACGTGACGCAGCGTGGTGCCCATGGGCACCTCGGCGAGGCCACCGTTCGACGATCTTGCCGGCCAGGCGAAGACCTTGGTGCCCTTGCAGGTCTCGTTGCCGTATGCGGCGTAGGCCTCGGCGCCGTTGGCGATGATCCACGGCACGTTGGCGTAGGTCTCGACGTTGTTGATGTTGGTCGGCTTGCCCCACAGCCCGGAGACCGCCGGGAACGGCGGGCGCGTGCGCGGCATGCCGCGCTTGCCCTCGATGCGAGGCGATCAGCGCCGTCTCCTCGCCGCAGACGAAAGCCCCGGCGCCTTCCTTGATCTTGAGGTCGGAAGCGAAAGCCGCTGCCGAGGATGTCGTCGCCGAGAAAGCCACGCTCCTCCGCCGCCGTCGATGGCGAGCCGCAGACGCTTCACGGCGAAGCGGATACTCGGCGCGCACGTAGACGTAGCCCTCGTGCGCGCCGATGGCGTAGGCGGCGATGAGCATGCCCTCGAGCACCGCGTGCGGGTCGCCCTCGAGCACCGAGCGGTCCATGAACGCGCCGGGGTCGCCCTCGTCGCCGTTGCAGATGACGTATTTCGACGCCGCCCGGCGAGGCGGCGGCGAACTTCCACTTCATGCCCGTCGGGAAGCCCGCGCCGCCGCGGCCGCGAAGGCCTGACGCGAGGACTTCCTCGATGATCCCCTCGGGAGTCATCGTCGTCAGTGCCTTGCGCGCCGCTTCGTAGCCGCCGCGCGCCAGGTATTCGTCCAGGCTCTCGGGGTCGATGACGCCGACGTCGCGCAGAGCGATGCGGGTCTGGGCCTTGTAGAAGGGGATGTCGTGCGCGCAGGCGATGCGCTCACCCGACGCAGGATCGACGTACAGGAGATTCTCGACGACGGACCCGCCGACGAGATGCTTGTCGACGATCGTCTTCACGTCTTTGAGCTTGAGCCGCGGGTAGTAGGTGTCGCCGTCCGACACGACCGCGAGCGGCCCCTGGGAGCAGAGCCCGTGGCAGCCGATGATCGCGACCTCGACTTCGGCCTCCAGTCCAGCGGCGGCGATCTCGGCAACGAGCGCGTCGTGGATCTTCATCGAGCCGGCGAACACGCAGGCGGTGCCGGCGCAGACCGACACACGGCGCCGGCCGTCGGTCCCCGTTTCGACGCCGACCCTGACGCCTTCCGCAGGAATGGGGGCGCCGACGTGGTTCTCCTCAGGCATCGGAGCCGCCCTCCTTCTCGCTCACGATCTGCTGGTACAGCTTGCGCGCGATCTTGCGCGTCTCGTCGGCGCTGAGGTTGCCGTACGTCTCGTCGTCGACGCGCATCACCGGCGCCTGCGAGCAGGCGCCCATGCAGGCGACGGAGTCGAGACTGACCTCCATGTCGGCGCGGGTCTCGCCCTCGGCCACCTGGAGCTCCTGCTCGAGCGCCTCGGTGATGCGCGTCGCGCCGGCTACGTGGCAGGCGGTGCCGTGACACACGCAGACCTTGTGGCGCCCGCTGGGCACGGTGCTGAACTGGGCGTAGAACGTGATGATGCCGTAGATCCGTGACGCCGGCACGCCGCTCAGGCGGGAGATCTCGTCGACCACCGGCTCGGGCAGGTAGCCGAAGAGGTTCTGGGCGCGCTGCAGCAACGCGATCAGGTTGCCGTGCGGGTCGATCTCATTGACGACCGTGAGCACCTGCTCGAGGTCGATGTCGAGATCGGGGGTGTCGGCCACGGCGCCGACGGCCTCGCTGCGGGTCTCTCGCCTGGGCATCGCATCAACTCCACGTCGCGTTCCGCATTCGTCGGGCGACCGTGGCCGCAAGGCCCTCCGGTCGCCCTCCTTCCCGATTCTTGTCGTGCGTAACTCTCTCTAGTCAACCACAACCGGCGGGCGGCGGGTACCGCGGCCCAGGGGGCCGCCGCGCCCGCCGCCCGACGCGCGTATCAGCTGACGCCCGTCTGCGCCTTGCAGGCGATGAGGGCGTTCTTGAGCAGGATGACGTTGGTGACGGGGCCCACGCCGCCGGGCACCGGCGTCACGCGGCCGGCGACCTCGCAAACGGCCTCGAACTCGAGCGATCCGACCTGCTTGCCCTCGACGCGGATCGTGGTGACGTCGATCACCACGGCGCCGGGCTTGATCATGTCGGCCTTGATCAGGTTCTGCACGGGAGCCGCGCAGATGAGCACATCGGCCTCGCGGCAGGCTGCGGGCACGTCCTTGCTGAACACATGCACGACGTGGACCGAGGCGTTGCGATTGAGGCAGAGCAGCGCGACGGGCTTGCCGACGATGTTCGAGTGATTGACGATCGTGACGTCGAGGCCCTGCAGCTCGATGCCCTCGCGATCGAGGATCTCGATGCAGGCACTCGGCGTGGCCGGCGCGAAGAGCTGGTCGCCGAGCAGCACGTGGCCGATGTTGGCCGGGTTGACGCAGTCGAGGTCCTTCTCCGGAGCGATGGCGTTGAAGACGGCGTTCTGCTCGATCGCGGCGTCCATGGGCATGAGCGCGAGGATCCCGTGGACGGCGGCGTCGGCGTTCAGCGTGGCGATGAGCGCGAGGATCTCGGCCTCGCTCGCGCCGGCCGGGAGAGTGTGGTTGAAGTAGTTGAATCCCACCGTGGCGGTGTTCTTCTCGATCTGGCCGCGGTAGAACTGCGCGCCGCCGTCCTCGCCGACGAGGATCGTCGCGACGCCGGGCTTGACGCCGCAGGTCGCGAGCTTGGCGACCTCGGCCTTGATCTCTTCGCGTACCTGTTCGGCGATCGCCT
Source organism: uncultured Actinomycetes bacterium (assembly GCA_963709345.1). Classification (GTDB taxonomy): domain Bacteria; phylum Actinomycetota; class Thermoleophilia; order UBA2241; family UBA2241; genus CAIXSE01. Next base: position 19,644 of record CAVPVX010000003.1, read on the forward strand.
TGCCGTCGATGATCTGAGCTGCCATTGCGTCCCTCTCGTGTGTGGTCGGGGTGATGGTCAGAGCCTGGAGAGCGTGATCGCCAGGACCTCGGCGCGCAGCGCCGCGGCCTCGGCCTGGATGCGGTCGATCTCGGCGGCCGCGGCCGCCGTGTAGTCGCAGTCCTCGATGGAGCCCAGGTTGATGCGCACGTTGAGCGCGGCGCCGACGACCGCGGCCTCACCGAGGATCGCGCCGATGCCGGCGTCGGTGACGGCCTGCGGGTTGCCCAGCTCGGCGGCCGTCTTCGAGAGCCGGCAGACCTCGACCGCGACCTTGCAGATCTCGAGCGGGACGTTGGCGGCGATCACGAGACCCGCCTGCACCGCGGCCTTGCGCGCGGCCTTCTCCTCGTCGGTGTCCTTGGGCATCCTGAAGGCGGTGATCACGCCATTGTAGGCGGTGGTATCGTCCTGCAGGAGCTGCTCGAGACGCGCGCGCGCCGCCTCCGACTTCTCGACGAGCGCCGTCATCTCACCGTCGACGGCGGCGAACTTCTCGCGCCCGCAGGTGAGGTTGCAGACCATGCCGACCAGCGCGGCGCCGAGGGCGCCGACGCAGGCGGAGACGCTGCCGCCGCCGGGCGCGGGTTTCTTGCTGGCGGCGTCGTCGAGGTAGACCCGGAGTGGCTCGGAACAGTAGATGGTGGGAGCATCGCTCACCGTGTACCTCCAGCGCGGCGCGTGGACGCCGCGGGCTGAGGCGATGCGTCCGGCCGGCGGGCCGCAGGAGCAGAGCCGCCGACGCCGGCGCCGCGAGAGCGGCGCCGCAGGGCGGGCCGGCCGCAGCCGGACCCGCCCCGGGGCACTCGCCGGGATTCCTAGAACAAGCCGATGATCCGGCCGGTCTCGACGTCGATGTCGACGTCCACGGCCGCCGGCCGTTTCGCCAGACCGGGCATGGTGCGCATCTCGCCGAGCAGCGGGTACAGGTACCCGGCGCCGGTGGCGGGACGGATGTCGCGGATCGGCACGCGGAAGCCGCGCGGCCGGCCCTTGAGCGCCGGGTCGTGGCTGAGCGAGAGGTGCGTCTTGGCCATGCACAGCGGCAGCTTGTCGAGGCCCTGCTCGGTGAACTGCTTGATCTTGGCCTCGGCCTCGGGCAGGTAGTCGACGCCGTCGGCGCCGTACACCTTGGTGGCGATCGTCTCGATCTTCTCCTTGATGGAGGCGTCGAGCGAGTAGAGGAACTTGAAGTCGCCGCCCTTGTCGGCCGCGGCCTTGATGACCTCGGCCGCCTCCTGGGCGCCGTCGCCGCCGAGCGCGTGGACGTTGATCGGCACGGCGTCCTCGGCGCCGGCCGCGATGGCCTCCTTGCGCACGATCTCGACCTCGGTGTCGCGGTCGAAGGCGAAGCGGTTGATGGTCACCACGACGGGAAGACCGAAGAGCTTCATGTTCTCGATCTGCTTGGCGAGGTTCTCGCAACCCTTGGCGAGGGCTTCGTTGTTCTCGGCCTTGAGCAGCTCGGGGTCGACCGGCAGGCCGCCGTGCATCTTGAGGGCGCGCATGGTGCAGGTGATGACCACGGCGCTGGGCGCGAAGCCGCCGTAACGGCAGATGATGTCCATGAACTTCTCGGAGCCGAGGTCGGCGGCGAAGCCGCTCTCGGTGACGACGTAGTCGCTCAGCTTCATGGCGACCTTGTCGGCGATGATCGAGTTGTTGCCCTGCGCGATGTTGGCAAAGGGACCCGCATGGATGAGCGCGGCATTGCCCTCGAGCGTCTGCATGAGGTTCGGCTTGATGGCGTCCTTGAGGAGCACCGTCATGGCGCCGCCGGCGCCGATGTCGTCGGCGGTCAGGGGCGTGCCCGTCTTGCTGTAGCCGAAGGTGATGCGACCGAGGCGCTCGCGCAGGTCCTTGAGTGAGGTGGCGAGGCCGAGTATCGCCATGACCTCGCTGGCGACGGTGATGTCGTAGCCGGTCTGGCGCGGGAGGCCGTTGAGCCTGCCGCCGAGGCCGTTGACGATCTCGCGCATGGCGCGGTCGTTGAGGTCCACGCAGCGACGCCAGCTGATGGTGAGCGGATCGATGTCGAGATCGTTGCCGTGCATGAGGTGGCTGTCGACCATGGCGGCGAGCAGGTTGTTGGCGGTGCCGACGGCGTGGATGTCGCCGGTGAAGTGCAGGTTGAGGTCTTCCATCGGGAGGAGCTGCGAGTAGCCGCCGCCGGCGGCGCCGCCCTTGATGCCGAAGACCGGGCCGAGGGACGGCTCACGCAGGGCGAGCATCGTGTCCATGCCGATGGCGTTCATCGACTCGGTGAGGCCGACGGCCGTGACCGTTTTGCCCTCGCCCAGCGGCGTCGGGGTGATCGCCGTGACGTTGATGATCTTGCCGTCGGGCTTGTCCTTGAGGCGGTCGAGCAGGGCCATGAAGTCGATCTTGGCCTTGTAGCGACCGTACAGCTCGAGCTCGTCCTCCAGGATGCCCGCCTTGGCGGCGATCTCCTGGATGGGCTTCATGGTGGCGGCCTGGGCGATCTCGATATCGCTCGGCACCGGGGATTTGCGAACGATCGAACTCAACGCGTCCTCCTTTGGTCTCCACATTCCCGCGCGTTTCGCTGGCGGCGCCGGCGGCCGAGCGCTGTGGCGCAAAGTCCCGGCACCTTGTGACGGATTGTACTAGCGCGTATGGAAACGGGTCAATTTCGTCAAAGGGAGTCCGGCGGGCGAGACGAAAGGCGAGCGGTCCGCGGTCCTCGGTCCGCGCGGCGAGCCGGGCAGATCCGTCAGGAGTCGCTGAAGCGGCTGCGCGCGACCGCCTGGGCGGCCTCGTAGACCACCCGTGCGGGCCGCCCGACGGCAGCAGCCACACGGCGCACGTCCTCGTACTCGGGCGAGACGGTTGCGAGCTTGCCGTCGACGTAGCTGAGACGGACGTGCACCTTGAGCTTGCCGACCCTGACGCTCTCGCGTCGTTCCTCGGCGTACAGGCGGCCGCAGGGGACGACGCGCAGGCCGAAGGTGGATGTCTCGGCGAAGACGACGCCGGCCAGGAGCTCGCTCTCGGAAGCGCCGGCCAGCACGTGGAGCACGACGCCGGGCCGGCCCTTCTTCATGAGCGTTTGGGTCATCCAGACGTCGAGAGCGCCGGCCTCGCGCAGCGCGTCGCCGGCGTGCGCCAGCAGCTCCGGCGTCATGTCGTCGATGTTGGCCTCGAGGACGACGTGGTCGCCGGCGCCCTGCGCAGATGCGGCCAGAGCCGCGTCGAGGCCGCCGCCCTCGACGTCGTCCGGCGCGGCCGCCGGGTCGACGAGTACGGCGCGCAGCACGTTGGGCCGGCCGGGCACCTCGCGGCGACCGGCCCCGTACCCGAAGCGCTCGATGCGCCCCGCCGGTACGCCGCCGAACGCCGCGGCGAAGTGCGAGAGCAGGGCGGCGCCCGTGGGTGTCGTCAACTCGCCGAGCGAAGCGGCCGGCGTGGCGCCCGGCGGCACGGCGGGCGCACCCCCGGTCGTCGGCAGCCCCGCCAGCAGCGCGAGAACGGCCGGAGCGGGCACGCTCAGCCGGCCGTGCGCCGTCTCGACCTCGCCGTCGCCGAGCGCCGGCGGCGAGGCGACGACGCGCTCGGGCGCAAGCTTCTGGATCAGCGTGACGGCGCAGATGAGGTCCACGGCGGTGTCCACGTCGCTGAGCTCGTGCAGGTGCTCTGCGTCGCGTCCGTGCACCTCGGCCTCCGCCGCCGCCATGTGTTCGGCGATGGCGGCCACAGCGTCGGCGACCGGCTGCTCCAGATCCGATGCGTACAGCGACACGATGAGCTCGTCGAACGTGGCGAAGCCGGGCTGGTCCGCGACCTTGAACGAGAGCGCGGCCATGCCGCCACGGCGCGCGTCCTCGATCTGCACGAGCCGCGGGTCGATGCCGGCGGCGGCCAGCGCCGGCCGCAGGACATCCTCGAGAGGGCCGGGGTCGGCTTCGCTCGACCCGGCCAGCGAGAGCAGCGCGGCGACCAGCATGTCGCCGCTCACGCCGCTGGAGCAGTCCAGATACAGGATCATCGCCGTCACTCTACCCTTCGCAGCCGTCTCTGGGCGCCGGTCTCTCCTACAATACCAGTGTCCAGCCTCACATCGGCAGGTCGACCCGAGCCCATGAGAGGCTCGCGCGGCGCCTGCGCCGCCCCGTGGCCTTTCCGTCGGCCCGCGCCCCGCCCGACCCCCCTCGCCCTGTCGGCCGCCACCACCCGTCGTATAGGATGACGCCATGAGGATCGCCCAGATCGCACCCCCGTGGATCACCGTCCCGCCTGCCGGCTACGGCGGCACGGAATGGGTCGTCCAGCAACTCTGCGACGGGCTCGCCGCCAATGGGCACGAGGTGCGCCTGTACGCGACCGGCGACTCGCACACCGCCGCCGAGCTCTGCGCCCTCTTCCCGAAGCAGATGCCCGAGGTGCTCGGCCAGACCAGCTACGACGCCCGCCACACCTCCTTCGCCTTCGCCGACATCGAGGCGGGTGAGTTCGACCTCATCCACGACCACTCCGGCTTCATCGCCCTCGCCTTCAGCCGCTACCTGGCGACACCCATGGTGCACACCGTGCACTGCGCCTTCGACGCCGCCGCCTACGGCTTCTACGAGCAGTTCGCGCGCGAGGTGGGCTACATCGGCATCAGCGAGTACCAGCGGTCCATGGCGCCGCCCGGAATGGACTGGGTCGGGCTCGCCTACAACGCCATCGCCGTGGAGCAGTGGCCCTTCACGCCCGAGAAGGAGGACTACCTGCTCGCCTTCGGCCGCGTCTGCGAGGCCAAGGGGTTCCACCTGAGCATCGAGGCGGCCAGGCGCACCGGACGGCGGCTGATCATGGCCGGTGTGCTCCAGGAGCCGTACCGCGAGTACTTCGAGACGATGATCGCGCCGCACATCGACGGCGACCAGATCGTCTACGAGGGCGAGGTCAGCAACGCGCGCAAGCGCGAGCTCTTCGCCCACGCCAACGCCTTTGTCTTCCCGATCACCTGGCCGGAGCCGTTCGGCCTCGTGATGATCGAGGCGATGGCGTGCGGCACTCCCGTGGTGGCCCTGCGCCAGGGCTCGGTGCCCGAGGTCGTCGACGACGGCGTGACCGGCTTCGTGGTAGACGACTTCGACGAGCTTGTGGCGGCGGTGGACCGGGTCGGCGAGATCGACCCGGCGGTCTGCCGCCGCACCGTCGAGGAGCGCTTCACGGTCGCACGCATGGTCGCCGACTACGAGGCCGTCTACCGGCGGGTCCTCGCCAGGTGAGCGACCCCGGGACGCGCGTCGCAGCGTATCTCTGCGACGGCGACCCGCAGCCCCTCGTCATCTGCGGCGGCGCGCTCGCGGCGCTGCGCACGTTCCCCGACGCCGGCGTCGACTGCATCCTGACCAGCCCTCCCTACTTCGGTCATCGCCGCTACGCCGCCGGCGGCATCGGCGCCGAGAGCCGCTGGCAGGACTACGTGGCAGCCCTCGGCGCCGTACTCCTGGAGGCGCGACGCGTGCTCAAGCCGAGCGGCTCGCTCTGGCTCAACCTCGGCGATACCTATCGCGGCAAGCGCCAACTCGGCATCCCGTGGCGCGTCGCCTTCCATCTCACCGACGACCAAGGCTGGGTGCTTCGCAACAGCGTCGTCTGGCACAAGGTCAAGGGCGGTCCGGACACGAGCCGCGACAAGCTGCGCAACGTGCACGAGCTGCTGTTCCACTTCGTGCGGCGGCCCAAGGGCTACTACTACGACGCCGACGCGGTACGACGCGCGCCGCGCGCGGCGCGCGTCGAGAACGGCGCCGTCGTCTCGGCCACCGGAGTGCGCGGCGTGCGCTACCGGCGGCAGATCGAACTGTCCACGGCGCTCGGTGACGCCGAGAAGGCAGCGGCGCTGGCCGCCCTCGACACCACGCTCGCCGCGGTCGGCGCCGGCCGCCTGGCGGACTTCCGCATGGTGATCCGCGGTCGGCAGCGCGCGACCCACTCGGACGCGACCGCCGTGTCCGGCCGCGCACGCGAGCTGGAGGAGCGCGGCTTCTACTTCCTGCGCTACCACCCGGGCGGGAGCAAGCCCGGCGACGTCTGGGACATCCTGCCCGAGGACACGCAGGGCAGGGCGGCCCACTTCGCGCCCTTCCCGGCCGACCTCTGCCGCATCCCGATTCTTGCGACCTGCCCGCCGGGCGGCGTCGTGCTCGACCCGTTCTGCGGCACGGGCACGACGCTGGCGGTGGCCCGGGAGCTGGGCCGGCGCGCGATCGGCATCGACGTCGCCGAGGAGTACGCGGAGATGACGCGCATCCGGCTGGCCAGGGGCATCCGGCCGGCGGAAAGCGGCCGAACGAACGAAGCGTAGCCGGCGCGGCCGGTCAGCCGGCGGCGGCGCGGATGAGGTCCCTGACCTCTGCCACCGTGAGCTCCCGCCCACGCGCCACGTCGTCTGGGGCCGACGTTCGGGCGTCACCTATACTACGATGTGCGCTGTGCACAGCACGCCGAAGCCGCCGAAGGTGAGGACATCCGGGATGCCCGAGGGCAACGTCAACGCTGAGATCGCCAACCACCTGCGAGAGCACGGCGAGCACGGGGGGAGCGGCGGGCCGAGCCGCCGCCGGATCGAGATCGTCGAGATCGCCGAGGCCGTCCTCCTCGCGCTGGTCGCGCTGGTGACGGCGCTCAGCGGCTATCAAGCGGCCCGCTGGGATGGCGAGAGCGCCAGGGCCTACGCCACCTCGTCTCGACTCCGGATCGAGAGCAACGAGGCGCAGCTCTCAGCCAACGAGGCGCTGGTGTACAACGCGACGACGCTCACCGCCTGGGTGGAGGCCTACGACGCCGGCGACGCGTCCCTGAAGAAGCTGCTCGAATCCCGCTTCACGCCGGACTTCAGGGTCGCCTTCGACGCTTGGATGAGGACGAAACCATTCACGAACCCCGACGCCCCGCCGGGACCGAGCCACATGCCCGAGTACAAGCCCTCACTGGTGGAGACGGCGTCGAAACTGGCCGACGAGGCCACGGCTGCGTTCGACGAGGGGGTGACGAGTCGCAACACCGCCGAGCACTACGTGCGCCTCACCGTCATCCTGGCCGCCGTGCTGTTTCTGATCGCCATCGGGCAGCGCTTCGAGATCAAGGGGGTACGCCACGCGATCAATGGCGTCGCCGGGGCGTTCCTCCTGTACTGCTTGGTCCTCATCGCCACCTACCCCCACACCTGAGCGCGGGCGAAGCCTCAGCCTCCGGCGGCGTCCGCGGAGAGCTTGCCGGCGATGTCGGCGAACTGGGCCTCGACCCACTTCTCGATGCTGTTGCCCTCGATCACGGCACGCAGCATCCCGGCACGCTCCTCGCGTTCGTCCGGATCCATCGTCAGCGCCTTGTACAGAGCGTCGGCCTGCTGCTCGATGTTGAAGGGATTGACCCCGAGGGCGAACGCGCCCAGCTCCTCGTGGGCGCCCGCGTACTCGCTGAGCACGAGCACCCCGTTGTGGCGGTTCAGGATCGGACCTTCCTTGGCGACGAGGTTCATGCCGTCGCTGATCGCGTTCACGAAGAGCACGTCGTACTGGGCGTAGGCGGCAAGCGTGACCGGGAAGTCGTCCTGGATGCGCAGGTCGATCGGCATCCAGTCGGTGGTGCCGTGGCGCGTGTTCACGTCGGCGGCCACACGCTCCACACGCTCGCGGTACGTGACGTATTCCTCCACGTCCTCACGTGAGGGCTGCAGGAGCGCGAGAAACGTGAGGCGCTCCTTGAACTCCGGGTGGAGCTCGAGGAAGCGGTCGAACGCGACGAAGCCCCGGATGATGTTCTTGCTGAGGTCCAGCCGGTCGACGCGCAGTATGAGCGCCTCTCGCCGCTTGCCCACCAGCGCCCGCTCCGCCGCATAGGCGCGCCGCGATCTCGCCGCGCCACGGAGCGAATCGGGGTCGATGCTGACGGGGTACGCCCGCGCCCAGACCTCGCGGCCGTCGTAGCGAACGACGCCGGCGGCGGCGTCCACCTCGAGATCCAGGAGGTCCTGGCAGCAGCGCAGGAAGTTCCTCACGTAGCCATGGGTGTGAAAGGCAACGACGTCGTTGCCGAGCAGCCCCTCGAAGACGGCGACGCGGATGTGGTCCGGCAGCACCCGCCAGTAGTCGCTCTGCGGCCAGGGGATGTGGACGAACTGATGCAGGAAGGCGTCGGGGCAGGCGGCACGCACCTGTGGAGCGACGCAGTAGAGTTGGTAGTCGTGGAGGAAGACGACGGCGTCGCCGCCCAGGCCGTCGGCTCCGCGCCGGCACCGGCCGTCGGCGCCCCGCCGCACCTCGTCCACTACAGCCTTCGCGAACTGGTCGTTCACGACCAGGTACCCGTTGTGCCAGGCGTCCAGTTCCTCGGCGCCGATGTCCGGGTGGCGGCCGAGGTCCCACAGGTAGTGCTGGATGAACCACAGCATCGGGTTGGCGACGACGTTGTAGTACTTGTCGTAGGCGGCGGGTTCGACGGCGACGTAGCGCAGGCTGTAGCCGACGCCGTCGAGCTCGACCTCGATGGCACGGCTCTCGGCGGCCAGGCGGCGCTCCTCGTCGCCGAGCGCCGCCGCCACCCATGTACCCGGGTGTTCGCGCAGCATGTGCGTGAGCACGGTGACGAGGCCGCCGGGGCCGCGCGTGACGACCGGCTCGCCGGAGGGATCGCTGTGGAACGACACGGGGCCGCGGTTGGCGGCGACCACGAGACGCCGCTTCGTGAGATCGACCCCCTGCACGTCGCAGCCCCCCCGGTCGGCTTTCCAGGCCCCTGCGCCTGCTAAGCCCCTATCTTACCCGCCTCGAGGTCGGCGAAGAGCCGCAGATCGTCACGCAGCAGCCGTGGCGTCAGGAACTCGCGGCGCACATGCTCCTTGCCGCGCAGCGCCATCTCGCGGTGCCGTGCCGGGTCGGCCATGATCTCGAGGCAGCGCTCGGCGCACTCCGCCGCCGTCTGGACCAGATACCCGGTCACGCCGTCCTCGATCTGCAGCGGGATACCGCCGACGGCGCCGCCGATCGTGGGACGACCCTTCCAGAGAGCCTCCGTGACGGTGAGGCCGAACCCCTCTCGGGTCGACTTCTGCATGATCACGTCGGCGTGGCTCTGGAAGGCGTTGATCTCGACCGCACCGACGTTGTCGAGGTTCGAGAGGATGAACACATCGGGGTCGCCGCCGACGTACGCGATGACGCGCTCGAGGTAGTCCCAGCCCTCGGGGTCGTCGCTGGCCATCGACCCGATCAGGGCGAGCTGGATGTCAGGGTGACGTGCCTTCACGGTACGGTACACGTCGACCACACCCAGCGGGTCTTTCCAAGGATCGAAGCGGGAGACCTGGAGCAATAGAGGCCGCTCCACGTCGATGCCGAACTGTCGCACGATGTACGTCGCATCCTGCTCGGACAGCTGCATGTTCTTGGGCGCGAGGGGGTCGATCGTCGGCGCGATCTCACGCACCGGCACGGTGAGCCCCTCCGGCACGTAGTCGGCGAGCGTATAGACGGCGGCGTCGTACCGGTTGATCGACGGGAGCAGGTAGCCGTAGAGCCCCTGATCAGGAGTCGATGTATCGATGTGGCAGCGCCACACCCACCACGTCGAGCGGTCCTGGCTGAGGGTGACGAAGTCGCGGATCGCAAGCGGCTGCGGATCGTGGATGACGACGAAGTCGAAGGGCCGGGTGAGCTCGGCGGCGTTGACCCGGCACACCTCCTCGTACAGCTCCCGCGCCTCCGGTGGGAAGTCGACGCTGTGCCCCTGAAGCCCGTTGTGGAAGCTCTTGGTGACGTTGAAGAACTCAGGCGGCGCGGTGAGGATCTGCCAATGCGCCTCGAGGCCGGCGTCGGTGACGAGCGGCACGAGCGTGTACAGGATCTCGGCGACGCCGCCGCCGAAGGCGGTGGCGTTGACGTGCAGGACCTGACGGCCGCGAAGCTTCTCCGCCAGCTCGTCGATCTCGGACATGAGCTCGCCCGGGACGATGCTCCGGTAGTCGGCCAAGGACTTGCGGCCGACGTTGACTTCGTGCATGTGACCTCCGTCGTGCGCGTGCGGGTGCTGGACGCTGCCCGCCGTCCCGGCGTAGTACATCACACCGCGGCCGTTCGCTAAACTCCGGACGATGACCACCGGGACACCCCCAGCTTCGGAACCACTGACCATCGTCTCCGACGGCATCGAGCTGGCCGGGCGGCTCTTCCGGCCGGCCGGCCCTCCCCGCGGAGCCCTTCTCGTCTGTCACGGCGCCGGGAGCCGCAAGGAGAATCACGCGATCATGGGCGAGCAGGCGGCGGCGGCCGGCCTGGCCGCCCTCACCTTCGACTTCCGCGGTCATGGCGAGAGCGGCGGCGAGCTCGGTCCGGACGGCTGGCACGACGCCGTCGCCGCCGGCCGGACGCTGCTCGACGTCAGCGACACTCCGTGGCTGGCGGCGAGGGGGGCGAGCATGGGCGGCTGCTTCCTGCTGCTCGCCGCACGCGCAGAGCCCGATCTGTTCCGCTCGCTCGTGCTCCTCTGCCCCGCGGACGGGGCGTCGCTGCTCGCCGGGCTGGACCGGCTGGAAGCCGGCGAAGGAGGGGAGCCGGGCGGCTACGGCGGCCGCTTCGCGGCCGCCGCTCTCCGCCCGTTCCTGCGCGACCTCGACCTCGTGGCCGCGGCCCGCGGCCTCCCGTGCGTGCTCCTCGCGCACGCCCGGGATGACGACCAAGTGCCGTTCGCGCACAGCCGGCGCCTGGCGGCCGTGCTGGCCGCGCCTACCGGGTTCATTGCGCTGCCGGATGGCGGCCACCACGGCCCGGGGCGTTCGCCGGAGGTAGCGCGGGCGACCCTCGGATGGGCGCTGGAGAACGGCGGCGGTGCGAAGTAGCCGCCCGGCGACACCCCGGGCCGTGCATGGGGTCCGGTCATGCGGTGAAGCCCGGTCAGGCGGTCGCGCGGCGACGCTCGCCCCCCGCCGGACCCAGCGCCGTCGCTACACCGTGCGCCGTGCCGACGACGCGTCGTCGTGCCACGCCGTCAAGCCGAGTCGTCGCAAACGCGTCTGCATGGCCTGCCGACTGACGTCGAAGCGGCCGGCGAGTCGCGCGACGTCGCGGCCCTGCTCGACCACGGCCTCACGCACGAGCGCCTCAGGCATGAGGAGCTCGGCGGCGAACTGGTCGGCCTCCCGCTCCTGGGCCTTCCACGCGGCGTTGCCGTGGCCGCCCCGCTCCGGCCGCAGCCGCTCCGCATGCAGCACGAAGTGCCCGATCTCGTGAGCGATGGTGAATCTGCGCCGGCAGGCGTCGCTGCACCCTTGGACCACGATCACGTGTCCGTCGCCGAGGGGCTCCAGAGCGGCCTCGCAGGCGAACGGCTCCCGATCCCTGTGTACGAGCTCGAGATTGAGTGCGCTGATCACATCGCGAAGCGACACCGGCTCTCGCGAGACGCCGGCGAGAGCGAGCAGGCGCGTCGCCTGGAGGCGGATGTCTGTCGCGGAATGCTGCACGGGGTGACCCTCCGTCGCAGTCTACCACCGGCGACGTGGCGGCACCGTCGCCCGTGTCTGCCGGCCCGGCTTCCGGGTGTTCGGCGAGCCGCCCAGCGGGTGCTGCCTGCGGCGGCGGCCGCGACGCCGCTCAGGCGCCGAAGAGCGGCAGCACCCTCGCCACGATGCCGCCGACGAACAGCGCGATCGCTATCGTGCCGGCGCAGATCACCGCAGTGCGCTTCCACCCCAGCTCACGGGCAAGGACGGCGATCGTCGCGATGCACGGCACGTAGATCGCGTTGACGAGAGCGTAGGTCACGATCTGCGACGTGCTCATGAACGAGGAGATGCTGGCGACGGCGCCTCCAGCCTGGACGGCCGCGAACACCAGCAGCAACTGCAGCGCAAGCTCCTTGCGCAGGATGGCGAAAAGGAGGGTAAGCCCGGCGACCATCGGGAGCAGCAGCCACCCCTCGACGAGCGGCTCGAGAACGCTCCCGACCCTCCATACCCAGCCGGTCTCGTAGAGCAGACCGAGCGCCATGCTGCCGAGGACGATGATCGGCGCCGCGTCCCAGACGAACTCTCGGAAGCGCCGCCAGGTCTTGTGCGCCACCTGGCGCAGCACCGGGCGGCGGAACGGGAACATCTCCATCACAAGGACGCCCTTGTCGCCCGGCATCAGCCGGTTGAGCCCCAGGCCCGCGAGGATGATGACCACGATGATCACCGCGTAGGTGAACAGCGCGTACTGCCAGCCGGCCACGCCGGCCACGGCCCCGATTATCACTGCGGTGCGCGCGCTGCACGGCGTGAGGGTCGCGAGCACGGCTGCGATGGTCCGCTGACGCATGTTGCCCAGCGAGCGCGTGGCGATGATCGCCGGGACGTTGCAGCCGGCGGCGGCGATCAGCGGGATGATCGCGCGGCCGTGCAGCCCGACGCGGTGCATGATCCGGTCGCTGAGAAAGGCGGCGGCGTTCATGTAGCCGGTGTCCTCGACGAACGCGAGGATGAAGTAGAAGGTCAGGATGTACGGGATGCCGACGGCGAGCGTCGCAAGGATGCCTCCGTCGACCCCCCAGAGCACGACTCTGCCGACGGTGCCGTCGCCGAATATCGCCTCGACGACGCCGACGACGGCCGGGGAGATCCAGGCAGTCCAGGCGGCGGTGAGCAGCCGTGCGAGCACGTCGCCGACCAAGAAGAGCGTGGCGAAGACGGCGGTGATCACGCCGAGCAGGATGGGGATCCCGGTGCGCGGCACGGTGGTGAGGCGCCACCAGCGATCGGCGCTGCCGGGCGCGTCCTGAGCCACCGCCGCCAGCGCTCGCGCCTCGGCGTGCCGCGCCTTGGCGATCTCCAGCGCCAGCCCCTCGTCGGCGTCGGTCAGACCGCCGCGCGCGTCGAGTTCGAGCTGTGCGACGATGTCGGCGTCGCCCTCGAGGGCAGCGAACGCGGCCGCACGCGTCCCGAGCCCGCCGGGCGGCCTGAGGCTGTCCTCGGGCCGCATCTCGATGTGGAGAGCGAGCTCCCCGACGCGCTGCTCCACATCGGGCGGGAGTGGCGTGCCCGCGGTCTCGCCGAGCCCGCCGCCCGCCGAAACGGCCAGGATGGCCGCCTCGAGGTCGTCGAGCCCGGTCCCGCGCGGCGCAACCGTGGGGACTACGGGCACGCCGAGGTCGCGAGCGAGCGCCTCTGCGTCGGGCATGCGCCCCCGGCGCCGCGCCTCGTCGGAGAGATTGAGCGCCACGACCACGCGATAGCCGAGATCGAGGAGTTGGAGCGGTAGGTACAGGCTGCGCGCCAGGTTGGTCGCGTCGACCACGGCGACGATGACGTCCGGGCGCTGATCCAGGAGCGCCGTCCGGGCCGCGTGCTGGTCTTCGCCGGGCCCGACCATCGCGTAACTCCCCGGCAGGTCGACGACCTCGATGCGTCTGCCCCCCCAGCGCGTGCAGGCCGTGCACGCCTCCACGGTCACGCCGGCGCAATGCGCGGTCTCCTGTCCCGAGCCGGTGAGCGAATTGAACAGCGACGACTTGCCGACGTTCGGATTGCCGGCGAGACAGACGACCAGAGGCTCACCGGCGGGACGCGCCGGCGCCGGGTCGCCCCGGTCCTGTCGAAGCGCCGTCGCCATCGGCTCAGCCGCGCACGAGGATCTTGTCGGTGACCTCACGGCCGAGGGCGTACTGCGACCCGCCCACACGGACCAGGAGGGGGCCGTTGAACGGCGCCACACTCTCGACCATGACGGGCGTGTCGGGCAGCAGGCCGAGCGAAGCGAGATAGCGCAGCAGTTCGCGACTCTCCTCGGCGATGCAGCCGATGACGGTCTCCTGGCCGGGGGCGACCCCGGACAGCGGACGCAGATCCTCTTCGACGAGCGATCCGTCTTCGGCGGGGATGACGTGCCCGTGCGGGCAGGTGCGCGGGTTCCCGAGGTACTCGGCCAGCCGGGCCTCCACCTCCGGGCTGAGAACGTGCTCGAGCTTGCACGCCTCGTCGTGTACCTCGTCCCACGGCATGTCGAGGTAGTCGACGAGGAAGCGCTCGCTGAGGCGATGCCGGCGCACGAGAGTCGCACCCTCGACATCGCCTTGCGCCGTCAGGAAGATGCCGCGTCCCTCGCTCGGCTCCCGGACCAGACCGGCCGCCCGCAGCCGGCCGATCATCTCGGAGACCGAGGAAGGCGCCACGCCAAGCTCATCGGCAACTCGTTTGACCGTGACGGGCTCGGGACCGCGCTGCAGCTTGAAAAGCGCCTCGAGGTACTCCTCGGCGCTCTGCGTTCGTGTGCTCACGACACATCTCCCTTCGACGGATGCACCTGCCGCGTGGGGCCGCGAAGACGCACCCATCACACAGCATTAGGATACCCTAAGGCTTCGTGAGAGGGAATCCTGACGTTAGTCAAGGGGATTGCCACACGCAATGAGGTAGGGACGCCTGGCTCGTGCCCGGACGGAGGCGGATCTGGAGCGGATGACGGGACTCGAACCCGCGATCTTCAGCTTGGGAAGCTGACGTGTTACCAGCTACACTACATCCGCTCGCGCGCCTAGTTCACCACAGCGCGAGCAGCCCCGCAACTGCCGGCAGGGTGGCGGCGCCGTCAGGCATCGCCCTCCGAGAGCCGCAGGCAGGCGAGGAAGCCGCGATAGACCTCCGCGAACGAAGTCCCGCCGATCTCGAGCGTGCGCCCGTCGAGCCGAATCGCGCCGGGACACGTCTCCGCGAGGTCGCAGAACGTCACGCGGGTGAAGGTGAGGCGGAGGGGCTCGCCGGACCAGACGAGCGGCGCCGGCGGAGGCGCCGGCGGCAGCGCCGCGGCGACGTCGGCGCGTATCATGGCGCGCGCGTCGTCGGGCGGGCAAAGGGCCGCCGCCTCTCGCCGCACCCCCGTCTTCACCACCGTGGTCGTGATGCCCGGGACCAGGGCCTCCGCCTCGGAGGCGGCCTTGTCGTCGCCGGAGAGGTACACGGCGGGCACGCCGCACTCGCCGGCCAGCAGGGCGGCGATCCCGAACTCCCCGACCTCGAGGTCACCGACGCGGGCCGAAAAGACCTTGTAGTTCCAGGTGTGCTCGAGCACGGCGGCGGCGGTACCGGCGCGCGCGTGGTAGCCAACGAACAGGGCGGCCGCGCAGTCCGGCCCGAGACCCTCGAGCATGCTCAGCGGCGACGGCGACCCGCCGTTCAGCGTGACGAAGGAAGGAAGGCCGGCGGCGTCGATGTTGCGCCCGTCGTCGTGCGCGTCGCAGACGACGACCTCGGCGGCGCCGGCCGCGGCGCAACCCTCGAGCACCGCGTCGAGATCGGCGCGCATGTGGACCCGGGCGCGCTGCGCCGCCGGGCCCTGCCGGTCGGTGTCGGCCTCGGTGACCACACCCGAGATGCCCTCCAGGTCGATGGCGACGAACAGCTTCACGTGATCCCCCTCGGAGCGGACGCCGGCGTCACGGCAAGAGGGCGTCGGGCCGCCACTCGGCGCCCAGCCGCCGCGTCAGCGCCACGACGAGACGGACCGTGGACTCGAGGTCGTCGACGCTCGCCACCTCGAAGGGAGAGTGCATGTAGCGCATCGGCAGGCCGACGGTCAGGGTGGCTCCGCTCCCGGCGGCCATCAGCTCGTCGGCGTCGGTCTGCGTGTCGGCCGGACAGGCCTTGACCTGCACGGGGATGCCTTCGGCGCCGGCCACGTCGCGTGCGAGCGCCAGCAGGGGCTCGTTGCTCCCGGCGCCACGCTCGAGCACGGGGCCGGCGCCCAGCTTGACCTCACCGCCGAGTTTCTTGGCGTCGGCCGCCGGCGTGTCGCTGCAGAAGTCACCGTCGAGCACGACTGTGACATCCGCCGCAAGCCGCCGCGCCATGGCCTTGGCTCCCATGAAGGTCGTTTCCTCGTGCACCGTCGCGACGCCGGTGAGGCGCGCCGCGCCGGGCGCGGCGGCGTACTGCTCGAGGGCGCGCAGCAGGCAGTACAGACCGGCGCGATCGTCGAGCGCCTGAGTGGCCACCACGCCGGGCGCGAGCTCGACGAAGTCCGGCGTGAAGGTCACCGGGTCGCCGATCGCGACGCGCCGAAACGCGGCGGCACGATCGGCGGCGCCGATGTCGAGGAACTGCTCGTCCAGCGGCGGCGCTTTGTCGCGCTCGTCCTCGGGGATGATGTGTGTCGGCTTGCGGCCGCCCACGGCGTGCACCGGGCCGGCGGAGCCGTGGATCACGAAGTGTCGCCCCGGAACGAGCAGCGGCGCCACGCCGCCGATGCGGTCGACGAAGACGAAGCCGTGCTCGTCTACGAAGGTGACGATGAGGCCGATCTGGTCGGCGTGCGCAACGACGGCGACCTCCGGGCCGCTGTCGGCGCCGACCGTCAGCCACACGTTACCCAGCGGGTCCCCGCCCACGACGCCGAGAGGCGCCAAGTCGGCGGCGGACGATCTCCTGGACGGGCGCTTCGAAGCCCGTCGGCCCCGGGGCAAGACAAAGGTCACGCAACAGTCGCAGATCGGCGCTCAACGGTCGGCCTCCTCCACCTCGGGCGGCCCATTCTACTCCACGCGTAGTGGCGTGAGTTTGCGATGAAGGGGAATACGTAGCATGACATACGTACTGCGCACCTCTCTGGGTGCGGCCCACACCACACGACGGAGGGAGTCGTGATGGACCAGTCAAGACCTAAGTGGCTGCGCAGCACCAAGGGCGCGCCCTTCACCGGCATCGGTTCACTCGAGGCGGACATTCTGTCTGTCGTCTGGGAGAAGGACCGGACCACCGTGCGCGCGGTCTACGAGACGCTGCGAGAGCGGCGCCAGATCGCCTACACGACGGTGATGACGGTGATGAACAATCTCGTCAAGAAGCACCTGCTCGCCCAGGACAAGAGCAACATCGCCTACGTCTACACGCCCGCCATCCCGGGCCGCGAGGTCGCGCAAGACGGTGCTCGACAGCGTCGTCCACAAGCTCATCGGCGGCCGGCCGGAAGTCGCGGTCTCCATGCTGCTCGAGCTGGACGAGGATCTGACCCGCCGAGCAATTCGAGGAACTCCGCGACCGGGCACGCCGCGAGCACGGCGGCTGACGGGCGGCGCGCAGGGCCGGCGAGCGCAGCCGAAGGCCCGGCGCCGGCCTGACTGACTACATCGACTCCGGCGCCTGAACGCCGAGCAGACCCAGGCCCGTCGCCAGCGTGGTGCGCGTCGCCGCGCAGACGGCGGCCCGGAACGCCGTCACGTCATCGTCGTCGCTGAGGACGCGGCAGTTGCGGTAGAAGACGTGGAACTCCGCGGCGAGCTCGCCGAGGTAGTTGTGGATGCGGTGCGGGGCGCGCTGGTCGGCGGCGTCCAGGACGATCTCGGGGAAGCGCGCCAGGGTGCGCAGGAGCGAGCGCTCGTGCGCGTCCACGGACACCGCCGGCACCGCCGCACCGGCCGGCGTCGTCCCGGCGCGCCTTGAGGTTGCGGAGGATGCTGCAGATGCGCGCGTGCGCGTACTGGACGTAGTACACAGGGTTCTGGTTGCTCTGCTGCACGGCCAGGTCGAGGTCGAGCTCGAGTGTCGTGTCCTGCGACCGCCCCACCAGCAGGAAGCGCGCCGCGTCGACGCCGATCGCCTCCACGAGGTCGTCGACGGTCACGATGTCGCCCTTGCGCTTGCTCATCCGCTTGGCCTCGCCGCTCTCCCTCAGATTGACCAGTTGCCCGATGATGAGCTCCAGCCGGTCGGGGTCGTGGGGCGGCAGCGCGGTGAACGCGGCCTTCATCCGCGGCACGTAGCCGTGGTGATCGGCGCCCCAGATGTCGATCATGTGCTCGAACCCGCGATCCATCTTGTCGCGGTGATAGGCGATGTCGCTGAGGAAGTAGGTGGGGTCGCCGCTGCTCCGGATCAGCACGCGGTCCTTGTCGTCGCCGTAGCGCGTGGTGGTCAGCCACACGGCGCCGCCCTCCTCGTTGAGGAGACTCTCGCCGTCGAGGTCGGCCAGGGACTTGCCCACCTCCCCGCCGAAGCCCCGGTGCTCTCCGTCGCCGGCGTAGAGCGTGCTCTCCGTCGTCCAGACGTCGAAGGGCACGCGCAGACGCTCCAGGGTGATGCGGAACTGCGCGAGGATCGCGTCGCGGCCCCACAGCTTGATCTCGGTGACGATGTCGTCCGGCAGCGCCGCGACGTCCGGCGCGACCGCCTCGAGCGCTCCGCGGTACCGCTCGCCGACCGCGGCGATGAGCTCGTCGGCCAACTCGAGCAGGTAGTCGCCTTGATACCCCTCTTCCGGGATCGGCGTTTCCAGCCCGAACCGCTGCCCGTAGCGGGCGGCGAGCGACTGGCCGAAGCGCAGCATCTGCGTGCCGTAGTCGTTCACGTAGAACTCGCGCGTGACGTCGTGACCGGCGTAGGAGAAGACGCGGCAGAGCGCGTCGCCGAACGAGGCGTAGCGTGCGTGCCCGACGTGCAGCGGCCCGGTGGGGTTGACGCTCACGAACTCGACGTTCACCTTCTGGCGCCGCGCGACCGGGAGGCAGCCGCGGCCGTAGTCTTCGCCGTCGGCGAGCAGCCGCTGCAGCGCGCCGCGATACCACGCGTCGGCCAGAAACAGGTTGAGGAATCCGGGACCCGCCACCTCGATGCGCTCGCAGACGCCGACGCCGGGGCCGGTCAGCCAGCGCTCGCCCAGCTCTCCGGCGAGGTCGCGCGGCGCGCGCCCGGCGCGCTTGGCGCCAACGAGAGCTACGTTCGTGGTCAGGTCGCCGTGCTCGGGCCGCGCCGGCAGGGTGAGCTCCACGACCGGCGCGTCGCCGGGCTCGATGCTCGCGTCGCCCAGCAGCTCGTCGAGGACGGCCTGCAGCGAAGCCGCAAGGCCTTTGAGGTCAAAGAGGTCGTCGTTCATGATGCACCGCCGGGTCGCCGGCGCCGGCCGGCGGCCGGCGCACCCGTGGATTCTAGCGTTCCGGGGACCGTTGTGCGCCGCGCTCCGGCGACCTCCGTCACGCGCGAGCGGCGGCTGCTCCGCCGGGCACCCGGCCGCTCAGTGATGATAGGGCTCGCGGCGCATGATCTTGCCGGCGCGGAAGAGCTGCTCGAGCAGGACCACGCGGGCGAGCTGGTGCGGCAGCGTCAGGTCTGAGAGCGAGAGCCGTGAGCTCGCCCGCTCAAGCACCTCGGGCGCGAGCCCGAGCGAGCCGCCGATGACGAAGCCGGCGCCGCCGCGCTCGACGGCGGTTTGCAGCCGCCGGGCGAAGCTCTCGCTGTCGGCCGGCCTGCCGTCCACGACGAGCGCCGTGACGTCCGCCGACTGGGGCCAGGCGGCGAGGATGCGCCGCCCCTCGTCGCGGAGCACCTCGCCCTCGCTGCGACCGCGCAGCGAAACCTCGCGGACCTCGCGGACGACGACGTCGAAGCGCGGCTTGAGCAGGTCGAGGTAGTGACGCGCCGCCGGCGCGAGATCGCGGTGCAGCGACCCGACGGCGACGATCTCTACGCGCGCCGCCACTCCCCGGGCGCTCAGGCGCGTGGCGGGCCGGAGTAGAAGGCGACACGACCCGGCCCCCCGGCCCGGGCCGTGTACATCGTCGTCGCAGCCTTCGCGACCAGCTCTTCCACGGTGCGGCCGTCGCCGGGGAAGCTCGCGACGCCGGCTGAGGCGGTCAGGGCGAGCTTCGTGCCGCCGACGTCGATGGCGAGGTCGTGCATGGCCCCAAGCACGCGCGCCAGCGCGACGTCGGCCTGCTGCTCGGCCGTCTCGGGCAGCACGAGCAGGAACTCGTCGGCGCCGTAGCGACACACGAGGTCGCAGCTGCGTAGCTGCGCCATGAGCGCCGCGGCCCAGTGACACAGGACCTCGTCGCCCGCCTCGCGGCCGTGCGCCTCGTTGACGGCCTGGAACTCGTCCAGATCGAGCATCACCACGACGACAGAGCGTTCGTGACGCTCCGCCCGCACCAGCTCGAAGGCGGCGCGCTCCCGCAACTGGCGGAAGTTGAGCAGGCCGGTGAGCGGATCGTGCGTCTCGTGCTCGCGACGCTCGTTGAGCAGACGCAGGTTGTCCAGCGCCACGTCGGCCTGGTCGGCGAGCTGCCCGAGCAGGCGGCGCTGCTCGACGGGGTGGAACCCGTTCTCCTGATACAGGTAGCCGATCTGCTCGCCGGCGTAGCCCTCGAACTGGCAGACCGTGTCACCCAGACCGCAGCAGAGCGTCTCCTTGGTGAGGACCTCGGTGCCGGTGATGGTCTCGAGCACACCATCGATGATGCCGCGCTCGAAATCACACACGGGCGTCCCCGTGGGCGGCAGCCGGCGACAGCTGAGACAGTGGGCGAGCTTGACGAGCACGCGCTCCTCGTCCAGTTCCACCTCGAGCTCGCCGAGCCCCATGGCCGTGAACCAGTCCTTGAGAGCCTGGATGGAGGTGATGGCAAGGTCGCGGCTGAAACGCTTGCTGGCCAGGTAGAGGGCCGGTCCGGCGCTGGCGCCGAGGATCTCGGGGAGTATCGCGAACTGCAGAAGACGGAAGAGCGAAGCCGGCGCCGTCTCGTCGGCCGGCGTGGCCGCGAGGACCTCGTCGGCCCGCGGCCACACTCGCTTCTCCTCGGAAGTGGTGATCGCGATGACGCTGCGCAGCGTCCGCGCGAACACGGTCGCCAAAGACACCTCTTCCTGGGAACGGAGCGCCATGCCCATCCTCTCTCTGCCGCCCGTCGGGGGTCGGGAGGCCATCCGCGTTCGAGAGCAGCCCGCATGCCCGCTGGGCGGCTCTGCTTATACTATAGGGGAAGGAGAGGCCGCTGGGACCGTGAGCGCACCGTGCGCACCCGCGAAGCGTTGCCAGACCAGACCACACCTGGAGACGTCAGATGCCCGAAGATCACGCCTGTTGGGCCGCGACAGCAGGGCCCCGCGCCGGCAGCAAGGCGAGCACACGGCGCCGCGTGCTCGCGGCCCGCGACGCGCTGCCCGAGGTGGAGCGCGCCCGCCTCAGCGACGCCGTGTGTGCCGCTGCGATCGCCCTTCAGGAGTTGCGCGACGCGGCGACCATCTTCTCCTTTGCCGCATTCAGGAGCGAGGTCGACACCGCGACGCTCACGGCCTGGGCGCTCGCCGCCGGCAAGGCGCTGTGCATGCCGCGCATCCTCGGCCCCCATGTCATGGCCGCCTACCGCGTCACCGACCCCGAAAGCGACCTGGTTCCCGGATCCTGGGGCATCCCGGAGCCACGAGAAGGCCTCCCGGAGGTGCCTCCGGAAATCGTTGATGCGGTCATCGTCCCCGGCTCCGTGTTCGACCCCGCCGGCCGACGCTGCGGCTACGGCGGCGGCTTCTACGACACGTACATGGCTCGCACGCGTGCGGGCGTTCCCCGGATCGCCTTGGCGTTCGAACTACAGATCGTGCCGGAGTTGGCGTGTGAGCCGCACGACCTGCCGGTGACGGCCATCGTCACTGAAAAGCGGGTCATCCGGCCCGGCTGAGCCCCAATGCCGCGGCCATGCCCGCGGCCAGTGCCTTCGCCGCGGCGATGAGATCCGCGTCGGCGGCGGCCTCTCCCGGCCCTTCGGCGTAGCCGCCCAGCGTGAAGACCGGCACTTCACGGTCGGTCGACAGCGCCACATAGCGGCGCAAGGCTGCCAGGGTATCGGCCAGACCGGTCTCCGCGGTGACGGCGATGAGGCCCACAGCCCGCGCCGCCAGCCACTGGTCGTGCGCGTACCTGAAGACATTGCGGTCGATGAAGGCCTTCATCTGCGCCGAGACGTTCTCGTAGTACACGGGGGATGCCAGGATCAGGCCGTCGGCGGCGTAGACGCTCTCGAGCACAGCGTGAGTATCGTCGTCCAGCGGGCACGCATCCAGGTCGGCACACGCGGCATGAGCGAGACATGGAGCGACGGCCCGCTCGGCAAGTCTGATCGTCTCGCAGGTCGCGCCGAGAGCGGCCAGCTCGTCCAACGCCGCCTCGGCGAGAGCGGCGCTGTTGCTCTGGGCACGTGGGCTGCCGACGACGGCGAGAATCCGAGGTGCGGCAACGCGCACTGCGGGCCGGGCTTCGCTCATGACGAGGCCAGCCGGCGCGTCAGGCGCTCTGCAGCGATATCTGGACCTCGTCGCGCACCTGCAACAATGCCGTGGTGACGGTGTCCGAATCGGCGTGATAGCGCGACGCGGGCATGGGTACGGAGATGGATGCCGAGGTGCCGTCGATGTCCGTGATCGCGACCCCCACACCGCAGATGCCGGCGCGATGCTCCTCGCGGTCGAAGGCGAGACCCGAACGACGGACCTCCTCGAGCTCCGCCATGAACGCCTTGCGGCTGATCGGCGTATCGCGCGCCGGAGCCTCCAGGCGCTTGGGCAGGCGCACCTTGACCTCTTCGGCGGAGAGTCGCGCCAGCAGAGCCTTGCCGTTGGCGGTACAGAAGGCGGGGAAGCGCGCGCCCACCCGCGAGACGACCATGAGAGACCGTTGCGGCGCCGGATGCTGAGCGATGAAGAGGACGTGCATGCCGTCGAGCACGCCTAGGTCGACAGTCTCGTTGAGCTCCCGGGAGAGACGCTCGAGATATGGTCTCACCACAGTCGGCAGGTCGCGCTTGGCCATCGCCAGACGCATGATCCCGGGGCCCAGGTGGAGCCTGCCGGTGGCGACATCCGTGTAGATGAGGTCCTCATGCTCGAGCGCGCCGCGTATGCGGTGCACCGTCGTGCGCGGCAGTCCCGACCTGGCGACCAGCTCGCTGAAGGTCAGACCCCCGGACGAGTCGGCAGCGAGAAGCCGCAGGATCGCGGCGGCTCTGGCCAGGACCTGGACGCCGCTTCGCTGATCCTTGACCGAGCCGCTGTCGTCGCCCACATCTCCTCCGTCCTCGCCACGCCCCTCACGCTCGTGCTGGTGGCGCTGCCGTCCGGGTCCCAGCCGACACTACCAAGATAATATCGCGTCGTCGCGACTTCCACCAAGCAATCGCGCCGCCGCCCGGCGTTGGGGACACGTTGGTCAAGCGTGAATGCGCATGAGCTACACTGCGGCATCGTCATGGACGGTATGCAGACAACCGCTCGACCCGTCCGCGTGGGCGTCGTGCTCGCCGGAGGAGAGGCGAGGCGCATGGGCCGCGACAAGCGGCGGCTGCGCCTGGATGGCAGGACCCTGCTGGAGCGTAATCTCGCGTTCTTGCAGGGTCTCTTCCCGACCGTCGGCATCTCGGTACGGGACGCCGGGCAGGTGCCCGAAGGGCTGTCTCCGGACGTGGAGGTCATCCCCGACCTCATCCCGGGCTCACCCCTGGGAGGACTCGCCTCGGTGCTCACCCGCTTTCGCGAACCCGTCTTCGCCCTGGCAGCCGACCTCGCCTTCCCGGAGAGCTCAGCCGTGCAGAAGGTCCTGGCTGCGTACGGCGATGTGGATGTCGCCCTGCCGATCGCCGAGGGTCACCTTGAACCACTACATGCCGTGTACGGGCCCGGCTGCCTGCCGCACATCGAGCGTCTGCTGGCAGCCGGCGCGCGTAGCATCCTGGACCTCTACCCTGAGGTGCGCATCACGCGAGTCCCCTTTGCAGACACCGTGCCGTTCTTCAACGTCAACACGCCGCTGGATTGGGACGAGGCGCGGCGCCGGCAAGTGACAGAGGGCGGCGCGGCTGCTGTCTGCCGCCCGGCCGTGCTCGGGATCGTCGGCAAGCCCGGCAGCGGCAAGACCACGCTCATCGAGCGTCTGATCCCCGAGTTCACGACCAAGGGACTCCGGGTGGGAGCGGTCAAGAACGTGGCGAGCTTCGAGATCGACGTGCCGGGCAAGGACTCCTGGCGGCACGCGCAGGCAGGGGCGTCGGCGTACGCGGTCGCCTCGGCCTCCAAGCTCGCCTTCGTTGCGCGGCAGACGCCGGGTGAAGTCGGGCTCGGAGCGATCGTCGACCGCTACTTCGGCGGCTACGACCTCGTCGTCTGCGAAGGATACCGGCACGAGTCGCCTCAGGTGATCGAGGTGTTCCAGCGCAGCGCAGGCCACGCCGGGCCGGTCTGCGAGCCGGACGAGCTACTCGCCCTCGTCACCGACACGGACCTCCCTCACACGCACCGTTTCTCACTCGACGAGCCGTCCCGGCTGGCCGACTTTCTGGAGGCCGAACTCGGCCTCGTCGCGCGCCCGGCGTGACCGCATCGGCGTCGCCGCCGCCCCGGCACCTCGCCGACGCGGCCTGCTGGCGTCCGTCTTGACCCCAGTGCTACTCTCTGTGGCAGTCCGACTCCAAGCCCTCCGCCCTACGGCTCTCGCTACGGGCGCCGGGCCGTACCATGGATAGACCATGGGGCGGCGATGCTTGTCGCCGTCGTGGGCCCGCGGTGGAAACGCCTGGACCTCCCCGTGCTTGGAAAGGAGCAAGGGACATGATCGAAGGCCCGACCCCGCAGGGTCGGGCCGCCGAGGCAGCGCCGCAAGGCGCGGCGCTCACGGCGGCCCGCTCCCCGCATCCCTCCAGCCCACGCGGTCGGCTCCGGCGACTCGTCGCCCCCCTCGCCGCAGGCATCCTGGCGATCGCCCTCCTCGGCACCGCGGCATGCGGTGAAGAGTCCTCCGGCGCGGCCGCCCGGGAGGCGACGAAGATCGACGTCTTCGCCGCCGCCTCGCTCACGGCGGCCTTCACGGAGATGGCCGACGGTTTCACCGCCGCCCACCACGACGTCGAGGTCGCCCTCAACTTCGCCGGCAGCAACGACCTCGCTACGCAGATCCAGCAGGGCGCGCCCGCCGACGTGTTCGCCTCCGCCGACACCGCGAACATGGACAAGGTCGGCGACCTCGTCGATACGCCACAGACGTTCGCCGGCAACAGACTTGCCATCGCGGTCGCGCCGGGCGACCCGATGCACGTCGAGGGACTGGCCGACCTGAGCCGACAGGACCTCAAGGTCGTGCTCGCTGCGCCGGACGTGCCTGCCGGCAAGTACGCCGGCGAGATCCTGGAGCGCGCCGGCGTCAGCGTGACGCCCGTCTCGCTGGAGATCACCGTGAAGGGCGTCGTCACCAAGGTGGCTCTGGGCGAGGCCGACACCGGCATCGTCTACGTGACCGACGTCACCGCCGCCGACGGCGAGATCGACTCGGTCGAGATCCCCGACGCGGAGAACGTCATCGCAAGCTACCCCATCGCCACGGTCGCTGCCGGCGACGACGAGATCGAGGCGCAAGCCTTCCTCGACTTCGTCCTCTCGGCCGAGGGCCAGAAGATCCTCGCGAAGTACGGATTCCTCCCGCCGCCGCAATGACACTCCCGCCGACAGCGGCCGCATGACGCCGGCCGCGAAACCTCCCGAGGTACCGACCGACGCGCATGGCGCCGCGGGTGACATCGCCGTGATCGCGGGCGACTCTATCGAGCCTCGGCCACCCCGGCGCGCTCCGATCCCGTGGTCCCGGCCGGCGGAGGCCGCGACCTCCGCGGCGTTCGTCCGCTCCCGCGGCCGCAGTCGGGCACCGATCGGGTTCACATCGCTCGCCGTCATCGCGATCGCGTTTCTCGCCTTGCCGCTGGTCGCCCTCGTCGTGCGCGCGCCCTGGCGGAGCCTGCCCGACGACCTGGCCGCCCCAGGCGTGCTCACCGCGCTTCGCCTCTCGCTCGTCTGCTCTGTCGCAGCCGTCGGCATCTCGCTGCTGCTCGGGGTCCCTCTCGCCTGGCTGCTCGCGCGCGTACGCTTCCGGGGTCGGAACATCGTTCGTGCCGTCGTCCTGCTGCCCATGGTCCTTCCGCCGGTCGTCGGCGGCGTCGCGCTGCTTCTCGCCTTCGGCCGCCAAGGACTCGCCGGTCAATGGCTCGATCGCATCTTCGGTGTCACCCTGCCCTTCTCGACGGCAGGCGCGATCTTCGCCGAGGCCTTCGTCGCGATGCCCTTCCTCATCATCACCGTCGAGGCCGGCATCCGCTCCATGGACCGGCGCTACGAAGACGCTGCGGCCACCCTGGGCGCCGGCCGCTGGATGACGTTCCGCCGGGTCACGCTGCCGCTGATCGCCCCCGCGCTGGGCGCCGGCGCCGCGCTCTGTTGGGCACGAGCGCTGGGTGAGTTCGGGGCGACGATCACGTTTGCCGGCAACCTGCCCGGCGCCACCCAGACGATGCCGCTCGCCGTCTACCTTGCCCTGCAGAGCAACCCCGACGCGGCGATCGCGCTGAGCCTCGTCATGCTGGCGATCTCTCTGACAGTCCTCGTGGCCCTGCGCGGCCGCTGGTTCCCGTCGCGATGAGCCTTCTCGCGGAGATCGGGCTTCGGAAGGGCGCCCTCGATCTGCGCGCAGAGCTGCAGGTGGCGAGCGAGGGCGTCGTCGTCCTGCTGGGGCCCAACGCCGCCGGCAAGACGACGCTGCTGCGCGCCCTGGCGGGATTGATCCCGATCGAGACCGGCAGGATCGTGCTGGACGGCATCGTCGTAGACGACCCAAGCCGGAGCATCTGGGTCCCGACGGAGCAGCGCCCCATCGGGGTCGTCTTCCAGGACTACCTCCTCTTCCCGCATCTCTCGGTGCTCGACAACGTCGCCTTCGGCCTGCGCGCCCGGGGCGCCGGACGGCACGCCGCCAAAGACGCGGCCACATCCTGGCTCGAGCGCGTCGGCCTGAGCGACCACGCGGGCGAGCGCCCCAAAGCGCTGAGCGGCGGGCAGGCTCAGCGGGTCGCGCTCGCGCGCGCGCTCGCCACCGATCCCCGCCTGCTGCTGCTCGACGAGCCGCTCTCCGCAATGGACGCAGGCGCACGCGCCGAGCTCCGCCGCGACCTCACCCGGCACCTTGCGTCGTTCGAGGGCACGGCGCTCGTTGTGACCCACGACCCCATCGAGGCGATGACGCTCGGCGACCAGCTCGTCGTGCTGGAGAAGGGCCGCGTGATCCAGTGCGGCACTCCGGAGGAGCTGGCCTCGCGGCCGCGCTCCGACTACGTCGCCCAGCTCGTCGGGCTCAACCTCTTCCGGGGAAGCGCGTGCGCCGAGACGATAGAGCTGGCCGGAGGAGAGCGCATCATCAGCGCCACGCCCACGGACTGCGACGGCGAGGTGTTCGTCGTGATCTCACCTCACGCGATCGCGCTGCACAGGGTCCACCCCGAAGGCTCCCCGCGCAACGTCTGGCCGGGGACGGCCGGAGCGCTGGACGTCGTCGGCGAGCGCATCCGTGTGCACGTCGCCGGCCCGGTACCTCTCGTGGCTGAAGTCACGCCGGCCGCCGTCGCCGCTCTGCATCTCGGAGAGGGCGGACCCGTCTTCGCCTCGGTCAAGGCAACGGAGGTCGAGGTGTACCCCGCGTGACCACGCCGGAGCGCTGGGCCCTCGCTCCGCCGGGTAGACTGGCGCCACCATGAGGACGGCGCGCAATGACACCCGGGTGGACACAGGGGTACTCCTCGCCGGCGGCAGCGGGCGCCGCGCCGGCGTGGACAAGCGACTCCTCGTCCTCGAGGGCCGCACGCTGCTGCAGCGCAACCTCGGCTTCCTGCGCGGCCTCTTCCCCTCGGTCGCGGTGGCGATCGGACACGGCCAGGAGCTGGATCTCGGCGATGATGTAAGCGTGGAGATCCTGCACGACGCCTGGCCAGGCGGCTCGCCGCTCGCCGGGATCGCCACCGCACTGCGCCACTTCGACCGGCCCGTGTTCGCCCTGGCGGTGGACATCGCCTATCCGCAGCGAGAGGCGGCCGAGGCGGTACTCGCGGCCTTCCCCGGCTACGACGTCTCGATGCCGGCGATCGGGGAGATGCACCACCAGCCTCTCTTCGCCGCCTACGGGCCGGCCTGCCTCGCGCCGATGTCAGCGCTGCTCGACGCCGGCCGCCACCGCATCGTCACGATCCTGCCCGACTTGCGCGTCACCGAGGTCCGGTTTCCCGACGACTCGTTGTTCCGTAACATCAACACCATGAACGACTATGAAGCAGCGAAAGGCGATGTCGCGGGCCAGACTGCAGGCGGCACTGATCGGCAGCCGGCCCTCGTGGCCATCGTGGGCAAGAGCGACTCCGGCAAGACGACGCTCATCGAGAAGGTCGTGCCCGAGCTCGTGAAGCTCGGCCTGCGCGTCGGAACCGTCAAGCACGACGCGCACAGCTTCGAGATCGACCACCCCGGCAAGGACTCCTGGCGACACGGACAGGCCGGGGCCCAGGCCTACGTCATCGCCTCGCCCGAGCGACTCGCCTTCATTACGAAGCTGGACGGCGAGATGCCGCTGACCGAGATCGCGCAGCGCTACTTCGGCGGATTCGACATCGTCGTCGCCGAAGGCTACAAGCGCACGGCGCCGCACCGCGTGGAGCTGTTCCGCGCAGGCGCCGGGCATGCCGAGCCGCTCTGCGGGCCCGGCGAGGCGATTGCCCTCGTCACCGACGCCGACCTGCAGCACGAGCATCTCTTCGGCATCGAGGACGCGGCGAGCCTCGCACGCTTCCTGACGCTACGGCTCGACGCCCTCCGCGCGTACTGATCGCGCGTCCGCGGAGCAGGCTCACGCCGACCGCGCCGAGGATGGCTTCGGTCGCGGCGACTGATCATCGGCGAGCGCCTGCCGACTTGATTGCCTCGCAGCGGAGCCGTACAGTGTGACTGGAGAGCGCGTCAGCCGCTCCGCGACCCAATCGCGACCGCGTCGCGTTCACGGCTGTTCCGCCTCGGTGCCGGCCACAGCGAACCGCTCTGCGGACCGAGCGAAGCGATGGCCCTCGTCACCGACGCGGACCTCGAGCACGAACACCGTTTCGGCCTGGACGACGGCGCCGGCCTCGCCCGCTTTCTCGCCGTCCGGCTCGACGCGTTGCGCGACTACTGATCGCGACCTCGGTGCCCACGAGATCCTGAAGGCCGGACCCGGGTCCTTGAATCCGGCGCCGCTTCGGTCGCGCCGACTATTCATCGAAGAGCGCCTGCCGACTTGATTGACCACGCACGGAGCCGTACAGTGTGGGGAGACAGTCGGTCGAACCGCATCGCGCCTTCCGCGACGGCGTCGCGTTCACAGACAGGAGACTGCGACATGCCCAACCTCGGTGCACCAGAACTCATCATCATCGCCCTCGTTGTCCTGCTGCTGTTCGGCGCCACGCGTCTGCCCAAGCTCGGCCGGTCCATGGGCCAGAGCATCCGTGGCTTCAAGCAGGGCCTGAACGACGACACCGAAGAGGCGGCGGCCGACGTCAAGCTCGACGCCAAGACCCTCGACAAGAACGAGGACGACAAGGACTCCTGAGCGCCGGGAATGAACGAACCCGACGGCCCGCCTCCCGGCGGGCCGTCGTCGTTTAGCGGCTGAGAAGGCAGACGGCAAGGGCGGCGATGCCCTCGCCCCGGCCCTCGAAGCCCATGCCCTCGGTGGTCGTCGCCTTGACGCTCACGGCGTCGCTGTCGACGCCGAGGGCGGCGGAGAGCCGCTCGCGCATCTCGAGACGATAGCCTGCGACGCGCGGCCGCTCGCAGACCAGCGTCACGTCCGCGTTCGCGACCTGCCACCCGTTCTTGCTGAGCCACGTCATGACCTTGTCGAGCAGATCCATGCTGGAGGCCCCCGCGAAGGCGGGGTCGGTGTCGGGAAAAAGTTCGCCGATGTCGCCGAATCCGGCCGCGCCGAGCAGGGCGTCCATCAGAGCATGGACGCCGACGTCGGCGTCGGAGTGCCCGGCAAGCCCTTGCGGGTGGTCGACCGGCACGCCGCAGAGCACCAGCGGACGCCCGTCGGCGAAGCGATGGGCGTCGTAACCGCTGCCGACCCTAAACGTCTTCCTCCACCTCCCACGAAAGCAGAGCGCCGGCCAGCGGGAGGTCCGCCGGCGTGGTGATCTTGACGTTGGCCGGCGTGGAGCCGACGAGCTTGACCTTGTAGCCGCCGCGCTCGAGCAGCGCGGCATCGTCGGTCGCGCGCTCCAGGTCGGAACGGGAGTAGACGTCGCGCAGGGCGGCGGCGCGGAAGACTTGCGGAGTCTGCGCCGCCCACAGCCCGCTGCGGTCCACGGTGGCCTGCACCGCGCAGTCGTCACCGCCACGCTTGAGCGTGTCGCTGATCTCGATCGCGGGGACGGCGCCGGCGGCCTCGTCCAGAGCGTCCAGACAGGCCTCGAAGACCCTCCGGGAGAACAGCGGGCGGGCGCCGTCGTGCACGGCGATGACCGCTGCACCGTCCGGCACTTCGAGCAGCCCGGCGCGCACGGAGTCGGTGCGCGTCGTGCCGCCCTCCGCGATGAGGAGCGGCTTGACGTCGTCGAACGCCATGAGTTCGCCAGCGAAGCGCACAGTGTGCGACGGGTGCAGCACGACGACGATGCCGTCGACGCACTCCATCGCGAACAGCCGGCGTACCGAGTGTGAGAGGATCGTATCGCCGCCGAGGAGCAGGAACTGCTTGGACTCCCCGTCCGGCAGTCCCATACGCCGGCTGTCGCCGGCGGCGGCGACGATGACCCAGGTCTCTCCGGGCTGCTGCTCCTCCACGTCCATCCCCCCAGTCGGTTTCAGTCGGGCGGCCGTGCGGCCACCCGACTGAAGATCATCTTTCCCGAGGGACTCTGCAGCACGCTGGTCACCTCGGCCTTGACGCGCGCGCCCACCCTGGATGCCCCGGCCTCGACGACGATCATGGTGCCGTCGTCAAGGTAGCCGACCCCCTGGTTCTGCTCGCGCCCTTCACGCAGGATCTTGACCTCGATCACCTCGCCCGGCAGCACTGCCGGCTTCACCGCGTTCGCGAGGTCGTTCACGTTGAGAAGTATGACGCCCTGGATCTCAGCGACCTTCTTCAGCGTGTAGTCCGTGCTGATGATCTGCGCACCGGTCTCGTGGCCGAGCCGCACCAGCTTGGCGTCTACGGCCTCGATGTCGGCGTAGTCGGTATCGTCGATGCGGGCCGCACCCGAGCCGTTCTGCAGCCGCTTCACGAAGTCGAGGCCGCGGCGGCCACGCACACGCTTCTCGGCATCGGCCGAGTCGGCCAGCCGCTGCAACTCCTCGACGACGAAGCGCGGCACGAGAAGCTCGCCCTCGACGAATCCTGTGTCGACGATCTCGAGGATGCGCCCGTCGATGATCGCGCTCGAGTCGAGAAGCTTGGCCGACGTGAGTCCCGGGACGACATCGAAGGCGCCGCGCACGCCCAGCAGCCGCAGGATCTCGATGTGCTTCTTGGCGGCGAGATACGCCGTGAAGTAGCCGGACAGCAGATAGATCGGCACGGTGAGATACGGTCCCACGATGGGAATGCGCACGAGCGCCACGCTGATGAGCGTGGCGATGCACAAGCCGACGACCACTCCGCCGATACCCACCATGACCTCGGCGCCGGTGGCGCGGGCCATGACCCCGTCTACGCGGTCCAGCCCACGGCACAGGAGACGCGAGAGCAGGACGCCGAACGCGTACCCGATGAAGAAGCCGGCGACCGTGACCCCGACGAGCCAAATGATCTTGCCGTTCTGATCGAGAACGGGCGCGAAGGACGATATGCGGATGCGCTCGGCGACCTGATACCCGGCGAGCGCGCCGAGCAGGGCCAGCAGAATGCGGATCGCGGGCGTCAGCACGCCCCGCGGTCGGCGCGGGCCGGCGGCGGAGCCGGCCTCAGACGACGGTGGCCGGCTCTCGGGAGTCGTCGGCAAGTGCGGCTCCGTCGATGTGGATGTTCTCGAGCACATCTTCAAGGAAGGCCGTAGCCTCGTCCTCGGAGAAATTGCGCGCGTACATGAGCTCGCTGGCGAGGATCTTCTTGGCCTTGGAGAACATCTGCTTCTCGCCGGTGGAGAGCCCCTTGGCGGCGTGGCGGATGGCCAGGTTGCGGACGACTTCGGCGACCTCGAAGATGTCGCCCGTCTTGAGCTTGTCGCGGTTGTGCTTGTAGCGCCGGCTCCAGTTCTTGGGCATCTTGGTCGGATCGCCGCGAAGGACCTCGAGGACGCGCTCGACGACGTCCGAATCAATGACCTTGCGAAGACCGGCTCGGTCGGCGTTCTCGACGGGGACCATGACGGTCATGTCGTTATGCAGGATCTGGATGGTGAGGTAGTCACGCTGCTGACCGAGCACGTCCTTCTGCTCGATCTTCATGATCTTGCCTGCCCCGTGATGTGGATAGACGACCTTGTCTCCGACTGAATACAAGTTCTCAAACCCCCCACTCGTCGTTCGTGGCCCCGGCGGCCGGCTGTGGCGCTCGTTCACCGAGGAGGGTGATGAACGCCCTGCGCACGTCGGCCGCACCTGCGGCGGGAGCCCCGGCGCGGCGTGCATCGGCAGCGGGTACGACGATGCGGTCGAAACCGGACCGGCCGGCTTCGGCGACACGCCGCTCACTCTGGCTGCAAGAACGAAGCTCGCCCGTCAGGCTGATCTCCCCGAACACCGCCACCCTGGGCGGAAGGGGCGTGTCGCGCTGCGCCGAGGCGATGGCGAGAGCGACCGCGAGGTCCGCTGCGGGCTCGTCGATACGAATTCCGCCTGCAATTGTAACAAAAATGTCGGCTGAGGACAACGGCAGGCGGGCATGGCGGCTGAGGACGGCCACGAGCATGGCCAGGCGATTGCGGTCGAACCCGACGGCCACGCGGCGCGGCATCGCCAGCTCGCTGCGGCTGACGAGCGCCTGGACCTCGACGAGAAAGCAGCGCGTGCCCTCAACGGCCACGTGCACCGCGGAGCCCGCGGCGGGGTCTGCTTCGCTGAGGAAGAGAACCGAAGGGTCGGGCACCGTGAGCAGGCCCGACCCGGTCATCTCGAAGATCCCGAGCTCGTTCGTCGAGCCGAAGCGGTTCTTGGCGGCGCGCAGGGTGCGATAGAAGCGTTGCCGGTCGCCCTCGAACTGAAGCACGGTGTCGACCATGTGCTCCAGGACCCTGGGACCGGCGATCGTCCCCTCCTTCGTCACGTGACCGACGAGGAAGACGGCGGCGCCGGTGTCCTTGGCCAGGCGGAGGAAGCGGCCCGCCGCTTCCCGCACCTGGCTCACGCTGCCCGGCGCCGACGTGAAGGCGTCGCTGTAGAGCGTCTGTACCGAGTCGACGACGACGAGCGCCGGGCGGGCGGCGGCGACGGTCTCGAGCACGAGCTCGAGCTCAGTCTCGGCGAGCACGTCGATGTTGCCGGCGCCGTGGCAGATGCGCTCGGCGCGCATCTTGACCTGCGCCGCCGACTCCTCGCCGCAGACGAGCAGCACCGGGCGGTCGGCGGCGACGTTGTCGAGCACCTGGAGAAGGAGCGTGGACTTGCCGATGCCGGGCTCGCCGCCGACGAGCACGAGCGAGCCCGGGACGATGCCCCCACCGAGCACGCGGTCGAGCTCGTCGATGCCGCTCGAGAAGCGCTCCTCGGCCGAAGAGACGACGTCGGAGAGCCGAACGGGGCCGGTGGCACTACTGCCGCCGGCCCCGCCACCACGCTTCCTGGCGCGACCGCGCCCCTTCGGCGCCACCACGACCGCTTCTTCGACGAACGAGTCCCAAGCGCCGCAGTCCGGGCAGTGGCCGAGCCACTTGGCCTCGCGGCGGCCGCACTGGCCGCAGGTGAAGACGGTCTGCGTCTTCGCCACGTCAGCGGCCCCTGCGGCCGGTCTCGGTCGCCGGCGCCGTCACGACCTCGTCTCAGGCGCCCGCGGACGCGCCGCCGGCGTCGGGGCCTTCGTCGCCGTGGGGCGCCGGCCCAGCCGACGCGACGCTGTGCGACACCGGCTCGTCGAGCCCGACCATCGGCAGCTCGACGCTGCCGCCGACCACCTTGCCGTCGACGGTGAGCACCGTGTCTTCGTTCTGCCCGTCGACCAGCACGACCGTCCCCTCCGGGAAGGCGCTCTCGAGCATCGCGTCGCTGAGCTTGTCCTCAATGTAGCGCTGGATGGCGCGCCGCAGCGGGCGCGCGCCGAGCATGGGGTCGAAGCCCTTCTCGATCAGCACCTCTCGGCCGGCTTCCGTGAGCTGCAGCTTGACGCCGCTCACGTCGAGCTGCGTCTGGAGCCGCGCGATCATGAGCTCGACGATCGCGCCGATCTCGCTGCGCTCGAGCTTGTGGAAGACGATGACCTCGTCGACGCGGTTGAGGAACTCGGGCTTGAAGACGCGCTTGAGCTCGCCGGTGATGCGGCCCTTCATGTCGTCGTAGGTCATGCCCTGGTTCGCCGTCTGGCCGAAGCCGAGCGGCGTGTCCTTGGTGATCATCTCGGCGCCGATGTTGCTGGTCATGATGAGGATCGCGTTGCGGAAGTCGACGGTGCGTCCCTGCGAGTCGGTGAGGCGTCCGTCCTCCAGGATCTGGAGGAGGATGTTGAACACGTCCGGGTGCGCCTTCTCGATCTCGTCGAAGAGGATCACGCTGTACGGCTTGCGGCGCACCACTTCGGTGAGCTGGCCGCCCTCATCGTGACCGACGTAGCCGGGCGGCGAGCCGACGAGGCGGGACACGGAGTGCTTCTCCATGTACTCGCTCATGTCGATCTGCACGAGGTGGTCCTCGTCACCGAAGAGGAAGTTCGCCAGCGTCCGCGCCAGCTCCGTCTTGCCGACGCCCGAGGGACCGAGAAAGATGAACGATCCGGTGGGGCGCCGGGGATCCTTGAGCCCGGCGCGCGCCCGGCGGATTGCCTTGCTCACGGCGCGCACAGCGGGATCCTGGCCGATGAGCCTCACGTGGAGCTCCTCCTCCATGCGGAGGAGCTTCTTGCTCTCGGCCTCGGTGATCTTGACCACCGGGATGCCCGTCCACATGCTCACGATCTCGGCGATGTCGTCCTCGCCGATGCTGGCCCGCATGCCCTCGTCGCTCGACTTCCACTGATCCTCGAGCTCGAGCTTCTTGTGGCTGAGCTTGCGCTCCTTGTCACGCAGGTTCGCCGCCTTCTCGAACTCCTGGGCCTCGATCGCCGCCTCTTTCTCCTTGCGCACGCCCGAGATCTCTTCCTCGAGCTCGCGGTAGCTCGGCGGCGCCGTCATCGTGCGGATGCGCATGCGGCTGGCGGCCTCGTCGACGAGGTCGATCGCCTTGTCGGGCAGGAAGCGGTCGCTGATGTACCGGTCGGCAAGCTCGGCCGCCGACGTCAGCGCCTCGTCGGTGATGCGGATGCGGTGGTGGGCCTCGTAGCGGTCACGGAGACCCTTCAGGATCTCGATGGTCTCCTCGACCGACGGCTCGGCCACCTTGATCTGCTGGAAGCGGCGCTCGAGCGCGGCGTCGCGCTCAAGATACTTGCGATACTCGTCCATGGTCGTGGCGCCGATGGTCTGCAGCTCACCGCGGGCCAGGGCGGGCTTGAGGATACTGGCGGCGTCGATGGCGCCTTCGGCGGCGCCGGCGCCGACGAGGTTGTGGAGCTCGTCGATGAAGAGGATGGTGTCGCCGGTCTCGCGGATCTCCTTCATCACCTTCTTGAGACGCTCCTCGAACTCGCCGCGGTACTTGCTGCCGGCGACGAGCGCGGCGAGGTCGAGCGTCCACACCTGCTTGCCCTTGAGCAACTCGGGGACCTCGTGGTTGGAGATGCGCTGGGCGAAGCCCTCGACGATGGCGGTCTTGCCGACGCCGGGCTCGCCGATGAGCACCGGGTTGTTCTTGGTTCGGCGGCTGAGGATCTGCATGACGCGCTCGATTTCGGTCTGGCGACCGATACAGGGATCGAGCTTGCCCTCTTCGGCGAGCTTGGTGAGATTGCGGCCGAACTGGTCGAGCACCTTGGCGGCGCGCTTGCCCTCGCCGCCGGCGGCGGCCTGCGGGCTGCGGCGGCCGGGGCCGCTGAGCGCGCGCATGACCTCGCCGCGGATCTTCTCGGGCTCGGCGTCGAGATCGAGCAGGATGCGCGCGGCGACGCCTTCGTCCTCGCGCACGAGGCCGAGCAGGATGTGCTCGGTGCCGATGTAGTTGTGGCCGAGACTGAGAGCCTCGCGCAGCGCCAGCTCGAGGACCTTCTTGGCGCGCGGGGTGAAGGGGATCTGGCCCTGCGGCGACTCCTCGCCGGAGCCGACGATGCGCACGACGGCGGCACGTACCTCCTCGACGGAGACCTCGAGCCCGTCGAGGACGCGAGCGGCGACGCCTTCTTCTTCCCGCAACAGTCCGAGCAGCAGGTGCTCGGTACCGATGTAGTTGTGCTTGAGCGCCCTGGCCTCTTCCTGTGCGAGGACGACGACCTGCCGGGCGCGTTCGGTGAAGCGTTCGAACATCCGGTTACTCCTTCCGGAGGACGGGAGCCGTTCGGGCCGGTGAAGGGACGGGAGCGGCTGCCGGTACTCGCTCTCTCAGCCTCCGGCGTACCCTCGGGTGCCCCGCCGGAAGCAGGACGTGAGTCTATGGTACCCGATTCGCCGGACGACGCGACCCGGGCCTCGTCGCGACCCCGAGCGCGCAAGACACCTGATGCCCTTCGTGCCGATTGTCGCCGGCGGGTTCGGCCTCGGCTGCTTCGTCGCGGGCGCGCTCGATCATCTTCGTCGTGGCGCCGGCAAGCGACCACGACCTCTTCATCGCGCCACACGTCCGCAGTGAAACGATGGAGCGATGACCGCGCGACGGGACAATCAGGGCGCTGTCTACCACAGGCGGCGTGCTCACCGGCGCTGGCGCCAAGCCCTGCCGTGCGGGTCGGGCCGAGGATCGACTGGCCGGGGCCGCGGCGAACGGCGTGAGGCGATGGCGCCCAGGTCGCTACCGCACCAGACGCGGGATCGGTCGCTGCTCCACGGAAGGCTCGCCGACGCGACGCTCAGCTGTCGAACCCGACGCCCAGCCGGTCGAGGGTCCGCAGCCATGCAGAGCGCTTGCCTCCGTGACGATCAGCGTAGGTCATGGCTCGCTGGGTGAGCTCTACGGCCCCCCAGCGCAGCGGTTCCGGCGGCCAGGGCACCGGCCGGCTCCGCACCAGCTCGAGCTCGGTAAGCTCCGTCCGATTCCCCGAGAGCAGATCGAGGACGGCCCTCGCTCCGAAACGCGACGCCCCGACACCCATGCCGGTGAACCCGAGGGCGTAGGCGACGCGGCCGCCCAGGAGCCTGCCGAAGAACGGGCAGAAGCGCGTGCTCGTGTCGATCGCACCGCCCCACCCGTGGGTGAAGGAGACGCCCTCGAGTTGCGGGAAGAAGGCGAAGAAGTGCCGCGAGAGCCTGGAGAACGTCTCCGGCCGGCGCGCGAACTCCGAGCGCACCGCGCTGCCGTAGTGATAGATGGCGTCGTAGCCGCCCCAGAGGATGCGGTCGTCGGCGGTCAGCCGAAAGTAGTGGAAGTGGTTGCCGGCATCAAAGAGCCCCTGCCTGCGCTTCCAGCCAAGCGCGGCCCGATGCTCCGACGAGAGCGGCTCGGTGACGAGGGCGTAGTCCCAGACAGGCACCATCAGCAGTCTCAGACGTTTGATCAGGGGCTTGAAGGCGTTGGTCGCGAGGACGGCTTTCGCGGCCCTCACGCTGCCTGCGGGTGTGCTCAACGCGACCCCTGCACCCGCACGTTCGAGTGCCACGACCGGCGTGCCCTCGTGGATGCGCACGCCGAGCTTTCGGCAGGCCCGCGCGAGACCCCATGCCAGACGAGCCGGGTCGACCATGGCGCAACTGTCCACCAGCCACAGCCCGGCGAAGACACTCGACGCCATCACCTCGGACTGGATCGCCTCCCGGCCAAAGAACTCGTGCGGACGTCCCGCGCGCTCGAGGGCGTCACGTTCATCGCGTAGCGCATCCGCCTGCCAAACCTCCGTGGCAAGCCCCAGCTCGCCGGTCCGCTCCCAGGAACAGTCGATCGCGTGGCGCTGACACGACTCCTCCACCGCCGCGAGATTCTCCATTCCGAGCGCTTCGAGACGCTCGATCTCGTGCGGGAACTTCGCCTCGCCGTTGCCGGTACCGTGAGTGAGCGTCGACATGCAGAAGCCACCGTTGCGACCCGAAGCTTGCCAGCCGACACGCCCCGCCTCGAGGACCACCACGTCGCGACCGGGGTCGCTCTCCTTGGCGAGGAGCGCCGACCACAAGCCGGTGAAGCCGCCGCCGACGACTGCCAGATCGCATTCCTCGAAGCCGGTCAGTGGCCCGGTCGGCGCCGGCGCCTCGGGACTGTCGAGCCAGAAGGGAGTCGAGCTGAGATCGGCGACGGCGCGTTCGTACCAGGGAGAGGCGGCGCGCGCCATGGATCAGCCGCGCAGCGCCGGGAAGAGGATGACGTCGCGGATGCTGGGCGCGCCGGTCAAGATCATCACGAGACGGTCGATGCCCATGCCGAGGCCGCCGGTCGGCGGCATGCCGTGCTCCATGGCCTCGAGGAAGTCCTCGTCGAGCCGGTGCGCGGTCTCGTCGCCGTCGGCGAGATCCTGCATCTGCTGCATGAAGCGCTCGCGCTGGTCGTCCGGGTCGTTGAGCTCGCTGAAGGCGTTGCTCAGCTCCATGCCGGCGATGAAACCCTCGAACCGCTCAACGAAACGCGGGTCGTGCGGGGTCTTCTTGGCGAACGGGCTGGTCTCGAGCGGGTGCTCGGTGATGAACACCGGCTGGATGAGCTTGGGCTCGACGCACTCGCTGAACAGGTCGTCGACCTGGGCGCCCCAGGCGGGGGCGAGCGGCACGACGTCCTCGAGCCCCTTCTCCTTGATGCGCGCCTGTAGGCCGGTCACCGTGCGCGCGTCCTCGGCGCCGATGTCGATGCCGGTCTCCTGCTCGATGGCCTTGCGCATCGTGAGGCGCGGCCACGGCGGCGTCAGGTCGACAGCATGGTCGCGGAACTGGACGTTCAGGCCGCCGACGGCGCCAGCCGCCTCGGCGGTCATCTCTTCGACCATCGTCATGACGTGGTTGTAGTCGACGTAGGCCTCGTAGGTCTCGAGCATCGTGAACTCGGGGTTGTGTTTGAAGCTCACGCCCTCGTTGCGGAAGTCCTTGCCCATCTCGTAGACGCGGTCGATGCCGCCGATGATGCAGCGCTTGAGGTACAGCTCCGTGGCGATGCGCAGGTAGAGGTCGCGCTCGAGCTCGTTGTGGTGGGTGATGAACGGCCTCGCCAAAGCGCCGCCGTAGAGAGGCTGCAGCACCGGGGTCTCGACCTCGATGAAGCCGCGGTCGTCGAGAAAGCGGCGCACGGCGGCGATGATGCGCGCCCTCTTGACGAACACCTCGCGCGAGTCGTCGTTGGCCGCGAGGTCCAGGTAGCGCTTGCGGTAGCGCGTCTCCACGCTGGTGAGCCCGTGGTACTTCTCGGGCATGCCGCGCAGCGACTTGCTGAGCAACCGCCAGGAGGTGATGCGCAGGCTGAGCTCGCCGCGGCGCGTACGCATCATCGTGCCCTCGGCGCCGACGAAGTCGCCGAGGTCGACGCGCTCGAGCGCCTCGTAACGCTCGTCGCCGAGCGCGTCGAGTTGGCAGAAGAGCTGGAGCTCGCCGCTCAGGTCCTTGAGCACGACGAAGGTGAGCTTGCCGTGGACGCGGCGGGCGACGACGCGGCCGGCGACGCGATGCAGGTCGGCCGAGTCCTGACCGGATTCGAGAGCCGCATACGCGTCGTGCAGCGACCCGATCTCGTCGCGAGGCTGGTACTGCGTGGGGTAGGCGTCGCCCTCGGCGCGCCAGGCGGCGAGCTTGGTACGTCGCTCGGCGAAGACGTCAGCGTGCCCGCCGTGCTCCGCGTGCTCGTCCATGACGGCCCTCAGGCCTTGTCGATGGCCAGGACCTTGAACTTCTTCGAGCCCTGGGGCACGGCCACCGTCACCTTGTCGCCGGGCTTGTGGCCGATGATGGCGCGGCCGACCGGCGACTCGTTGGACAGCTTGTGTGCGCCGGGATCGGCCTCGGCCGACCCGACGATGCTGTACTGCACCACATCACCGCGCTGCATGTCCTGCAGGGTGACCTTGGTGCCCACACCGACGGCGTCGGTGGTGATGGAATCGGAGTCGATGACGATGGCGCTCCGCAGGCGCTCTTCGAGCGAGTAGATCCGTGCCTCGAGCATGGCCTGCTCGTTCTTGGCGTCGTCGTATTCGGAGTTCTCGGAGATGTCACCGAAGTCGCGGGAGGCACGGATTCGCTCGGCAACCTCGTCGCGCTTGACGGATGAAAGATACTCGATCTCCTCTTTGAGACGCTGGAAGCCCTCGGGCGTGAGGATGATCTCGCGGTCGACCACAGGTTCCTCCTCTTCAACGCGGCAACGCGGCCCCTTAACGAGACCGCGTGCCGAAGTGGCGCGTAAGTATAGGGCATGGTAGGTGCGCGCGCAAACCGCGCCGCGAGCCCGCAGGCGGCGATCCCGGCGGCCTCAGATGCCGAGCAGCGAGCGGATCTGCGCAGGCTCACGCGCCTGCATGAGCGCCTGCGCGAGCGGCTTGTCGATGACCCCGTGGCGCCGCAGCCGCGACCAGAACTGGCGCAGGTGGCCCACGGCGCGGTCGCCCATGTCGTCCATCGTCTCGGCGACGAATCGCCGCGTCTCCTCGAGCTTTACCGCGGCCGGCGCGGACGGGGCGCCGAGCACCTCGGCGAAGAGCCAGGGCGCGCCCACCGCGTGACGCGCGAGCATGACGGCGGCGGCGCCGCCGTCCAGGAGCGCGAGTGCCGCGGCGCGCCCGTCCACGTCGCCGGAGGCGATGACCGGGGCGGGCAACTCCGCGGCGAGGGCGAACGTCACGCTGTGGTCGGCGCGGCCGCTATAGAGCTGCGCCGCAGTACGCGGGTGGATGCAGACGGCAGCCGCGCCCGCAGCGACGAGGTGACGCGCCGCAAGGCGCCCGAGCCCGTCGCCATGACGCAACCCGGCCCGGATCTTGACGGTCACCGGTACGCCGCGCCCGGGCGCGGCGTCCTCCACGGCGCGCACGACGGCGGCAACGATGTCCCCGGCGCGATCCGGCTCCGCGAGCAGCGCCGCGCCGGCTCCCGTCTTCACGACCTTGCGGACGGGGCAGGCCATGTTGATGTCGATGAGGTCCGCCCCACCACCAACGCAACGGGCGGCGGCATCGGCGAGAACGTCGGCGTCGGCGCCGAAGAGTTGGAAGCCGATCGGATGCTCGCCCGGCCCGGCCTCGAGGTAGTCGAGCGTGCGCCGGTTCTCGTAGTGCACCCCGCAGGCGGAGATCATCTCAGTGAAGACGAGGCCGGCGCCCCAGCGGCGGGCGGCGCGACGCAAGGCCGGCGTGGTGAGCCCCGCCATGGGCGCCATGAAGAGCCGCCGGTCGAGCTCGAGGCCGTTCAGAACCAGGGGGCGAAGCAACGGGTCGGGGGCGGGAGCCGCCAGAGGAGGGCCTGCCTGCGTCCCGCGTCAGGCCCGCTGCTGGCGGCGCATCACGATCTCGATGCCGCGCAGCGTGAGAAACGGGTCGACGCTCTCGATGACGTCGGTGTGCCGGGCGACGAGCTCGGCAAGCCCCCCGGTGGCGATGACGCGGGCGCGTACGCCGAGCTCGTCCCAGATCGCGTGCACGATTCCCTCGAGCTCGCCGGCGAATCCGTACACGGCGCCCGACTGCAGCGCCTCGGTCGTCGACTTGCCGATGGCGTGCTCCGGCTCGACGAGGTCGATCTTGATGAGCTTCGCGGCACGCGTCGTCAGCGCCTCCAGCGAGACCTCGATTCCGGGGGCGATGGCGCCGCCGAGGTACTCACCCTCTGCCGAGATCACGTCGAAGGTCGTGGCCGTGCCGTAGTCGGCGACGATGCACGGCCCGCCGTACGTAGCGAATGCGGCGACCGCGTTGGCGACGCGGTCGGCGCCGACCTCGGCGGGGTTCTTCATGGCGATGCGCATGCCCGTGCGCGCGCCGGGACCCACGACGAAGGCGTCCAGCCCAAGGTGCTTGGCGCACATCTCGACCCACTGCCGGGTCAGGCGCGGCACCACGGACGCAACGCCGACCTCGTCGACCGACTCCCGCAGCCGCAGACCCTGGAGCGAGAAGAAGCCCTGCAGCAGACCTGCGATCTCGTCGCTGGTGCGGTGCCGTACGGTGGCGAGACGCCACTCGTCGACCACGGCGCCGGCGTCGATGAGCCCGAGGTGCGTCTGCGTGTTCCCGACGTCGACGACGAGCAGCACCGTCAGACCTCCAGATCCAGCGCCAGGTCGACCCAGACCGACCGCGTCGTGAGAGCGCCGGCCGAGATCACGTCAACCCCGGCCTCGGCGAGCTCCCGCACGCGCTCGAGCCGGACCCCGCCGGAGACCTCGACAAGCGCCCGGCCGGCGACACGGCGCACAGCCTCGCGCACGGACTCCGTGTCCATGTTGTCGAGCAGGACGATGGTGGCGCCGCAGGCGAGCGCCTCATCCAACTGCTCGAGTGTGTCGACCTCGACCTCGAGCGCGTGCAGGTGCGCCGCTCCGGCGCGCACCAGCGAAACGGCGGCGGCGACGCCGCCGGCCGCCGCCACGTGGTTGTCCTTGATCATCGCGCCGTCGAACAGGCCGAAGCGGTGCGGCGTGCCGCCGCCGTGCACGACGGCCTGCTTCTCGAGAGCGCGGAGCCCCGGCGTCGTCTTTCGCGTCGCGGCGATGCGGGCGCTCGTCCCCGCCGTCTCCGCGACGTACTGGGCGGTCAGCGTGGCCACACCGCTCAGCCGACAGAGGAAGTTGAGAGCCGTCCGCTCGGCGGCGAGGATGGCAGCCAAAGGGCCATCCAGCGCGGCGACGGCATCTCCCGCGGCGAAAGGTTCACCGTCGCGGACGAGCACGCCCACGGTGAGCCCCGGGTCGACGAGAGCTGCGGTCGCCTCGAGCGCGGCCACCCCGGAGAGCACGCCTTCCTCGCGCGCAACGACCTGTGCGGCGGCGCTGCCGGAGAAGACCGAGCCGGTGAGGTCGCCGTAGCCGGCAAGGTCTTCGGCCAGGGCTCGCCGCGCCGCCTCACGAGCCGCTTCACTGTAGCTGCGTTCGCTCATCGTCCGTCGCGGTGCGGCTCAGCCGGCCGCATCTCGCTCCGCCGGCGGGAGGCGAAGGGTGATGTGCCGGCGCCAGTGTTCGTCGTCCGCGTTCGGGTAGTCGTCGCGGAGTTGCACGCCGCGCGACTCCTCGCGCAGCAGAGCGCACTTGGCGATCTGCGTGCCCAGCGTGAGCATGTTGAGGACCTCGTACTCGGCCTCCCCCATCGGTCCGAACCGAAGCCCCGAGGTGAGGTCGTTCAGTTCGCCGAGCGCCGCGGTCAGGTCGTCGGCGCGGCGCAGCACGCCCACCTTGTGGCGCATGACGTCGGTCAGGCGGCGGCGCGCGGCCGCCGCGTCTCTGTCGTCACCTGCCGACGCCGCCTCCGGCAGGTCGAAGCGGAGGCGACGGACATCCTCGCCGAGCCTCCCGATGTAGCGGTCGAGATCGCGCACCACGCGGTCGGAGAAGACGAGCCCCTCGAGCAGTGAATTGCTGGCGAGCCGGTTGGCGCCGTGGACGCCGGTGCTCGCCACTTCACCGCTCGCGTAGAGGCCGGGGACCGTGGTGCGTCCCCACTGATCCGTGACGACACCACCGATGAAGTAGTGGCAGACTGGAGCCACCGGCACGAGCTGCGTCGCGAGATCGAGGCCGTGATCGGCAAGACCGGCGCTCACGACGGGGAACCGCTCCCGCAGCCAGGCGGCATCGAGGTGCGTCGCGTCGAGGTAGACGTGCTCTGAACGCTCGACCCGCATCTCGGCGACCATGGCGCGGACGACGACGTCCCTCGACGCCAGCTCCGCGCGCGGGTCGTACGCAGCCATGAAGCGCTCGCCGGCGGCATTGCGCAGGTAGGCTCCTTCGCCGCGCAACGCCTCGGTGATGAGCTGCACGGTCTCCTGCCCGGGGATCGCAAGGCCGGTCGGATGGAACTGCACGAACTCGAGATCGCGGATGGCGGCGCCGGCGCGATACGCCATGGCGATGCCGTCGCCGGTCGCGACCCGGGGATTGGTGGTCCGCCCGTACACCTGCCCGGCGCCGCCGGTCGCGAGAATGGTGACCATGGCGACGTTGAGGGTGAGGCCGCCGTCCGCCAGATTGAGCGTGAGCGCACCCACGCAGCGGCCGCCGACGGTGAGCAGGTCGATG
The DNA here is from genome assembly GCA_963709345.1 of uncultured Actinomycetes bacterium. GTDB lineage: Bacteria > Actinomycetota > Thermoleophilia > UBA2241 > UBA2241 > CAIXSE01. Next base: position 63,625 of record CAVPVX010000003.1, read on the forward strand.
ACGAACTCATCCTCGTAGAGCTGCACGCGGCTGCCGACGCGGGCCGCTTCGGCCAGGGCGCTCGAGACTTCGCTGCCGGTCGCGTCGCCGCCGGCATGCACGACTCGCGGCACCGAGTGAGCTCCCTCACGGCCGAGGACGATCTGCCCGTCGACCTTGTCGAAGCGCGGGCAGATCTCCATGAGCTCCCGCACCCGGTCGGGTCCCTCGTTCACGAGTACGCGGACGGTCTCTTCGTCACACAGGCCGGCCCCGGCCTTGACGGTGTCCTCGAAGTGGAGCTCGGGAGAGTCGCTCGGCCCGAGGGCCGCGGCGATGCCTCCCTGCGCAAGGAAGGTGGTCGTGTCGTCGAACGTCGACTTGGTGAGCAGGCCGACCCGCCAGCGGCGCGCGGCGCCGATGGCGGCCGTGAGGCCGGCGATGCCACCACCCAGCACGAGCACGTCGAACGTGCGCCGGTGCAGCGCCTCTTCGGAGCGTGAGGCGACGTACGGACGCGTCATGAGGCTCCCGTCGGCGCGAGTTCGTCGCTGGTCAACCGGCTCACCCTTCCATGACGTCGAAAAGCATCACCTGCTGGCTGCGAGTGGTGGTTCGGGCCAGCCCCGCCACGTCGAGCTCGGGCATGCCCTTCGCGTGTCCCCACACCTCGAGCAACGGCACAAGCACGAATGCGCGCTTGACCATGCGCGGGTGCGGGAGCGTGAGCTCAGGATCCTCGGACTCGACGTCCTGGAAGAGCAGTATATCGATATCGAGCGTGCGCGGCCCAAAGCGGATCTCGTGCGTCCTGCCGTGTTCGTGCTCTATGCGCTGGCACTCGACGAGAAGGTCGTGCGGCTCGAGGCCGGTGTCAAGGCACACCACCTGGTTGAGGAAGGCGTCCTGATCGAGGTGCCCTTGCGGCGCCGTCTTGTAGACCCGGGACACGGCGACGATCCGGGTCGCGGGGAGCGCCGCAAGCGCTTCGCCGGCGGCGGCCAGGTACGCGCTGCAGTCGCCGACGTTCGAGCCGAGCGAGAGGAACACGCGTCTTCCGCTCGCTCCGCTCACGAGGTGCGCACCACTTCCACGCGGGCGGCCGCGACGGGGATCGCCACCGGCGGAGACGGCTTCGTCACCGCGACCTCCAGGAGCTCCGGCTCGAACTCGTCCCAGATCGCGTCGGTGATGACGGTGGCGAGCCGCTCCAGCAGGCGGAACTCGCCCCCTTCGACGAGAGTGCGCACGATGGTGACGATACGCCCGTAGTCGACGGTGTCGGCGAGATCGTCGCTGAGGGCCGCGCCTCTCGCGGCCGGCTCGAGACGCACGTCGACGACGAGCGTCTGGCCCACGGCGCGTTCCTCCGGCGTGACGCCGCAGCGCCCGCGCAACTCGATCCCCTCGACGGTGATGGACAGGCTCCGGGTCATGGTGTGGCCTCCCTGAAAGGCGCCGGCCCTACCGCCGGCGAACGCTCACGAGGTCGCGACGCCCTCGCGGACCGCCAGCGCGACGCGCATGGCCTCGAAGTTGGGTTTGACGTCGTGAACGCGGAAGATGTGGGCGCCTGACAGGAGGCCGATCACGGTGGTCGCCACGGTGCCGGTGACGCGCTCGCCCGGCTCGGCTCCGAGGATCGCCCCGAGGAACCGCTTGCGCGAGGCCCCGAGCACCACGGGGCGACCGAGCGCCGCGAAGCGGCCGAGCCCGGCCAGCAGCGCCAGATTGTGGGCCACCGTCTTGCCGAATCCGATGCCCGGGTCCAGCAGCAGTTGGTCCTCGCGCACGCCGCGGGCCAGAGCGAACGCCATGCGCCCCTCGAGGAAGCCCATCACTTCGTCGACGACGTCGTCGTAGCACGGATCGTCCTGCATCGTCTTGGGCTGTCCCTTCATGTGCATGAGGCAGACGGGACACCCCACCTCGGCAACGACCTCGACCATGCCCTCGTCGTAGCGCAGCGCGCTGACGTCGTTGATGATCGTGGCGCCGGCTTCCAGCGCCTGCCGGGCGACCCCGGCCTTCATCGTGTCGACGGAGATCGGCACGCCGACACTGCCGGCGAGCGCCTCGATCACCGGGAGGATGCGGGCGAGCTCCCGGTGGGCCGGCACCGGGTCGGAGCCCGGCCGCGTCGACTCGCCGCCGATGTCGACGATGGCCGCGCCCTCGCGCACGAGCGTGAGAGCCTGGCTCAATGCGTCGTCGGCGGCCAGGAAGCGGCCGCCGTCGGAGAACGAGTCGGGCGTGACGTTCACCACGCCCATGATGCACGGGAGCGAGAGATCCAGCGAGAACGTGGGCGCAGCCGACGTCACGGCGCTGGTTCAGTGTGGCGCGTTGATGAGGGCGAACACCTCGGCGCGCGTCGCCTCGTTGCTCTGGATCAGGCCGCGCACCGCGCTGGTCACCGTCTTGGCGCCCGGCGTACGCACCCCGCGCATGCTCATGCACATATGCTCGGCCTCGATGAGCACCAGCGAGCCGAGAGGCTCCAGGGCCTTCTGGATCGCGTCCGCCACCTCGCTCGTGATGCGCTCCTGCAACTGCGGCCTGGCCGCCACCTGGCGCACGACGCGAGCGAGCTTGCTGAGGCCGGCGATGTGCCCGTGCTCGCTCGGGATGTAGGCGACGTGTGCGCGCCCGTGGAACGGCAGGAGGTGATGCTCGCAGATGGAGTAGAAGTCGATGTCCTTGATGAGCACCATCTCACGATGATGGTCGCCCGGTATCGTGGTCAGAAGCTCCGCCGGATCGGGGGCTCCGATGCCGAAGAAGATGTCCTCGTACATGTCGGCCACCCGGCGCGGCGTCTCCCGGATGCCGGCTCGCTCCGCGTCCTCGCCGATTCCCTCGAGGATCAGCCGCACCCCTGTGGTGATCTTGTCGCGATCCATGCCGTCGCCCTCCCGCACTCAGGTCGTTTCGGGGTTGACGGGGTTCACGTGCGCCGGCTTGGGCACCGGCGGCTGCTTGGCGCGCTCCCGCTTCTCCGTCTCGGGCGGCTTCGCTCGACGGCGCGCCTCCTTCTCGTCGCGCTCGCGGAACACCTCGTCCTCGTGCACGCCGTCGACCAGCGCCTGGAACTCCGACGCCTCGATCGTCTCCCTCACGATCAGGATGCCGCTGATGCGGTCGAGCATGTCGCGCTTCTCGACCAGCAGGTCCTTGGCGCGCTGGTGGGCCTCTTCGATGATGCGCCGGATCTCGTCGTCGATCTGCTTGGCGATCTCCTCCGAGTAGTCGGCCTGCTGCTGGAACTCGCGGCCGAGGAACGGCATCGACTGGTCGTGCCCGAGCGTGCGAGGTCCCAGCTCCTCGCTCATGCCGTAGCGCATGATCATCTGCTTGGCGGTGGCCGTCGCCTTCTCGAGATCGTTGGCGGCGCCGGTCGTGATCTCGCTGAAGACGACCTCTTCCGCGGCGCGACCGCCGAGCGTCATGGACAGCGTGTCCATGAGCTCCTGCTTCGTGGTCAGGAACTTGTCCTCGATGGGCAGGGAGATGGTGAAGCCGAGAGCCTGCCCGCGGCTCACGACGGAGATCTTGTGCACCGGGTCGGTATACTCGAGGAAGTGGCCGACCAGGGCGTGACCCATCTCGTGGTAGGCGGTGATCGCCTTCTCCTTCTCGCTGATGATGCGGGTCTTCTTCTCGGGGCCGGCAAGCACGCGCATGATGCCCTCTTCGAGCTCGGCCATGCCGATGAGCTTGCTGCCGTGACGCGCGGCGAGGAGGGCCGCCTCGTTGACGAGGTTGGCCAGATCGGCGCCGGTGAAGCCCGGCGTCTGCGCCGCGAGGGCGTCGAGGTCGATGTCTTTGTCGAGCGGCTTGCCCTTGGAGTGGACCTCGAGGATCATCTTGCGCCCCGGCCGGTCTGGCCTGTCGACGACGATCTGGCGGTCGAAGCGGCCCGGACGCAGCAGAGCCGGGTCGAGGATGTCGGGTCGGTTGGTGGCGGCGATGAGGATGATGTTGTCCTTCATCTCGAAGCCGTCCATCTCGACGAGCAGCTGGTTGAGCGTCTGCTCGCGTTCGTCGTGGCCGCCGCCCATGCCGGCGCCCCGGTGGCGGCCGACGGCGTCGATCTCGTCAACGAAGATGATGCACGGTGAGTTCTGCTTCGCCTGCTCGAACAGGTCGCGCACGCGCGAGGCCCCGACGCCGACGAACATCTCGACGAAGTCCGAGCCGCTGATGCTGAAGAACGGGACGCCCGCCTCGCCGGCGACGGCACGCGCGAGCAGCGTCTTGCCGGTGCCGGGCGGGCCGTACAGCAGCACGCCCTTGGGGATGCGGGCGCCGAGCTGCTGGAACTTCTTCGGGTTCTCGAGGAACTCCTTGATCTCGTGCAGTTCCTCGACCGCCTCCTCGGCGCCGGCCACGTCCTTGAAGGTGACCTTCGGGGAGTCGGCGCTCACGCGCTTGGCCTTGCTCTTGCCGAAACTCATGACCTTGGAACCGCCACCCTGCATCCGGTTCATGATGAAGAACCAGAAGCCGACGATCAGCAGGATCGGCAGGATGAACGTGATGGCGCTCGTCCACCAGGGAGACTTGGGGTTCTTGGCCTCGACGGCCACGTTGTAGGCCGTGAGCAACTGGCTGGTCGACGCGGGGTCGGTGTACGTGACCTCGTACACCGTGGGCTTCTCCTTCTCGGTGCCGTCGTTCAGGGTGACCTGCAGGAGCTGGTCCTTGACGTTCATGACCACCGAATCGACACGCCCGTTGATGAGGTCGTTGGTGAAGCTCTTCGTGTCCTTGGACGGCTTTTCGACGGTACCTTCGGCGACGAGGACGTCGGGGTGCTCGGCCGCCACCGTCTCGGCAAGAGCGGCCGCGCCGTCTATCTCGGTCACGTACTGCAACCCGTCGACGTCTGTGACGTCCGCAAGCCCGCTCTGCGGGTCGATGATGATCCTCCGGACCATGCCCGTCTTGAACTGGTCGTCGAGAACGGCCTGCGTCGCCATGCCCGGCGCGGAGTAGACAGGCTTCGCGATCTCGTTGTCCTTGTCGTTGCCGGAGATGACCCATTCGATGAACAGCGCCACGACGATGACGATGAGGATGGGGAACAGCGCGCTGCGGATGAATCTACTCACAGTGACCCTTCATGAAGGAGGTAGGCCCGAAGACCGGCATAATGGCTCTTTCTGCCTGCAAATCACAGGTTCGACGAGGGTAGCATACCCTTCCGGCTACAGCAAAGAACCCGAAGTGTCGACGATGTCGGCGGCCGCCTCGGGTGTGAGCACGCCGATGAAGTCGAGGGTGCGGAAGTGGTCGGCAAGGTCGAGGCCATACCCGACGACGAACTTGTCGGGGATCTCGAAGCCGACATACCGGCAGGGGGTCTCCACACGACGGCGCGACGGCTTGGTGAGCAGCGCGCAGATCTCGAGCGAGGCCGGCTTGCGGCTGCGCAGGTTCTTGAGCAGGTAGCTCAGCGTGAGGCCCGAGTCGATGATGTCCTCGATGATGAGGACGTCGCGGCCGGCTATCTCCAGGTCGAGGTCCTTGAGGATGCGCACGACGCCGGACGAATCCGTCGACGACCCGTAGCTCGAGACGGCCATGAAGTCGAGGGCGACCGGCAGGTCGATGCGGCGCGCAAGGTCGGCCATGAAGAAGACGGCGCCTTTGAGCACGCCGACGAGGAGCAGTTCTCTGCCGGCGTAGTCGCGCGTGATCTGGACGGCAAGCTCGTCGACGCGAGCCGCGAGGGCGTCACGGTCGACGAGCACTTCGGCGATGGGAGCGTTCACGTACCCTCCTGGGAGACGTGCAGGATCCTGCTATTACTCTGGGCCACCCGGAAGCTCTGCGCAACCCTGGCCGGCGCGGATCCGGCGCCGGTGGCGTGCCCGACCCACGCCACGCGCCCGTCGACGGCGACGACGGTCGCGAACGGCCGCGCGGGCGCGGGAACGCGCGCGGCGGCGAGATAGCGGGCCACGGTCGTCTCGCCGTCCAGCCCGAGCGGCGCGAAGCGATCACCCCGCGCCGGATGGCGCAGCATCACCTCGCCAGGCGGCGATTCGAGACCGATGAAGGCCTGCCCGGACGCCGCCGCAGCACGATCGAAGGCGGCCACGGGCAGCAGGCGCGCGCGCAGGACGCGGCCGCAGAAGCCGAGGGCGACGCCCTCGTCGGCGGCAGCCGCCAGAGCCGCGCCGCTCACCGCGACCGGTGTGCAGCGGTGCGGCGGCCGGACCGTCCGGATCTCCAGCCGGCCGCCGCCGCGAACCGCCTCGAGCCCTCGTCCGAGGTCGAGCCGGCCGGCGTCATCGGTGCGCGCCGCGAGGCGGAGCACCGCCTCGACGAGGCGTCGTTCGACGAGCGCCGAGCCGCCCATCGCCTCCCGCAGGATCTCGTGCGCCAGCAGCGCCCTCACGGCTGGAGGCTCGTCGGCGAGCGCGGCCACGGCGATGAGCGTGCCCACCGGCCCGGCCGGAGCAGCGGCCGCGTCGGCGCGCCCGGCCGAGGGTGCGATCACGGCACCGGGTGTGAGCACGACCCGGGCGCGCGCTGCGGCGGTGGCTGCGGCGAGCACGTCCGCCTCCGCCGCCGCCTGCAGCGACGATGCGCTCAGCGTCTCGGCGAGGCGCGGGTTGAGCTCCGCCAGCAGCGGCAGCACGTCGTGCCGCAACCGGTTCCTCGCGTAGACGGCCTCCGCGTTGGTCGCGTCGTCGCCGTAGTCGACGGCGCCGGCGCGGCAGTACTCCCGGATCTCGGCGGCGCCGAGGCAGAGCAGCGGGCGCGCCAGATCGCCGTCGCGCGGGCGCATGCCGATCAGCCCGCGCGGCGACGCGTACTTGACCAGCCGGTAGAGGATCGTCTCGGCCTGATCGTCCCGGTTGTGCGCCGTGACGATCGCGTCGAGGCCGTGCTCCGCAGCCAGTTCCCGCGCGCGGCCGTAGCGCGCGTCGCGCGCACGGGCCTGGAAGTCGCCGCCGGACGGCCGCCGCAGGCGCAGCACGTACAGCGGCATCCCGGCGGCCGCGCAGGCGCGCTCCACGATCGCCTGGTCGCGGTCGGAGTCGGCCCCGCGAGTCCCGTAGTGCACGTGCAGCGCGGTCGCCTCCAGCCCCAGACCCAGGCGCCGGTCGACCCGCGGCAGCATCGCGAGCAGCGCCATGGAGTCGGCGCCGCCAGAGAGCATGAGGAGCACGCGCTCATTCGCACGCAGCACTCGATGCTCAACGACATGGGCCGCGACACGGCGCTCGAGGCGCAGGTTGTCCGGGCCTAAGCGTCCCACGATGCCGTCAGACCGTGGCGGCCGGGCCACTGCATGCCGTCGCGGCGGCAAGACCGGAGGGGACGGTGTTCACGACGAGCAGCACTGACACGCGACCTCCCGGGCGAACGCCGGCACGACTGGTCTCAGGGATCACTTCGAGCATAGCAGACGAGCCTCGCCGCGCGGATCGACGTGCCGGCAAGGCGGCGAGAGTCCGGGCGCGGGCGCCGCCGGCGCCGCCCGCAGGTCACTCGGTCGCTTCGCCCGGGCCCTCGACCTTGTCACGCTCGGCCGCGGGGACCTCGAGGAGATACCTGTAGACCAGGCCGCCGATCGCGCCGCCGACGATCGGGAAGACGATGAAGACCCAGAGCTGGCTGAGCGCCCAGCCACCGACGAACAGAGCCGGGGCGATGCTCCGCGCCGGATTCACGGAGGTGTTGGTCACCGGGATGCTGACCAAGTGGATCAGCGTGAGCGCGAGGCCGATGGCCAGAGGCGCGAGACCGGCCGGGGCGCGCCTGTCGGTGACGCCGTGGATCACGAGAAGGAAGAAGAACGTCATGACGAGTTCGATGACGATGGCCGCTGCCAGGCTGTAGCCGGCCGGCGAGTGCTCGCCGAATCCGTTGGCGGCGAAGCCGTCGGCAAGCGTGAAGCCCGCCTTCCCGGTGGCGATCACGTAGAGCACCGAGGACGCCGCGATACCGCCCACCACCTGCGCGACAAGGTACACGGGGATCTTGCCGGCTGGGAAGCGGCCGCCGATCCAGAGCCCGATGGTCACGGCCGGGTTGAGGTGCCCGCCGGAGATGTGGCCGACGGCATACGCCATCGTGACCACCGTGAGGCCGAACGCAAGCGAGACGCCGACGAGGCCGATGCCGCCGGCGCCAAGTGAAGCCGCCAGCACGGCCGCCCCGGTGCCGCCGAACACGAGCCAGAAGGTGCCGAAGAACTCGGCGACGGCTGCTTTACCTGTACTCATTGGGGCCCCCTGCCTGCTGTGGTCTCGGTCGCGGCCGTGCGAAGAGACAGCGTGGCGATCCTCGCACGGCTTGCGCGAAGTCTCTCATACCGGAGGTGGCGAGGCCAGAAAGAAAAGGCGCCCGAACGGGCGCCCAGGAAGGCTTGGTAGCGGGGGCAGGATTCGAACCTGCGACCTTCGGGTTATGAGCCCGACGAGCTACCGGACTGCTCCACCCCGCGACGTATGGACTGCAGATTGTACACACTTCGCCCCGCGATTGTAAAGCCCCGTGCGAGGACTGCGCCCTCGCACGACGTAAAGGGCAGGCGGGATGTTCCGATACAGTTCAGTGATGATGGGGCAACACGAGAAGACAGGCAGGCGAGGACGTCCGGCCGCCTTGGCGGTCATGGTGGCGTTCGCGCTCACCACGGCGCTGGGCGCGATGGGGGTGGCTCTCCTGCCCGCCGCCGCGGTCGCCACCCCGGGCGACAGCATCACCGACCTGCAGGCCGAGGCGTCCCGGGTGCGACGCGAGGTGGCGCGGCTCGACCGCCGCGCCGTCGTCGCGACGGAGAAGTACAACCTCGCGAGAGCCGAGCTCGACACGCTGAACATCAGGCTCCAGGAGGCTCGCCGCCACTTGGGACGCAGGCAGGCCGAGCTCGACGCCGCGCAGGCGCAGCGGGGCGAGCGCCTGTCAAGCATGTACAAGAGCGAGAACCCCAGCCTGCTCGACGTCCTCCTCGACCTCGGCGACTTCGGCGAGGTCGGCACGCAGTTCGGCTACTTCGAGTCCATCAACGAGGCCGACGAAGCCACGGTCACCAGGATCGACGCGATAGAGAGGGCGGTGACCGCACTTGCGGCGCAGATCGAGCGGGACCGCGCGGACGCCCTTGATGCGGAGATGAAGTTGCGCGACCGGCAGGCCGGCGTCGAGGACGAGCTCGCCCGCCGCGAGTCGCTCCTCAGCGACCTCGACGCGCGCGTCAAGAAGCTGCTCGCCCAGCAGTCTCGCCTCGACGCCGCCGCTTCACGGCGCCTGGCGCGAGAGGCCGGCGTCGACCTGGCGACCATCAGCGGCACGCCGGTGCAGATCGCGGTCGTCAAGGAGACCATGAAGTACCTCGGCATCCCGTACGTATGGGGCGGCGCCTCGCCCTCCGGGGGGTTCGACTGCTCCGGCCTCGTGATGTACGTCTACGCCAAGTTCGGCGTGCGCTTCCTCCACGGCGCCACGCTCCAAGCCAGGGCGGGCGATCCCATACCGCTCTCGCGGATGCAGCCGGCCGACCTCGTGTTCTTCGGCGACGTCACGTTCTACCAGCACGTCGGCATCTACATCGGCAACGGCCTGTTCATTGAGGCGCCCCGCACGGGCGAGTTGGTCAAGGTCAGCCGGCTCGCCGACCGAGGGTGCGCGCTCGCCTGCCGCTACCCGATCAGGCTGCCCTGAGCGGCTCCCGGCCGCGTCCGGCGCCCCCACTGTCGCGGCTCCCCTCGGCGAGATAGACTGGACGCATGGACTGGATCGTGCTCCTCATCATCGGTTTGGCCAGCCTCGCGCTCATCATCGCCGGGTTCGCGTACGTCGGCCTCAAGGCGTGGCGCCTGCTGAAACGCGGCATGAGCATCTCGCGGGGCGTCGCGCCGCTGGCCGACGGCCTCAGCCGCCAGGCCGCGGTCCTCTCGGCCAACGCCGACCGGCTGTCCGCGAACGCCGAGCAGCTCACCGCGAACCTCGGGCGGCTCCAGGCATCGGTCGCCCGGCTGCAGGTGGTCGCCGACGCCCTCTCGGACGCTGCATCACCGTACCGGCGCGTCCGCAAGTACCTGGGCAGGTAGAGCAAGAGCGGAGGCGCTGCGCCCCCGCCCCCTCACGCACGGCGGGCCCGGAGCGCTCGCGAAGCGCTCCGGGCCCGTTCGCGTGAGCCGCCCGATCGTCGCCCCTAGTCGGGCAGCTTCCCCCACCCGCGGATGCGGTAGTAGTCGGCGAGCATGTAGTCCATCTCGCTCTGAGGGAACGTGAGCGCCCCCTCGTCCTCCATCGGCTTTTCGCTGACCCAGTCGGGCAGCCGCTCGGACTCGCGCCCGATGCCCCGCGCCGCGTTGAAGTCGTGCGACATCGTGATGATGCGGTTGGCCACACGGTGCAGGTCTTCCTCGGTGTAGTCGGTGCCGATGGCGGCGTTGACCACCGAGGTGATGTACGGCCAAGGCACGAGATCCCGGTAGAAGCGGCAGTAGAGCAGCGTGTCCATGATCGTGAGGCGGTCCTCCCAGTCGCAGTAGACCGCCGCCTTGCCCTCGATGGCCTGGGGGTCGAGGACCCCGGAGAGCTCGGCCTTGTAGATCGTCGCCCTCAGGTGGCAGGCGCCGCGCGTCGTCGTCGCGAAGCCCAGGCCCATGCCCTTCATCGCCCGCGGGTCGTAGCCGGCGGGCTCCATGCCCTTGACATGCACGGCGATCCCCTCAAGCCCGTACTCCTTCTCGACCCGGAGGACGCCCTCGGCCCAGATGTCGCCGATGCCCTCGCGCAGGCACATCTTGGTGAGAAACTCGCCGACGCAGTCCGGGTCGCCGAACTCCATCTTCTCGTCGATCAGGCCGCGTTGCGACGCCTCGATGGCGAGCGCGCAGAGGTTACCGGCCGTCATGCTGTCGACGCCGAGTCGGTCGCAGAGGTCGTTGAGCCACATGACCTCGGAGAGGTCGTCGATCTCGCACAGCCCGCCGAAGACATACGCGGTCTCGTATTCGGGCCCCTCGATCTCGAGACCCTTGTGCCTCCCCTCGAACACGTGGTTGTGCTTGACGCACTTCATGACGCAGGGGGGGCACGACTCGTTGGTGGTGCCGTGCTCGGCGAGCATGGTCTCGACGGTGAGCCGCTCGAACGTCTCGAGCGAGCCCTTGCGCCAGTAGCGCGTGGGGAAGGCGTTGGCGCCGTTCATGATGCGCACCATGTTCATGGTGCCGCCACGTTGGTAGGCGGCCACGCCGGGGTTGTCCTTGGTGCTCGCCGCCATCTCCTTGACGACGGCCTTGTAGTCGGCGGGGCGAGCGACCTCGACGGGCTTGTCGCCGTGCCACACGACGCCCTTGAGATTCTTGCTGCCGAACACGGCTCCGGGGCCGCCGCGGCCGAGCTGGTGCCACTTGTTGTTGTTGACGCAGGCGAAGCGTACGAGATTCTCGCCGGCCTGGCCGATCACGCAGGCCGCGGCCTTCTTGTGGTCGGTCCGCGCGACGATCTCGTCCTCCGCCCGGTAGGCGTCGGCGCCCCACAGGTCGGCGGCGTCGTGGAACAGCAGCGCCGCTCTCGCTGACCTCGACGTAGACGGGTCCCGTCGGCCTTGCCCTCCACGATGACGACCTTGTAGCCCGTCTTGCGCGAACTGCGGCGTGAGGTTACCGCCCGAGTAGCACTCACAATAGGCGTTGGTGAGCGGCGAGAGGAAGTAGAGGCCGTAGCGGTTGCTGCCCATCATGCTCGTGCCGGCCATGGGGCCGATCGCAAAGACCAGCTTGTTCTGCGGGCTCAGCGGGTCGACTTCGGGACCGACCTCCTCGCACAGGTAGTGCGTACCGATGCCCTTGGCGCCGATGAACTCCTCGATGAGCCGTCGCGGCACCGTCTCTTCTGCGAACGTGCGGGTAGTGAGGTCGATACGAAGAAGGTCGCCCATTCATACTCCTTTGCCGTGCGCATCCGCGGCGCTCCCTCCGCCCGGCGGGCCGCCACGGACGGCCGACCCAGCCGGCACCGCGCGTCGCGTCCCGGAACAGAAGGAGCCGCGCCCGGACTGACGTCCGCGCGCGGCTCCATTCAATCAGCTACGTCTCGCCGCGGCCAGTGGCCGGGGCGGAGTCGAAACGGCTGTTACACCAGCACTTTGTCCAACGGCGTGTACTTCATCTTGTGGGCCTCGGCCACGGCCGGCGTGGTGAGCTTGCCGCGGTAGACGTTCACGCCGAGAGCGAGAGCCGGATCGTCCTTGACGGCCTGCTCGAAGCCCTTGGTGGCGATCGCCAGACCGTACGGCAGCGTGCGGCCGGTCAGAGCCAGCGTCGAGGTGCGGGCCACGGCGCCGGGCATGTTGGCGACGCAGTAGTGGATGACGCCGTCGACCACATAGGTGGGGTCGGTGTGCGTCGTGGGCTTGGAGGTCTCGAAGCAGCCGCCCTGGTCGATGGCGACGTCGACGAGAACCGAACCGGGGTACATGCTCTTCAGCATGGAGCGCTTGACGAGGTGCGGAGCCTGGGCGCCGCCCGGGAGCAGCACGGCGCCGATCACGAGGTCGGCGTCGGCGATCTGCTCCTCGATCGCGGCCTCGGTCGAGAGCACGGTCTCGGCGCTGCCGCCAAAGATGTCGTCGAGGTAGGCGAGACGGTCGGCGCTGTTGTCGAGGATGACGGTACGGGCGCGCATGCCGACCGCCATCTTGGCAGCGTTGATGCCGACCGTGCCGCCGCCGATGACGACGACCTTGGCGGGAGACACACCGGTGACGCCGCCGAGAAGCACTCCGCGGCCGCCGTTGTCCTTCTGGAGATGGGTGGCGCCGGCCTGGATGGCCAGACGGCCGGCGACCTCACTCATGGGGAAGAGGAGCGGGTGAGCGCCGTTCGGCAGCTCCACGGTCTCGTAGGCGATACCGCGGATGTCGGCTTTGAGCATCCCCTTGGTGAGATCCTTGGCGTACGCCGCGCCGAGGTGCAGGTACGTGTAGAGGATCTGGCCCTTCTTGAACAGCGGCCACTCCTGCGGGAGCGGCTCCTTGACCTTGACGATCATGTCGGACTTGGCGAAGACGTCCTCGACCTTGGCCAGCGACGCGCCGGCCGCCTTGTACGCGGCGTCATCGAAGCCGCTGCCTACACCGGCGCCCTTCTCCACGATCACGGTGTGACCGGCGCGCACGAACTCCTTCACGCCGTTCGGCGTGACGGCTACGCGGTACTCCTCGTTCTTGATCTCCTTGGGGACACCGACGACCATGACTCCTCCTCGCTCCTCATCCTGCACTTGGACTCAAGGCTTGGTGTGCGCACAGTCGCGCACGATTGGTCAGTCTAGCACAAGAGAGCGCCCAGAAAAGACCAAAACAACAAAGAACCGCGCACTACTGAACGACATCGTGGGGGATACGCCGAGACTCGCCTTCCGAGATGTAGCTGGCGGAGATCTGGCACCGGACGGTTTGTCCAGCACGAGGCGGCGCCCTCGGCCGTCACGGGCGCACACCGGCCGGCCCGGGCGTGTGCCCTCCCTTCCTGGCTCGGGCGACACGCCTCGTATATCGTAGCCAGAAGCCAAGGAAGGAGTCACGGCGTGACCGGCACGGCCAATATCGAGGGGAGCATCACCGCCATCGCCGCCGAGCTGGGGGGCGTCGTCGGTGTCGCAGCGCGAAATCTCGCCAGCAAAGCCGGTGTCCACATCCACGCCGACGAGCTCTTTCCCATGGCCAGCTGCTTCAAGGTCCCGGTCATGGTCGAGGTCATGCGCCGGGTCGACGCCGGGGAGGTGCGGCTCGACGACCGCCTCACGCTCACCGAAGGCGACAAGAGCCCCGGGGGCACGCTGATCCACTGCCACGAGGGGCTTTGCCCCAGTGTGCGCGACCTGCTCTACCTCATGATCACCCTCAGCGACAACACCGCCACCGACATGCTGTGGCGGCTGGTCGGGCTCAAGACGGTCAACGCGACCATGCGCAGCCTCGGGCTCGAGACGATCGACTGCTCCATGCCGAATCGCGAGTACTTCCTCATCGAGTCTGGGGCCGGCGACGAGTGGCGGGGGCTGAGCGGCGCCGAGATCCTCGGCCGCTGGGGGGAGATCGAGGCGCGCGGAGAGCGCGAGGCGGCGCTCCGCCGCCTACTCGACGAGAACGCGCGCCTCGACGGCGCCGGCTTCCTGCATCTGTACGAGCGCCGATGGGGCCGGGACGAATCGCTCGGCTACGAGGACTCCTTCGTCGTGGACCAGGCGCTCGACAACAAGTGCTCGCCGCGCGACATGGCCGGCCTTCTTGCGATGATCGCGGAGGATCGCTGCGCCACAGGCCCGTCGTGCCGGCTCATGCTGCAGATCATGAGCCACCAGGAGTGGCGTGAGAAGCTGCCCGCCGGCCTGCCGGACGAGCTGTTCGTGGCCAACAAGACGGGCGGCGTCAGCGGCACCAGCAACGACGCCGCCATCGTCTACACGCCCTCGGGCGCGCCGATCGTCATGGTCGTCTACTGGAAGGGCCTGGAATACGAGGCCAAGCTGCGCGCCGACAGGGCCATCGCCGCCATCGCCACCGTCGTGTACGACCACCTCGGAGAGCCGTCGTGAACGTCGGCGGCGCGCGCATCCTCGTCATCGGCGGCGTCCGCCGGCTCGGCGGGACGGTGGCCCGGGACCTCGCCGATCTGGGCGCCGCCGTCTGCGTGACGACGCGGACACCGGACGCCGAGGCCGACGCGCAGGTCGAAGCGCTGCGCGCCGCCGGCGCCGCCGCAGCCGCCGTCGTTTTCGGAGACGCGAGCTCGGCGCCCGGCGCCTCCCGCCTGGTCCACGACGGATCCGGCGCCCTCGGTGGACTGGACGCGCTCGTGTTCGCCGCCAGCGGTCCATTTGCGCCCGCAGCTCCACACACCGTCTCCGAGACCACGTGGGACGCTTCGTTCGACACCGTCGCCAAGGGCTTCTTCTTCGCCGCGGCGGCGGCGCGCGGGCACCTGCTCGCCGTCAGGTCGCCAGGGGAACGGCCCGGAGGCGTGATCGTCGCCGTCACCGATCTGCTGGGGCTTCGGCCCTGGCCCGCGTTCGCCGCTCACAGCGCCGCGAAGGCGGCCCAGATCAACCTGGTCGGAGGGCTGGCGGGCGCGTGGGCGGACGACGGCATCCGCGTCTGCGGCGTGGCGCCGGGGCCCGTCGATCTCGAGGACGACGAACACCGTGACGCGACGCTTCGCGCGGCGCGTGGCGAGGTCGGGCGGCTCGTGCAGCCGCAGGACGTCGCCGCCGCGGTGCGCTTCTGCCTGGAAGATGAGGGCGTCACCGGTGTCAACATCCCTGTGGACAACGGGTCGCTGCTCGGCCGCTGAGATCAAGCGGGGCGGGCCCGCGAGCCCGCCCCAGGACCGACGTCAGCTCGAGGCGAGCTTGCCCTTCGTGGCCCGGTCGATGAGCTCCTTCGCCCTGAGCGCGAGCCAGAACTCCATGCGATCCTGCGAGCGGTTGAGGTCGCGGCCGGTGATCTCCTCCACACGCTTCATGCGGTACCGCAGCGTGTGACGGTGCACGTAGAGCTTCTCGGCCGCGTCGCCCCAGTGGCCGTTCGCCTCGAGGAAGCAAGCAAGGCTGCGCACGAGGTCGCTGGAGTTCTGCTCGTCGTACTCCTGAAGCCTGCCGAGGACGCTGTCGTAGAACACCTCGAGCGACAGCGTGTCCTGCAGGCCCAGCAGCAGCCCGTACGACCCCAGGTCATCGAAGCTGGCGATGACACCGGGCTCGCCCTTGAGCTTGCGGATCTTGATCGCGTAACTGGCCTCGTAGTAGCTCTGACGGAGGTCGGTGAGCTGACGGTGAGGCCGGCCGATGCCGATCGAGACGGAGATCTCCGGGAGCATCTCGCCGATCACGCCCTGCAGCTCGCCGGCGAGAGCGATCAGCGCCGGAGCGTCAAGCGCGCCGGGCTGGACGAGTACCACGACGGAGTCGCTGCGCGACGCACTGATGAACAGGGTCTCGCGCTTCGCCATGAACTCGTCGACCGCCCAGTGCAGGCGCTCTTTGACGTCCTGGACGACGACCTCGGTGCGGTCCGGAACGGCGTCGGGCTCCTCGTCCAGCCCGTCGATGCCCACGAGGATGATGAGGTGCGGCGACTGCGGCTCGAGCCCGAAGAAGGCTAGCCGCCTCGCTATCTCCTCCTCGTACAGGTCGCTGGCGATGAGCTCGTCGAAGAAATCGCCGGCGAGGCGCTTCTCGGTCTCGGCGACCGCCTTCTTCTTCACCAGTTCCAGCGCGGTCACGGTGACGACGTTGTGCAGGATGATGCGGTCGTACTCGCTGAAGTCGCCGCTGTCCTTGACCGCCGCGAGGAAGGCGCCGATGCGGTGCGACGCGACCACCGGATAGACCTGCACGCCCGATCCGACGCCCTCCATGCTGAGAGCGAAGTTCTGGCGGTCGGCGCGCCGGTCGCTGATCTGGCGCCACAGGTCGGCGATGTGCTCGCCGCCCACGTGACGCCGGTAGGCGGCCTCGCAGAGGACGACGCCGTGGAAGTCGAAGAGCACGGCCGAGCAGCCGACCAGGGCCGAGAGCGTGGAGAGGATGGCCTCGAGCCCCTTCTCCTCGAGGACGATCTTGGTGAGCTTCTCGTGCACCGCGAGGCTCCGCTGCAGGAGCGAGTACTGCTCGTTCACGATCTTCGAGGCGACCGCCTCGGTGATGGCGATGAACGGTATGTGGTACGGCACCTCGAACAGCGGGAAGTCGTACTCCTCGGCCACTCTGACCAGCGCCGGCGGGACCTTGTCGAAGCTGAAGCCGGTGCCGAAACCAAGACCGGAGATGTTGTGGTCGATCAGTTGCTTGAGCTGCTCGACCTGCTGCTCCTCCTCCCCGACGAAACCGTACCCGGTGGTCAGCAGGAGCTCACCGCCCTTGAGCCACTTGGTCGCGTCCGGGATCTCGGTGATGTGCACCCAGCGCACGGGGTTGCTGGTCGACGAGTGCCCGGCCAGCAGGCGCAGGTTGAGCTCGGAGATCTCGAGGATGTCCTGGACGGTGATCATGCCGGAGATTCTACACGATGTCCTAGTACAGCGCGAGGGTCACGGCCGGGAAACGCCGCCGGCCTTTGTACGTTCTGGCAGAGAGCAGAGGCGGCCGCGCGCCGTCAACGCCGCTGGAGGACGCGGCCCGGCAGGCTGCCGGTGTGCTCCCCGTCGGCGATCACGGGGTCCCCGTTGACGAACACCCAGTCGATGCCCTCAGGTGACCGGTGCGGGACATTCTCGAAGGGGAAACGATGTGGAGACGGATTGGTCGCGCGATCGCGCACGCGGTCGAGGTCGAACACGGCGATGTCGGCCTTGAGCCCCGGGCGCAGCACGCCGCGATCGTACAGCCTGAAGCGCTGCGCGGGGAAGGACGTCATCTTGCGGATCGCTTCTTCCAGACGCAGGACGGGCTCGTCGCGCACGTAGCGCTCGAGGATCCCCGGGTACTCGCCGTAACTGCACGGCCAGTAGAGCCCGGGGTCGTCGAGTTCCTCGGGCGGCGCCATGACCAGGCCGTCGGAGCACACCATCGCCACAGGGCTCTGCAGCAGCGCCCGGATGTTGCTCTCTTCGATGTACTCGAAGATGCCGACGATCTGATCGTCTTCTTCGACGATGAGGTCGAGATAGGTATCGAAAGCGTCGGCTCCCCGCTCGGCGGCGATGTCGGCGACCGAGCGCCCTCGATACTCCGGATGGCGGCCGGCGTGGAGGATGACGATACGGTCGAAGCGGCCGTGGCGGACCACACCCGTGTAGCCGGCGCCGGGCAACTGGTCCTCGAGGACGGCGCGGCGCAGGTTCGGCCGCTCGCGCCGCTCGGCGAGCAGGGCGAGCAGGGCGTCGTGACCGAGGTCGAGGATGGGTTGCGGGAGCGCCCTCGAGAGTCTTGGCGCGAGCTCCGTGTGGACGTCGTTGTCGGTCGTGACGTCCATGCCCTCGCGCCGCGCGGCCTCGATGAGCGCCAGATTGGCGGATGCGTCCTCGGGGGCGCCCCACTTGGGCGCGTTGTGCGAGACCTCGACGGCGATCCCGGCGCGGCGGCCGATGTCGATCGCCTCGGCGACCGATGCGAGGATCGTCTCGCGTTCGCCGCGCACGTGCGACGCGTAGATGCCGTCGTAGCGGGAGACGACCCGGCACAGACGGACGATCTCCTCGGTGCCCGCGAAGCACCCCGGCGGGTACACGAGGCCGGTCGACAGACCGTGGGCGCCGGCGCGCATCGCCGCGTCGACGTGCCGCTCCATGCGCTCCAACTCACGCTCCGTGGCAGGGCGCTCGGCGAGGCCCATGACCGCGAGCCGCACCGCGCCGTGGCCGAGGAGCGGCGCGATGTTGATCGCGCCCCCCGCCCGCCCGAGCGCCGCGAGATACTGGCGGAAGCTCTTCCAGTCCCAGTCGACGCCGGAGATGTCCCAGTAGTGCCCCCAGTTGTGCAGCGCCGCCTCGCGGTGGGCGGCGCTCAGCGGAGCCGCGGACATGCCGCAGTTGCCTGTGACGTGCGTGGTGACGCCCTGCCTCACCGCCGTCTCGGCGCGCGGATGCTGCAGGATCGAGATGTCCGAGTGCGTGTGCGGGTCGACGAACCCGGGCGTCACGTAGCGGCCGTCGGCGTCGATCACCTGCCGGCCACGCAGCGACCCCGCCGCGCCGATCGCCGCGACACGGTCCCCGCGCACCCCCACGTCGGCGAAGTACCAGGGATTGCCGCAGCCGTCGACGACGCGCCCTCCCGCAATGACCACATCGTGCATGCTCACGGCTCGCCCCAGTCCTACATCTGGAAGATCTGGTACGAGTTCTCGCACGGCGCGCCCGCGCAGGCGTACAGGCGACGCTCGTCGAGGTCGCAGATCATGCTGCCGACCGTCATGCCCTGCTCGGCCGGCGGCTCGCTCTCGTCCGGGTGGCCGCAGATCGCCATCTCTGGTGAGGGCTCGTGACAGCGCAGCACGCCGGCGGCGAGCGCGACGGGGTCGTCGCCGGCGGCGATGCCCTCGGCGAGCATGCGCTCCGCCGTGGCCAGGCGCACGACCGACTCCTCGTGCGCGGCTCCCTCGAAGGGCGTCATGGCCGGCGCGACGTAGTGATTGGTGTGAGCCATGAAGCCCGCCGGACTGTGGTCCATGAAGGCGTGACTCGTGGCGGAGGTCTCGACGTCCCACAGCCTCCCGCACGTGTCGGCGAGGAAGTGATTGGTGCCCCGGGCGCGGGCCGCCAGCAACCCGCGCGCCCGCGCCTCCTCGAGAGTCGGCGCATCCAGGGTCGCCCGGCGCACGAAGGCGTTGGGCACGCCGACGCGATTGTCCTTGGAGTGCACCGAGTTGCTCACGCTGGCGACGCCGTGTGAGTTCATCCCCAGCATGAGGAGATAGGGGGCGCCGGCCAGGCCCATGACACGGGTGCCGTCCGGCCCTGTGAGGTCGAACAGGACGTTGTTGACGGCGTCGATCACGTACCAGTCCATGTTGTGGCCGACGATGTGACGGCCGCCGCTGACGACCGCCACGGCCGTGCAGTGGTCGCCGCCGCGAAGCGAGCCGGGCGAGAGCGCCCGGCCGTCACCGACGGGCTCGTCGGAGGTGAACTCCTCGCCGCAGTTCGGCACGAGAACGTGGCCCAGCGGCAGGCCGGCGCCCTCGGCGAGACCCTCGAGTTCGTCCATCTGCCGCGGCAGCCGGCGGCCGGCGGCCTTGGCGTACGCAAGAGCCTCGCGCTCCGCGTCGGCGAAGGTGAGCCGTCCGCGCGTCATCGCCTCGAAGTGGTCGCGAAAAAAGGTGACCGAGGCGCGCACCTGCTCCCGTGCCGCTTCACCGACGGCGCGTCCGAGTTCCCGGTGGGAGCCTCGGGCCTGCACGTGGACGAAGGGGATGGGCGTCGTCATGGCCTACAGCCCGAGCATTCGGCGTGGATCGGGATACTCTGCGACGCCCATGTCCGCGGCGCAACAGCCGATCAGCTCGCAGAGCGCGGCGAGCACGTCGTCGGGCAATCCCACCGGCTCGCGGTCGAGTAGCTCGGCCACTTTGTCGGAGGCGAGGTCGACCAGGCCGATACGCCCCGACGCGACCCAGTCGTTCAGACCTCCGCGGTAACTCAGCAGCGGGCTCACGAACTCGCTCCGGATGTAGCGCCGCGTGTGCTTCGTGCCGAGGAACCCGCGGCCGGACAGCACGCCGTCGACCATCGCGTCCACATCCAGCGCATCGACATCCCAAGGCCGCTGGGAGAGCGCGTACAGTGCGTTGTTCAAGACCTCGTCGTCGACGACCAGCACCTCCAGACAGCTGGCGACCCCTGCCTGGATCTCGCCGATGCCGGACAGGAGGCGCGGCCTGGCCGACAGCCCGAGCAGAGCGTTGACGATGCGCTCGTAGCCGAACTGCGCGTCGATGACCTTGCTGTCGCTGCACGGTCCGTAGCAGTCGCAAGCGAGACCGTAGCGGCGCGCCAGCAGAACGGCGGCAACGGAGGCGACGCCGGTCTCCGGCGTGCCGCTGACGACGACGCCGCTGCGTGGGTCGACGGCGCTGAGCCGCGGACCGTAGTAGACCGGGGTGCCCGGCGCCGCGGCCTGCGCCAGCACCACGCCGGCGAGGACCTCGGCGTTCTGCTGGGCGATCGCCGCGGAGAGGGCGCCCGGCGCCGTCGTCGCGGCGGCGGGACACGGCAGGATCTCGACGGCCACGCCGCCGCGCCGCACCTGCTCGACGAGCGCGTCGGAGACGTCGCCGCCGAGGATCAGGGGGCTGACGGGGGAGAAGGCCAGGTCGATGGGATACGTGCCGCCCGAGCCGTCGGCGCCGGTGACGGCCTGCGCCATCTCCTGCAGGTACAGCGCCTGCAGCGGATACGAGATCCCGGGCCCGCCGATCGCCTTGTCGGTCTCGTACGAGAGGACGAGATACGAATACAGCGGCTCGAGCAGGTCGGGCACGTCCTCCGGTTGCCAGAGGGAGGTCACCTGCTGCTGATGCTGCAGGTGGTGCATGATCCGGGTGGCCAGCACCTGGTCGCGCATGGTCGCCCGGCGGCCGACGCCGGTGCGCGGGTCCGCCACATCGCGGGCGCCGCCGAGGTTGTGCACGTAGGTCGCGCCGGGATCGGGGTCCATCGCCAGCGAACGCGCGCCGTCGCGCGCCGCGAGAGTGTAGGCGCGAGGGCAGGCGGCAACGGCCTCCTCGACGACCTCCCGCGGGATGCTCAGACGGTCCGATCCGGCCGGCGTGCAGCCGGCCGCCGCCAATACCCCGGCGGCGACCGGCGACTCGACGCGCACCCCGGCTCGCTCCAACAGCGCGAGCGACGCCAGGTGCATGGCCTCGATGGCCTCCTCCGGCCAGATCCCGATGGGATCATCCATGCGCCATCATCCCCCCCGCTGCGTGCCGGCCGTCATTCGTCTTCGACGGCTTTCGGCCGACGCCTGATCAGGACGAAGGCGATGACGGCGACGACAACGACGGCGAGGACGAGGATCCAGATCCAGGTCGAACTACCGGCCGCCTCGGTCTCCGCAACCTCGGCGGGTGTCAGGTCGATGTACGTCGACCGCATGTAGTTCCAGAACGGCGCGCCGTCCGCGCCGGGGACCTGGTGGTAGCCGGTCCACTTGTCGGTGCGGAACGCCTGCAGGTTCACGTTGTACCAGAGGACGATATACGGGTTGTCCCGGTACAGGATCTTCTGCATCTCGTCGGTGACGACCTTGCGCATCGTCGGATCGTCCGGCTCCGCCGGATCCACGGCCTCGGCCTGCTCCACGTAGAGCGCGTCGTACTCGGGGTTCGAGTACTGGCTGTCGCCCCAGTTGAGGATCTGCTTGGTGGTGAAGGTGCTGAGCATGAACCCGGGGTCGATGTCGCCGCCCCAGCTCCAGATGAACATGTCGTAGTCGGCGTTGTCGTAGACCTCGTCGCCGAACGCGCCCTCGTCCTTCTGCTCCAGCTTGAGCTTGATGCCGACGTCGTCGCACCAACTGACGATCATCTTGCCGGCCGCCTGGTCCTCCGGATACTCGTTGAGCACCACGAAGCGGAACTCGAGCTTGTCGCCCTTCGCGTTCTCGCGCACGCCGTCGCCGTCGGTGTCGGTGTAGCCGGCGTCCTCGAGGATCTGCTTGGCCTTCTCGGGATCGTAGCTGTACTGCTCGGCCTCGGGGACCTCCCAGTGCCAGTCGCCCTGTGCGGGAGAGATCACCGAAGTGCCGGGGACGGCCTGGCCGGCCATCGAGGTCGCGTTCAGCGACTCCTTGTCGATCGCCCAATGCACCGCCTGGCGGATGGCGACGTCGCGCAGCAGGGGGTTACCCTTGCTCTTCGCGCTGTCCCAGCAGTTGAAGGCGAGCTCGTGGAAGCCGACCGCCGAAGACGCGACGGCTGTGGTGCCCGGAAGCTCCGCGAGGATCTTCTCGTACGTCGCCGGGAACTCGACGATCGCGTCGAGGTTGCCGGCCTTGTAGTCCTCGATCATCGAGTCGGTGTTCTGGCTGATGATGTAGTAGATCTCCGCGATGGTCGGCGCCCCGCCGAGCTCAGCCGGGTAGTCCGGGTTCGCCTCGAGCTTCACCCACTTGCTCTTCTTGAGCTCGGCGACCTTGAAGGGCCCGGAGCCGACGAACGGCGAGTTCTTGAAGTTGTCGAGGTTCTCGGGGTCGGCCTTCTTCCAGATGTGCTCGGGGAGGATCGGGATGTAGAGAGCGAGCATGCCCGCATTGGGCTTGCGCGTCTCGATCACGAGCGTCGTCGCATCGGGAGCCGTCACGCTGGTGACGCCGGTGAGGTACTGGATGTAGGCCCAGTGCTCGGTGTCCAGGATCAGGTTGTAAGTGAAGGCGATGTCGGCGGCGGTGAGCGGCTTGCCGTCGTGCCAGGTCATGCCCTCACGGATGGTGAACGTCCAGGTCAGACCGTCGGGCGACGTCTCCCAACTTGTGGCGAGATCGGGCGTCGGCAGGTAGTCCTCGTCATACCAGGTGAGGAAGTTGTAGCCGAGCCGGAAGGACTCCCAGGAGATGCTGCTCCACGAGCTGAAGGGGCTCATCCCGTCGTAGTCCTGGTTGATGCCGATCCTGTAGGTGAGCGGTTCGGCGGCCGGTGACGGTGACGCGGCGGCCGGCCCCGCGGCAAGCGCGAACAGGCACAGCGCCGCAGCGCTGATCTTCGCCGTGGTGAACCAGCGTCTCATGTGGGGCTCCTTGTCATGTGCTCCACGCCCGCTCCCCGCGGGCGTCCCTACTTGATCCGGATGCAGGCGGCGTAGTGGTCGCCGCCGATGTGCACGTCCGGTGGGTCGATCTCCTTGCAGGCGTCGATCGCCTCGGGGCACCGCGGGTGAAAGCGGCAGCCGGAGGGGATGTCCACCGGGTTCGGGGTCTCGCCCTTAAGGATCACGTGCTCGCGCTTCGCGAGCGGGTCCGGCACCGGGATCACGCTGATCAGGGCCTTCGTGTACGGGTGCCGGGGGTTGGCCACGACCTCCTCGGTCTCGCCGATCTCGACGATGCGGCCCAGGTACATGACCGCGATGCGGTCGCTGATCACCCAGGCCAGCGAGAGGTCGTGGGTGATGAAGATGTAGGTGACGCCGAGCTTCTCCTTCTCCTCGACCATCAGCTTGAGGATGTCGTTACGGATCGAGACGTCGAGGCTGGCGACCGGCTCGTCGGCGACGATCATGTCCGGCTCGAGCACCGTGGCGCCGGCGATGCAGACACGCTGCCTCTGGCCGCCGGAGAGCTCGTGCGGGTAGCGATAGAGGTACTCCGTGGCCGGCCGCAGCCCGGCCTCGCTGATGGCCTTGACGACGCGCTCTTCCTTCTCGCGTTCGCTCGAGCAGACGTTGTTGACTTCGAGCGGCTCGGCGACGATGTCGAAGATCGTCTGCTTGGGATTGATCGAGTTGTAGGGGTCCTGGAAGATGATCTGCGCCTTCTTGCGGTACGCGCGCAGCGTGCGGGAGCCGAATCTCTCGACCGGCAGCCCCTTGTAGAGGATGTGGCCGCCGGTCGCCTCTTCGAGGCGCAGGAGCGCGCGACCGGTGGTCGTCTTGCCGCAGCCCGATTCGCCGACCAGGGCGAGGATCTCGCCCTGCAGGACCTGGAAGCTGATGTGGTCGACCGCCTTGACGTACTTCTTCTCTGTCGCGACCATGCTCTTGAAGAAGCCCCGCTGGATCGGGAAGTAGACCTCGAGGTCCTTGACGTCGTACAGGACGCCGTCGGTGGTCGTCGCCGACGCCAGGTCGCCGCTGTCGACGCTGCCCTTGACGTAGGTGTCCTTGGGGTCGGCGCTGGTCGCCGGGTCGGTGGCCATCGTCACACCCCCTTCCCGGCGTGGACGCAGCGAACGAAATGACCGCGCTCGACCTCGACGAGGCCGGGGTGGTCGGTCTCGCAGCTGGCGACCTTGTCGTCGCAGCGCGGGCAGAAGCCGCAGCCCGCCGGCGGATCCACGAGGTTCGGCGGGTCGCCCTTGATCGAGCTGACCATCTCCCGCTTCTCGTGGATATTGGGGAACGCCTTGATGAGCTGGCGTGTGTACGGGTGCGTGGCGTGGTTGAAGATGTCGGCGGTGCTGCCGCTCTCGACCACCTCGCCGGCATACATGACGACGCCCTTGTCGCAGGTCTCGGCCATCACCGAGAGATCGTGGCTGATGAGGATGAACGAGAGGTCGAGCTCTTTGCGCAGACGCGCGATGAGCTCGAGGATCTGCGCCTGCACCATGACGTCGAGCGCGGTCGTCGGCTCGTCGCCGATGATCAGCTTGGGGTTGCAGGCCAGCGCCATGGCGATCATGGCGCGCTGGCGCATCCCGCCCGAGAGCTGGTGTGGGAAGTCCATGACGCGCTTCTGGCTGATGCCGACGAGGTCGTACAGTTCCTTGACGCGGACCATCGCCTTGCCCTCGGAGAGGCCCTCGTGCAGCTGGATGGGCTCGGCGATCTGCTTGCCGGTCTCCGTGACCGGGTTGAGCGCGTTCATCGCCCCCTGGAAGATGATGCTGATCTCCTTCCAGCGGATCTTGCTCATGCCGTACTCGGTGCGCTTGGCGAGGTTCTTGCCGTCGAACAGGACGTCGCCGGAGACGATGCGCCCGTTCTCGGGCAGCAGCTTGAGGATCGAGAGGGCCGCGGTCGTCTTGCCGCAGCCGGACTCGCCGGCGAGGCCGAGGCTCTCACCCGGAGCGAGCGTGAAGCTCACGTCCTGCACCGCCTTGACGTCGCCCACGCCGAGCCTGAAGTAGGTCGTGAGACCGCGCACGTCGAGCAAGCCCTCGTGCTCGATGCGCTCGATGGTCGTCTTCTCGGGGGCGGCGCTGGCCTTCTTGGTGGCCGTCCTGCTCATCACTCGCCCCTTTTCTCGTCGTCTTCGAACCTGCCGCCGACCCAGCCGCCGCTCTCCGGACTGCCGATAGAGCCGCCCGCAGGCTTGTTGAAGTCGGGCATGGCGTCGTCTGTCTGCTGGCCCGGCGTGAAGACGCCGGCGCCGCCGCCCAAACCGGCACCGCCGGCGACTGCTACGACCGGCTCGCCGCCTGAGGTGAAACGACTCTCGGAGACGCTGTCCTCGCGCTTGCGCAGCTTGGGATCGAGCACCTCGTCGTACGCCGTCCCGATGAAGGTGAAGGCGAGCACGACGAAGATGATCGCGATGCCGGGCGGAAGCAGGTACCACCAGGCCGGCAGGCCGGCGGCGCCGTTGACCCAGGCGTAGTGGAGCATCGTGCCCCAGCTGAAGTTGAGAGGATCGCCGAGACCGAGGAACGAGAGCGTGGTCTCGGAGAGGATGGCGATGGCCACCACCAGAACGAGGTTGGCGAAGATCAGCGGCATCACATTGGGCAGGACGTGCTTGCCCATGATGTGACGGTTGCTCGAGCCGATCGCCTTGGCGCGCTCGATGAACTGCAACTCGCGCACGCGCAGCACGTCGGAGCGGACCACGCGGGCAGTACCGGGCCAGCTGGTGATGCCGATGATGAGGATGATCATCCAGTAGTTCTGGCCCCAAGCGGCGGCCAGCACCATGGCCAGCGGCAACCACGGGATGACGAGGAAGGCGTCGGTGAGCCGCATCCAGCCTTCGCCCTGCCAGCCCCCATAGAAGCCTGCGGCGATGCCGATGCCGGCGCCGAGGACGGTGGACATGAAGGCCGCCAGGAGACCGACCATAAGCGAGATGCGCGCGCTCCATATGAACTGGGCGAGGACGCTCTGCCCCACCTGGTCGGTGCCGAACCAGTTGTAGTAGTCCCAGGTGGGTGGGTGGTAGGCGAGCAACAGCTCGCCTGTGTCGGGGTCGCTGATCTGCGCGTTGGGGTCGAGCAGCGCGTGGTCGGCGAGGAAAGGCGCCAGCAACGCGATCGCGAGGAAGACGATGAGGATCCCCAAACCGACCATCCCCTGCCAGTTGCGCCGGTAGAGGGTCCAGACCTGATGAGTGTTCCAGGTGGTCAGCGCCGCACGCTCGGGATTGCCCGCCGCCCAGTACCAGGCGCAGGCGCCGCCGAGAAGGACCGCCACTGTCTGCACGAGCCAGTTGTACGAGAACCCGTTGGCGCCCGCCGACCAGCCGTCGACGCCGCGGCCCGCGAGGAATGCCCAGAGGAAGAGCACGACCGACTCCACCACGAGCAGCAGGTTGAAGATCTTGGCCTTGGTCCGGCGCACGAGCCCGGCGACGCCGGCGGCGAGGCAGATGATGCCGAGCAGCACCATGACCCACGCGGGATACGCCCCGACCGTGGGCGAGAAGAACGCGCCCACGACCTCCGAGAAGCCGGACGTGATGGGAACGTCCTTCGGGTAGGTGAGCAGCTCGAGGACGATCCACGCGACGGCCGTCCAGAAAAGGATCCAGTTCCTGAAGCGACGGGGCACGAGGGGTGCTGCTGTGGTGCCCCGCTCGATGGCGTTGGTACCGGGGGCGTTCATGCGTGCACCCGTGGGTCGAGGTAGTAGTACGTGATGTCGGCGATGAGATTGGCGACGATCACCGCGATGCTCGCGATCAGGAACACGGCCTGCATGACTGGGTAGTCGCGCTTCTGCATCGAGTCGAAGGAGAGCAGCCCAAGCCCGGGCCAGTTGAACACACTCTCCGCGAGGATGGCCCCGGACATCACGAAGCCGAGGTTCATCATCACGATGGTGACCGTGGGCAGCATCGCGTTGGGCACCACGTGGCGCCACAGCACCTTGTTCTCGCTCAGCCCTTTGGCCCGCGCCGTGAGAGTGAAGTCCTCCTTCATCACGCCGGTGATGGAGCTGCGCATGATGAGGTGGTACTCACCGACATACGCGATCGCGAAGGTGAACGCCGGGAGGAAGAGGTGCTTGAGCAGCGACTGGATGTACGCGAACCCGCTCAGTTCGACGCCGGGCTCCTCCATGCGCCCCGTCGGGAACCAGCGCAGCTTGGTGGCGAAGAGCATGATCATGAGAAGGCCGAACCAGAAGGTGGGCATGGCGTAGAGCACCATCCCTAAGTTCGTGGTCACGACGTCGTAGGTGCCGTTTCTTCGCCATCCGGCGAAGACGCCCGTGATCATGCCCACCACGGTAGCGAAGATGGTCCCGACCCCGACCAGAAGCACCGTGGGCCAGATGCGCTCAGCCACCACCTCGGTGACGGGGCGCTTCTCGGAGAAGGACATGCCGAACTCGCCCTTCGCCGTGTCGCGCCAGTAGTAGATGAACTGCTGCCACATGGGCTTGTCGAGGTTGAACGTCTTGCGCTGCTTCTCGATCACCGAGGGGTCCGTCTTCCCCTTGGGGAGGAGGAGCCGGGCCGGGTCGCCCGGGAGGATCCGGAAGAGCGCGAAGTTGAACGACGCCACGAGGATGATCGTCAGAACCGCGTTCGCGATCTTTCGCAGGAAGTACCGTCGTTTGTCCACTGCACTGCGGACCGCCACGCGCCCGGCCCCGAGCGGCGACAGGTCCTTGCCTCCTTCTCACTTCCGCGTTTGCCGAACCCCGGACACGTGCTGTTCCGCCTCACACGATGACGTGGAGGGCGTCATCGAGGTTAGACGCAGCCGGAGTGCCGATCCGTCGGCGGTACGGCCGCACCGTCGGCGGACGTGCCGCCGGACGAGTACTACGCCGGCGTCGAGCCTCCCTCGGCGCACCGGCCCCCCTCCACTACACCCCGGCCGGCGCCGCAATCGTAATCGCCATCAGCGAGGGCGGCAAGGGAGACGAAGCTCTCGGAGACCCGAGCGCGGATAGGACCGGCGCCGGAGCTATGCCCCGCCGGGCAGCCGCGCGTCGCGGCCGTACCGGCGCAGGGTCTCGACCAAGCGGTCGATCGGCAGAGCGTAGGCCACGTTACCGTCGCGACCTACGGTCGTGTGCGCGGCGGTAAGCGCGTTGAACACACTCTCGGCGGTGGCGTCGACGGCGGCCTCGAAGAGCTCGTGCATCTGGTCGTTGGCGACCGTCGTGATCTCCAGCGGAGCGTCGGCGACACGGGGCACGCGATGAGCCGTCGTGAAGGCGACCATGATCTCACCGCTGCCGTCGGAGGCGTAGGAGCCGGTCACCGCGAGTCCCAGCGCGCACCGCTTCGCCATGCGCTCGCACTGGCGCGCGCTCAGCGGCGCATCCGTCGCCAGCACGACGATGCAGGATCCTTCGCGATGGTCGACCGGCATCAGGTCGGCGATCTCGACGCCGACGGGGACGCCCGCCACCGACAAACGATGCCGCGTCCCGAAGTTCGTGAGTGCGAGGACACCGACCGTGTACGACGCGCCGTGCGCGACGGCGGCGCGCGACGAGGTGCCGATGCCCGCCTTGAAGTCGAAGCACGACATGCCGGTACCGGCCCCGACGCAGCCTTCGGCGACGGGGCCGGCGGCGGCTCGCGTCCAGAGCGGCCCGCACATGCTCCTCACCGACGTGCATGCCGCGCAGATCGTTGAGCAGGCCGTCGTCGCATTCCCCGACCACCGGCATGACGGCGTCCTCGATGCCGGCCCGCGGCTCGCGGTCCATCATCCAGCGGACCGCGCCGTCGTAGACCGCGCCGGCGCTCTGCGAGTTCGTGAGCAGCACCGGCGTCTCGATGACGCCCCACTCGCGAATGGCGCTGATGCCGATGACCTCGCCGACGCCGTTGGCGGCGAAGGCTCCTGCGACGACGCGCTCCTGCCAGAGGTCACCGGAGTGCGGGAAGACGGCGGTGACGCCTGTGCGGGCGGGCCCGCTGCCGTGCGGCAGATCGGGCGCGCCCCACGAGACGGTACACTGTCCGACGCGCACACCGGGCACGTCGGTGATGGCGTTCAGCGGGCCGGCCGGCAAAATGCCGATCGTGACGCCGAGGTCACGGAGACGACAACGCGCCGGCTCGCCCATGCGCCTACTCGAGGATTCCGTCGCGGTGCGCCTTCAGGTAGGCGCCGCAGAAGTTGTCCTCGCCGCGCAGCGCTTCGGTCGACTTGATCGTGGCCATCATCTGCTTGTTGCGCACGTCGACGATGAGCCCGTCGAGGCCGAGGCCGGCGCACATGGCGACGAAGGTGCGGTTGAGCAGGGCGCGGTTCGGCAGGCCGAAGCTGACGTTGCTGAGACCGCCGGTGGTACGCACGGACAGACGCTCCTTGACCAGCTTGAGCGTATCCATGGTGACCATGGGCGCGCACGGGTCGGCGGACACGGCCATGACCAGTGGGTCGACCCAGAGATCCTCGGTCGGCAGGCCGGCGCCGGTGAAGAGGTCGTAGATCTGCTGCGCGACCTCGAAACGGTCCTCTGCCGTCGGCGGGATGCCGTCGTCGTTCATGCAGAGGCCGACGACGGGGCACTTGTACTTCTCGACCTGCGGGATGACGGCGTCGATGCGCGCCTGCTCGCTGCTGATCGAGTTGATGAACGGCACCTTGCCGCCGTCCTGTGATGCACGCCTCGACGCCCACGGTCGAGCGCGTCGGGCTGGCGGAGTCGACCATGAGCTGCGTGTCGGTGACGCCGCATGACCATCATCGATGAGCCAGACGATGTCGTCGTCCTCGTCGCCGCCGGCGACGCCGCCGTTGACGTCGAGGATGCCTGGCGCCGGCCTCGACCTGCTCCGGTAGCGAGAGCCTTGATGAACTCGGCATCGCGCGTTCTGGATCGCCTCTCCGACCTGCTTGCGCGTCCCGTTGATCGATTCACCCATCAACAACATTGAACCACCTCCACGAGGCATGACCCGGGACGGCGTCAGGTAGGAGTGATATGCGATGGCGTCGCGCCGAAGAAACGGCGCAGGCTCGAGGAGCCAGCCGCGGGTCGGCGCCGGATCAGCGCTCGGAGGGAACACCCAGTCGGGACGCTCCCGACGCCGGTCCCCGGACGGCGCTCGTCGTTGCCGAGGCCGGCGGCCGCACGACGACGCTCGCCGACCCGCCGATCCTTGACGACCTGCACGTCGCTCCGACCGGAGAACAGCGCGCGAGAACGCTCGTACAGACCGGTCGCGTCACGGCCCGGTGACGATCAGGAGGTGAGTCCGCGGCGTTGTCGCCTTCGAAGTCATCATGCTCGGACTGTACCCGACAACGCGGTGTCTGCTGCAGACACTCGTCTGCTCCGTCCGCCGCTGCGGCGCGTCAGTGCACCGAGAGAAGCGGCGGGCGGGCCTTGAGGCCCGCCCGCCGCCGACGCGACAGAGTCTCGCTCCTTCGTAGCTCTAGCTCTGGTGGATCACATCATGCCCGGAGGCATGCCGCCGCCCGGCATACCGCCACCCATGCCGCCGCCGCCCTCTTCGGGCTTGTCGGCGACGATGCACTCGGTGGTGAGGATGTTCTTGGCGATCGAGGCCGCGTTCTGCAGCGCCGAACGGGTGACCATGGCGGGGTCGACGATGCCGACCTTGATCAGGTCCTCGTACTTCTCGGTGTCGGCGTTGAGGCCTTCGCCGGCCTTCAGCGTCTTGACCTTGTCCACGACGACCGAACCCTCGAGGCCGGCGTTCTCGGCGATCTGACGAAGCGGCTCCTCGAGCGCGCGGGCGATGATCTGCTTGCCCGCGCGGAAGTCGACGTCGTCGGACTTCTTGTCGACCTTGATCGCGGGGATGGCGTTGACGAGCACGACGCCGCCGCCCGGCACGATGCCCTCTTCGAGAGCGGCGCGCGTGGCGTTGAGGGCGTCCTCGACGCGATGCTTGGTCTCCTTCATCTCGACCTCGGTGGCCGCGCCGACCTTGATGACGGCAACACCGCCGGCCAGCTTGGCGAGACGCTCCTGGAGCTTCTCACGGTCGAAGTCGGAGTCGGTGGTCTCGATCTCGCTCTTGATCTGCTTGATGCGGCCCTTGATGGCATCGGTGTCGCCGGCGCCGTCGACGATGGTGGTGTTGTCCTTGGTGACGACGACCTTGCGGGCGTGGCCGAGCTGCGAGACCTGGGTGTTGTCGAGCTTGAGGCCCATCTCCTCGGTGATGACCTCGCCGCCGGTGAGGATGGCGATGTCCTCGAGCATGCGCTTGCGGCGGTCACCGAAGCCGGGGGCTTTGACGGCGACACTGGTGAACGTGCCGCGGAGCTTGTTCACGACGAGGGTCGCGAGAGCTTCACCCTCGACGTCCTCGGACACGATGAGGAGCTGCTTGCCGGCCTGGATGACCTTCTCGAGGATCGGAAGGAGATCCTGCACGGCGCCGATCTTCTGGTTGGCGACGAGGATGTAGGGATCCTCGAGCACGGCTTCCATGCGCTCGGGGTCCGTCACCATGTACGGGCTCAGGTAGCCCTTGTCGAACTGCATGCCCTCGGTGAACTCGAGGTCGAGACCGAACGTGTTGCTCTCCTCGACGTTGACCACGCCGTCCTTGCCGACCTTCTCGATGGCGTCGGCGATGACGTCGCCCACACCGCGGTCGCGGGCGGAGATGTTGGCCACGCGGGCGATCTCCTCCTTGCCGGAGATCTCCTTGCTCTGCTTCTGGATGGAAGCGACGGCCTCGTTCACGGCCTCTTCGATGCCGTGCTTGATGGCCATCGGGTTGGCGCCGGCGGCCACCATGCGCAGACCCTCGCGCACAATCGCCTGGGCGAGCAGAGTGGCGGTGGTGGTGCCGTCACCGGCGATGTCGTTGGTCTTGGTCGCGACTTCCTTGACCAGCTGGGCGCCCTGGTTCTCGAAGACGTCCTCGAGCTCGATCTCGCGAGCGATGGTCACACCGTCGTTCGTGATGGTGGGGGAGCCGAACTTCTTGTCGAGCACCACATAGCGACCCTTGGGGCCGAGGGTGATCTTGACGGCGTCGGCAAGCGCGTTGACACCGCGCTCGAGAGAGCGCCGGGCCTCGTCGTGATACTTCAGTTCCTTAGCCACGCTACTTCAGCCTCCTCTCTACTTTGTGACTACGGCCAGGATCTCACTGGCGCGCAGAATCAGGAGCTCATCGCCATCGGACGTCTTGTACTCGGTGCCCGCGTACTTGCCGTAGATGACCTTGTCGCCCTTCTTGACGTCGACCGGGACGCGCTTCTTGCCGTCCTCGTCCCACTTGCCGTCGCCCACAGCGACGACCTCGCCCATCATCGGCTTCTCTTTCGCCGTGTCGGGCAGCACGATGCCGCTGGCCGTCTTCTCTTCTTCAGCAACGGCCTTGATGATCACGCGGTCTTCAAGCGGCTTGAGCTTCATGCAGCAACCCTCCTTGGTGTCTCACTTGCGGTCTGTGACAGGAACACTTCTGGCACTCTCCGGGGTAGAGTGCTATGCGTTGAGCGTCGTTATGGTATGACCGGCTCCGGGAGATGTCAAACCCGCCACCCGAGCCGTCCGACCGGAGAGTGATGGCGTCGCCCAACTCATCTTCTTGCAGGTGTTTTCACACCACCACTCGCTTCGCCAAGCGTTGTCAGTCGAGGTGGTCGAGTGCTTCACCACCTGGCTCCCGGAGATCGCCGCCGCTAGGATGGTGACGAGACTCGGAGGGACGACGAGAGGGGCGACGATATGCGGGTACTGCTCCAGCGCGTGGCCGGAGCCGCCGTCTCCGTGGACGGTGAGACCGTCGGCCGGACCAGCCGCGGATTCCTTGCCCTCGTGGGGGTCTGCCATGGTGACGACCCAGCCGCGGCCGGCAAGCTCGCCGCGAAGACGGCGAGGCTCCGCGTGTTCGCCGACGACGCCGGCCTCATGAACCTGGCGCTCGGCGACGTCGGTGGAGCTGTCCTCGCCGTCTCCCAGTTCACGCTGTACGCGGACACGCGCCGCGGCAACCGGCCGGGCTTCAGCGACGCCGCCCGGCCGGAAGTGGCGGAGGCCGTCTACGAGGCCTACGTTGCAGCTCTCCGCGCCGAGGGCGTCCCCGTGGAGACCGGCGTGTTCGGCGCGCACATGCGGGTAGAGCTGGTCAACGACGGGCCGGTGACGATCCTCCTGGAGACGTGACGAGCGCCGGGACCCACTCTCGGCGGGTCCCGGCGCTCGTCACCCTTTGGAGCCGGCGGCCGACTTACGCGGAGTGGCCCTCCGCATGCCGCGCGTCGGCCAGCTTCTCGTCGCTCTGCGGCACGTTCTTGTAGGCGGCGTACCCGGCGAAGATACCGGCGATCCAGGCGAGGAGCCACGGGCCCCACCAGTAGTACACCATCGGCGACCAGCGGTATTGGCCCCTATCGTAGGTGTAGACGAGGCCTATCATGGCGGCGCTGCACACGATCACGCCGCCGATGCTCGGCCACTTGAAGCTGATCAGGCCCCCGAGGACCATGATGGCGCCGATACCGACGAGCACATGGACGCCGGAAAGGTACTCGGAGTAGATGCCGAAGAACTGCGGGATGCCGAACACGGGCTCTACCGAACGCGCGTACAGCCCGCCGCCGATCGCGACCGCACCGCCAAGGATGCCGGCGACCGCCGCGTAGTTGGCCATCTTCTGCCCCTTCATGCTTCGACTCCTTCCACTGCGGCGCCGAAGTCGGTGAGCTCGCCCCGCGACGTGACGACGGATCCCTCGAGAGCGTCATCGGTGGTGCCCTTGTACAGGTTCTTGAAGACGAGGTACGCGATGGGGCCGGTGAGGATGCCGGCGAGACCGCCGATCATCCAGTCGACGCCGTTGACGAACAGGGCGATGACGGCGATGGCGATCGGGATCGCGACCCACACGCCCAGGAGCCAGGTGGGCATCGGCACCCGGAACGGGCGCGGCGCGTCCGGCTCCTTGACCCTGAGGATCATCACCGTGAGGAAGATCAGCACGTACGGGAACATGAGCAGGAAGACATCGATCGTGATCAGCGCGCTGAAGTTGAAGTTGATCAGGACCGCGTTGACGGCAGCCATGAGCAGGATGGCCGCCCACGGCGTGCCCCAGCTCTTGTGAGTGAGGCCGAGGAACCTGGGCAGGAGACGGTCGCGCGACATCTGGAACTGCGGTCGCGCGCCGGTCGCGAGGTACCCCGCGTAGAGACCGACGTTGGAAAGGATCGCCGACAGGAGCATGAGGTAGGCGAGCACGCCTCCGCCGAGGATCTGCGCGGCCTCGACGAAGTCGACGCCGCCGCCGCCCGTCCACATGTTGAGCCAGTTGTCGGCACCGTCGAGGCGAGCCACCCGGATCGCGGCCCAGACCGAGAAGAAGTAGGTGGCGATGACCAGCGGCGTGCCGATCATCAGCGCTTTGGGAATGACCTTCTGCGGATTCTCGATCTCGCCCGCCAGGGTGGATATCGACTCCCACCCCGAGTACATCCACATCATGATCGCCAACCCGAGCTGCATCGAGCTCAGGAAGCTCTCACCCTCCGGCATCACCGGTGAGAACGGGTTCCCCGAGCCGGCGATGATGCCCCACACGCTGAAGATCACGAGCGGCACCATGACGCCGATCTGGATGATCGTCAGCGCCCAGCCGGTAAGATCCAGGCCGCGGATGTTGATGAACGTGAAGATGGCGATGATGGCGACCCCGATGATCGCCCTGGTGCCTCCGCTGAAGCCCCACCTCGCCTCCATGTAGTCGAGAGCCAGGGCCACGTAGACGGCCGAGTCGACGTACAGGGAGAGGGTCCACCACCAGCCGGCCTGGAAGCTCCAGTACTCCCCCATGCCGCGGCGGATCCAGCGGTACAGACCGCCGGCCTCGGGGACCATGGAGCCGAGCTCCGAGGCGACAAACGCCATCGGCACGCTCCAGAGGAAGGGCAGGATGAGAATCATGAGGAGCGTGAGCCCCGGCCCGGAGGACGAGACGACATCCTCCATGCCGAACGCGCCGGAGCACGTAAGGGTGAAGACGAAGACGACGGCGGTGATCAGCCGCATCCGTACGCGCTTCAGCCCCTCGTTGCGCAGCATCTCTGTCATGCGGACCCCCCGCCTACGTTTGTGTACCTTTCAGGCCAGCGCCTCGGGTGCGAGTTGCCACAAATCGACCGACAGCTTCGCATTTTCGGCGTAGTCTATCGGAATATCGACCACGACGGGACCCGGATGTGCCAGCGCCTGCGCGAGGAGAGGTTTGACGTCGCCGGCCTTCGTGGCGCGAAGACCCTCCACTCCGAACGAACGCGCCAGCGCCACGAGGTCGGGGTTGTCGAAGCGCGTGCCGGCGATGCGGCCGTACCGGCGCCGCTGGTGCATCTCGATGAGGCCGAATCCCCCGTCGCTCCACACGAGGATGACGAAGGGCAGCGCAAGCCGGCGCGCCGTTTCGAGTTCCTGCACGTTCATGAGAAAGCCGCCGTCGCCGCTGATGCACACGACCTTGTGACGGCCGCGCGTCGCGAGCGCCGCCGCGATCGCCGCCGGCAGCCCGAAGCCCATGGCCGCAAACCCGTTGCTGATGAGCACGGTGTTGGGCTCGCGCGCCTCCCAGAAGCGTGCCACCCAGAGCTTGTGCGCGCCGACATCGCTGATGAGGATGTCGTCGGCGGCCAGCAGCGAGCGCAGATCGCGCAG
Source organism: uncultured Actinomycetes bacterium (assembly GCA_963709345.1). Taxonomy (GTDB): domain Bacteria; phylum Actinomycetota; class Thermoleophilia; order UBA2241; family UBA2241; genus CAIXSE01. The sequence goes on from CAVPVX010000003.1 coordinate 99,546, forward strand.
AACGCGCTGCGGCTTCACCGGGAAGTCGGCGTCGGTGCCCGAGTCGAGGACGTTGTGCATGGCCCGCCGGTAGGGTCGCGTCTCGAGCCGGTGCACGGTCTTGCCCTCCAGCAGCCCGACGAGCTGGAACAGGATGGCGCTCAGGTCGCCGATCAGCTCCACCTCGGGGACGAAATTCGCGTCGATCTCCGGCGGCACCGTGTCGATGCAGACGATGCGCTGGCGGCCGTCCGGATTCCAGGCGGAGGGAGGCCACTCGATCATGTCGTAGCCGATGCACACGACGAGGTCGGCCTTGCCGAGCAGACCCTGAGGGTAGTCCTGACTCCGCAACCCCGCAGTGAACAGGAAGTGTGGATCGGCGGCGTCGAGGACGCCCTTGCCCATGAACGTCGTGATCGCGCGCAGCCCCGTCTGCTCGCAGAGCGTGCGCAGGGCCTGCGACGCGCCCTGCCGCACGACGCCGTTGCCGACCAGCAGCACCGGCCGCGCGGCCGCTTCCAGGAGCTCAGTCGTCCGCAGCAGGCCGACAGGGTCGGCCGGGACGAAGGGCTCCGGGCCGCGCGGCATCGGCCGGCCGTCCACCGGGACTTCCATCACGTCGGCCGGGAGCTCGAGATGCGTGGCCCCCGGCTTCTCCGCCGCCGCGATGCTGAACGCCTTGCGCACTGCCTCCGCGACCATGCGCGGGTGGTGCAGACGCGTGTTCCACTTGGTCATCGGCGCCAGCATGTCCACCGTGTCGATGAATTGGTGCGTGGTCTCTTTGTGCATGCCGGCCAGCCCCGTCTGACCGGTGAGGGCCACCAGAGGCGCGTGATCGAGGTTGGCGTCGCCGACACCCGTGGCGAGGTTCGTGGCCCCGGGGCCCAGCGTGGCGAGGCACACGCCCGGCTGCCCGGTAAGCCGGCCGTAGGCGTCGGCCATGAACGCGGCGCCCTGTTCGTGGCGCGTGGGGACGAACGTGATCTGCCGGGAGTGGTCGAGAGCCTCGCTCAGGTCGAGCGTCTCTTCTCCGGGGATGCCGAAGACGAACTCGACCTCTTCGTTCTCCAGACACTCGACGAAGAGGTCGGCGGCCAGCCGCGGCTTGTCGCCGGCGCCTGCGGATGGGAAGACGGGGTGTGGTCTGCGGCCCATGCTTGTTCCGAGTGTAGCACCGGGAAGCGCACGATCACGCTGCGAGATGGACGACCGCGGCGGCAGCGCACGTACAGGATGTCGGGGCTCGGCGCGGCCGACCGACTACACAGAGCGGGCGGTCCGCCCGCGGCCTTTGCGCGGCCGCGCCGCCTTGGCCTCGGCGTCGCTCGCGAAGGCGTCGAGGCCGAGGTAGTCCGGGCACGCAAGCGCCGGCAGGAAGCCGGCCGCCAGGCCGATCATGCCGGCGTTGTCGGTGCAGAGACCGAGCGGAGGCAGCGAGAGCTGCAGCCCCTCCTCCTCGCAAGCGTCGGTCAGCGCCCGGCGCAGCCCCGAGTTGGCGGCCACACCGCCGGCGACGGCCACACGCCTCAAGCCTTCGGCCCTTGCGCCGGCGATCGTCTTGTCGACCAGCTGGTTCACGATCGCCGCCTGGTAAGCCGCCGCGATGTCGGCGCGATGCGCCTCGACCTCGGCTACCCCACGGTCGCGGAGGTCGTAGAGCAGGGCGGTCTTCAGGCCGCTGAAGCTGAAGCCGCGACCGCGAGGCACGGCGCGCGGAAAGCGGGCGAAGCCCGGGTCGCCGCGCGCCGCCAGCGCGTCGAGCTCCCTGCCGCCCGGGTACCCGAGACCGAGCAGCCGGGCGCCCTTGTCGAACGCCTCGCCGGCCGCGTCGTCCATCGTCTTGGCCGCGACGCGGTACCGGACGCCCTCTTCCACGACGGCCAGCAGTGTGTGTCCACCGCTGGCGACCAGGCACACGAACGGCGCCTCGATCCCGAGGGCGTAGTTGGCGGCGATGTGGCCCTGCAGGTGATTGACCGGGACCAGCGGCAGTCGAAGACGGTAGGCGATCGCCTTCGCCGCCGCCAACCCGACGAGCAGCGCGCCGATCAGACCCGGGCCCTGCGTGACCGCGACCGCGCCGAGCTCGTCCCAGCCGACACCCGCGTCGGCCAGCGCCTCCGCGACGACGTCACCCACGAGCTCGGTGTGGCGGCGCGACGCGACTTCGGGCACCACCCCGCCGAACCGGGCGTGGAGCTCGTTCTGCGACGACACGATCGACGACACCACCTCGCGGCCGTGCACGACCGCCGCACTCGTGTCGTCGCACGAGGTCTCGACGGCGAGGATGGGGCCGGCGGCCGCAGCCTGCCCGGCCGCAGCGACCGCCCGGGGGCCGGCGGTCACGCGCTGTCCCCTTCCCAGTCCTTCCACATGATGACGGCGTCCTCGCGGTCGTCGCTGTAGTAGCCGGGGCGGACGCCCGTGGCGACGAAGCCGAAGCTGCGGTACAGCTCGACGGCCGACGCGTTCGAGACGCGGACCTCGAGCGTGTGACCGCGATGCCCGCGGCGCTCGGTGATCGCGAAGTACGCCTCGAGGAGCCGTGACGCCAGGTGCTGGCGGCGGAGCGACTCCTCGACGCAGAGGTTCATGAGGTGCCAGACGTCGACGAACATGTCGGCGATGAGGTACGCGACGAGGCGGCCGTCGTCCTCACACACCAGGCAGATTCCGCTCTCGCGCGCGAGCTGCCCGCTGAAGACGGCGAGCGACCACGGCAGGGTGAAGCAGCGAGCCTCGAGTGCGGCGACGGACTGGAGGTCGGTGAACTGCATCGGCCGCACGACGCGCTCGTGCCGCTGGGGGTCCGGAACGACCTGGAGGCTCACGACGGATCCCTTACGGACGATGCCGGGGCCGGCGTACCGCCGGCCGGCGGCGTGCCGGCCGGCCGCGGCACGGCGTCCGGCGAGCGGCCGTAGATGGGGAGCACCGCTTGGGGGCCCCAGACGACGCCGGGCGCACCGCAGGCGACCGCCCGCCCGACCATGGCGGCAGTCGGAGCATCGCTGCCGGGGGCCCTCCGCGCCGTCTCCGGCAGAAGCTCAGCGTAGAGCGCGGCGCCGTCGCCCCCCACGACGACGTCGCCGTGCGCGCCGAGCCAGGCGGTCAGCTCGCCGGCGGCGACCACCTCGAGTCCGTCCACCAGCCGCACGACACCGGTCGCGGCGCGCTCGTACACGGCGGCGAACACCTCGCGGCGGCGGCCGTCGATGAGCGGCACCAGCTGCGCCGCGGGCGCCTGCGGGGACGGCGGCGACGCTCCCGCCAAGGCGACGGCCAGCGCGGCGAGCGTGGGTGCTCCGGCCAGACGCACGCCGGCGCCGGCCTGCGCCAGCGCCCGGGCGGTGGCCACGCCGATGCGCAGGCCGGTGAAGGCGCCGGGGCCGAGGCCGACGGCGATCGTGTCGACGTCGGCCCACGCCGCCCCGGACTCCGTGAGGATCTCGTCCACGTACGGCAGCAGACGCCGCGAGTGCGCCGGACCGTCCAGCGACAGACGCTCGGCGACGACAGAGCCGTCTGCGGCGCACAGCGCCGCGGAGCAGGCCGCCGTCGCGGTCTCAAGCGCGAGGATCACCGGCGATCCCCGCGGCTTTCGGCGATCGCCTCCGCGGACATCGCGGCTTCGATTGCCGCCTCGAGGCTCGCGGGTCCACCGACACTCACGACGCGGCTGCGCGGCGTGCGGTGCTCGAGCTCAACGCGGACGTCGGCCGGCGGCAGAGCGTTGCCGCCGACGGCGGGCCACTCCACGAAGGTGAGCGCCGAAGGGCCCAGGTAGTCGTCCCACGCGAACAGCTCGGCGTCGGCGCCGCGGCTCAACCGGTAGAGATCCAGGTGATGCAACTCCTCCCCGCCACGCCCGCGGTAGCTCTGGGCCAGCGTGAACGACGGGCTGGTGACGGTCCCACGAACACCGCGGGCGCGCAGTATCGCGCGAATGAGGGTCGTCTTGCCTGTTCCCAGCTCGCCCTCGACGGTCACGAGCGCCGGCGGTCGCAGCAGACTCGCCAGCTCACGGCCGAGCTTCCTGGTCTGCGCCGGCGCCGCGAGGGTGAGCGTCACCATCTAGAAGAGGCCGAGCTGCTCCGGTCCGGCCGGCGCGACGTGCCCATCCGGCTCGGGTCCGGCAGGGGGCGTATCGGCGTCAGCGGAGCCGGAGGAGGAACCCTCCTGCTGCCGCGTGGCCGGCGGCGCGACAGAAGACCTGAGGCGTTCGGGCGGCTGCCACGCCGGCCGCTCCACGGCCGGCGGCGCGGCTGCCTCCGCGCACTCCGCAGGAGCCGCCTGAGCCAGCAGGTCGGGGAGCCGCCGGAAGTCCTCTTCCAGCGTCGTGAGCGTCGCCGATGTGTACAGCGCCGCGGCGGGGTGGAAGATCGGGTACAGATACACGCGGTGCCCCCCGATCTCGACGACCCGGGGCTGCCCGTGGACGCGCGTGATGCCGGTGGGGTCGCCGCTCAGGAGCTTCGTGGCGAAGTTGCCCAGCGTGCACACCACCCTCGGCTCTATGAGCGCGATCTGCCGCAAGAGATGCGGGCGGCAGGCGGCGATCTCCTCCGGCCGCGGGTCGCGGTTGTTCGGCGGGCGGCATTTCAGGACGTTGGCGATGAACACATCGTCCCGCGACAACCGTATGCCACCGAGCAGCTTGTCGAGGAGCTTGCCGGCCTGGCCGACGAACGGCCGGCCCTGCTGGTCCTCGTGATAGCCGGGCGCCTCGCCGACGAACAGGAGCCCGGCGCCAGGGTCGCCGTCGCCGGCAACGCTGCGTGTGCGCGTCGCGTGAAGGTCGCACAGCGTGCAGGCCTCGACCTCGGCGCGAAGGGAGTCCAGCTCCGCTACGACGTCGTCAGTGGCAGGTGTCACAGGAGGAAGCGGCGCAACTGGAGCAGCTCTTGGTCGCTCCCTTGCCGCCGAGGTTCGCGGACGACGAGTGCACGGCGAACGCCGACAGCAGTCGGCAGACGTCGCCGGAGTGACACGCGGGACACTCGGGCTTGACCCCGTTGCGGACCAGCTCCTCGAACGCGGTTCCGCAATGGTTGCAGCAGAATTCATAGATCGGCATGGCGCCAGTGTACCATCCGTCAATTGACGTCGCGCGCGCGAGGCACTACGCTCACCAAGGCCCGGAGCCGAGCCTCGGCAGGCGACCGGGACACCGCCTGTACTGCACAGGCCGCGGCAGGCGCGGTACCTCCCCGAGCGGGCGGACCGCAGCCGGAGAGGTCGTGGGCTTGACCGTCGATGCGTACCGCTTCTGCGTGATCGGCCCCGGACGGCTGGGGTCGACGCTGCTCGCCGGCCTTCTGGAGGCCGAGCTCACCGTGAGCGCCGTCGGCGTCCACGCCGACGACGCCACCTCGCTCTTCGACTCGATTCCTCACGTACGCGTGCGCGACGCCGCACTCGAGGCCGACGCCTGGTGGCTGGCGGTCCCGGACGACGAGATCCATGGCGTGGCCGGGCGGCTGGCTGAGGCTCTGCCCGGGGCCCGCCTCCCTGGAGCGCCGCAGCCGCTCGCCGTCCACTCGAGCGGCCTGGGCTCGATCCATCTGCTGAAGCCGCTCGTCGACCAGGGCGTGCGCGTGCTCTGCCTCCACCCCCTGCAGACGTTCGCCGGCGAGCCGAGCGCCGAGCTGCTGCGGGGCGTGCCGTGCGCCGTCACGGCGCACGAGGAGCGCGACCTGCTGCTCGGCGAGGAGCTCGCCGGCCGGCTCGGCATGCGTCCCTTCCGGCTCGCCGACGGGCAGAAGACCTTGTATCACCTGGCCGCGGTCGTCGGCTGCAACCTGCTCGTCGCTCTCGAAAGCGAGGCCAAGCGCCTCATGGACGAAGCCACCGGCGAGAGCCGGGGGCTCGACCACCTGAGCGTGCTCGTGCAGACGACGGTTCGGAACCTCGTCGCCGCGGACGACCCGGCGCACGCGCTCACCGGGCCGGTGGCGCGCGGCGACGCAGGCACCGTACGCGCCCACCTGCGCCTCCTCGACCGCGAGAGCCCGCGCCTCGCGCGCACTTACCGGGCGCTCTCGCTCGAGGCGCTGGCGCTCGCCGCGCCGCGCCTCGTCGACGAGCAGGTCCGGTCTCTCAGAGATCTGCTGGAAGGCGGCGCGGCGTGATCGTCGCGCGCACCATCGCCGAGGCGCGGGCCTCGCTGCGCAGGCTGCCGCGGCCCCTCGGCTTCACGCCGACGATGGGTGCGCTGCACGCCGGCCACCTCAGCCTCGTCGAGGCGGCGAAGGACCGCTGCGCGAGCGTCGCCGCCTCCCTCTTCGTCAACCCGACGCAGTTCGGGCGCGGTGAGGACCTCGCCGCCTACCCGCGCAACGAGGCCCGCGACCTCGCGCTGTTCGAGCAGGCGGGCGTCGAGGTCGTGTTCGTGCCGCCCGCAGACGAGATGTACCCCGGCGGCTTCGCGACGTCGATCCACCTCGGGGGACCGCTCACGGCGTCCTACGAAGGCCGGGAGCGGCCCGGCCACTTCGACGGGGTCTGCACAGTGGTGGCGAAGCTGCTCGCGATCGTGACTCCCGACATCCTCTTTCTCGGCGAGAAGGACGCTCAGCAGTTGGCCGTGCTCCGGCGCATGGTGCGCGACCTCGACCTGCCGGTCGAAGTCGCCGGCGCGCCGACCGTGCGCGAGCCGGACGGCCTGGCCATGAGCTCGCGCAACGTCTACCTCACACCGGCGCAGCGCGCCGTCGCGCCCGACCTCTACCGAGCGCTGCTCGCAGGTGCGACGGCGGCCCGCAGGCCGGGCAGCGGGCCCAAGGATGCGGTCGTCGCCGCCGCGATGCTGTTGGCGGCGCCCGATGCGGGACTCAGGAACGAGGACGACCGCCTGCGTGAGCTGAAGGGCCGGGCGCCGGCAGGCCTGCCGCACTTCGACATCGACTACATCGCCGTCGTCGACGCCGAGACGTTCGCCCAGGAGTCGGTCGTCGGGCCGCGCTCACTCTTCATCGGCGCGGCCCGACTCGGCCCCACCCGCCTCATCGACAACGTCTCGGTCGCCGTGCGTTCGGCGGACGAGCGGGCCACGACGACACCAGCCGGCGCGTACCCCGACCAGGACGCGACCGCATGAGAGGAAGGACCATCGTGAGCAGTGTCATCAACACCGATCAGAAGGAGCATCAGGTGCGCGAAGGCCTCGCCCGCGTCGTCACCGGCGCCATCGAGTTCTCCAGCCGCGGCGACTCCGACATCAAACGCATCACCGACGAGGTGCGCGACGCGGTGCGCCGCAGCGAGCTCCACGACGGCACGGTCACCGTGTTCGCGCCGGGAGCGACCGGCGCGATCACGACCATCGAGTACGAACCCGGCGTGGTCCAGGACCTGCAGTCCGTTCTCGACGCCATCGTCCCGAGCGACCGCGCCTGGCAGCACAACATCAACAACGGCGACGGCAACGGTCACTCGCACGTGCGCGCCGGCCTGCTGGGACCGTCGCTCGTGATCCCCTTCGTGGACGGTGCCCTCACCCTGGGCCGCTGGCAGGAGATCGTCTTCTGCGACTTCGACGCGCGCCCGCGCGAACGCAGCCTCGTGGTGCAGGTGATGGGAGTATGAGCGCCGCCGATGCCACCCGCCCCGCGCCAGAGAGGGGCACGCCCGCGTCCGGCGCGGACTGCGACCCCTCCCGGCCGCGCCCGATCGTCCAGGTCGCGCTTGACTTCGTCGACCTGCCGCGCGCGCTCGAGGTCGCGCACGAGGCCGTCGCCGGCGGCGCCGACTGGGTCGAGGCCGGCACACCGCTGATCAAGGCCGAGGGCCTGGCCGCCGTGCGCGCCCTGAAGGCAGAGTTCCCCGACAGGACGATCGTCGCCGACATGAAGACGATGGACGCCGGCCGCACCGAGGTGGAGTACGCGGCCAAGGCCGGCGCCGGCGTCGTCGGCGTGCTCGGCGCCGCGTCCGACAGCACCATCAAGGAGTGCGCCGAGGCGGCGCGCAACTACGGCTGCAAGCTCATCGTCGACATGATCGAAGTCACCGACCCGGTCGCGCGGGCCAAGCGTGCCCAGGAGCTCGGCGCCGACTACATCGGCATCCACACGGCGATCGACCAGCAGATGCGCGGCGAAGCGCCGTTCGAGACGCTGCGCGCCGTGGCCCAGGCGGTCGTCATCCCCGTCTCCGTCGCCGGCGGCATCAACAGCGAGACGGCCGCCGCCGCCGCCGACGCCGGCGCGGCGATCATCGTGGTCGGCGGAGCCATCATCAAATCGGCCGACGCGGCGGCGGCCACCGCCGAGATCCGCCGCGCCGTGGACGAGCGCGTCTGCATCGAGACGACGCTCTACAAGCGCGCCGGCGCGGCCGACATCCGCACCGTACTCGAGCAGGTCTCGACCGCGAACGTGAGCGACGCCTGGCACCGGCAGCCGAGCCTGCCGGGCATCCGGCCGCTGCTGCCGGGCGCCCACCTGTGCGGCCCGGCGGTCACGGTGCGCACCTACGCCGGCGACTGGGCCAAGCCCGTCGAGGCGATCGACGTGTGCAAGCCGGGCGACGTGCTCGTCGTCGACGCCTGCGACGCGACGCCCGCGATGTGGGGCGAGTTGGCCACCCACAGCGCCATGGTCAAGGGCATCGCCGGCCTTGTGGTGTGGGGCGCGATCCGCGACACACCGGAGATCGCGCGCCTCGGCTTCCCCGCCTTCAGCAGCAAAGTCTGCGCCAACGCCGGCGAGCCCAAGGGCTTCGGCGAGATCAACGTGCCGATCACGATCGCCGGGCAGACGGTGCGCCCCGGCGACTGGATCGTCGGCGACGACGACGGCGTGATGGTCCTGTCCCGGGAGCAAGCCGTGGAGCTCGCCAACCGCGCCATGGACGTGCTCGAGAAGGAGAACCGCCTGCGCGGCGAGATCGACGCCGGCAAGACGCTCGCCGAGGTCGCCTACCTTCGGAAGTGGGAGAAGGCGCGCTAGACGAAGCCGCTCAGCGCGCGCGGCGGGCGTACCAGGTGAACTGCAGGCTCGCGCCCGCCGCCTGGAAGCGGTCGTCCACCGCCGGCCCACCCTCGGGGAAGAGGGCGGTGAACGGGTACATGCACTTCTCTCTAGCTAGGTATCGGCCGGGAACGGCGCGGGTTTGGTAGGACGGAGGATCAGGAGGAGGCGAGGCGGGGGGCGAAGCCCCGTACCGCCCCGCGCGCTGGGGCGCCGGCGGCGTGCGCCGCGACAGCAAGGTCGCGACGCAACGGCCGGCGCCCGAACCGCACCAGGTGGCCGACGCAGCGGCAGTCGCCGGCGCCGAAGCGGGGCGGGCGGCGCTCCGCGCCGGGCAGCCCCGCCAAAGCGCCGGCGAGCGCACATTCGCCGGTCGCGCCGTCCACGAGCCAGGCCCGCCGCGCCGGGAAGACCGCGAAGAGGTAGTCGGCGTGCCAGCGCAGCGGTTTCTCGAGCGCGAGATGGCGCGCAACGCGCGCCCTGCGCCCCCGCGCGGCGCTACCCACGTAGGCGTACCAGCCGCGCTCCAGCGTCACGGCTCCGAGCGACCCGATGCGCACCGAAGACCGGCGCGGCACGTACGTGAGAGAGATGTACAGCCGGGCGGCGGCGGTCGGTGGGCTCGTCCCGCCCGCCCGGCCGATCCCCGCGGCGGGCACGCCGCTCTCCCCGTCCCCTCGGCCCACCAATGAACCGCTCACCTGCCGGGAGGCTCCCAGTCGGCCGCCTTGGCGCTTCGTGGAGGGTCGGCGGTGCCGCGACGCCGGCGCGAGCCCGGCGCCATACCCCCGCGGCGCGGCTGGCAGCGCGGACAGTAGTGCGTACCGCGGCCGCCGACCACGACGCGTTCGATGGAGACTCCGCAGACCCGGCACTCCTCGCCGGTACGCTGGTACACGCTCAGGATCTCCTGAAAGCTGCCGCGCTCCCCGGCCGGGTCGATGAAACTCTCGATGCTGGAGCCCTCGTGATCGATACCGGCCTGGAGCGTCTCGAGAAGGGCCGCGTGCAGGCGCCGCGCTTCACGCGGCCCAACGCTCCCGGCCGCTCGCAGCGGGTGAAGACGCGCCCGGAAGAGTGCCTCGTCAGCGTAGATGTTCCCGACCCCGGCCAAGCGGCGCTGGTCGAGCAGGAACGCCTTCAGCGGCGCCTGCCTGTCCTTCAGCGCGCCGCGCAGATACTCCAGGGTGAACTCCGGGCCGAAGGGCTCCGGCCCCATGCCCCGCGAGGCGAAGAACGCATCCTCGTTCGCCGCATCGAGGACCCACAAGCGGCCGAACCGGCGCACGTCCTGGAAGTGGAGCTCCGTGTCCGGATCGAGATGCCAGATGAACCGGGCCGGACGCTCGCCGGACTCGGGCCTGAATACGAGCTGCCCGGTCATCCGCAGGTGGATCACAGCGACACTCGCGCCGGCGCCCGCAGGTGGTCCGGCATCGGAGCGACCCGTCACGGACGCCGGCCGGCCGGAGGACCCAGGCCACTCGAGGTCGACGAGCAGGTACTTGCCGCGCCGGCGCAGACCGGCCACGCGGCGCCCGGCGAGCAGCCGCCTCAATTGCGCCTCATCCTGCTCGCTCACAGATGCGTCGTTCACCGTAAGGCCGCTCACCACGAGACCGGGGAGACACGTGAGCAGCCGGCGACGGATCGTCTCGACCTCGGGGAGCTCGGGCATCAGCCGTGCTCGGGCTCGGACGAGGGGTCGGCCCCTGCCTGTGCTCCTGCGTCGCGGTCCCACCAGCGGGCCAGGAACCCCCGCGCCTCCCGGGCGTCCGTCACCAGGCCCGCCTCGACCTCTTCCTCCAGGGCGTCCAGCGCCTGACCGACGGCGGGTCCCGGCTCGAGACCGAGCAATTCCATGACGTCTTCGCCGCTGAGCAGCCGTGGGACCGGCGCCTTACTCACCGACGACCATACGGAGCGCGCCAGCCGGTAGTGGCGGGCGACCGAGGTGAGTGAGGTCTTCTCGCCGCGCGTCGCCAGCCGGTCGCAGAGCGAGACGACCACGGACTCGAACACCCAAGGGCTCACGTCGCGGCGGTAGCGGGCCAGGGCGCGACGCGTGAGGGGCTGCTCGCGCACGAGAAAGCCGAGCCGCAGATGCTGTCTGACCAGCGTGCCGAGATACTCGATGAAGCGCCGGCTGAGGTTCAGGCGCTCGCCGATGCCGGACACCATCCGTCGACCCACCTCGTCGTGGCGCCAGAAGATGATGCGGCCCCGGTCGTCCACGGTGCGCACGACGGGCTTGCCGATGTCGTGCAGCAGCACCGCCCACGACACCGGCACCTGAGGGTCGACGCCGGGGAGCCCGGCTTCGTCGGGCGGCGTGAGGTGGCTGCGGCCGCCGAGCTGGACGATCACCCCGCACACGTAGGTCAGCGCCTCGAGTGTGTGCTCGAACACGTCGAGATGATGGTACGGATTCTGCTCGACGCCGCGCAGACGGTCCAGCTCGGGCAGCACCTCCGCCAGTGCCCCCCAGACGGCCAAGTCGCGCAGAGCGAGGGAGGCGCCGCGCGTCGCGAGCAGCGCCGACAGCTCGTCACGCACCCGCTCGCCGCTGGCGCCGGAGAGCCCGGGAGCGGCGCGGAACGCCGCTTCCGTCGCCGCGGCGTCGGGCACGAGCTCGAACGTGCGTGCCAGCCGAGCGAGCCGCATCACGCGCAACGGGTCGTCGGCGAGAGCAGTGGGCGAGCACAGCCGCAGGCGTCCGGCGGCGAGGTCGTCGATGCCCCTGAGCGGATCGACGAGTGCTTCTCCGTCGAGAGGCCGGGCCAGCGCGTCGACGGTCACGTCGCGGGCGCGCAGGTCGGCCTCGAGCCGCACGGCGCGCGTGGCGGCGTCGGGCGGCGCGCCGGGAGGTCCGGCGCGCAACGGCGTGACGTCGACGTGCAGGTCGCCGACGATGACACGCCAGTGCCCGAAGACCTCGGAGGTGGCGAACACGGCGCCGCCGAAGCGGTCGGCCAGCGCACGCGCCAGCGGCTCGGCGGACCCGTCGAGGGCGATGTCGATGTCGCGTACCCGCCGCCCCAGCAACTCGTCGCGCAAGCAGCCGCCGACCAGCCACCCGGCCTCGCCCGGACGGAGAGCGGCGTGCGCCGCGCGGGTCACCTCGTCCGAGGACGGCGGCGCGGTGGAGTAGCGGGAGGCGGGCACGGCCGTCACAGCGCGGGAGCGGCGCCGCGATAGCGGCGCACCACCCGCGGCGCCACGTCACACGCGACCTCGTAGTTGATCGTGCCGAGCAGCCGCGCCACTTCTTCGCAGAGGATGCGCGGCGCGTCCGGAGCGTCCGGGAGCGCCTCGTGGGGAGGACTCCAGTAGACGTTGCCGCCATCCGCGCGCCCGCCCCCCGCGGCGCCGAAGAAGACGACCTCGTCGCCGGGCCTGCCGTGGTCGTCCGGCAGGCGTACGGTGAGCTGGTCCATGCTGATGGTGCCGACCATCGGGCAGCGGCGCCCGGCGACCAGCACTTCTCCCCGGTTGCCCAACGCCCGACGAACCCCGTCCGCATAGCCGACGGGCACGATGCCGATGCGGGTCGCCTCGGCGGCACGGAACGTGCGGCCGTACCCGACCGAGTCGCCGGGCTTCGCCACCCGCACACCGGCGACGTACGACAGCACCTTCATCGCCGGGCGAAGGCCGTCCTCGAAGGGGTCGTCGTTCGCAGGCGAGAGACCGTACATGGCGATACCGGTGCGCACCATGTCGAAGTGGGCCCGCGGCCCCCGCAGCGTGGCCGCGCTGTTCGCCGTGTGACACAGGAGCGCCGGATACCGGACCTTGAGTTCGGCCGCGAGCTCCGCGAACCGGCCGAGTTGGAGCTCGTAGAACGCCGTGGCCGCCTCGTCCGCCGTGGCGAAGTGGCTCATGAGACCGACGAGCGCGCCGCCGGCCGCCGCGCGCTCGCAGAGGCCGACCGTCTCGTCGCGTGTGACCCCGAGGCGGCCCATGCCGGTGTCGTACTTGACGTGCACCCGTGCCCCGAGCCGGCACGCCTCCGCGAGAAACGGCGCCGACCAGGCGACGACATCGGCGCCGGCCGCCACGGCGCGCGCGAGCCCCGATCCCGTGAGCGGCCCGAAGATGATGATGGGGGGCGTCAGGCCGGCGGCGCGCAGCTCCTCGGCCTCGGGGGCCGTGGCGACGCCCAGCCACGCGGAGCCCGCCTCGAGCGCGGCGCGCGCTACGGGCACGGCACCGTGACCGTAGCCGTTCGCCTTGACGACGGCGCAATGGACGGCGCCCTGCGGGAGGTCCCGCATGAGGCGCCGGACGTTGTGACGGATGGATTCGAGGTCGACCTCCGCCACCGCGCGGTGACGACCGGCCAGCACCTCAGAGCCCCAGGATCTTCATGATGTCGTGGCGGGAAATGACGCCCACCACCTTGCCATCCTCCTCCACCGGGACCCTGTCGAATCTGTGCTTCGACATCAGACGAGCGGCGGCGTGCGCCGGGTCGTCGGGCCTCACGGTCAGCGGAGCCGGCGTCATGAGGTCGGCGACGGTCGCCGCCGCGGCCTTCTGGAGCTGCTCCTTGAACTTCTTCTGGCTGCCCAGGTAGATGATGCTGTCGAAAAGCTCGAAGTAGTGCGGCATCTTGACGTCGGCGTTCATCGCCATGAGGTCGCCCTCCGTGACGATGCCGACGAGGAAACCCTGGGCATCGACGACGGGAACGCCGCCGACCTTGTACTCGCGGAACAACGCGACGAGGTCCTTCACCGTGACGTCGGGCGTCACCGTGACGGCCGGTGTCGTCATGATGTCGCGGGCGAGGGGCTCGCCTTCAGCGGGGGTGTCAGTCGTGGTCATGGCTGTCCTCCTGAGGACCGGCTTTGAGCCGCTCCACAGCGGCGGGCAGGTAGTGGAACAGGTCTGTGGCGACCATGCAGTCCGTGCCCACCGCCTCCTCAGCCGCCAGATCGGCGGCGAGGCCGTGCAGGTAGGCGCCCAGACAGGCGGCGTCGGTGGCCGGCAGGCCCTTGGCGAGCTGGGCGACGACGACACCGGTCAGCACATCGCCGGTGCCGGGCGTGGCGAGGCCGGGGTTGCCGGTCGGGACGAGGTAGGCCCTTCCCGACGGGTCGGCGACGATGGTCGCCTCGCCCTTGAGGACGACGGTGACGTCGCCCCGCTGCGCGGCGGCGCGGGCGCAGTCGAGGCGCTGGGCCGCCACCTCGACGGCCGGGCGGCCGAGCAGGCGGCCCAGCTCGCCCTCGTGCGGCGTGAGCACCGTCGGCGCCGTGCGCCCGGCGAGCAGTTCGGGCCGGTCGCCGAGCGCGAACAAGCCGTCGGCGTCGAGCACGAGCGGCCGGTCGAGGCCCACGAGCTCCTTGACGAGGAGCTGCGCCTCGTCCGTCCGGCCGAAGCCGGGGCCGACCGCGACGGCCTTGAGCTGTTCGGCCTGTTCGAAGACGGCGCCGCGCGCCGCCATGCCGAACCGGCCGTCGTCGCCCGGCGCCGTGATGGTGATGACCTCGGCGAACGGCTTGCCCGCGCCGGCCCCGCTGGGCAGCAGGCAGTGCACGAGCCCGGCGCCGCTCCGCAGGGCCGCGAACGCGGCCATGTGGGCCGCACCCTCCATCCCCTTCGAGCCACCGACGACGAGCACGGTGCCGACCGAGCGCTTGTGGTCGAGCGCGCTCTTGGGCACGATGAGATCGCCCATCGCGTCGTCGGTGAGCAGCCAGGCGTCGGGGCCATGATCGCAGAGCACCGGGATGCCGATGGGCACGATCACGACCTCCCCCGAGAACGCGCCCCCCGGCGTGACGAAGTGGCCGATCTTGGCGGCGTGCAGCGCCACCGTGAGATCGGCGAACACCGCGGGGCCATGCACGGCGCCGGAGTCCGCACCGACGCCGCTGGAGATGTCGACACTTACGACGTCGCCGGGCGCCTCGTTCATGAGCTGGATGACCGCGGCGGCCGGGCCTTCAGCCGCCCCGGTGAGCCCGATGCCGAAGACGGCGTCGACGACGACGTCGGCCATCTCGGTGAGCAGCATCGCGTCTTCGGCGAGCACACCGTCGTCGTCGGTCGCCGGTCGGATGTCCACGCCGAGCGCGCCGAGGATGTCGAGGTTCAGCTTGGCGTCGCCCCTGTAGTCCGCAGCCGGCGCGAGCGTGAAGACGGTGACCTCGACACCCGCGTCGTAGAGCTCGCGCGCGATGACGAACCCGTCGCCGCCGTTGTTGCCCTTGCCGGCGAACACGACCGCCTCTTCGGGCGCGAAGCGCTCGAGGATCTCGGTGGCCACGGCCAGGCCGGCACGCTCCATCAGGTGTCCCCCAGGGATGCCGATGCCCTGGATTGCGGTGCCGTCGACCTTCTGCATACCGCTCGCCGTGTACAGACCCAGCAGCAGGGACTCATCCATCCTCGTCCTCCTTCAATGCGGCAGCGACGGCGTAGGCCAGGCCGCCGGTGTGACTCAGTGACACCTCGACCCTCGTCACGCCGAAGCGACGAGCGATGTCGGCGACGCCGCCGTGCAGCGCGATCAAGGGCTTGCCTCCGGAGAGTACCTCGATGTCGCGCCACACGAACCCGATGATACCGATTCCGAGCGCCTTGCCCACAGCCTCTTTGGCCGCGAACCGGGCGGCATAGCGCAGCCATGGATCGGCGAAGCCATCGCAGTAGGACCGCTCCTGCTCGCTGAAGAGCCGCTCGTACGCGCGCGGCTGCCGCTCGAGCAGGCGGCGGATACGGGACGCCTCGGTCACGTCGATGCCAATGCCGAAGACGAGGCCGCCGGACGGGATCGCGGGGAGCCCGCCCGTCATGCCGTCCGGCCGCTCTGTCGTCGCCGGTTCACAGTGACGCGCTACTCGACCGTCACCGTCTTGGCGAGATTGCGCGGCTGGTCGACGTTGAGGCCCTTCATCCCGGCGATGTGATAGGCAAGCAGCTGCAGCGGGATGACGGTCAAGATCGGCGACAGGTGATGGTCGGTCTTCGGAACCCAGAGCACGTCGCGCGAGAGCTCGACGATCGCCTCGTTTCCGTCTGTCGCGACGGCGATCACGTCGGCGCCGCGGGCGCGGACCTCCTCGATGTTGCTCACCAGCTTGGGGAACACCGGGCCATCGTCGGCGACGACCACGACAGGCGATTCCGTGTCGAGCAGCGCGATCGGCCCGTGCTTCATCTCGCCGGCCGCGTAGGCCTCGGTGGGGATGTAACTGATCTCCTTGAGTTTGAGCGCGCCCTCGAGGCAGACCGCGTAGCCCATCCCGCGCCCCAGATAGAGGAAGAACCGCTCACCGTGATAGCGGCCGGCGATCTCCTCGATGGCGCTGGGGCGGGCGAGGAGCTGCTCGGCGAGCTCGGGAACGGTGCGCAGTTCGTGGCCGAGCCGCTTGAGCTCGTCCTCGCTCTGCGCGCCGCGAGCCCAAGCGAGCCGCAGGGCGATGAGCAGGAGCGCGGCAACCTGCGCGGTGTGCGTCTTGGTCGCCGCCACCCCGACCTCGAGGCCGGCGCGTGTGAAGAGCACGTAGTCGGCATCGCGCGTCGCTTGGCTGCCCATGATATTGGTGAGCGCGAGCACCGGCGAGCCGGCCTCTCGCGCGAGGCGCATCGCCGCGAGCGTGTCGGCCGTCTCGCCCGACTGCGTGATGCCGATGACCAGGGTGTCAGGGTCGATCACCGGCTGGCGGTAGCGGAACTCGCTGGCGACGTCGATCTGCACCGGCACGCGCGCCAGCTGCTCGATGGCGTAGCTGACGATCAGGCCGGCGTGGTAGCTGGTGCCGCAGGCGACGATGAAGATGCGCCGCACACGGCGCAGGAACTCGTCGCCCATCCCCACCTCGGAGAGGTCGACGCAGCCGTCCTCGCACAGCCGGCCGGCGAGCGTGTCGCGAAGCGCTGCCGGCTGCTCGTGGATCTCCTTCAGCATGAAGGTCTCGTAACCGCCCTTCTCGGCGGCGTCATCGTCGCCAGGGAACTCGATCTCCTCGCGAACGATGGGAACGCCGGCGACGTCGGTGTACTCCGCGCCCTCGGCGCGGAGGGTGACGACGTCGCCGTCCTCGAGCACGACGACCCGTCGCGTGTGTGCGAGGAAGGCCGGAATAGCGGACGCGAAGAACATCTCGCCGTCTCCGACCCCGACGACCAGCGGGCACTCGTGGCGCGTGCCCACCACGACGTCCGGCTCGTCGGCGGAGATGGCGCAGAAGGCATAGTGACCGTCCAGCTCGGGCAGCGTGGCGCGCACGGCCGCCGTGAGCCCCTCGCCGGCGTTCTCCTCGATGAGATGAGCCACGACCTCTGCGTCGGTCTCACTGGTGAATCCGTGGCCGCGCTCCGTGAGCCGGGCGCGCAGGTCCTTGTGATTCTCGATGATCCCGTTGAGCACGATGGAGATGCGGCCGCTGCAGTCGACGTGCGGATGGGCGTTCGCCTCGTTCGGGCGGCCGTGGGTGGCCCAGCGGGTGTGCCCGAGACCGACGGTAGCGCTCGAGCCGTTCGTGCCGGCGGCGGCGAACAGAGCGTCCAGATTACCGACGGCGCGCACCACCTCGATACCTCCGGGCTCAATCAGAGCGAGCCCCGCCGAGTCGTAGCCGCGGTACTCCAGACGCTTGAGCCCGTCGAGGATGATCAGCTTGCCGGCGCGGCCGCCGGCGTAGCCTACGATGCCGCACATGCGTGCTCCCTTCCTTTGGTCAGGGCGCAGATGAGCAGGCTGCGGACGGCACCTTCGGGCCGCGTTGTTCCGCCGTCGCCGGCGGGTTTTGACGACTCGATATCGACCGTGCCGGGCCGGGAGGCATCCGCCGAATCTTTCGATGAACCTCCACCTCGTCACCCGCGCGGGGCGCCCCTTCGGGGTTCCGCACGCGGGCCAGGCGCTCAGGTTGCTGACGGGTGTCCGCGCCGCCGGTCTGCGTATGTGACGGCCATTCTACCCCGTCGCCGGAGACGGCGCGTTAGCGGCGTGCTACGCGAGCTGCTCCTCGACGACGGCGACGATGCGCGAGCAGGCGCCCTCGACGTCTTCGTGGGTGGGCGCCTCGGCCATCACGCGCACCAGAGGCTCGGTGCCGGAGGGGCGCACGAGCACGCGGCCGCTGCCGTCCAGCCGGCGGGTCTCTTCGTCGACCGCCGCCCACACGGCAGCAGCCCCATCGAGCGCCGCCAGATCACGGACGCGTACGTTGACGAGCTTCTGCGGCAGGCGCGTCATCACCCTGGCAGCCTCGGCCAGCGACATGTCCATGTCACGCAAGGCCTGCAGGAGCAGGAGCGCCGTCGCGAGACCGTCGCCGGTCGTGCTCACATCGCGGTTGATGATGTGGCCGGACTGCTCCCCGCCGAGCAGGTAGTCACCCGCGAGCATCTCCGCGACCACGTAGCGGTCGCCGACCGAGGTGACGATCACCTCGATGCCCTCGCGCTGCATCGCCAGATGAAAGCCGAGGTTGGTCATCACCGTGGTGACGACCGTCTCGCGCCGGAGCCGTCCCTGCGCCTTCAGATGCCTGGCGAGGATGGCGATGATGAAGTCGCCGTCCACCAGTTCGCCAAGGGAGTCCACGGCGAGCACGCGGTCACCGTCGCCGTCAAAGGCGAGGCCGAGGTCGAAGCCGTCGTCGGCCACCGCCCTCTGGAGCGCACCCATGTGCGTACTGCCGCACCCGCCGTTGATGTTGGTGCCGTCGGGCTGGTCGAAGAACACGGTCACCTCCGCCCCCGACTCGGCCAGAGCCAGAGGCGCAGCGCGGGACATGGCGCCGTTGGCGCAGTCGATTGCGATCTTCATGCCGCCGAGGTCGAGTGGGATGCGCTTGACCACGTCCCAGACGTAGCCTTCCACAGCACCCTCAAGCTGCTCAGCGCTGCCGAAGTCGGCCCCGGCCAGCGACCGCAGGTCGTGCTGGGCGATGTGCGCTTCGATCTCGGCCTCTTCCTCGTCGCTCAGCTTGATGCCGGCGTCCGAGAAGAACTTGATGCCGTTGTCGTTGTAGGGATTGTGCGAGGCGCTGATGACAACGCCGGCGTCGGCGTCGCGCTGGTGGACCAGCGCGGCTAGCCCTGGCGTGGGAATCACGCCGGCGATCTCGACGCGGGCGCCGCCGCTCGTGAGGCCGGCCGTGAGCGCCGCCTCGAGCATCGGTCCTGAGAGACGCGTGTCGCGGCCGATCACAAAGAGCGGGTGCGGGCCACCCTTCTGCGCGAGCACAACGGCCGCCGCGCGGCCGACCTGCACGGCGAACTCCGGAGTGAGCAGTTCGCCGGCGACGCCGCGGATGCCGTCAGTCCCGAAGTACATGCTCATGCTGCGACCGCTCTCCGTTCTCGTGGGGTCGAGGGGCTCCCGCGCCCGTTGTGAACGACACGCCGACGCCGATGCTCAAGCCATGCTACGCGCGTCGTGCGAGGGTCGCAAACTTCGTCTCGGGGCCGCTGTCGGCACCCGGCACTCGGCCCGCTGGTCCCAGCTGCGGAAGTTCAGATGCACACCGAGGAGTCTCGCCATCAGCCGGACGGCCGCCCAGCCACGACACGAACCACGGAGACGGACATCACCCGTCCCGGCACCCGGAGGATACTCACGACCGCTTGCTTGCGTCCACGCCCTTCAGGATCTTGAGGTTGAGGGCGATGAAGCGCAGGATCTGGTAGAGCTTGTTGTTCATCCAGAAGCGATCACGCTCGGTGAACTGCATGGCGCGCCTCTCTACTCCGGGATGAGCCGCCAGCCTATACGGCCGCGGAGCTTGTACATGAACGTGGTGTGGATCAACCGCTTCATCCACGCCCCGGCCAGCCCCATCTCCATATTGGTCACGAACAGGTCGCGTCCCTCTTCTCCGGGGTAGCGGGAATGATCCGGGACGACGGGGTAGATCATGATGACCGCAGCGGATCCGTCCCACAGCGAGTCGCCCATCGAAGCGATACACGCCGCGTACATCTCTGTCATGCGCTCGCTGTGCGTCATCCGGCCCGTCTCGACGAGGGCCGCGATGTTCAGCGCGACAAGCCGGCCGATGACGCCGCAGACCATGCCAGTGCGCGGTGGCGCCGAAGAGATGTTGGTGCCATTCGGCGTTACGTGCGGAACGGAGATCGGCCCCGGCGGGGCAAAGGCGATCCCGGCAGCAAAGATCTGCGGATACGCCGGGTTCTGATACACGGCGGGCCACGCCTCGGGGTCCTTCGACAACTCGTCGTACGACAAGCCGTACTTGGCGTCCACCTTGACAAGCCCCGTGGAGGCGACGACGTCCGCGGAAGCGTCGTTGCCATCCTTGTCGAGATACGCGAGCGGCTGCCCCAGAAAGCGGGGGATCAGCATGCTGAAATCGAAGTGCGTCTCGCCGCTCTCGCCCTCGAAGTCCTCCCAGAAGATCGTGCCTTCGTCCAGCCCCTGCACGCCCGTCTGAACCTGCCAGCGGATGCCGAACTCCTTGAAGATCGCCTCGATGAACTCGTCGCTCGAGAGGGTGCGCCCGTGACGGTGCACGCTCACGCCCCGGACTCCGAAATCCCCGAGGGCCTGCTCGTTCGAGAGCCAGAACAGGTCGGCGTTCTCCCGCACCCCACGCCGCACGAGATCCTTGTGGATGTTGGTGATGTACTCGAAGGCCGCACCCTGACAGGTGGACTCGGCATGCCCGGTGCCGATGACGAAGCGACGGCGCTCCCCCCTTGCGAGGCGCTCCACCTCATCAAGGTAACGGCCGCAAGCATGCTCGGCGTGCGGTCCGGTGCAGATCGACTCGCTGAATCCCGCGTCGGGACCGAGCCCGGGTGTCCCCGTGAAATCGAGCTTCGGTCCCGTGGCGATCACCAGATAATCGTAGTCGAGACGCGTCGTGCCCGCCGGGCCGTCGCCGTTCTCCACGACGACGAAGCGCTCGTCGGGGTGGACCTCGGTTGCGCGGCCTTGGACGAAATTCACGCCGAACTTCTTGTAGACGGGCCGCAGCAGAAAGCGGGTCTTCTGCGGGGCCATGCGCCCGATACCGACCCACACCCAGGATGGGATGAACGAGAAGTACTCCTGCCGGTTGACCACGGTGATCTCGTGGTCCCGGCTCAGGTCATGCCCCAGATGAAGCGCGGCGGTGTGACCCGCGAAACCAGCACCGATGATCACTACTCTGGCCATCGTACCCGCCCTCGCTGTGGTCGAGCGTCACAGACAGGCTGCATCTTCTCACACCCCAGCGGAGCTGCCTAACGAACCCGAACCGCATCGGTTGGAACGGCGACGGGCCGCCGTAGGGCAGCCCGTCGGATTCGCTGGTGTGGCGGTGAACGCTCTAGCGCTTGCTGAACTGCGGCCGCTTGCGCGCCTTGTGGAAGCCGGCCTTCTTGCGCTCGACCTGACGGTCGTCGCGCGTCAAGAACCCGGCCCGCTTGAGCGGGGTGCGCAGGCTCTCGTCGGCCTCGCAGAGCGCGCGGGCGATGCCGTGACGCACGGCGCCGGCCTGCGCGGAGATGCCGCCGCCGTACACGTTGGCGGCCACGTCGAACTTGCCGTTCGTCCGCGTGGTCTCGAAGGGCATGAGGGCGATGGTCTCGAGGACCTTGCGCCCGAAGTAGGTGTCGATCTCGCGGCCGTTGATGGCCACCTTGCCCACGCCCGGGGTGAGGATCACGCGGGCGACGCTGGTCTTGCGCTTCCCGGTCGCGCGGTAGGTCACTGCATCAGCCACGCCTTACTCCTTGATCTCGAGCGCTTCGGGGTTCTGCGCCTCGTGGGGGTGCTCCGCTCCGGCGTAGACCTTGAGCTTGCGGAGCTGGGCGCGCCCGAGCTTGGTGTGAGGAAGCATGCCACGCACCGCGTGTCGGATGATCTCCTCGGGGCGGCGGGCGTGGAGCGAGGCGTAGGACTCGCTCTTGATGCCGCCGGGATAGCCCGAGTGATGGTAGTACATCTTCTGTTCGGGCTTGTGGCCCGTCACGACGATCTGCTCGGCGTTGATGATGACGACGAAATCGCCGGTGTCGATGGTGGGCGTGTAGATGGCCTTGCGCTTGCCGCGCAGACAGTCGGCGACGACGGTCGCGAGGCGGCCCAGGGTGTGACCCTTGGCGTCGACGACGTACCACTTCTTCTCGATCGTGGAAGGCTTGGCGACGTAAGTCTTCATGCGCTCACTCGTTCGGTAGCAGGATGCGCGCCCGACGTGGACGCGCGAAGGGGAACTATAGCGAATCGTGGCGTGACGCGCAACACGCGCCGCGGCCGGGCGCTCCCGGCGGGCGACGGCGCGCTCTGACGAGGCGAGCGGCGGAGCCGCGACCGTTGTCAGCCGCGGCGCCGCAACCGCACCTCGTCGCCGGCGTCAAGGCCGAGTACCCCAGCCGCGGAACCGGCGTTGACGGCCACCGACGCCTGGCCGTAGCTGTCGATCAGCACGACGATGTCGCTGGGCCGCACCGAGGCGAACGTGCGCGCGACCCGGGCAAGGTACCTCTCGCCGCCGGTGACGAGCTCGACGTCCCCGGTGAGCTTCGCCTTCTCGAGGTCGTGGGCGCGCAGGTTGAGGGCGACGTTGCCGAAACGGTCGACGAGCACAGCGATGGCGGTGAGCCCATCACGATGACGCTGGGGCTCGGGCACGTCGATGCGGTCGAGAGCCTCGGGATCAGCGACGACGCCGACGGTCTCGAGCGTCAGACCCTTGGCCAGGCGGGCCGCGACCGGGGCGAAGACGTCGCGACCGTGGAAGGTCGCCGAGAGCGGGCTGAGCCAGAGCTCGTCGTTGGTGAGGAATCGTGCCTCGCGCACGCCGCCGTCGGCGTCCACGGCCTGCATCAGCAGGCCGTTGTCGGGACCCACGAACAATCGGTCGCCGGCGCTGCGCAGGGCGACCGGACGGCGCAAGCCGCCGACCCCGGGGTCGACGACGGCGAGGATCACCGCCTTGTCCGGCATGTACGGCAGCGTGTTGCGCAGCACGACGGCGCCGGCCAGCACGTCACGCTCGGGCAGGCCATGCGTGACGTCGATCACGCGCACGTCCGGCGCGACGCGCGCGATAACGGCCCGACAGGTGCCGGCGAAGTCGTCCGTGTAGCCGTAGTCGCTGAGGAAGCAAATCGGGCGGGTCATGCACCGAACCTACGACGAAGCGCGCCGCGGCGCAACAGGCGCGCCGTCTTGAGCGTGACCGGGGCAGACGCTCGCAAGCTGAGTCGAGCCGCCCAGGGAGCAGCGCCGGTCAAGGAACTGCTCTACGCGAACCGGTTCCTCTCGCGCGGGTTCCTGCCGGACAACGCGTACGATGTCACGCGCACGAAGCCCATGTACTCCTTCAGCCGTCATATGGACCTGGACGCCACGCGGCTCCTCCCGAATCCCAGCTGGACCGGCCCGCTCGAGACGCGGCGTTCGCAGACGTACTTCGAGACGACGATGCGCATCTACAACGACCACGACGTCATCCCCCTGGTCGTGATCGTGCCCTACCAGCCGAAGGCACTCCGCGCCTTCCGGGCCGCCGGGTCCAGAAGCATCTCGACGTGCTGGCCTCGTGCCCCCGGGATGCGCGGACGCGCTGCGACGTCCGCGTGCTCGACCTCGTCGACATCGCATCGTTCGACGAGAGCCCGCGCGGCTTCTACGGCGGCGCTCACGTCACGCGAGAGAATACCCGCCGCATCGTCCGCCACGCGGTGGGTGCGGCTCCCGAGTGCTTCCGCTGAGAAACCGAGGCGGGCGGTGCGTGGACGGGCGCGGGACCGCCCGGTCGGACCGGCTCAGCAGGCCGCGGCGATCGCCGCGGCGAGACCGGCGGCGGTGTACTCCCGGGCCTCGACGGCCACGACGAGCCCGAGCTCCCGCAGGGTCCCGCTGGTCACGGGGCCTATCGAGCACAGGCGGACGCCGGAGAGCCGCTCCGAGAGCGGGCGGGCGGCGGATATCCCGGTCCCGGCAGCAGACCCGCCGCCGGCCTCTTCCATCAGAGCGGCGAACCGTCGTGCCGTGCTGCTCGAGGTGAAGGTGATGTAGTCGGCCGCCTCGATACGCTCCGCCGGCACGGCGAGCCGCTCAACGGCCACGGTGTCGTAGATGGGCAGCACGTCGACGAGCGCTCCCCGCGCGCGCAGCGTGTCGGGAAGGACGCTGCGCGCCTCCCGCGCACGGGGGATGAGCACGCGGGCACCGGCAGGAGCGACGCCGCGCCGCTCGACCGCGTCGAGCAGCCCCTCGGCGATGAAGTCGTCGGGCACGAGAGCGCAGGAGACGCCGTGCGCCTCAAGGGCGGCGGCCGTCGCCGGGCCGATGGCGGCCACGGCCGCGCCGGCAAGCGGCGAACCCGAGGGGCCCTCGGGACGCTGAGCGACGGCCTTCCCGGCTGCCGCCCGCTCCAGATAGCCGGCGAAGACGCGCACCGCGTTGGCGCTCGTGAACACGATGAGCCGGTAGTCCTTCAGGGAGCCGATCACGGCCGCGACCTCGTCATCGAAGGGTCGCGGCACGATGCGGATGGTCGGGACTTCCAGTACGGTGGCGCCGAGTTCCTCGAGCGGCCCCACCAGCGACGCCGCCTGCGCGCGCGGTCGCGTGACCACGACGGTCCGCCCGGCGAGCGGGCCGCGAGCCCCCGCGTGCGGTTGAGCGTCCGAGCCGCTCACGGCGAGCGGATCTCGCTCAGGATGTCGCCGGCGCCGCGCTCGAGCAGCTCGGCGGCGAGAAGGGTGCCGAGGCCTTCCGGGTCGTCGGCCGGACGGACGCGTTCGCAGCGCACCATCCGGACGCCGTCGAGCGAGCCCACGCAGGCACGCAGCGCAAGGACGCCGGCAGCGCGCTCCCCCCCGACGCGCCAGTCGGCGTGTGCGGCGATCGGCACCTGGCAGCCGCCCTCGAGCGAGCCGAGCAGGGCGCGCTCGGCGGAGACCGCCAGCGCCGTCGGCCGGTGATCGAGCGCCGCGCGCAGTTCCGCCACGCGCGGGTGGTCGGGGCGCGCCTCGACGGCGAGCGCGCCCTGGCCGACGGCCGGCAGCATCTGGTCGAAGGTGAAGGCGAAGGCGGCGGCGTCCGCCCGCCCCAGGCGGGCCAGCCCCGCCGCCGCGAGGATAGTGCCGGCCATACCCTCGTCGACGACCTTGCGCAGCCGGGTCTCGACGTTGCCGCGGATGTCCACGACCTCGATGTCCGGACGCAGCGCCAGCAGCTGCGAGCGGCGCCGCAGACTCGAGCTGCCGACACGCGCGCCGCGCGGCACGTCTTCGAGCGTGAAGGCGGGGCCCGCGGCCGGATCCTTCCCGGCGCGGCCGGCCAGCAGTTCGGGGCTCGCGACGAACACGTCGTGGACGTCCTCCCGCTCGCTGAAGGCGATGATGGCGAGGCCGTCGGGGATCTGCGTCGGCATGTCCTTGGCCGAGTGCACGGCGAGGTCGACGCGACCCTCCAGCAGCGCCGTCTCCAGCTCCTTGACGAAGAGCCCCTTGTCACCGAGCTGGGCG